>JADZCC010000081.1 GCA_020851785.1 Anaerolineales bacterium
ATTTTGGCGCTCATCAAACAAGCAAATTTCCAAAATGCCGCTCAGGCTCGCAGGTGGTTTTCGGCTCACATCCCCCAGGCGTTTGCACTCTTGGTTACCCCTTTTTCCTGACTTTGCAAAAGCCATGTCCCCATCCGCTATTCAACTTGCGAATCTACATTCACTCGGTTATGCTTGCCAACGGGAGTGGTAAGGTCCCGGTGGATTTCCTGGTCTTCAAAACCTGTGGCGGGTCGCGTGGCGGGCCGCGGTGGGTTCGACTCCCATCCACTCCCGCTGGATTTTGAATATAGAATTTTTAGGAGCGTTATGGCAATTCCAGAAATTGAAACGATCACTCCGCTGGTGGCGCGCGTCTTTCAGATCGAAGATATTACCGCGCTGGACCCGCTCAAAGGAAATTTATATCGGTATCGCGGCCAATTGACCGGCGCAGATTCCGCTTCCGCTTACGATCAGTTGGCTGAAGCGCTTCAGCCGTATCAGCTGATGCCTTTGTTCCGTTTGGAGGAAGGCCGGCAGGCGATTTATATTGCGCCCAAACAACCAGACCCCAAGCCAGACAGCCCAACCACGAACATCATTTTGTTCGTCCTGACAGTTTTCAGCGTGATGTTGGCGGGCGCGCAACCCAGCGGCCCCATTCCGCAAGACACAGGCGGACAAATCCTGGCGTTGGTCACGTCCATTTTTACCGGCTGGCCGTTTGCGTTAAGTTTGCTGGGGATTCTGCTCGCGCACGAATTCGGCCACTATTGGATGAGTCGCTATCACAAAACCCCGGCCACGCTTCCGTATTTTTTGCCGTTTCCATTCAGTCCGCTTGGCACGATGGGCGCGGCGATCCTCATGCGCGGCGTACCCAAGAATCGGCGCGTCCTTTTTGATATTGGCGTGGCTGGCCCGCTGGCCGGTTTGATCGTAGCCATTCCCGTTTTATTGTATGGGCTATCCCGTTCCACATTGGGGGCGATTGCGCCGAATCCAAATGGATATATCGAAGGCAATTCATTGTTCTATTTGCTGGCCAAGTTCATGATTTTCAAACAATGGCTTCCTGCGCCCGTTGAGCCGCAGGGAATTTTATACTGGCTGAGTTATTTCTTTACCGGCAAGCCCGTGCCGTTTGGCGGCCTGGATGTTTTTATAGACCCGATTGCCTTTGCCGGGTGGGGCGGCTTGCTCGTCACCGGCCTAAACCTGATTCCCGCCGGAACGTTGGACGGCGGGCATGTCCTCTATGGCTTGTTTGGCGAAAAAGCTAAAAAGGCGTTTCCGTACATTGTCGGCGTTTTGGTTTTGCTCGGCTTCGTCTGGAGCGGATGGTGGCTTTGGGCGGCCTTATTATTTTGGCTGGGCCGCGTGCAAGCTAAACTGCTGGATGAAATTACCACGCTCGACCCGCCCCGTCGCCTGCTCGCTGTTTTAATGCTCATCATCTTCGTTTTGGTTTTTATGCCCGTCCCCATGACCTTGTTAACTCCATGATGAAAAAACTGATTTCACTTTTCCTGCTCGCCACCGTCAGCCTTAGCGCCTGCGCCGCGCCCCAAGCCAGCGCCACGCCTGAAATCCCCAGCGCAGCGCCAGCGACGAAGACGCCTCAGCCAGAACCCACTGCCCAGGCCGTCAGCACCATTCAGGTCCAGCCGAGTGCGCTCAAAGGCGTACAGATCACCGTTTGGACTCCCTGGTATGGCGTGGAGAACGATTTGTTCAAAACGCTGGTCAGGGAATTTAATCAAAAGAATGCATGGGGCATTCAAGTGACCGCCGAGAGTCAGGTCAATTTTACGAACCTCTATGACGAAACTTTGAAAGCCATTCAAAGGCCCGACCTTGCCATCGCTTTGCCCGAACACGCTTTGGAGTGGAACGACAACCGTCTGGTTGCGGATTTGATGCCTTATGTGTTTGACCCAACCTATGGAATTGAAGATGTGGACGATATTCCCTTTATCTTTTGGAATCAAGATCAGTTTGGCGAAACCCGCGTGGCCATGCCCGCTCAACGGACGGCCCGCTTTTTGTTATGGAACGAAACCTGGGGCGGCGAACTTGGTTTTGACGCTCCGCCGAACGCGCCCGAAGATTTTGAACAACAAACCTGCCGCGCACACGAAGCCCTGACGAAGAACGACTCCCCGCAGGACGATTTTATGGGCGGCTGGTATGTGGATACGGACCCAATGACCGCCTACGCCTGGCTCCTCGCCTTTGAAGGCGGCGTACTGGAAGGTAATGGCTATCGCTTCCTCACGCCCAACAACATTGCGGCTTTTACATTTTTACGCAAACTCTCCGAAGAAAACTGCGCCTGGCAATCTGCCGAGGTGGACGCCATCACCGCGTTCACTTCCCGCCGGGCCTTGTTCATCACCGCCAGCCTGCAAGACCTGCCCAGCGTGGCGCGCAGTTTTTCCGCGCAACAAAGCCGCGACGAGTGGCGCGTCATTCCCTTCCCCGGCGCAGATGAAGACGCGCTGGTTGTCTATGGTTCGTCCTATGTCGTTTTTAATTCAACGCCCGAAAAACAACTGGCCGCCTGGCTCTTCCTCCGCTGGATGTTGGAAGCTGAACAGGATGCGCGCATGGCGGAGGCGACCCATCTCTTTCCGCTTCGCACCTCGACTTTGGGCCTGCTCGGCGACTACGAGAAGACACACCCCCAATGGGCCCAAGCCATAGACCTCCTGCCGCAGGGCGAACTGCAACCGCAGTTGGCTTCGTGGCGTAAAGTTAAGGTAATGCTCGGAGATGGCTTTGACCACATGTATCGCGTCAACGTCTTTAGCGGGCAGGTGGCCGCAATTTTGGCCCAAATGGAAACGCTTTCACGAGACATTAGCAAATAGGAGTCCCGCATGTCCCAATCTGAATATCGCGCGCGGCAGGTGCGCGCCAAAACAAACGAAGTCTACGAATATGACCGCGACGCTGAAAAGCCTGGCAAGCCTCTACATCTTTTAATCCCCGGCGGCATCATTGCCCTGGCAACTTTGGCGTTAATCATCTTTATTGGGTATCAAACTTTTGGGGCGGAAAACCTGAGAGAAGATTTAGGGCTGGTCTTAATGCTTATCCTTTCCCCGTTTTACGTGGGCGGTGTCTTCCTCTTTAGCTACGGCTACGAACTTTACAACCTGCCGCGCGCTTTGCGGTTAACGGCCATTATCGTCTTTGTAACGTTGGCATCGGTGGTAATTATTGCGGTACTGCTTGTGGTTTTGGGCAACATGAAAGGTGGCGGGTCTTCCAGTAATTCCAGTTCAAAGTCTTCGTCTTCAAAATCTTCGGGCTCTGGCAAATCCTCCTTTGGAGATACAGTTGCGGGCGCGATTGGCGGCGTAGGCGCTTCTAAAAATTCCTCCTCCAAACCGGCCTCTTCTTCATCCTCTTCTTCCGGCGGCGGTGGATTTTTTTCCAGCGACCCGATTTTTATCAATACGGGCGGCCGAACGCGCGTGGAAACCCGCGAAGTGACCAAGGAAGTTGTGAAAGAAGTTCCCAAAGAACCCATGCCGGTGACTTGTCCGTTTTGTAAGCGTTCTTATGTGCCGGTGGAGCAGAATTACGTTTGCCCCAGTTGCGGCGCGGCCACCCCAAAGGAACTCATCGAAGAATCGCAATTGCCCAAGGGCCGGTAGCCCGCGGGTTTGCAACCAACCCCGCTTTTTTGCGTAAACAGAAGCAGAAAGCTTTTTAAGGAGCAGTGTGAGCGAAGAACAGGCCTGGGTTTCTCAGGCGCAACAAGGAAACGACGAAGCGTTTACGCATCTGGTGGAAACCTACCAAACCCCGGTGTTCAACTTGTGTTATCGCATGTTGGGCGAGCCGGAACTGGCCGAGGATGCCGCGCAAGAGACGTTTTTACGCGCCTATCAGAACTTGCATCGCTACGACCGGGCCAGGTCGTTTGCCACCTGGTTGCTTTCGATTGCGGCGCATTATTGTATTGACCGTTTGCGGCGTCGAAAATTTGCCATGTTCTCCATGGATACGGAGGACGAAGACGGCAACACGTTTGAATTGCCCGACCCCGATTCCCCCGACCCGGAGGCGGAAGCCGTGCAGGGACAAACCCGCGACCGCGTCCAGTCCATGCTCAAAGACCTGGACGATACCGACCGCGCCGCAATTATTATGCGCTATTGGTACGACTATTCTGAAATTGAAATTGCCGAATCTTTAAGTTTGACGGTGAGCGCGGTGAAAAGCCGCTTGCATCGAGCTCGCAAGGAATTGGCAGGTTTATGGCAGGAACAAGAGAAACGTGCCGAATCTGAAAGGAGACCCTATGAATCACCAGCCTTTTGAAGAGTGGTTGCTGACGGATAAATTTCTAACGCCCGCCGAAAAGCGCGAATTGGATTTGCATTTACGCACCTGTGCGGATTGCACCGCGTTATCGGCCACCGGGTTGGCGTTACGCTCTGCGCGCGCGGCCCGTCCCGCCGCCGGCTTTACCTTGCGCTTTCAACAAAAGTTGGCGGCTCAAAAGGCGCTGGAGCGCCGACGCAGGCTTTTGGGCATGGTATCCCTGGTTTTTTCCAGCGCCGTCTTATTGGCCTGGCTGGCTTTTCCGTATTTAAACGCTTTAATCGTCGCCCCAACCGAATGGCTTACGACGTTAACCGGATATTTGCTCTATGTGACGACCTCCATCCGCGCGCTGGGAGATGCGTCGCTCGTCCTTTTGCGCGTGATTCCCGACTTGCTCCCGCCTTATGCCTGGATGGCGCTGGCCTCCACGGTGGCCGGGTTAAGTTTGTTGAGTTCAGTTTCAATTTGGCGTTTTATCCGCCTGCCGCAAGGAGCGGTTTCGTAAATGGTTAAGCGATCCATGGTATTTTTGATCCTTCTGCTGGCGGTGTTATTTGCGCCGTCAGACGTTGTGCGCGCGCAAAACTCAAATGGAGACATTTTTCTTGTTGGGCAAAACTACTCGTTGTCCAGCGGGAATACGCACAATGGAAATATCGTCGTACTTGGCGGCAACGTGACGATTGAGTCCGGCGCCACGCTCAATGGCGACGTGATTGTAGTAGGCGGCAATCTGCAAGCGGACGGCGCAATTTATGGGGAGGTGGCGTTAATTGGCGGGCGTTTAGACTTGGCCGGAGAAACCAGCGGAGATATTGCCCTGATTGGCGGTCAGGCCAGCCTGAGCGCTACCGCAGTGGTGAACGGAAACATCTCCACGCTGGGTAGCCAGTTGGAGCGCGACCCGGCGGCCAAAATCACGGGCGAAATTGTGAATAACGCCCCGCCGAATGTGGATGAACTTTCCACGCCCAAGGCTTATTTTGTCTTTGATCCCTTTGAGGGAATCTCAGGCGTCATTTTGAAGGCGGTGGGCATGGCGATTGTGGCTCTGCTATTAACGCTCTTCCTGGACCCGCAGATTAAACGCGTGGGCGATTATGCAATCGCTCAACCCGTCGTTGCAGGAAGCGTTGGCCTGCTCGCCCTCTTTATAACGGTTTTGCTGGCCATAACGATTTTGCCGATCTTCGTTGCCGTTTGCGCCTGGGTTCTAGGCGTTGTGGCCATCGGTCAGGAAGTGGGGCGGCGGTTTGTCCAAGCCATTAATCAGGATTGGCGGCCGCTCCTTTCGACTGCGTTTGGAACTTTCCTCCTGCTTTTGGTGGTCGGCTTTGCCGGTTTAATCCCCTGCGTGGGGTGGATCTTTAAGTTCGCGCTCACGCTGGTTGCCATTGGCGCGGCGGTGATGACTCGTTTTGGTTCCCGCTCAGGCGCGGCTCCGATCGTCGCGCAGGGAAGCCCGGCTGGCTAAAAGATTGCTTGCGGTATAATGCCTCTCGCGCCCCGAATCATCTTCGGGGCGTTTTCAATTCTGGAGGTTGTATGCAAAATCAATTTAATAACGCGCCCGTCCATACCGCGCCGCCGCCGTTGATCGAAGTTTCCGGCTCCTGTTATGAAATGGGGCGACAGATTGGCGAAGCGGCGCGCGAACCGATTCAAAAGAGCGTTGCCAGCGCGCGCGCGCTGATCGCCGCTACCGTGGATAAACTTCAACTGGATTGGGAGCAGGCGAAATTGCAATCGCGCAAGTACCTGCCCTTTGCCGAGGAAAAATATCCGCAATATGTGGATGAATTGCGCGGCATTGCCGCAGGCGCGAACCTGGCGTTTGACGATCTGGTAACGTTGAATGTGATGGAGGCGGTGACGATGGATGCGCTTCACCTGACGCGTTGCACCAGTTTTGCGGTGAGTCAGGAGCGCTCGGAAAATGGTCACGTGTATGCCGCGCACAACGAAGATTGGACTCCTGACGATGAAGATGGCGTGATGGTCATTTCCGCCCGGCCGGAGAAAGAGCCGCCCTTTTTAGCGATGACCTACGGCGGCCTTTTAAGTAATGTTGGGTTTAACGCTCATGGCATTGCCCAGTTGATTAATTCGGTGTACCCGATTGATGCGCGCATTGGCATTCCGCGGCTGGTGGTTTCGCGGGCGGTCTTGGCCGCCAAGCGTATTTCCGGCGCGATGGGCCGCATTTTGATTGACCACCGCGAGGCGGGCTACAATCACTTGCTGGTTCACGAGAGCGGCGAAATGTATTCAGTGGAGGCTTCGGCGCGTAAGTTTGAAGTCCTCTCCACGACGGACGGCACGCTGACGCATACCAATCATTATCTTGACCCGCAAATGAAACTGGTTGAGAAGAATTCCTACGAATTGCTCTCTTCGCGCGTGCGTTACTTCCGCGCCTGCCGCTTACTGCGCCAAAAAGAAAAGCACACGCTGGAAAGTTTGCAGGCCATTCAGAAAGATCATGTTAACTTCCCCAATTCAATTTGCAACCATAACATGCGCGAGGATCACCCGCTCGACTGCGAAAAGACGATCAACGCGTTGGTGATTGACCTGACGGCGCGCGAAATGCACCTGGCTTGGGGCAATCCCTGTCAAAACCAATATTACACGTATCGTTTGAACGCTTAAAGCATAACGCCCCGAAGCGCAATCTTCGGGGCGTTTGATTCTATGTGATGCGCTATTCGCTAAGGTCCGTGATGGTAATCAGCAAACTCTGTGTGGCGGTTTGTCCGCTGGCGTCGCGGACCTGAATCTTGACTTCATAGACGTTGTTCAAGTCTGCGTCTTTGAGCGTTTCAAAATCTGGCGGGGAGATAAAGTTCAGGGTTTTTAAATCAGCTTCCAGTTTGAAGAGCGCAGCGTCGGCCCCGCCGACGATCGAGAAGGCGAGGGCGTCGTTCGGCAGATCGGCATCCAACGCTTTGAGTTCAAGTCCTTTGATTGTATTTTCTGCAAAGTTGATTTTGAGAACCGGCTCTTTTGATTCAAAAATTGGCGCGTTGTCGTTGAGCGGTTTGACCTTTACGGAAATTTTTTGAGAAGCGCTTTGGGTTCCGTCCGAAACCTGCACGACGATTTCATAAATGTTGTTGGCGTCCGCATCCTTGGGCGTTTCAAAATCCGGCGCGGCGACGAAGGTCAGTTCGCCGCTTTTCTCGTCAATCGAGAATTTGGCTTTGTCCGCTCCGTCGCTGATGGAGAAAGTTAACGGCTCGGCGGGCAGGTCTGAGTCTTGCGCGCTTACCACGCTGACTTTGGTTATGTTTTCATCCACGCTCAGTTCGGCGGTTTCTTTTCCGTCGTTGGAGGTGATTTGAGGAGCCGCGTCGTTGACTGGCGCGATGGTAATGGAGATTTGTTGAGCGGCGCTGAGCGCGCCATCGCTGACCTGGGCTGTGACTTCATATACATTGTTTGCGTCTGCGTCTGTGGGCGCTTCAAAATCCGGCGCGGCGATAAAGCTCAACTGGCCGCTGGCGCTGTCCATGGAGAAGAGCGCGGCATCCGCTCCGCCGCTGATGGAGTAAGTCAGCGTTGTGTTTGCGTCTGGGTCGCTGGCGGTGAGAACTGCCACTGCTGAAATATTTTCGTCGAGATTCAAGTTGGTTGGCTGTCCGTCGTTGAAGGTGAGCGTTGGGGCTTCGTTGACGTTGTTGACGTTAAGGGTCATGGATTTATCAAAACTCAGGCCTTGCGAATCGGTTGTGCGAACGCAGAGCGTATAAGCGCTTTGAACTTCATAGTCAAAAGCGGCGCTGGTTTTCAAATCGCTGGCGTTAATTTCAAAGGCGGCGTTGTTTGGACCCGGGCAGGTGGGCGTATCTACAAGGGCGTAGGTAAAGCCGTCTTGCGAGTCTGCGTCTGTGGTTGCCAGAGAACCGACGGTTGTTTGTGCCGCTTGATTTTCGTCCACAAGGTTGTTGGAGAGCAGAATGTCGGTGGGCGAGGCGGGCGTAGCCGTGCTGGTGGCTGTGGGCGGCTCCGGCGTGTTGGTGAAGGTCGCGGTTGCCGTAGCTGGAATCGGCGAAGCGGTTTCGGTGGGGATGGACGTGGCTGTGCTGGTGGCCGTGGGCGGTTCTGGCGTGTGGGTGGCTGTGGCGGTTTCTGTAGGAATTAACGTCGCCGTGGCTGGAAGCGCTGAAGCGGTTTCAGTGGGGGCAATGGTTTGGGTGGCTGTCGCCGGCTCGGTGGCGGTGGGCGCGTTGAGGGTTTCCGTCGGCAGGGAGAGGAGCGCGGCGGGGACGTTATATTCAACATGCAAGAGCGGCGCGCCATTTTTATCGCCTTCAAATGATTCGGCGACGCGTTTGCCGGCGGCGCCGCTGATGAAGATGATCAACGCGTTGCCGGGAGCCCAATTAGGCAGGCTGATAATTTCCTGGAGGACGGGCGCCAAGTTTGGCGTAGCTTGATTCGCGCCTTGCTCGCCTTTGTTCCACGGCGCGGGCGACCAGTAGATGAGGTTGGCCGTGCGCGGGCGCGTGGAGAGGTTGCGGTTTTTGTTGGTGAAGGCGCTGGCGTTGGCGCTGGCTTCGCCTTGAATTTGGAGGGTGAGCGCTTCGGTCGAGGCTTCATCCGCTTTGAATTGGAGATAGGCGCTGACGATCTGCGCGTTGGGCGGCAGGTTGATGCCGGTAAACCTCAGCCCGACGATTTGCGTTTTGCTGTCGTAAATTAGTTCGAGGTCGGAACTGGTGAGATAGACCTTGCCGCTGGAGGATTCTTCCGCGTCGTCGCTACGGCTTGCGATGCGCGCGTCAAGGCGATTTTCTCCGCTGGGCAAAATGGGCGGGCCACCAGCGCTGATGGTCGGCGAAAGCGGAAGCGTGGCGGTCGGTTGAACAGCCGTGGACGAAGGTTGCGCTGTGTAGGTAGCCGGAACGTTGGTTGGGCTGGGCGCGAGGGTGTGGGTGGGTTGCACAGCCGTGGACGAAGGTTGCGCCGTGTAGGTAGCCGAAACGTTAGTTGGGCTGGGCGCGATGGTATTTGTGAATGGCGCGGCGGTTGGGGTGGCTGTGCTGGAAGGGAGCGCGCTGGGCGTGGGGGAGGCCACAACGGTTTGCGTTGGAGGCGCGCCGACATTGCCGGAATATTGAATCGCGCCGATGTCAAAACGCGGCCCGCGCGTTTTGCCTTCAAAGTCGTTGAAGATGTTCAGCGCGGCGGCGGCGCTGATGGCCGGGGAGGAGGCGCTTAAGCGATAGGAAGAAGTGGACGTTCCAGGCGTGGCGCTGAATTTGACGTCGCCGAATTGGTCGCCTGCGCCGTTGGTGTTTTTCGGGGGAGCGCTGACGTTCACCCAAAAATTGTTTTTGAAGGTAATGCCGGAGGTGACTTGAATATCTGCCGGTCGCGCGTCAACTTGCTGAACGATGTTGTTGGCGATGACAGAATTTCTGGTTTTGGCAGGTTCGTTAATCACCTTAATGCCCGCCTGCGTGGCTCCCCAGATTGTATTATGGGCGATGGTGACGGTATCCATCCCCGCGCCGCTGACTTCGGAATAGGTGTAACCGATTCCGTTTTTGCAGTAAAAAGCAATGTTGTTCAGGATGCGTACGCGCGCCAATTGCGCGCCCCAGCCGGAATACGTCTCTTCGCCCAGCGTAATGCAGTTGGCTGGCTCTCCGCTTCGGAAGTGTTTAGGATCTGTGTTGTAGACAAAGTTGTTTTCAATGTTAATGTCCATCGCATTGTCTATGTAGATGTTAACCGAGTAATTATCGTGAACGAGGTTATTGTAGAAATTAATAAATTTGGACTGGCTCGCGCCGAGTCCCTCGCCCCAGTTGTTGTAAACCTGATTGTTGCGAAAAGTGACGTTTTCCGCGCCCAGAGTTACGCGCGCGGCAATGCCCCAACTGCCTTTGGCTCCGTTGAGGTTTTCAGAAATGTTGTCGTGAAAACTGGAATTCTCCACGATGACGTTTTTGCTTTTTACGCGCAGGCCGGTGGCCTTGCAATGGTGAACCTCCAGATTACGAACCGTAACATTGTTGCCTTGAATGTCCACGCAGAAATCGGTGGCGCGTTGAATGTCCAACCCTTCGACGATCAAATAACTGCCGGTGATCATCATGGCGCGGACGTTGGTTAACCCGCCGTCGAGAATCACCTTTTCGCCGGAGACGGGCTTGATCGTAATGTAGGCCGCGGCCGTTCCGCTTTTAGCAACGGTGACAGACTCGGTGTACGTTCCGCCAAAGATTTGCAATTCGTCGCCGGGGGCGAGCGCCGCCACAGCCTTCTTGAAAGTTTTAAAAGGCGCGGCGGCCGTGCCGGGGTTTGAGTCGCTCCCTTTTAGAGAGACGTAATAAACCTTTTTCTCAGCGGAATTATTTAAAGCGCCCGCAGTTCCATAGCTTTCAAGAACGAGCGTGATGGCCAGCAGGGCGCTGAAGAGCCAACGGAAAGTTTGTTTCATTGCGACATACTCCTTAACGACTAAGCGCCTGGGCGGCTTGCTTAATCAATTGAGGCATTATGCGCGGTACGCTCAGGAAGCAGAACAGGACTGGAGTACTAAAATCCTCTAACGGGCTTTACAGTCTTGAAAACCTAAACGTTTTAGTAAGTAATTTACCACAGCCTGTAAAATTATCGAAAATTTACCCGCCTAAAGCGGGCGATCTGACTCGCGCCTATCATTTATGCAAGGCGTAAAAAAGAGGGCTTAAGCCTGAACGGTTGGGGTTTTTAATGCCAAAGCTAGCGGCGCGGCCAATAAAACCATGCCAGTGGTTAACATCAGCACATAGGGAAAGCCATACGCTTCGGCCAAATGGCCGGTATAAATTAACCCCACCGCGCCGGAAGAAAAAATAAAACCCAGAATTAACCCCGAAGCCAGCGCCATGCCGCCGGGGATGATGCGTTGCGCCAGCACAATCATAATGCTGTTGACCGCGCCAGTTAAAGCCCCAGCCAGCGGCACCAACAGATACAACCAATTCGACCAGCCAATTTGACTGGCGATATAAATTGGAATGGACGAAAAGAACAAAGCCAGCGCCACGACGATGCGTTTGGGATACCGATCGCCATAATAACCGCCAATCACATTCCCCAACGCCGAGCCGCCCATAAACAACCCGGCCATGCTTCCGTAAACCGTCGCGCTTTGGCCGAGGTCTTTGATATATTTTGGAATCAGGTTGACCATGTTGGACTGCGCCCAGGATTGCAAAGCGGCCACCAACATCAACGTGATCACGAAGCCCACACCCGCCCGAGCCTGATTCTGTTTCGTTGAGGCATGCGGGTGCGGATGATTCTCCCGCAGGTGGTGGAGCAGGGCAATGCCCACGGGGATGGAAAGGATCGGGAGGATGAGCAGGCCCGGGATTTGGTAAGCGACGAGAATTAATCCCGTGAGGATCGGCCCAATGAAATGTCCCAATTGACCCGACATAAAAAATAACGAAGTGGCGGTGGTCTCTTTGCCTTGCAGGTCGCTATGCCCGCAGAGCGTGGCCTGCACCGCGCCCACTGGATGAAAAGCAGAGGAACCCAGCGCCGCAATGATCAAACAAACCAGTCCGGCGTTGCCGGGAAAGAGGAGCGCGGCGGAATAGAAAACGGTCATCCATAATACGCCGCCCGCCGCCAGCCAGCGCGGCCCTAAACGGTCGGACATGTATCCAAACAGGGGCTGGGTGAGGGCCGAAGCCCAAATGTAAATGGAGGAGAAGACCGCGATCTCAGTGTCGGATAAGTTAAGGTAGGTGAGCAAAACCGGCCGGCTGGAGTTGAAAATATCCACCATTAAATGGCCCAGCGCAACGGAGGAAAAGATGGCGTTCAGGAAAATTTGCATGGTTATGAGTTTTGATATAAATGGCGCTTTTCAATATAGTCGTACACGGCGGGTAAAACATAATATTGATACGGTTGCCCCTCTTTGGCGCGGCGCCGAATTTCGCGCGAAGACAACGTGTGGAGCAGGGTTTCAATGAAAACCAGTTTTTCTTTCAGCCCGGGAAGTTGGGCAAATAAACTGGCTGGGTTAAATTTATCGCCCGGGCGGTGCATGACGCCAATTTGATGAACCTTGTGAATCAGTTCGCGGTTATTTTTCCAGGTGGGCAAATCGTGGAGCGAATCTCCGCCAATGAGCAAGAAAATTTCCGCTTGCGGCTCTTGCTGGGCAATCAGGTTTACCGTATCTACCGTGTAATGTGGCCCCGGACGTTCAATTTCCACCCGCGAGAGTTCAAAATCTGGATTGTTGGCCACGGCCAATTCCAGCATTGTGAGGCGTTGTTCCAAAGCGGTGATCTGTTGATTTTGCTTATGCGGCGGGTTGGGCGTAAGAACCCACAATAACTTGGATAAATTAAATTGATAACTGGCTTCGCTGGCCAAAATTAAATGTCCCAAATGCGGCGGGTCAAATGTCCCGCCAAATAAACCAATCCGCAGGGTAGGCATGTCCGCGAGTATATCGCAAAACGGCTTTTGAAATTTGAGAGCAGGCTGGTGTTATACTTTGCAAGCTAAAGGAAACGCACATGCCAGAAGCTACTGTGATTGGAACGAAAACGTTGGTCCGCATCATGCTGGCCATTCAGGCGGTTGAAAATGGACGTTACAAACCGGAGATGCTGGCCGGAATGTCCAGCGCCAACGGTGAAATGGGTCAACTGGCTGTAATGCTCGACCGCATGGCCAAAACCGTGGCGGTGCGCGACAATCAACTGCGCTTGTTGCGCAGGATTATTCCAGTGGGCGTGGCGCTTTCGGCGGAAAAAGATTTCAACCGCTTATTAGAAACGCTGGTCGTCGAAGCCCAGTCCGTCACCAACGCCGACGCGGGGACTTTATATTTGCTTGAAGATGACGAGTTGAAGTTTGTCATCCTCAGAAACACGTCGCTGAATCTAAGCATGGGCGGCACGAGCAAAACCCCAATCCGTTTCGCGCCGATTAAATTACATCACGAGGATGGAAGCGAAAACCGCTCAAACATCGCTTCCTACTCGGCCCTCACCGGCGAACAGGTGGCCATCGCCGACGCCTACACCGCCGCGGGCTTTGATTTCTCCGGCACCAAGACCTTTGATCAAACTACAAAATATCGCTCCCAATCCTTCCTGACTGCGCCGTTGAAAAATAGCGACGGCAAAGTGATTGGCATTTTGCAATTGATCAACGCCAAACACCCCGAAACGGGGGAGATCATCCCCTTTTTGGATGACGATGCGCTCGAAACGCTGGTCTTGCTGGCCAACGCCGCGCTGGACGGCTACATCCGCGAGGCTTCTTTGCGTCAGGAAATTGCCCAACTGAAAATTGAAATTGACGCTAAAAAGCGCGAAAATCAAGTCCGCGAAATTACCGACACAGCCTACTTTAGGGAGCTAAAACAAAAGGCCACTGAAATCCGCAGTCGCAAAGGGTAAGGACATTTTCTTTGTAGTCGGGGGTCATCTTGCAAAAGTGTTAGCTTAAATTCCCCCATCAGTAACCCCTTTTAAACTATATTTGCCACTAAAGCTATATGAAAGCCCCTACTCAATGAAAAATAGATTGAAACTCAAACCCTTTGTCGTTCTCGCCCTCCTATTTGGCGCTCTCGCTTTATCTGGCTGTGGCAGTTCCTCCGGCTTGCAAGCCGGCGTGGCAGGTCTCAATGAAATCGTCACCCCGACGGCGGAAGCTCAAGCTACCGAACTCGTCGTTGCAGAGCCGCCCACTGAAACCCCCGCCCCGCCATTGGCCGGACATATCATCTTCACGTCAGACCGCGACGGCGTTACAAACCTATACTTGCTCACTCCCGACGGCGTAGAGCAAACCCGCCTCACCTTTTCAGATGCTCCCGAAACCACCCCACGCCTTTCGCCAGACGGCTCCAAAATCGCTTTCGTCGCCACGCGTAACAACAACATGGATATTTACGTCCTCGACCTGTTCTCGCAAAGCGTGATTCAAATTACCAACGCGCCGGAAAAAGATTCCGCGCCCACCTGGTCTCCCGATGGAACGCGCCTCGCGTTTGAATCTTTTCACGATGGCAACTTTGAAATTTACATGGTCAATGCCGATGGCTCCAACCTCACCCGTCTCACCGACGACCCCTCCGGCGACAGCAACCCGGTTTGGTCGCCCACCGCAAACGAAATTGCCTTTGTCAGCAACCGTTTTGGCAATGCCGATATCCTGATTTTGACGCTCAATGGCTCGGTCTCCACGTTGACGACGAACATCGCGCCAGACGCCGCCCCGGCCTGGTCGCCAGACGGAAGCATGATCGCCTACAAAACCTATTCAGACGGACTCTCCAATCTTTGTGTCATCGGGCGGGACGGGACCAACGCCAAATGTCTCACCTCCGCCCCTTCCGAATACAGTACGCCAGTCTGGTCGCCGGACGGAACGCGCTTGGCCGTGAGCGCCAAACAAGCCGCCACACACGGCGTGGACATCTTCACGCTGGCGGATAATTCCGTCAGCCATTTATATTCCGCGGGGGTCACGCCGGTGGATGCGCCCACTTGGTCTTTAGATGGAACGCACGTCGCCTTTCAAGCCCAAAGCAACGGCAATATGGACATCTATCTCGCCAACATCGCCACTAACGTTTTTTTACAACTCACTAATCTTCCCGCCTTTGACGGCGAACCGGTTTGGACTTCGCAATAACGCTGAAAACTATCAAGTATAATTAACACATGCTTCCCGAATCTCCACTTACGACGATTGAATCGCGTCTGCGGTATTTGCTTCCGGCGGAAATGTACGCTTCGATGTGGGGCAATCCCTCGGTGGATATCATGGTGGACGTTTACAAACATCTGCGCACGCTTCAAAGAACGTTGCATGATTATGTTTCAAGACAAATCGAAGTCAAGTCGCTTAAGCCGGGGGTGGTGGAGCCGGTCTGGCAGTATGGCACGATGATGTTCACCGACCTGGCGGGCTTTACCAAACTGATGGAAGCCAACGCCGCGAAAGGCCGCGCCGGCGCGGGCGATCTACTCTCTCAGCTGAACAAATATTTTTCGACGATGATCGCCATCGTCAGCAAGTCCGGCGGCGAACTGGTCGAGTTTACGGGCGACGCGCTCCTGATCGTCTGGAATCAAACCGAGAAAAAGGACGACACCTTCAAAGCCGTGCGCGCCGGGTTGCGAATGCAACGAGCCATGAAAGACTTTGCGGAAATCCAAACGCCCTCCGGCATCGTTAATTTAAAAATGCGGATCGGGATTCACTACGGCCGATTTTTATCGGCGGATATTGGCACGCCGCGCCGCATGGAACACGTTCTGCTGGGCCGCGATGTGCAAAGGGCAAAACTGACTGAAAGTAACGGGCGCAACGAACGGGTGAATCTATCGCCTTCGGCGTATGCGCGCGTGACTCAAAAATTTCATTTTGAAGAAGGCGCCGAGTTTGTTGAAGCGAACAAAGACGCGGATAGCCATTACATGCTGGTTTTGGACGACTTGAAAGACGAGTTGGGCGATTATGAAATTACCCCCATCAATCGTCGGCAGGCCAGCGGCGTGTTGTTAACCCGCGACAAACAGGAAGTCCTGCGCGAAATTTCAAACCTCTTAAATTCCATTGAGCCGATTGCCAGCTTTATTCCCGCGCCAATCCTTTCGCTGTTGATCGAAAGCGCCGCGGATCGGAAGATTCCGCCAGACTTTCCAACCCCCACCGTGATGTTTGTAAACTTTATCGGCCTGCCCGAATCAGCAGACCGGGCTTTGCCGGGCGAAGAGCTAAAATTGGCCTCGCATTTTTCGCGGGCTTTTTCGTTAATCAACGCGGCGGTTGAGTCGCGTGGGGGAGTGCTGAAGAAAGTAACTTATCATCTTTCCGGTTCGGATATTGTCATCTTCTTTGGCGCGCCCAACGCGCACACCAACGACGAAGCCCGCGCCGCCGCGGCCGCGCTGGCCATTCGGAAGATTGTGATGAACATCAAGCCGCCGACGATTGGCGGCATTCAGCCGGAAGTGTATTGTCAAATTGGCATTAATACCGGCCCGGCATTTGCTGCCGAAATTGGCGACTTGCGCGGACGGCGCGAATATAACGTGCTGGGAGATACCGTCAACACCACGGCTCGCATTATGAATAAAGCCGATAAAAATAAAATTTACGTGTCCGAGGCGATTAAACGCGCAATTGAGGAAAAATATGAATGCGTGCGGCTTGGCGATTTTGCGCTCAAAGGCAAAAGCGCACCCATGCCGTTGTATGAACTGGCGCAGGAGAAAAAATAATAAAACCGCCCGAAAGTTTCTTCGGGCGGTTTTATTTTAACTTTAGCTGGTTACTTCCAAATAAATTCTAAATCGGCAGTGGGAGCGCCGCCCCAATAGCTTGGGTTGGGGCTGAGCGTTAATCCGGAGTCCGTCCAGGCGGACACTGTGTAGGCCCCGCTGGAAACGATGGTTGACCCTTGCGCGCCGTAGCCGCCCAAGGCCAGCGCTTGCGGCTCTAAGATTGAAAAAGCCGGATTAGCCAGCCAGGTGAGGACGTTCGCTTCCTTGCGGCTTAAGTGCAACAGCACAGTGTGCGAATCTACTTTTTGAACGCCGTCAATGATGGATTTTGTGCGGTCGTTGGCATCTTTCTCGCCGAGGAAGCCGAGGAAGGTGGTTTCCCAGGCTTGGTACTCTGCATCGCCATGCAAACTGTTTTTCGGATCAAACCAGCGGTTGAAGTTATCTACAACCACATCGGGGGTGATTAATGTGCCGTCGCTGAAGGTAGCGCCGGAACGAAGCGTGAAAATATAATCCAACTCATCATCTGAAATCACCCAGGATTCAGCCAGGCCCGGTTGGGGTTGGCCGTTGGCGTCTAAAGTTACCAGACCAGTATAGAGATATTTGGCCAACATCAACGAATCTGCATCCTGCGCGATGGCTGGATCTAAAAGAATGTCCTTTTGAATAGCTGTTGCGGCGTTGCCAGAAGGTTCAGCGCTGGCCGTGGAAGCCGGAGCAACGGTAACTTCCGCAGGTTGCTCGGTCGCTGGAGGTTTGGGCTGGCAACCCGCCAACCCTAAAGCTAAAATGAAACTAAAAATCAGAAAGCGATGTGATAAAATTTTTAAGTTCTGCATAGGTCTGCACTTCCTTGTCATTTGATTTATGAAAATTATATTCCAAACTCCATTATATATATAGTGGGGCAAGCCTGCCAAGTTGGGTTCTCTCTATTTTTTGTCCATGAAAATCAGATAATTCAACCCTTTTTTTACGTATTCAACCACTAAGACCATGACCAAATAAACAACCAGACATTTGGTGATTTCCGTCACAATCTGAAAATGGCGTTGAGGTTTCTATGAAACAAAACAGAACTACAAATTTTATGAAGTTTTTTTCCATCGTTGTGGCTTTGTCGCTCGTCTTAGCCGCATGTAAGACGGACTTTTTATCTGGTGCGGGGGGGGCAGATGCAACAGAACCGCCTCAACAATCCGTTCCCCCGACGGATCCGCCTCCTCCTCCGCCTCCAACGAACCCTCCTCCTCCGACTGCGGTTCCGCCAACAGATGCCCCAGCCCCGACGAGCGCTTCAGTTCCAACGGACGTGCCCCCAACCAGCGCTCCTGCTTCTACAGGCGTGCCTCCCACTAGCACGGTAGCCTCAACCGCTACGGCGGCAGGAGCGCAAGTCCTCCCTGCGGATACCGCCACAGCAACTGCCACGGCAACTATGACTTTAACCCTCACGGCAACTCCTGTTGTCGCGAACGCTACCGGCGCTGCGACCAGAGCTGGAGATATAAAAGATACGCTGACGCCCACGCCGACCAGCACAACGATCAGCACGCCAACGAATACCATTACAAATACCCCAACAGTCACGCTCCCATTTACTTTAACGCCTTCCAAAACTGCAGTGGCGATAGACGAACCAGACCTGGGCTTGAGCGTGGCCTGTAATAACGATTTAACCGCCAGGTTTAGGATTAGAAACGTGGGCGGCGATATGCTCTCCAGCGGTAGCTATACGATTAACGACCCATCAAAAGGCGTGACCGGGCCGGTCTCCTTCCAGTTAAACAGCAAAGGCGCTCTGGATTTGGGCAACCTGGCCGGGAACGCTACCGTTTCGGTGACGTACTCCACGTCTGTTTTGGCGGTGGTGAATCTTTCCGCGACGGGTACCTGTATCGGCTTGCCCACCAGCATTCCATCCAGCACGCCGACGATCACAAATACGCCTTCGGTGACGCCCACTGCAACCAATACCAGAACTCCAACGTTAACGCGAACGCCGACTCCCACAAGGACGCAAACTTATACGCCTTCGGTGACATACACGCCCTCGATTACTTATACGCCGTCCATCACCTATACTCCGTCGCTGACTTATACGCCTTCTTTGACGTACACGCCTTCGATTACCTATACGCCTTCTTTAACGCGCACGGCGACCAATACGCGCACGCCAACTGCCACGCGCACCATCACGCCGACGCGGACGATTACGCCCACCAGAACCATTACGCCAACAAGGACAGCGACTTTTACCAAAACGCTCACTTACACGCCGTCTTTGACCTTTACGCCTTCCTTAACTTTTACGCCTTCAAACACGCCGACGATGACCTACACGCCGTCCGCCACGGCTACCATTCAAATTCTTGACGGTCAACTGGACTTGGAAGTTTATTGCAACGCCAATACCACAGCCCGCTTCTTAATCACCAACGTTTCTGGCACGGTGAGCAACGGCTCGTATTCATTAACTGCCAATACCAGCGGCAATCCGGAGTCTGGCTCGGTGAACCTGGCCGCAGGCGATTCAACGACGATCAATGGGTTGGGCTATGCCACCATGACCGTCACCTATCGGACGGATGTATTAACTTCAGTTACGTTGAGCGTTTCGGGCAACTGCGCGCCGCGCCCAACCAATACGCCCATTCCCACGGCCACCATTACAGATACGCCCACGGCGACTTCGACGTTTACGCTGACGCCCACGGCGACTTCAACATTTACCCTGACGCCCACAGCTACTTCGACGTTCACGCTAACGCCAACCGCCACGCTGACGCCCACCAGCACGCCCGCGCCAACCTTTAGCGTCTCCGGCGCTTGTACTTCAAACATCGGCGAAGCTTCGTTTGTAATCACCAATACCAGCGGTAGCGATATGGCCGCGCCCTACACCTATGAGATCAAAGACGATAAAGGCGTAGTCGTGAAGACCGCCACCTTCCAACTTAAAGCGGGCGCGAGCGAAACGATCACCTATACCGGCGCGGCTGGGGCCTCTACAACCTACACCTTCTCCAGCCCGAACGACTCCACCTTGAACGTGGTCGCGGATATGTCCAAGTGTGTGCCGGTTCCGCCCACGCTCACCGTGGCAGGCAGTTGTACTTCAAACCTCGGTGAAGCCTCGTTTGTTGTCACGAATACGAGCGGTAAAGATATGACTACGCCCTATACCTATGAAATCAAGGACGATAAAGGCGCAGTCGTGAAGACCGCCACCTTCCAACTCAAGGCGGGCGCGAGCGCGACGATCACTTATGCAGGCGCGGTTGGAGCTTCCACTACCTATACCTTCTCCAGCCCGAACGACGCGACCTTGAACGTCGTCGCCGATATGTCCAAGTGTGTGCCTGTGCTACCCAAGATCGCTGTGGTGGGCAGTTGTACTTCAAACGTTGGCGAAGCTTCGTTTGTCGTCACCAACTCCGGCGGCGATATGACCGCGCCGTTCACCTATGAAATCAAGGATGATAAGGGCGCAGTCGTAAAGACCGCCACCTTCCAACTCAAGGCGGGCGCGAGCGCGACGATCACCTACGCCGGTGTGGTTGGCGCTTCCTCAACCTATACCTTCTCCAGCCCGAATGACGCGACGATCAGCGCCGTGGCAGATATGTCCAAGTGTGTGACCACGCCGCCCACGCTCAAAGTGGCGGGCAGTTGTACCTCAAACATTGGCGAAGCCTCGTTTACCATCACCAATTCCGGCGGCGATATGACCGCGCCCTATACCTATGAAATCAAAGACGATAAGGGCGCAGTCGTCAAAACGGCCACCTTCCAACTCAAAGCGGGCGCAAGCGCGACGATCACCTACGCCGGCGCGGCGGGAGCCTCCTCAACTTACACCTTCTCCAGCCCGAACGACGCGGCTTTGAATGTGGTTGCCGACATGTCCAAGTGTGTGCCCACGCCAAAACTGCCAGCGCTAACCGCTACCGGCATGTGTACTGAAAACGTCGAAGAAGCCAGGTTCGTCATTACGAACAACGGCGGCCCGATGACGAAATCCTATACCTATGAGGTCCAGGATAGCAATGGGAACGTCGTTAAGACGGATACCTTCCAACTCGCCGCCGGCGACAACCTGACGATCGTGATCTCCGGTAAGTACGCCGGGCTGACCCTGTTCGTGATTGACGACAAAAATGTGAAGACCCAGGTGGCCACGGCGAACTGTAACGAATCGGTGCCGAACGTCGCTCCGGCCACATCGCAACCGTGTATCCAGTGCCTGATCTTCCACACCTTCCGCGACGAAAATTTGGAAGTCTATCGTTTGGATGGCGTTGAAGGACAGCCGGGCTTCAAACTGTACAACTTATCCAGAAGCGGAGCGGTGGACAGCCGCCCAAGCCGCGCGCCCAACGACTCTGAAGTCGTCTTCCAAAGCAACCGCGACGGCAACGTGGAACTCTACACGACCGACATGCTCGGAAGCGGCGAAGCCACCCGCCTGACGAAGACCAACTCGAACAACACCAACCCGATGTACGCTCCAGACGCGCGCACGATTGTCTATCAGAGCGACCGTAACGGTAACTTCGACCTTTTCACCATTGACCAGACCAGCGGCAAGGAAACTCAAATTACGAGCGACGAAGCGGACGACGTGAATCCGTTCTACTCGCCGGATTTGAACTGGCTGGTCTTCCAAAGCAACCGCAACGGCAACTGGGACATCTTCGCCCTCAACGTCAAAACCGGCACCGAATATCAAATCACCAACACGCCAGCCGACGAAGTCTTCCCCAGTTGGTCGCCCAATGGCAAGTTGATTTCCTTCATAATTGATAAGGACGGCGCGACGAACTTGTACATCATGGATACCGACGGCAAGAACATTAAGCAGATCACCACCGATGGTAAAACCGTGAACGGCGTTTGGTCGCCCGAAGGAGACCGCATCGCCTACCAATCCGAACGCGATGGCAATCTGGATGTGTACAGCTACGACACCCGCGACGGCAAGGAATATCGCGTCACCGACTACGCCGGGCTGGATTCTGGCCCAACCTGGGATTGTGGCGGCGACAACCTGGCCTTCACCTCAGACCGCGACGGCGACACGAACATCTTCCAAGTCTATTGGCAGGGCGGCGCGGCAGGCAACATGACGATTGACCCAGCTACGGATAAATGGTCGCAATGGCGGCCCTCCAACGACGTCTCCAGCGTTGGGTATTAGCCGAAATATAAATTACGAAAAAAAACGGTCGCCTTCAAAAGGCGACCGTTTTTTATATGTAAACCTCAGCTTTTTACTTTTTCAACTTCTGATCCAAAGAAGACCAGATGCCGTTGGCCAGCGTACTGCCGCTCTTCCTTTTAAGGTTGACCTTGTAAATAGCCTTCTCTTTTTCGCCAATGCGAATCAGCCAGAACTGTTCGGTTAAGGAAGCCAGCGCTTCATCTAACGAGTTGGGAGTCAGGCGTTCCGCTTCTGGCATGGCGTCCATCACTTCGCGCAGTCGGGGATAGGTCATCTGCAATTCTCGCAACATGAGCTTCATAATTTTACGAAGCGTGGGGGAAAGCTCAACCAAATCGAGCGGCGTAATGCCACCTTCTTTCTGCTTATTCTCAATTTCCTTGTTTAACCGATCGAAGACTCCGGGCATGGCAACCTCTTAATATAATTCCGGCATACTAATCGGCTCTGGTTGCGGTTCGCATTCCCCGCACCAGATCACGTTGGCCACCGCCAGCCCTTTGGGCGTGTTGTTTGCGCCAAGAAACAGCGTAATAAAAGTGGACATGGTGGAAGCGTGATCTTTGCAGACAAAACGCCCGCAAAACGCGCAGGCGGCGCGGGGCGGTTCTTCACAGTGCCAACATTTCATACCGCCTCCTATTCCAGCGCCAGAATGGCGGACGCCACGCCGCGCAGGGCGGTTGACCATGCGTGGTCGGGATATTTGAGCGAGAAAAGGTCCTGGCTGGCGTTATCTGCCAGGTCAAAACTGAGCGGTAAAATGCCCGCTACTGGCGCGTTGAATTTCGACTCAATGTCGTTTTTAATCGTTTGAAAATCGTACTTGGGCAAAGCCTTGTTGACCATTAACAACAAGTTCGGCACGTCCAAACTGCGGGCAATATCCACCGTTACGGAAGTCCCCTGAATGTCTTGATTGTCCGGGCGGAGGATGATGATTAGGATGTCGGATGTGGCAATCGAAAGTAGAGTCTCTTCGTTGAGGCCGGGATGCGTATCAATAAAAAGGTAATCCAGGTCAAACTCTGTAATCGTGCTTTGCAAACCCTCGTTCAGGCGGTTGAAATCAATGCCTTCTTTTAAGATCTGGCTGATCTCGCGCCCGCGAATGCTGGAAGGGAAGAGCCATAAATTTTTTCCCGCCAGCTTTGCGCGTCCTTCCGCGTCGCCGGTGTTTTCGCCAACCTGAAAACCCACCTCGCGGATGGAAGCCTTGTCGTGAAGAAAGTCGTTGAGGGTTTTACCCATCTTCGTTTCGTCCAACCCGAACAACACGTGAATCCCCGGCGATTGAATATCCGTATCCACCACGCCCACGCGCTTGCCGGTCAGCGCCACCTGCGCGGCCAGGTTGGCGGTGGTGTTCGATTTACCCGTCCCGCCGCGAAACGAATGGATTGAAACAATCTTGCCTTTGCTCATTCAGCCTCCAAACTTTAACTCTGATTTCTTTTTTGTCTCAGCGTTCTGGCCTGTTCTTTCAAGTTGGCATAAAATTCAGTGCTGGTAATTTCTTCAAAATCCTGCTTGCGCCGCGTCTGATCAATTTCAAAAGTCAGTTGTTCCAATTGTTTTTTCAGCCCGTCTTCGCGCTCTTTCACTTTACGCACCATCGTAAAAAAAGCGGAAAGCAGTTCAGTGGCCTTGTCGTCGCTGGCTCCCGCGCCAACCGACAGCGGTTGCGTCGCCTCAATGAACGAATAATCCCCGGCGGCGGTCTTCTGCGACCAATCAATCGCCTTTTCAATATAAGTCGTGTTATGGCGCAGACGGTCTGAATAACTTAAGATAATCGCAAACCCCACTTCCGGGTTTTTATCCAGCACGTCCATAAAGATCGCGCGGCTGATTTCCAAAACCTGCGCCGCTTCCAATGCAATCACCGAAGCCGAGCGCAAGCCGCTATCGAACAGGGACATTTCGCCAATCACTTCGCCCGCCCCGCATTTGTTCAAAATTAATTCGTCGCCCTTTGAATCTTCGGTGACGATCTTCACCCAACCCTGGCTGATGATAAACAGCGAGTTGCCCACCTCGCCTTTTTTGATCAGCGTTTCCCCGGCCGCAAGGATGCGCGGCATGGCGCTTTCCGTCAACGTGCGGAGCAGGTCGTCGCTCAGCCCTTTGAAAACGCTCGTCTTCCGTAAAAAGTCCAAAATATCTTGATGAATCATTTGTCGTCCTGTGCGGCGTTGGCGTCTTTGATTTTGGTATTCATGCGATCCCACAACCCGCCGCCTTTTTGACCCAGGCCTGCCGCGGCCACCCGGGCATTCAACAAATTCCAAAGCTGGGTCTCCTGCCCCGAATATACTACCCGGACCTGCAACATGCAATACGAGCCGATTTGCTTGCGGAGTTGATTCGTCTCTTCAATCAGCCCGTTGATGATTTCTTGAATCTCACTGCGTCGCTCTGGATTGGGCGCGGTTTCCAGCAATCTGCGTTTAATGCCAATCTCGCCCTGCTTGTAAATGTAAGTGCGAATGAGCGTCACAGTAGATGGACCAAATCGCGCTTTCAGCGGCGCGAGGAGTTCTTCAATCACGTCAATCTGGCTGGCCAGTTTCGTTTCTTCTTTTGTGGCGCGGGCGGCGCTATCCAGTTTTTCTTTGACCCATAACTTTTGCACCTGCATGCCCTGACGAATTAGATACCAGATGAACGCGCCCCCGGCCGCCCCAAAGATGAAGGCCACCACAATCGCCACGCCCGCGCTGACGATGGTATTAAAAATAATATGAAAGAGGATTGAAACGCCATACCCGGCGAAGATGTAAAGCCAGGCCTTCCATGAAAGGTCCGAACGGCGATACGCCAGCCCGCCGCTGATGATGCCCGTGCCGGTGGCGTGGATTAAGTTGGTGGAGAAAACCCGCGCCAAGGCCACGGCCAAAGCCATTTCTGGATGGCCGGTGACGTATTCAAAATTTTCAGCGATTGCAAAGCCAATGCCCGCCCCAAAGCCATAAATCACGCCGTCTACGATGAAGTTGAAGTCCGGGCGTTGAATCAGGTAAATCAGAATCAGCGATTTGAGGATTTCTTCCAAAATGGGCGCCAGCACGCGAATGACTGTAATCCGCGAGGCCCAGCCGAGGTGAATGATGGCCGGGTTAATCTGCGCCGCCAGCAGGTAGGCGAGGATGCCCCAGACGAACGTTAAAGCATGGAAGGAGACGCGGCTGGTTTTGTATTTATCCAACCCGCGAATGTAGAGAAAAAAAGAAAAGGGAATTAAAACCGCGATGACCAGCGCCAGATATAGCATTGTGCTGAAATCATACCGTATCTGCATACGCCCCGCAAGATGAGATTGAAAGAAAACTAACAACCTGACAGTTTCAAGATTGGACGCGGACGAGCGCTGATAGACGCGGAAAAAACACCTTTGTCAATCAAAACCCTAAAAATATCCGCGTCCCAAAAGAAAAGTGTCGGGTGGCTAGAAAGAAAAAAACGCCCCAAAAAGGTGGGCGTTTTTTCTTTGATTGGCGATTGTTGTTAAACCATGACTTACGCAGATCAAAATCTTTTGCCACGAATTACGCGAATTTCGCTAATTTTTAAAAACAATTCGCGTGAATTAGCGAAATTCGCGGCTTGGTCTTGGGGTTTTGCGTAAGTCCTATAAACTTTATTTTCGGCGGGTAAACCAGAGCAGGGCGCAAAATAAAGCCACCAGCCCGACGATCACCCAAACCTGATTTCCTGACTTAAGCGCCGTGCCGGTGATGCTGTCTGTGGAGCCAAAGTCGATGGGGAGGAAGACCAGCCCGACGATTAGCAGAGCCAGTACGCCGGTTGCGATTGCAAATTGCGGGCGATATTGGTCTTGAATCCACTCCAAACTGAAGAGGCGCGTCCAAAAAGATTCTTTTTGTTCTTTGGCAATTCGCGCGTTGAGGCGGGCCAACATTTGTTTCTTTGTGGATTCTTCCAAAGCGGAGGTGGGCATGACGCGGCGCAGGCGAAGCACAGTTTCTTCGAGGCCGTACCCTTCTTCGGCGGGGTCAGAAGCGGGTTGATGCAAAGTTCCTCCCAACGCCTGATCGGCGAAGTCGCTTAGTTTTTCATCTGGAGAGAGGGGGCGATTAGGCTGGGTCATGGTTATTGATCGAGCTGGGTTTTCAGGGCGGCAATGGCGCGCCGAAAGAGCGACTTGGTGGCTTCTATGTTTTGGTTCATCATTTCTGCAATCTCATTAAACTGTAAGGCTTCGGCGAAACGCAATAAAATCACTTCCTGATAATTTTCCGGCAGTTGGCTTAATGCTTTTTGAATGTAAATTCTTTCTTCCATCATGCGCGAAGTACTGCCTTCCATTTGACCAAAAGCGTCTTCCAGCGGGCTGAGCGGCGGCTCCTGTTTGCGCGAGCGCTTCCGATAAAACTCGGCCACCTTGTGATTGGTGAGCGTGCGGAGCCAGGTGCTAAATTGCGCGTCGCCGCGAAAGCTGTGGAGCGATTTTAGCGCCGCGATGAAAACTTCCTGCGTCACGTCTTCCACCTCGCTTTCGGGGACGACGTAGCGCACGCGCTTGTAGACGCTGTTGATGTGGCGGTGATAGAGTTGGTTAAACGCTTCTGAACTGCCGCTTTTAAATTGTTGGATCAGGACTTCGTCGCTGGTCTCCTGTGAAGGAATGCTGGTATGGATGTCCATGAAAGTTAGTCGCTCGATGTGGTCAAAAAGGGTTGAAATGCGGGCGTAGGCCCAAATTTATCCTGCGTTTTTTTACGCCAATAAAATGTAATCAGTAAATGGATTGCCCTACTATATCATAAAAGCGCCGCGCAAATTTGAAATTATCGGCGCTCTTAGGCTATAATTCAACGCACGGACGGGTGGGCGAGTCCGAAAACAGATTTGGAGAGCGATGATGTCTAAAATAATTTCAGTTCACTCTTTCCGCGGTGGCACAGGCAAATCGAATACCACTGCAAATATCGCCGCTTTATTGGCGGCGGATGGCGCGCGCGTGGCCGTGGTGGATACGGATATTGCTTCTCCGGGCATTCACGTCCTTTTCAACCTCGACGAAACCGACATGGAACATTCGCTGAACGATTATTTGTGGGGCAAATGCACCATTGAAGAAGCCGCGCAGGATGTGACCGGGCATGTTGGCGCGGAAGTGAGCGGACAAATTTTCCTAATCCCTTCCAGCATTAAAGCCGGAGAGATCGCCCGCATTTTGCGCGAAGGTTACGACGTGGGCCTGCTCAACGACGGCTTCCGCGATGTGATCGAAAAATTAAATTTGGATTATCTGCTGATTGATACGCACCCTGGCCTGAACGAAGAGACCTTGCTTTCAATCGCCATTTCCAACGCGTTGGTTATTATTATGCGCCCCGACTCGCAGGATTATCAAGGCACGGCGGTGACGGTGGACGTGGCTAAAAAATTGGACGTGCCGAAGATGTTGATGCTGGTCAATAAAACGCCCACTGCGTTTGATTTTGACGACGTGCGCACGCGCGTGGAGCAAACCTACGACGCGAAAGTTGCCGCCGTACTACCGCATTCTGATGAGATGATGACGTTGGCCAGTTCTGGCATTTTCTCCGTGCGCTATCCCGATCACCCCGTGACCAAAGGCTTACGCAGTTTAGTTGATCAATTAAAAAGTTAGGCGGCTATGATGAACGAAGAGACGTATCGTTTGATCCTTCGTGAATTGGAAGAACGAGTAGAAGATATTCGCCCTTCGGATGTAGTTTTATTTCCAGAGCCGTTGCGCTCTGCCTTGAACGCCATGATTCGCCTGCAACGCTTTAGCCTCACCGAATTTGCGGAAAAGCTGGAATCTACCCGCGAGCAGGCCCGCCAGATTTCCGAACACCTGGTGTTACGCAACCTGTTTGTGATTTCAAGGTTTTCCAACGCCGAAGAGACGTTTTACGAATCGCGGCTCTCTGCCCTCACCCGCCCGCTCTCGCGCCCGCCTTCCGATATTTGGAAGAAAATAGATTGAGCGCTCAAAATCCGATAACTACGTTGTCGGATTTTGATTTTGCCTGTGGGCGTCTGGCCCGCGCTGGGTATAATTACGCCATGCCCGCCCAACCTCATTCCCGCTATGCAGAACTGAAAACGCAACTCAACCTCCATAACTATCGCTATCACGTCCTTGATGCGCCGCTGATCAGCGATTTGGAATATGACCGCCTGTTGAACGAATTGAAGCAGATTGAGGCGGAACATCCCGATTGGATTACGCTCGATAGCCCAACGCAACGCGCCGGAGCCGGGCCGGCTGACCGTTTCGAGAAAATTCGCCACCCCGCGCCGATTCTCAGCCTGGCGAATGCCTTTGGCGCCGAAGATGCGCGGGCGTGGTTTGAACGCATCCAAAAACTGGACGACCGCGTGGAGCAGGCTCAATTTGTCGTTGAACCGAAGATAGACGGCTTATCCGTCGTTTTGCATTACCGCGATGGGCAGTTCGTGCAAGGCGCCACGCGCGGCAACGGCGAAATTGGCGAAGACATCACTGGCAATTTACGCACAGTCAAGGCGATTCCCTTACGCATTCCGGTTGTAAATTCCAAGCTGACAGCGCCGAAATATCTGGTGGTGCGCGGCGAGGCCTTCATCCCGATTAAAGATTTTGAGACGTTGAATAAGAAGCTGGAAGAAGCGGGGGAGCGGACGTATCAAAACCCGCGCAATACGGCCGCTGGTTCTCTGCGCCAACTAGACCCGGAGTTGACCGCCACGCGCCCGATCACTTTGCTGGTCTATCAAATTGTCCATGCCGAAGGCGGCGCGGTTCCAACTTCACAGTGGGAAGTTTTGGAATATCTCAAAGCGTTGGGCTTTCCGGTGGCGAACGTTTCCAAGCGCTTTAAGGCTTTGGAAGCGGCGCTTACCTATACTGAAACATTCAATCAGGGCCGCGACCAATTGCCTTACGAAGCCGATGGCATGGTGATTAAGCTGGACGATTTGAAACTCGCCGCCGACCTTGGCTTTGTGGGTAAAGACCCACGCGGCGCCATCGCTTATAAATTTCCGGCGCGCGAAGTGACGACGACATTAAATGAAATTGGTGTGGCCGTGGGGCGCACCGGCGTATTAACCCCTTATGCAGTTTTAGAGCCGGTTGAAATTAACGGCGTAACGGTGGAACGGGCCACGCTCCATAACTTTGATTTCATTGCGGAAAAAGATATTCGCGTGGGCGACCGCGTTTTGCTCAAACGCGCAGGCGAAGTTATTCCGTATGTGATTGGCCCGGTGACGGATGCGCGTTCGGGCCGCGAAAAAAAATTCAAGCCGCCCGCCAAATGCCCGGCCTGCGGCCAGGCGGTGGAACATCTTGAAGGCGAAGTGGCCTGGTATTGCGTCAATGCGGCCTGCCCGGCGCAGTTACTGCGCAACATTGAACATTTTGTTTCGCGCGGCGCGTTGGACATCGTCGGGCTGGGGATTAAGATCGTGGAGCAGTTGATTGAATCCGGGTTGATTGAAGACGCCGCAGATTTATTCGCGTTGCAAAAAGCGGACTTGCTTAAGCTGGAAGGCTTTGCCGAGAAGAAGGCGGAGAATCTGCTGGGGGCGATTGCGCAGGCTAAAGGTCAGCGCTTGAACCGTGTGATCATTGCCCTGGGGATTCGCGGCGTGGGCGAAGTCGTCGCCAACGATCTGGCGCGCGCGTTTGGCAGTTTATCCGCTTTGGCGCAAGCGAGCGCGGAAGAGCTTCAGCAAATTGAAGGGCTGGGCCCGAACATCGCTGATTCGATTGTGGATTGGTTCGCCCGCCCGGCCAATCGAAAGGTGTTGAAGAAATTAAAATCCGCCGGGGTGGACCCGCAAATGGAAAAGCTCTCCAGCCAAAACCAAACCGGCAAATTGACCGGACTGACTTTTGTAGTCACCGGAACTCTGCCCAATTTTTCGCGCGAGGCTGCGAAGGAATTTATTGAAAGCCACGGCGGTAAAACGGTGGATAGCGTCAGCAAGAAAACCAGTTATTTGGTGTTGGGCGAAGCGCCGGGTTCAAAATTTGAGAAAGCCAAAACCCTGGGCGTGAAGATCATAGACGAAGCCGGACTGCGAAAACTGGCCGAATAAAACTGAAAAACGGCGCATTTCCGTTTTTGGAGAACTCGCTAGACAGAACCTTTTCTCTGGACTAAACTTACCCTATTCTGCATCGGAGGAACTCAATGGATATTCATAACACAGATAACGCCGCAACTCGACGGATTGAGGCGTTGCGTCAACGTTTGCAAACGCTGAAAGATAACGACGTTTATTTTTACAACCAGCCGGTGGAAGAGATTTTGGAAGGCGCGAAAGTGCGCGTGAACGGGCGCGTGATGGGCATGTACGCCTCTTACTCGTACCTCGGGCTGGTCAACCACCCGCGCATTAACGAAGCCGCCAAAAAAGCCGTGGACAAATTTGGCACGGGCACAAACGGCGTGCGCACCCTGGCCGGGACTTTAACCCTGCACAACGAATTGGAAGAGACGATTGCCAACTTCAAACATACCGAGGCGGCGATTACGTATAGCTCCGGCTATGTCACCAACCTGACGGTCATCTCCACGCTGATGGGCCGCGGCGATTACGTCTTCTCCGACAAAATCAACCACGCTTCGATTGTGGATGGATGCGTCATGTCGGGCGCGGAGTTTCGGCGCTTTCGTCATAACGATATGGAGCATTTGGAAGGCTTGTTGAAGAACGCTCCGGCGGGCGTGGCCAAACTGGTCGTGGCCGATTCCGTCTTCAGCATGGACGGCGATATCATTGATTTGCCGAAGACGATTGAACTCTGCAAAAAATACAACGCCTGGCTGATGATTGACGAAGCCCACTCGATTGGCGTGCTGGGGAAAACCGGCCGCGGCATTGAAGAACACTTCGGCATTTACGAAGGCATTGACATCAAGATGGGCACGTTAAGCAAAACCATCCCTTCGGTGGGTGGGTATGTGGCCGGAAACAAAGACCTGATCAGCTACCTGCGACATGGCAGTCGCGCTTACATTTTCTCCGCCGCTTTACCGCCCGCGCAAGCCGCCGCCGCCAACGAATCCTTCAAGGTGATTCTGGACGAACCCTGGCGGATCGAACGCCTGAACCAAAACACCCGATTGTTCATTGATGGGCTGAAAGGCATGGGGTTTGATACGCTCTTAACCGTCACGGCGATTGTGCCGGTTTTATGCGGCTCGGATGAACGAGCCTTTGAGTTGACGAAGTATTGTCAGGAAAACGACGTGTTCGTTTTGCCGGTGGTTTCGCCCGCCGTGCAGGAAGGCATGGCCCGCCTGCGGGCCACCGTCACGGCCGCGCACGAACCCAGCGAAATTGAGCGCGCCATGGATGTGATTTACGAAGCCGGGAAGCGCATGGGAATGGTAAAATAGAAGCATAGTAGGCCAATCGCCCACCAGACGGTGGGCGATTTTTTTGCCAGAACGCGGATTTATCAGATTTTACTCATCTGGTTTGTATAAAATTCTGGCGCTGTCTAAAATTGTTTTGGAAGAATAAATGAACTGGCATACGCTTGAAACCACCTCCGCGCTGAGCGAATTAGAATCCTCGTTTGAAATTGGGCTGACCACCGCGCAAGTTAAAACGCGCCTGCAACAGGTGGGGTTGAATCAACTGGTGGAGAAGAACGACTGGGCGATCTTTAGAATTTTAGGGGAGCGACTCACCGCTCCGCTGACGCTCCTCTGGCTGGGAGCCGGGACCCTGGCTCTGCTCAACGCCGATGTAGCGGGCGCAAAATGGATTTTTGGCTTTGCGTTTGTGTACCTGATTGCGAGTTTTGCCTGGCAGGATCGTCCGCAAGCGACGATTCAGGCGCTGAAGCAAACCGCTTCGCTCAGCGTCATGGCTCTACGCGACGGAGTCTTTAAGCCGATTTCAAAACCGCAGTTGGTTCCGGGGGATATTATTCAAATCGGGAATGGCGACACCATCCCCGCCGACCTACGCCTGTTGGAAACCGTCAACCTGCGGATTCAAGAAGCGCTCCTGACTACAGAGTCTGGGTCTGTGGAAAAGCATACGGTGGCGCTCAAGAATGAATCCCTGCCGCTTTGGGAACATAGCAACATGGCCTATTTTGGAACGCTGGTGACGCAAGGACGCGGATTGGGGTTGGTGGTGGCCACGGGCATGCAGACCGAGCTTGGGAAGATTGCCAACCTGATTCAAAAAATTAAGCCCCAAAAAACGCCCTTCCGCCGAAAAACGGAAGGCCTCGCTAAAACAGTTACGGCCTGGGGCGTGGGCGCTTCCATCCTGCTTTTGGCTGGCGCGCATGGAACGGGGCTTCCGTTGGAAGAGAACTTGCAAGTTAGCGTTGGGTTGGCGCTGGCGCTGGTTCCGTTGGGCGTGGCTGTATTTTTGCCGGGCGCGCTCTTAAGTAAATTAAAAGATAAATCAATTCGCAGATTTTCAGCGTTGGAAGCGCTGGGTTCTGTGACCGTCGTTTGCTCTGATAAAACCGGGCCCTTCACGGATGATCGGCGGGCGGTCGTGATCTCGGATTTTGACGGACATGAATTGGATTTGACGGACGCCGCCAGTCAGGGCGACGCGCGCCTTCCATCCGCGCTTTCGCTGACGGCGATTGGCGGAAGTTTATGCAACGACGCCAAATTAATTGACCTCGGCGACGAGCGCCATCACACGCTGGGCGATCCCACCGAAGGCGCTTTGGTGGCCGCCGCCGCTCACCTGGGCTACTGGAAATCTTCTCTGGATGTCTCTTTTCCTCGCGCCGCCGAACTGCCTTTTGATTCAGAACGAAAACGCATGACTACAGTTCAACATCTCGGACAGTATGATCCGCAGGCGCTGGCCGGGTTGGACGTTTCTGAAAAACGCTACATCGCTTTTACCAAAGGCAGTTTGCAAAGTCTGTTGGAAGTGGCCAGCCATGTTTGGGCGGAGGGCAAAGCGCTTGAAATCGATTCAGGCTTACGGTCCAGAATTGAAGCGCTGAACGAGCGCCTGATCAAACAGGGCATGCGCGTAATTGGCGTGGGCTTTCGTCTCTTAAATTCCATCCCGGAAATTATTCAAACCGACCTTGAACAAAACCTTACGCTGACCGGCCTGTTTGGGCTGATGGACCCGCTCCGCACGGGCGCGCCGTCGGCGGTTGTCGCGTGCCGGGCCGCCGGGATTCGCCCGCTCCTGCTGACAGGCGACCATCCGCTGACGGCCTTGGAAATTGCGCGGCAGTTGGGCATTGCCGAAAACGGACGCGCCTTGCGCGGCATTGACATTGAAACCCTTTCGGTGGATGAATTAAAGAATGTGATTGACGAAGTGGATGTGTTTGCGCGGATGGCGCCGGAACATAAATTGAAAATTGTGCAGGCTTTGCAGGCTCGCGGGGAAGCGGTGGCGATTACGGGCGATAGCGTAAATGACGCGCCCGCGTTGCGTCAGGCGGATGTGGGCATTGCGCCGGGGTTGAGCGGCACAGAAATTGCGAAGGAAGCGGCGAATTTAATTTTGCCGGATCATCGTTTTGATGCGATGGTCGCGGCCATTCAAACCGGACGCGAGGCGTTGAGCCTTTCCTGGCGTTTGTTGCGCTTGATGCTGGCGGGTGCGGTGAGTCGATTTTTGGCGCTTGGGATTCTGGCTTTTGCGGTGGGGAGTGCGGCGCTTTCGGTTGGGCAGTTGCTTTGGCTGGGCCTTGTGGACCTGGCTTTGGGGCTGATGATGGGCGGCGTTCAAGCGGCGCCAGCGACGCCAGAGCGAAACCCCTGGCGTTGGCGCGAAACGCTGTCGCTGGGCCTGCTGATGGGTGGGCTGGCTTCGGCGCTGGGCTTTTGGCGCTTCTCCGCTGGGCAGTCCAATTGGCAGACGCTGGTCTTTAGCGCGTTGGCTGTGATGCAAATTGTTCACGCGCTGGCGCTGGGGATTAATCGCTCTCTTCGTAAATAACCCTTGGGACGCTGTCAATCAACCTTATAATCAAGGCTGGAGACGCCAAAGCATGAAACTGCCCTTAAATCAAATCCTCAAAGGCGATTGCGTTGAAAGCCTGAATGCATTGCCTGAAAAATCCATTGACTTGATTTTTGCAGACCCGCCTTACAATTTACAATTGCAAAACGAATTGCACCGCCCCAACATGAGCAAGGTGGATGCGGTGGATGATCACTGGGACAGGTTTGATTCGTTCCAAGCTTATGATGAATTCACCAAAGCCTGGCTGACGGCTTGCAAGCGAATTTTGAAACCGACGGGTTCAATTTGGGTCATCGGTTCTTATCATAATATTTTCCGGGTTGGAACGATTATGCAAGATTTGGGCTTTTGGATGTTGAATGATGTGATTTGGGTCAAAACCAATCCCATGCCTAATTTTCGCGGCGTTCGGTTTACAAACGCCCATGAAACCATGATTTGGGCGAGTTCTGGCAAAGGCGCAAAATACACGTTCAATCATCAAGCGATGAAAGGCTTGAATGAAGAAAAACAAATGCGTTCGGATTGGTGGCTGTTATCTTTGGCGACCGGCTCGGAAAGAGTCAAAGATGAGCAGGGCGCCAAGGCTCACTCCACGCAAAAGCCGGAGCCACTCCTTTATCGCGTCATCCTTTCTTCCAGCAATCCGGGCGATGTCGTCTTGGACCCGTTTTTTGGAAGCGGCACAACCGGCGCAGTGGCCAAACGCTTGCATCGGAATTGGATTGGCTTGGAAAGAGAAGCAAAATATATCAAAGTGGCGCAAAAGCGAATTGACGCAGTTCAGCCGGAAGCGTTTGACCTGCAAACTTTTGACGTGAAAAGCAAAAGTAAATCTGCGCCGAAAGTAGAATTTTCTGCGCTGGTTGAAAATGGCTGGCTCCAGGCCGGGCAAAAACTGTTTTTTGCAAAAGATCAAACTCGTTTTGCAACCATTAAGCCCGATACAAGGCTCCGCACGGCGGACGGTTTTGAAGGAAGCATTCACAAAGCCGGAAGTCACTATATGAATGGCGCGCCTTGCAATGGCTGGGAACAGTGGTTCCTGCGGCAAGAAAACGGCAACTTAATCAGCCTCGATGCTGTGCGTGAAAAATACAGGGCGGAAAACGGACTCTACGATCAGCAGTCTAGTTAAGCAAAACACCGGCGTTTTGAAGCGCTGTTGGACTTTGATTTTTCTCACCACAGAGAACACGGAGCGCACAGAGAAAACCAAAGGAAAATTATTGCGGATAACGTCTAACAGTTACCCCAGATTTCTCCTTGCCGACGCTCGTCGAAATAACAAAATCAACGAACGTCTAAGGCTTCGTTACTTATCCAGCGCCTTTTTCACAGCTTCATACACATCCACAACGCCGTAACCATAGGCGTTGCTGGGCTGACTGCCGGTGAAACACCCAACGGACTGGTCGCCAGTGTAGGGGCGGGCGGTGTCAACAATCAATTGTTCGGTTGCGTCAATATCGCCAATTAACTTGGGTTGGGCCGACCAGATTAAAGCGACCACGCCCACCAAATGCGGCCCGGCCATGGAAGTGCCGCTGTTGACGCCATACATTCCGCCTGGCAACGCGGAGTAAATTTCCGCGCCGGGGGCGACGATATCCGGCTTGACCCGATTCGAGCCGTCCACCGTTACCGGGCCGCGACTGCTGAAACTGGTCAGGTCGCCAAACTCGTCAATTGCGCCCACTGAAAAAACGGAATCGTATAATGAAAGCGGCGATTGAACCGTGGCGCAGAGCGGGCCGTCGTTCCCTGTTGAAACCACCACAAAGATTCCCGCGTCGCGCAGATGATTGGCGGCGGGCAATAAAGCGTTCGGGTCACAGCCTTCAATCTCCGGGCATCCCCAGGAATTGTTTAGCACGTCTGCGGCTTTAGTTGGGTCGCCATCCGTAAAGGGATTGCCAGCCTGCGGAAACGGCGCAAACATAAATTGCAGACAATCCAAGTAAAAGGCCGGGTTGGCCAGGTTGCGATCTAAATTCACGCAGGCAATCCATTGGGCTTTGGGGGCCACGCCAATGCCATACGAGCCGAGGATCGTTCCGGTGGTGTGCGTGCCATGTCCCTGATGGTCGTTGGGGGAGGCGCTCCCTTCCCACGGGTCATACCAGTTGTAATCGTCGCCGCTGTTGTAGCCGCGATACTGTTTTTGAATGGCGGGGTGATCGCCATCCACGCCGGTGTCGGAGTTGCCAATCACAATCCCCGCGCCTTGTACGCCAAACTCATCCCAAACTTCATCCGCGCCAATCATCGAGATGTTCCAACCCACGCCCGTTGGCGCGGAGTCGGGCGAAAGCGTGGGCGTAGAATCTGCTGTGGGTACAGCGCGCAGGCGCGGGCTGGGGAGGACGCGATCCACCTCTGGGCGGGTGAGCAGGTATAAGCGAATCAACGTCCCGCCCTGCACTTCCATCGCGTTTTCCAAATAATACGGCGTATAGCTCACGCCAGTTTGATCAAAGAGATTGCGTAACGGCGCTTGCGCTTCGTTGGCCAGTTGCGTCAATTGTTGGTAAGCCGCCGTCAGGCGTTCGTCGCGGTTTTTGATTTTTGAAATTTGCGTCAAATCCGCTTGTTCTTTGAAGATGACAAAGAGTCGGTCGCCATAATTGCCGGGATGACCGAGGATGAAAAACACGGCGAGGACGGCGATCCAAACCACGCCCGCGCCCGCCCAACCCACTGCGCGCTTCGTCCGCGGACCGGAAGCGGGCCCAGCCACGAAATGCAGAATCACAGCTGTGACATTTACGACCAACCCAATCGCGATGACGATCCATCCGGTTTGGGTGGCCACGCTGGCAATGTCGCCCAGCACAATGGTGAGTTCGGTTGGGTCGAACATGGCCAGCCCGGCAAAGGCCAGCAAAGCCACGGCGCTCCCTGCGCCGAGGCGCGAGGGGAGGATGGCCGCGATGGCAAACGCAAACGCCGGAAGGATGACCATGAGGAGCAATTCTGAACCGTCATAGCCGATGGCGGAGCCGAGCAGGGCCAGCAAAGCGCCCACGCCGAGTCCGTCCAGCAGGATGTGGCCGCTGGAGTTTTCCATGAGCGTGGCGGCCAGCAGGCCAAAGCCTAAACCGGCCAGCAGGCTAAGGAAGGCGTCGGAGAACGAGCCGAATGAGCCGTACAAGGCAAAGGGGAGGAATCCGATTCCGGCGACGAGCAGGCCAAAGGGAAGCGAGCCGCGCTTCCAATCTATTTTCTTTTTGCGAACGCGAAGGATGATTCCGGCGCTGATGACGCATAACAAAAATTGCGCGATTGCGCCGAGTTGATCGTTGTTGGGGCCGAGCAAGCGCAAGCCCAAAGCCGGAAAGGCCAGCAGGGAAGCGCCCAGCCAACCCGCATAGACTGGCTTGAAGCGCTCGTCTTTTGTGAAATACCAAAGCAGGCCGATTAACAGGCTGACGAGGAAAGCTTGCGCGCCGAGCGCTATCAGGCTCGACCATTTGAGCGAGTCGACACTTAAGGAGGCAATCGCCATTTGACTCATATACCAGGCGACGAAGCTATAAGTAAATAAGCAGAGCGGCAAAGGGAGCGCGAAAATGATGAAGAGCGTCAGCGCGGTTGCGCTTTTATTTTGCGGCTGGGGCGTTTCGAACATCTCAATCTCCTTCGGGTTGGGGGAGCGGGCCTTCAACTTTTTCCGGCGCGGGCTGGTGCGGGCGAACGTTTAATACTTTGAACGCCCATTGCACGGCGGGGCCGATTAAGAGGGCGAAGATCAGCGTGCCAATTCCGGCGGGGCCGTGTAGCGCCCAGCCAATCAGGAAGACGGTCAGTTCAATCACCGCCCGCGCCAGGCGCAGGCTTAATTTGGTGGTGCGATGCACGGCCAACATTAAGCTGTCGCGCGGCCCGGCTCCAGCATTTACGCTAATGTAAATGGCGCTGGCAAAACCCTGCATGAAGACTCCACCCAGCAACATCAGGCTTTGTAAAATCCACTGGCCTTGAATGGAGGGAATGATTCCGAGAAATAAATTCAGCCAGAGGCCAATGCTGAGGATGTTGGCCAGCGTTCCCCAGCCAACCTGTTCCTTTAATAGCAAAACGAAGATTAATACGAAGAATGCGTTTAAAATGGTGACGAGGCCAATGGATAAATTGAAAATTTGAGCCAGCGCCACTTCAAAAACGGACCAGGTGCTGGTGCCGAGGTTGGAGCGAATGGTGAGGGCGATGGACAAGCCGAATAAGGCGAAGCCCAGTTGAGCGATAAGCATATCGCGGATAAATGTATTCCAACGAATGGGTTTTAACATGGAACTCCTTTGAGAAAACGATGATACCATGAGGGGATGAACCCTTTCTCCCCGATTCCAATTTTTGAAATGCAACGCGCTAATTTTTTAATCAGCACAGACCCGGCCCGTTTGGATCTGGAAGCCATCCATGCCTTTTTAGGGCAAACGGATTGGGCCAAGCGTCGCCCGCGCCAGAAGACCGAAATGGCGCTGGCCAACTCTTTGGTTTTTGGACTTTATACGGAGAATCGTCAAATTGGGTTGGCGCGGGTGGTGACGGATTATGCGGTGGTGGCCTATTTGTGCGATGTCTTCATCCAGCCGGAGGCGCGCGGCGCGGGGCTGGGCAAATGGCTGATTGAAAGCCTGTTATCCCATCCAAACTTAAAAGACGTGCGCCGTTGGATCTTAACCACCGCAGACGCGCATGGGTTGTATCAAAAATATGATTTTGCGCCGCTGGAGCGCCCTGAAACATGGATGCAGAGATTGCGGCCGTTTGTGGGCGAGTAGTTAACCAAACCGTTCTTCGCGCCAAACGTCGGCGCGGTTGTGATAGCCCGCCTGTTCCCAAAACCCGCGTTGATCCTGCGGCATAAATTCCAGCGAGCGAATCCACTTGGCGCCTTTCCAAAAATAAGGCGTTTCCAAGTCTTCGCGCCCGGGCATAAAACCCACCACGCCGCGCAGGGGATAGCCGTGTTCCGGCGTGAGCGCTTCGCCGTTGAGGTGTGTGGCCAGCAAAAAAGTATCCTGCAGGACGACTTCCAAAGGCAGGTTCACCGTGAAGCCATATTCGGCATGTTGCATGACGTGCGTGGCCCCGGGCTTGAGTTTGAAAAACCCATGCTCAAGCAGAGCCTTAATCGAAACGCCTTCCCAAACCGTGTTGAACTTGCTCCACTTCGTGACGCAATGGATGTCCATCTCAATTTTGGCGCGCGGCAGTTGATTAAATTCGTTCCAGTCCCAGCGCTTTTCCTGCTCCACTTCGCCCCAGATGCGAAAATCCCAAACGGCCGGGTTGAACGGCGGCACGGGCCCATAATGCAAAACCGGAAATTTTTGAGTGAGCGACTGCCCGGGCGGGAGGCGCCCCTCGGCGCGCATTTGCTCTTCCTGCTGACGACGATCCTGACTCTCAAATGAAAACATGCTGTACCTCGCTTATTGATGGATGAAAAATACCAGCCGCCCGACACTTTTCTTTTGGGACGCGGATATTTTAGTTTTCGATATTCATAGATAGAACGCTTCAACCAAATATTACCCGAAAAACGCCCGCGCTGAAAAAAACGGCCTCTTGGCGGAAAGCATTTGCTCGTATAATTGGGCAAAGTATTTCACCCGGCGTAAGGAGGGAGTTTATGAAAACTCCAGGCTTCAAGCAAAAATTTCAATATTGGTTCGATAACTTCATGGCCCGTGGCACGCCCGCCATGCTGATTGGTTTGTTCGTCCTTTCGGCGCTGATCATTTTCATCGCCGCCGCTTTGGTCAAACTGACCCACACCGCGCCCAACGGCGAGAGCTTCCTAGAGGTGGCCTGGATGAGCCTGCTTCGCACGCTCGATTCCGGCACGATGGGCGGCGATACTGGCAGTCCCTTCTTCCTGCTGATCATGCTCATCGTCACTTTTGGCGGCGTCTTCGTCGTCAGCGCTTTAATCGGCATCATCAACAATGGCATTGAAGACAAAATGGAAGAACTGCGTAAAGGCCGCTCGCTGGTCTTGGAAAGCGATCACACCCTCATCCTCGGCTGGACGCCGCAAATCTTCACCGTCCTCTCCGAATTAATCCTCGCCAACGAGAGTCGCAAAAGCGGCGCCGTCATCGTCGTCTTGGCCGATCAGGATAAAGTCGAGATGGAAGATGCGATTAATGATCGCGTTACCGATTTCAAAAACACGCGCATCATCTGCCGCTCGGGCAGTCCCATTGACCTGAACGACCTTGAAATTGCCAGCCCGCACACCGCGCGCTCGATCATCGTCCTCGCCGAAGGCGCCGACCCGGATACGAACGTCATCAAGGCCGTGTTGGCCATTACCAACAATCCCAATCGTCGCGCCGAGCCGTATCACATCGTCACGCAAATTCATGCTCCGCAAAACATGAACGTGGTCAAAATGTTGGGCGCAAAAGATCAGGTTTTGCCAATCCTCACCAATGATTTAATCGCGCGCGTCGTCGCGCAAACTTCGCGCCAGAGCGGGCTGTCCATCGTCTACACCGAGTTGATGAACTTTGGCGGCGATGAAATTTATTTCAAAGCCGAACCCGCGCTCGTCGGCAAAACTTATAGCGAAGCTCTCTCCGCATTTGAAACTTGCGCGGTGATGGGCCTGCGTAAAGCGGATGGCACGGTGACGATGAACCCGCCGATGGAGACGCGCATCGCATCCGGCGACCAGCTTTTTATGATCGCCGAAGACGACGATAAAATTGCTCTTTCCAATGCGCGCATCGCGCCAAGCCTCAGCCAGATTCACGAAACCGGAAAAGGCTCCACGCCCAAGCCAGAGCGCGGCCTCATTCTCGGCTGGAATCGCTCCGGCTCCACCATCGTCCGTGAGTTGGATAACTACGTGGCCAAAGGCTCGCAATTGACGATTGTTTCAGATATTTATGAGCTTGAAAAACAAATCAAATTGGAAGTTGGCAAACTGACCAACCAAAAACTGACCGTGTTGGAAGGCGACATCCGCAACCGCGACCTGCTCGAAAAGTTGGAAGCCTCCGAATACGACCATGTGATCGTTTTGGCCTACAGCCATCTGGACGTTCAAGATGCGGATGCGATTACGCTCGTCACGCTTCTCCATCTGCGCGACATCGCCGAAAAAGATAGTACGCCGTTTTCCATCGTCAGCGAAATGCTCGACCTGCGTAACCGTGAGTTGGCCGAAGCCGCCCAGGTGGATGACTTTATCGTCAGCGAACATCTGGTCAGCCTGATGATGACGCAACTCTCCGAAGACCCCGACCTGCTCGGCGTGTTTACCGACATGTTCGACCCGGAAGGCGCGGAGATTTACCTGAAGCCAATAAGCGATTATGTGGAAATCGAAAGCCCTGTGGATTTTTATACGATCCTTGAAGCGGCCCGGCGGCGCGGCGAAACCGCGATTGGCTATCGCTTGTTGAATCAAAGCCATGCGGTGGAGAAATCCTATGGAGTACACACCAACCCGAAGAAGTCGGAAAAAGTCGCCTTCTCTGAAGCGGATAAAGTGATTGTGCTTGCAAACGGGTGATGCAAAAATAATAGACTTTATCAACAAAGCGCCCCGACACTTTTCTTTTGGGACGCGGATTTACGCGGAAAACGCAAAAGGTGGTTTTTTCCGTGTCCATCAGCGCTCGTCCGCGTCCAATTTTGAAATCGCCATTTTTATAAGCCGATGATCTTTACGCCGTTGGCTTCCAGCGCCTGTTTGAGCAGGTGGGCGTTTGCAACGGCGTTTGGATGGTCGCCATGCAAACAGAGCGTATCCAGCCCGCCGCTTTGAATTAAGCGCCAAGCCTGAGCGGCCACTTCAGCGGGCGATTCTAGGACTGCCCCTGCAACGCTTCTTGAAAGCAAACTTCCATCCGCGTTGTATCTGCGGTCTGGAAAGCCCTCACGCGCTACGCGTAATTGATGTTCGCTTCCTGCCTCAATCAGTTTTGAACCGGCCAGCCCCACCAAAATTAAATGGTCGTCAAACCGTTTAACCGCCCGCGCCACGGCGCGGGCGAGTTCCACATCCTTCGCGGACTGGTTGTACAATGCGCCATGCGGTTTGACGTGCGTCAGTTGGATGGATTCTTCTGCGGCGATTCTGGCCAGCCACGCAAGCTGATTGAAAACGATTCGTTCCGCCTCTTCAACGCCAAGTTCCACTTCTTTTCTGCCAAAATTTTCGCGATCTTCCCAACTGGGATGCGCCCCCACGTTGACCTGAAATTTTTTGGCACAGCGCAACACCATGCGCGCCGTCGTTTCATCTCCGGCGTGTGCGCCACAGGCCAGGTTGATGGAAGTGACGCAAGGCAAAAACGCTTCGTCGTTGTCAAAGCCTTCGCCGAGGTCGCAATTCAGGTCTATCTTCAGCATGGCTTTGCCGCCGTCTGCGCGAGGGCTTTATATTTTGCCTGCGCCTCTTCCAAACTTACTTCCTTAAAACGAATTCGGCTGATACCGGCTTCGCATTGCGCCAATATGGGCAAATCCGCCGTGATGACGTTGGCAATTTTCGGGTAGCCGCCCGTCGTCGGCGCATCGGCCAGCATCACAATCGGCTGGCCCTGCGGGGTGATCTGAATACTGCCCGTTGTCATCCCTTCTGAAATCAATTCAGTTTGATCCAACGCTTGGACCGCCGGCCCGGCCAAACGATAGCCCATCCGGTCAAAAGACTGGCTCACGGTATATTCCGTTTCAAAAAAAGTATGATTAAACCGCGCCCTTTGCGGGCCGGGAATTACCCCCAGCGTTGGCGTTTGGCTATAAGGCATGGCCGCTTGCGGAGCGAAATTCCGCGCAACCAGTTTCGACAACTCGGCGGAAGGCGTCCCGCTTTCTAAAATATCCCCGGCTTGAATCAGCCTGCCCATTCCGCCGCGCAAATATGCGGACGCAGAACCTAAAACCTGCGGAGTCTTAAACCCGCCAGCGATTCCCAAATAGGCCCAATTGCCGCCGCCAATTTTTTTTATCCGCACCGTCCAGCCTGCCCGCACATAAAACGAAGTCCAGAGCGGAAACGTCCAGACGTAGTTTTGAACTTCAAACCCGGCGCCGGTGACCGCCAGCGCGCAATCGCGTTTGGCTTGTAAAACTATTTCGCCCAGTCCAATTTCGAGGACGACGGCGTTTTGCGAATTATGCAACAGGCGATTGACGATTTGATAGGCGAACCAATCCAACGCCCCCGAAACTGGCAGGCCATACTGTTGATATCCGCTCCGCCCCAGGTCTTGAAACGTAGCCACGCCGGAAACTTCCAGCGCTTCAAGCATCGGCCGCATCCAGCGGGATGAATTTCACAACGTCGTTGGGCGCAAACAAAAACGGCGCTGTGTTATTTGGGTCAAACAACTTCAACGCCGTCCAGCCAATCACATGCCAGCCGCCCGGCGAAGCCAGCGGATAAATTCCAGTTTGCAAACCGGCAATCGCAACCGAACCCGCCTGGGTTTGGTTGCGCGGCGTTGGCAGGCGCGGCATCTTAAGGCGTTCGTCCAAAATCCCCAAATAGGGAAAGCCCGGCGTGAAGCCCATCATATACACGCGGTATTCTTTTTCAGCGTGGATGCGAATCACGTCGGCTATGGAAATGTTTTTCGCCGCGGCCACCAGCCCAATGTCGGAGTTGGATGCGTTGCCGTAGCGCGTCGGGACCTCCAGCCTGCGTCCCGTTTCCGGATGCATTTCCCCCAACTGATTCATTTTTTCCTCCACGATGACTTTGATTTGATCGAACGAATAATTCAACGCGTCATAATGAATCAAGAGCGTGCAATAGCCCGGAACGGTTTCGATAATTCCGGCGACGGCGCGTAACAGAAAATTGAGCGCATGCACGCGTTGATTAATCAGCGGGTCAATCTGCTGGCCGAGCTCAACCAGCATGGCGGCATCGCCCAGCGGCTTAAACATCAAATTTCAAAAATGGCCAGCGCTTCAATGTGATAGGTTTGCGGGAACAAGTCAAACGGCGTGACCTGCTTCAACTGATAGCCAGCCGCCATGAACCGGGCCGCATCGCGGGCCAGCGTGGCCGGGTCGCAGGAAACGTAGGCGATGATTTGCGGTTTGATGTTGACGAGCGCATCCAACGCATGTCTTTCAATTCCGGCGCGCGGCGGGTCCACAATGCAATAGACTGTGCCGGAAATTTGATCGGTAAGTTTGGGTAGAATTTCTTCGGCGGGGCCTTCGTAGAGTTCAACATTTTCAAACTCGTCCAGATTGGCGACGAAATCTTCACAGGCGGAAGGGGCGGCTTCAATGCCGATAATTCTTTGCGCCTTGTCCGCAAAGAATTTTGAGAACAACCCCACGCCGCAATACAAGTCCAATAAAGTGATGGGCGTTTCGCCAAAAGTCAATTGAGCGATTAAATGCTCAACCATTTTTTCCGCCATTTTTGTGTTCACCTGAAAAAATGAAGAAGCTGAAACTTTGAACGTTTGCCCAAGGATTTCCAGCGTTGTATGATCCTGTCCGGCAATCACCACCGAATGGTTTTCGTACACATGCACGACTGAAATATCGGCTTCAATTTCAATTTCCGGCGTTTCTGGCTCTGTAGATTCTAGAATCAGCAAACAATCTGACCCGTTGCGAAAAGAGACGCGCTCGATGGTTAAGTTGGATTCAAAGTTGAGCGTTTTCCACAACGAGTCTAGTTCAGCTTCAGGCAGATGGCATTCCGTAAGCGCCAGCGTTGCGTTCTCTTTGGCGTTTACAAAGCCCAAGCGACCTTCCGGCGTCAGATGAAATTGGATGTGGTTGCGATAGTTCCACGCCAGTGGAGACGCAACCATCGCGTGGATGGGCGGGTTGGCGATCTTCCCGATTCGTTGCAGTTGATCCCTGAGGATTTCAGTTTTTGCAGTCAATTGATCGGCGTACGCCAGATGTTGATAGTGACAGCCCCCGCATCGGGTGAAGTGAACGCATCGCGGAACAATCCTTTGCGCCGCAGGTTGTAAAATCTCCACGATTTCGCCGCGCGCAAAATTCTTTTTATCCTCGGTGAGTTTAATCCGCGCGCGTTCGCCCGGCAAACCAAAGGGGACGAACACCGCCCGCTGGTCGGGCAGGCGCCCCAGCGCTTCGCCGCCATAGGTTAATTTTTCAAACGTCACTTCAAAGGTTGGGTCAGACATAGTGAAGGCATTATATCTTTAAGCGGCGCGGGCGTTCAACCTAATAAAAAGCCTGCCCGCCAGAATTTGGTGGGCAGGCTTTGAAGCAGTTTACTTTCGCTTAGACCAACTCAATGGTCTTTTTCATTTTTACGGTAATGACCAGCGCCGTAATCAGCGAGATTAAATATAAGGCTCCGTAAATTGTGTAGGGCAGTCCGGTGGAGCCTTTGGCGAGAAATAGCGTCGCAAAAATTACAAAGAGCGCGAATTCGACATAGGCCAGATTTTTTACTGAGCCTTGTCGCTCAGAATCTGTATTGTGCTTGCGGGACAGCGAAATGAGCAGGAGAAAATACAAACCAAACGCTAAAAACTCTCCCGTGTCCAAAATAACGCTCAGCCACGCGGGAGGCGTGAACCCTGCCCAGAAATTAAGTTCGCCCCCAAGCGGCCAAAGCAATTCAACGCCGTTGAACCAAAGCGCCAGATCGAGGAGGATGTGCAAGAGAATGCCAATCCCCAGCCCAATTCCCAAATTGTTCCACTTTTGGTTTTTGGTTAGCATGGCAATGAGATAAAACGCCGCCAAAACTGCCAAAATCGTGAAGAAGCTGTGCGTAAAGGTACGGTGCAGGGCGTGCGCATCCCCTTTGGTTAAGGTTACGTACGCCACTGCCAGATTGTCCAGATCGGGAGCCATACTCCCCAAGACAACGCCAATCAGTAGCCATTCTTTTTGGGGAGCCCATTTACGAGCCGCGACCCCGACTAGAGCGTGAATCCCGTTTTGCGACATGCTTACCTCCATTGATTGGTTTGACCTGCGTATGAGCAGGAGATGCACAATGTTCGGCTGTCATTAATGATTTTGTATTTATTACTTGCGTTTGTTTTCGTTGAGATCAATGAGCATTAAAAGACCTTGAGAGACGGCTTGCAAAATCAGAAAATAGACCACGCCGACGACTGGCATTAATAGAAGGTTTACCCAAAAATTAATTTGCATGGCCAGGTAAGTCAGAACTGAGTCTTGCACAAATGCGGCGCCGTTGTTCTGCAGGTAGTCTTGAATTGAAACGACGAATTGTCCTAAAGAAGACAAAAGATACCCCGCCAGCATTATCCAGGAAAATATATTGGCCCAGACTGAAAGGCTCAACATTTTATCTTCGTTATGAAGAGCTTCGTTCCCTGTGAGAGGTGAATTGCTTAAGTCGTTTATCATTGAGGCTACTTCCATTTAATGTTCAAAAATATTGGATATCCTTGATGGCTCGCCGTGTGCTGATGGGCAAGCCTGATTGCCTGAGACGCACAACGCTCAACCGCTTTATTTCAAAATAAAAGCCAGAGCGATTAACGCGCCAAAGAGACTGCCCGCCAAGATTCCAATTCGCGCCAAATCTTTTTTCACGTTGGTATAGTCGGGAGCGAACTCCGCGCGTTGGGCCGGAATCGCGCTCACAGCGGGGGTCTTGCCTACGGGACGTTTATTTTTCTTAGCCATTTTATTTTCTCCTAATTTTGTAATCGGGCAAACACCACGATTCTTTTATTGTTGACCAGATACGGATAACACGAAATCAAAGTGACGGTGGGGGAGCCGGTGGAAGCCATTACCTCCACGGCGGTCGGCTCAACGATCACCGTGCGATCCACGATATAGGTAAACTGCCGTTGTTGTGAATAGACAATCACCTGATCGCCCGGCGAAAGCCGATCTAAATAGCGGAAAATTTCGCCGTACACATCATCATGCGCGGACAAAACCACGTTGCCGCCTTCTCCGGGTTGGGCCGAGCCAATGTATTGGCCCACGCCTTTTTTCAACTGTTCCCAGCCGTCGCCCTGAATGATCGGCGCGTCCACCTGAATGGCGGGGATTTGCAAACGCACCGCCTGGTTGGGCGCCGGAGTGGGGAGCGGAATGTTCGCCAGCGATTGCACCATGGGACGTAAATGCTCTGGAATTTCCGCATCGTTGGGCGCGGTGTTGCCGTTTGCGTCGGGCGGGGTATGCCCGGAAGGAAGCACTACCGCCATCACCAACGGCGTGGGCGTCAGCGTGTCCAAACTGATCGCATTGGCCACTTCGCTGTTCAACGTTCGCAGAAGCCCCATGCCATTGATCAGCACGGCGATTAACCCCAGCACGGCGATGATTTCAATGCCGAGGAGCAGGCGATCCATCGCCTTGCGCTTCGGGCTCGCCGCAACCTGCCCGGTCGTGGATTCAGTTTCCTCCGCCGTATCAATAATCGGCGTGGCCAGCGGCGCAACTTCCTCCGCGAGGTTGGGAGCCACCGTCATCACGCGCCCGGTGCGGCGATATTGATCCAGCCGTTCTTTGCGGGCCCCGCGCCGTTTTTCCACCAGCAGGCGGCGTAGTTCTTCCACAGAGAGGTCTTCGGGGGTTTTCTTTCGCGCCATAGCGAGGGGATTATACCGCAAGCGCGCGGCTCAAAATTCAGGTTGCAAAAAAATCGGCCTCTCGTTATAATGTCAACCTTTGGACGGGTAGCTCAGTTGGTTAGAGCATCGCGTTGACATCGCGAAGGTCGTAGGTTCGAGCCCTATCTCGTCCACAAGGTCAGTGAACAGTGACCAGTAAATTAGTAAGAAGCTTTGACCAAGACGAGTATGTAAAAACGTGCTGACAGAGAGAAGAAATGGTCGTTGAGAGTTTCTTCCAGAAAGTTTTACAGAAAACCCCTTGCGAGCGTGAAGCGGAAAAGCGATCAGCGATCGCTGAGTAAGTTGAACGGGTTGCTCCGTTAGCGGCTGAAGAGATATATTCGTTCAACTAGTAAACGAATATAAATCGGGTGGAACCGCGTGAGTTAAAACTCTCGCCCCGTTGTGGGCGAGAGTTTTTTATTTGGACAATTGACGATGGACAAGCGACCGTAAAAACGGTCAAAGGTCTACGGTCTATCGTCTGCAAAAAGAAAGGAAGCGAAAATGTCGCAACAAGTTCAGGAAAAATATGCAGACAGTTATTTATACAAAATTCGTCACTCGGCGGCGCATGTGATGGCGCAGGCGGTGATGGAGATGTTCCCGGACGGGAAGGTGACCATTGGCCCGCCGGTGGAGAATGGCTTCTATTATGATTTTGACCTGCCGCGCAACCTGACGCCCGAAGATTTGCAAGCCATCGAAAAACGGATGCGTCAGATTGTGCAAGGCAAGCATGAGTTCAAGAAGACGGTCATTTCGGCGGAAGAAGCGAAGCAGATTTTTGCCGACCAGCCGTATAAGCTGGAGTTGATCGAAGGCCTGGAAAAAGGCGGAACGGACGAATATGGCAATCCGCTGAAAGAAAAGCCGGAGATTTCGATTTATCAGCAGGATACGTTTACGGACTTATGCCGCGGCCCGCACGTGGAAAATACGAAAGAGATTAAGCAGGACGCGTTCAAGTTGATGTCCATTGCGGGCGCGTATTGGCGCGGCGATGAAAATAACAAGATGCTCCAGCGCGTGTATGGCACGGCCTGGGAAAATAAAAAACAACTGGAAGAATATCTCCACCAGTTGGAGGAAGCGAAAAAGCGCGACCATCGCAAACTGGGCAAGGAGTTGGAAATCTTCATCTTTGACGATGAGGTTGGACCAGGGTTGCCGCTTTGGCTTCCCAACGGCGGCATCTTGATTGAAGAGTTGGAGAAGCTCGCCAAGGAAATGGAAGAGGCGGCGGGCTACTCGCGCGTGCGCACGCCCAACTTAACGAAGGAAGATTTATTTTTGCGCTCTGGTCATCTGCCGTATTACGCCGAGAGCATGTATCCGCCGATGGAATTGGAAGGCGTGAAGTATTACGTCAAGCCGATGAACTGCCCGATGCACCATAAAATTTTTGGCGCGAAGGGCCGCTCGTACCGCGACCTGCCGATTCGCCTTGCGGAATATGGGACGTGCTACCGCTACGAGAAATCCGGCGAACTCTTCGGGCTGATGCGCGTGCGCTCGATGCAAATGAACGATGCGCACATTTACGTTTCTGAAGAACAGTTTGAGCAGGAATTCATGGGCGTGGTGGATTTGTACCGCAAATATTTTGAATTATTTGGCATTGAAAAATATGTCATGCGACTCTCGCTTCATTCCAAAGCCGGGCTGGGGAAGAAATACGTGGATAATGAACGCCTCTGGATCAAGACCGAAGACATGGTGCGCCGCGCAATGGACAATGGCGGCGTTCCCTACGTAGAAGAGGAAGACGAAGCCGCATTTTACGGCCCGAAGATTGACGTGCAAATTTGGTCGGCGATTGGACGCGAGTTTTCGCTGGCCACAAATCAGGTGGATTTTGCCGTGCCGCCCAAATTTGATTTGAAGTTTACGAACAAAGACGGGCAGGATGAAGTTCCGCTGTGCATTCATCGCGCGCCGCTTTCCACGCATGAGCGCATGGTCGGCTTTTTGCTGGAACATTACGCCGGAAATTTCCCCGTCTGGCTTTCGCCGGAACAAGTGCGCGTCATCTCCATCACGGATGGGCAGAATGAGTATGCTGAAAAAATTGCGAAAGAACTCCGCGCACAGGGCATTCGCGCCCATGCGGATTTATCGTCTCAACGGATGAACGCCAAGATTCGCTCGGCGCAGTTGATGAAAGTTCCGTATATGCTGGTGGTGGGCGATAACGAGATGCAAGCGGAGCTGGTCTCTTTGCGCGCGCGGGATGGTTCGCAGGAAAATAACATTACGCTGAACGATTTTATCGCCCGAGCCAAACAGCGGATTGAAAGCCGCTCCAGCGCGTTGTAGTCGAATTGATAACTCACCTTACGCAGTTTTGCGAAAATTCGTAAATTCTCCCTCACCCTAACCCTCTCCCAACGGGAGAGGGGACTCCCTTCTCCAACGGGATGCTTCGCGAGGGTTGAGGATGAGGGCGCGTAAGGTGAATTGATAAACAAAAACTGGAGAGTCGCAAGACTCTCCAGTTTTTGTTTACGCTTACGACGCTCTGGCAAAGCCAGTGGCTAATAAAACCAGAATCGCGATCCAGATGTTGATTTGGAGCAGAAGGTTTTCTTTGCGATTTAGCTTTTCCAACTCGGCGGTATTGGCTTTGTGTTTGATTAACAAAATCCGGTGAATGGCGGGGAGCGTTTCCCAGGTTTGCACGGCCATCACGATAATCATGGCCACGCCCAGCAGATGTTTGACCAGCATGGCGATGGACCATTGCGTACTGATGTTTATGAAACCGTCGTAATGCGGGTTGACGCTCATTTGAATCAGCCCGCTGGCGGTGAGCAGGACGATGCTAAACCAGGCGATCGGCTCCAGCCGTTTTTGGACGGCGGAGATAAAGCTCAATTGGTCGGCCAGGCTCAAGGTCCGTTTGGCGGCGGGCAGGACGAGCAGAAAGATGGCGGTCAGGCTTCCGATCCAAATCACAGTGGCGAGCATGTGCAACCAATAGATCAGCGCCAGAATCCACGCGGCAGGTTGGGGCATGATTAGGGCGTGGGCGTAGGCGCTGGGGTGTCTGTAGGCGGCAGAGCAGGCGTATCGGTCACGGCGAGGGTGGCGGTGGCGGCCAGGGTGGGCGTGGCGGGATAGCACTCGATATAGGACTTGTTGGAGTTGGCATCGGCGGTTGAGTCCAATTGCCCGTAGGCGCTGGCGTTTTGATATTGTTGGTAGGCGTCACAGTAGCGTTGTTGCGCGAATAATTCGTCGCCGTAGCGCATGGAGGCTTGATAGTAGCGTTGCGAGCCGGTCATTGTGCCGTCCCATAAAGAAGGCCAGCCGGTACCTACTTCGGCGAAGTAAGTGACCGCTTGCGACCAATCCAACTCCCAGAAGGATGCGCCAGTGATGTATAAGCGGGCGCCTTCACGCAAACCTTCGGCGGAGCGATCCAGCGGGCCGAACCTTTCGGCCAGCGAGAGTTGATAAATGCCGCCTTCCAAATTGCCCTGTTTGGTGATCAAATCCACGCCATAATTGCGCAGGGCAAAATAATACATGCCGTCTATTTGCGCGGTTTTATAGCTGGGGTCTAACTTGCGGATGGTGTCTAAAGCGCCCAATGCGCCGGGCCAATCCTGCGCCAGAATCAGTTGTTGGGCGCGTTCGTAGGCGCTTTCTGCGCCGCTGAAGTCTGGCGTGGGGGTTAAGGTGGGCGTGACGGTGGGCGTGGGGATACTGCTTAACACGAGGACTTCGGTTAACTTTTCGGAAGCGCCGGGGAAGGTGGGGTCAATGGAGATGATGTGTTCCAGGCGTTGGCGGGCAAGGTCGTAGCGCCCGAACTGAATATCCACCAGCGCAAATTGATATTGCTCGGCCGCCTGCTGTGAATCCAGCGCTTGTTTGGCGACTTTGCGATCTTGCAGACCGGCGCCATACCCGCTGTAGGCGCCCAGCCCCAGGAGGACGAGAAAGCCTAAACTGGAGATGAGGATGGCGCGCCAGCGCGACGGCTTCTTGACGGGTTGCAGAGGTTGGGTGTCTTCCGGCTTGGGGGCGCTTTCGGTTTGAGGGCGCTCCGGCTGGACGGGTTCGTTGGGTTGAGTTGAGTCGAGTTGGTCAGTCATAAAATGATTATACTTTGCTTTGTTTTTTGAATTTTACAAATTGGCGGCGACGGCTTTCAAAACAGGGATGAATCTTACGCCGTTAATCATAACTTAAAAAGTAGTTTGGCATCAGACCAAACCAGCGCCAGCGAGACCAGCCCGCCCACCGTCATGCCGATTAGGGCCGTAATCACTGCCCCGCCGGGCAAATAGAGCGCGATCAAATACGTCACGATGCCGCCGATGGCGGCTGAGAACAACCCGCGCCAAACGGAACTGCCCACATGAAGCGGCTCGTGCGTGCGTTTGGAGAGCCAATGAAAGAGGATAATCGCTTCCACCAGCAGGGCAATTTCGGCAAAGGCGATGACTGGCGCGCCAACCTTCGGGAAGAACGTCAGCCCGATTAGCCCAATTCCCAGGAACATGATCAGACGCAGGATGACCGCATACAGCGGAAAGAGCGGTTCCTTGCGCGCATAGAAGGAACGCGCCGCAACTTCATGAATGGTGAAGCCTGTTAGAGTTAATAAATAAGCGCGGGTGGTGGCGGTGAGCAGGGCGGAAGTCGCTTCATCAAAGCCGAAGACGGCCCGCACCAGCGGATGAATCCCCGCGGCCATCACCGCCGCAATTGGAATCGTCAGCGAAATCAAAACGCGCAAGGCCCGTTCGAGCGTTTTATGGAAGCCCGCCCAATCTGCGCGCGCGGCATATTCTGAAAGCGCGGGGAGCAGGGCGGTGGCCAGGGCTGTGCCTAAGACCGTTTCTGGCGCTTGCATAATCATCCAGCCGTAGGTTAAGGAAGAGACCGCGCCCGCCTGATCCAGCCGCGAGGCCAGGTTGTCACGCGCGATCACCACGAACTGAATGCCCGCCATCGTCAATAAACGCGGAGCCATCAACTTGAGCGCTTCAATCAAACCGGTGTGTCGCAAATTAAGCGCGGGCGTCCAGCGAAAGCCAAACTTGAAAAGCCCGGGCAGTTGAATGAGCAAATGTAAAGCCGCGCCGAGGATCACGCCATAGACCAGCCCATGAATGCCAAAGCGTTCCGCAAGAAATAACCCGCCGAAGACGCGCCCCACGTTGTACATTGTCGGCGCGAGCGCGGGCAAAACGAAAGATTGATTGGCTTGTAGCGAAGCTGAAACCAATCCGCTGACTGAAAAAATAATCGTGCCAATCAAGTTCAGGCGCATCAACTCCACCAGCAAATGTAATTGTTCCGCGCTGAAGCCCGGCGCAATCACCAGCCGCGCAATCGGCTCGGCTAAGACGCTGATTAGAACGGCAAATCCGCCGGTGACCACAAAAGCCACATTCACCACGCGGGAAAATAAATCCCAGGCGGCGGCGCGATTTTGAAGCGTGAGGTATTCCGTCAACAGCGGGATGAAGGCCATGGCCAGCGCGCCGCCGGAAATTAATGCAAACAAAACGTCCGGCAGGTTGTTGGCGGCGTTGTACGTGTCGAGGAGCGCCACTTCATTGCCATATAAGTTGATCGAAATGCGCGTGAAGAAAAACGCGAGAACTTTATCCAAAAGAAACAGGCTGGCGACGATGAGCGAGTTTTTAGTAAGCGTGGAAAGTTTGTTCATTACAACGTCCCCTGATAAATGCCGCCATCTACATTTAACATTACGCCGGTGATGTAAGACGCGGCGGGGGAGGAGAGGAACACGGCCGCATTGGCAAACTCTGCCGGTTGACCGATGCGCCCCAAGGCGCTGGCCGCAGTTTGTTTGCGCGTCTCTTCCTCCACCGATGATTGATTCGCGGTGGCCCGAACATTCATCAACTCTGTGACGCGTTCGGTTTCCGTCCAACCCGGCAGAATCGAGTTGACGCGAATGCCTTCCTTGCCCAATTCCAGCGCCAGAGATTTGGTGAGTCCAATCGTCGCCAAGCGCAGGCTGTTGGATAACAATAAATTTGCAATCGGCTGTTTGGCCGAGACGGAAGTAATCGTCAGCACGCTGGCCGAGTCCGAGGTCCGTAAAAATGGAAGCGCGGCTTTAATCAAACGCACATGAGTCATCAGGCATAAATCCACGCCGATTTGCCAATCCGCTTCGCTGAGCGAATCAATCGAGCCGGAGGCCGGGCCGCCGGTGTTGGTGATGAGAATATCCAACCCGCCAAAAGAATCAACAACGGATTGAATTAATTTTTCAGGGACATCCGGCGAACTCACATCGCCAGCCAGCCCAAGCGCTTGTGACTTTGTTTCTTTACTTATATTTTCAGCCGCGCTTTTGATTTTCTTTTCATCGCGCCCATTGATTGCAACCCTTGCGCCTTCTTTTGCAAGCAAATGGGCAGTTGCATATCCCAAGCCACGCGACGAACCCGTGACCAGCGCTCGTTTGTCTTTTAGTTGTAAATCCATGCACGCTCCTCGGTTAAAGGATTGTATCCGAGAAAGATTAATCCTGCCGAAACTGAGCGCTTAGGATTCTATAAAAGATGGCATTGTCCTGTTTAAGAAAAGAAAATTTATTTTGCAATTGTCCTTGGGAAAAGTTGGTTTGTCGGCTGAAATTACAGAAACAATATTACACTACTTCGATTACCCCGCCCAATCTTAAAGTTAAACCTTTCTACGTAATAAATGTTTATAGGGCTAAGAAGTTGAGCCGTATAGTAAGGTTCATCTTGCCTTTTATGGACAAGATAAATCTTATCGTACGGCGGTGAAATAAAAAAGCCCCCCGAATTTTTATTGAATTCGGGGGGCTTTACGTTTAGGGTCTTTTACCCAAAGTGATTTGTAAATCCGCTGATTCTGCGCCGCGCAAGACGGTGAGCGTAACGACGTCTCCGGGGCCTTTGTTGGTGATCAGGTAGGAGAGCAATTCGTCGAAGGTGCGCACGGGGCGGCCGTCAATCGCGGTGATTAAATCGCCTCCGGCGGGCAGGCCCGCCAGGCTGGTTTCCTGCGTTCCCGCTTTTACGCCCGCCTGATCCGCCGGACTGCCAGCGGCGACTTTCGTGACGTACGCGCCAGTATATTGCTTGAGCTTCAAGGCTTCCACCATCTCCAGCGTTAAGGAGTTGATTGAGGAAATGCCGAGATAGGGATAATCATATTTGCCGTCTTTGATCAAAGTAGGCGTGACGCGTTTGACGATGTTCACCGAAACCGCAAAGCCAATGCCGGAGTTGGTCGGCTGGCCGTTGGCGTTGGAGTTGTTGCTGATGATGGCGCGGTTCACGCCGACGACTTCGCCATTCAGGTTGAAGAGCGGTCCGCCGGAGTTGCCGGGGTTAATCGCCGCGTCGGTTTGGATGATGTCGCCAGCCGTGAAGATGCCGCCATCCGGGCTTTGGTGCGCGGAATCCAGCGTGCGGCCCACCGCCGAAACGATGCCCACCGTCATGGTGGTGTTTAAGCCAAACGGGTTGCCAATGGCAATGACAGTCTGACCCACCTTCAGCGCGCTTGAATCGCCGAGCGGAACGGGATGCAGTTCTTCAGCGGGCGCATCCACTTTCACGACGGCGATGTCTGAGTCCAAATCCGTCCCAATCACCGTGCCGTAACTCATAAAGCCGGAGGTGAAACGCACTTCAATGGTCTTTGCGCCTTCGACCACATGATAGTTGGTGATGATGTGTCCGGCGTCGTCGTAGACGAACCCACTTCCCTGACCCTGATCGGTGATGATCGCCACCGTGCCCGGGCTGACGCGTTCGTACAAAGCCACCAACGCATCCTGATTTTCAGTTGGGTTTTGTGAAGTTCCGGCGTTTGGCACAACCGTCGGAATGCTGGCAATCGGCGTGGAAGGCGGCGCGTTGTTGAATGAGGCGCGGCAGGCTAAAACAGCCAAAGTTAAAACAATCAACGCAGATAAACTTTTCTTGTTCATGCGAATCTCCTGAATTTAAAACTTAATGCGAGCGGCTTCTTCGAGCAATTCCCTCTGTTTTGTGGAAAGGTATTTTGGAATTTGCACTTTCAATTTAACGAACAAATCGCCTTTGGTTTTGGCGTCTTTGAGGTGCGGCATGCCGCGCCCGGCCAAACGAAAGACGACTTCCGGCTGGGTTCCAGCGGGGACGTTTAATTTGACTTTGCCGGTTGGCGTTTCCACGTCGGCATCGCCGCCGAGAATTAAGGTGAAGACGTCCACATGCGCGGTGGTGGTGAGATCGTAGCCATTGATTTCAAAGCGCGCATCTTCGGCAATGTTGATGATCAGATATAAATCGCTTCCATCTGGGCCCGCGCCTGCCACCCGGACCTTTGAACCGACCTTCACCCCGGCCGGGATGCGTACCTGTAACTTCCTCGCGCTCGTTTGCAGTTGGCGGGTTGTGCCGTGATAGGCTTCTTCCAGCGTAATTTCAGCTTCCTGTTGATAGCCCTGTGGGGCGTTGTTGCGAATGGAAGAGCGCATGGCCTCGCCGAACATCATCCGAAAGAAATCGGAGAAACCGCCCACGCCGCCGCTCCCGCCGCCAAAGGGATTGCCCGTGGAATAATTTGCCCCGCCTTGGCCGCCTTGCTGAAACCAATCATCCCATTGAAAATCCTGCGCTTTGCCGCCGCCTGTCCGAAAGTTGGAGTAGGCACTGCCGAGTTGGTCGTACTTGGCGCGTTTTTGCTCGTCGCTTAAGACCTGATAGGCCTCGTTGATTTCTTTGAATTTATCTTCGGCTTTTTTATCGCCCTGATTTTTATCGGGGTGGTATTTCATGGCCAGTTTGCGATAGGCCGAGCGAATTTCGTCCGCGCTGGCTTTACGTTCCACGCCGAGGATCTTGTAATAATCTTTATAATCCATAGCCGCTATTTTCATCCAGTTGGGGGAGGGAAGTCAAGCGCCAAAAGGGGCTACTAACACAACTCTAACCTAAGCCCTTTATAATAGACTTCTTTAGAAAACCGATAAGGAGTTCTCATGTTAATCAGCCAAAAACTTAACCAGTTCATTAATCAACAAATTGCGAATGAATATGGCGCGTCCCTGCAATACTTAAGCATTGCCGGATATTTTCAAACGCAAAAATTGAGTCTGCTTTCCAAATTGTTCTTTGAACAGGCGGACGAAGAAAAGGAACACGCCCTCAAATTTGTGCATTATGTTTTGGATACGCAAGGCGCGCTGGAAATTCCGGCGGTGGCCGCGCCCAAGCCAACCTTTGCCTCGGCCGAAGAAGCCGTAGCGGCGGCCCTGACCTGGGAGAAAGAAGTGACCGCGCAAATTAAAAACCTGATGGACCTGGCCGTGGCCGATAACGATTATCTGGCTCAAAACTTTTTGCAATGGTACATTGACGAGCAGTTGGAAGAGATTAATAAGATGGATCAACTCCTCAGCGTGGTGCGCCGCGCTGGCGAAAAGAATCTGCTGATGGTTGAGGCTTATCTCGTGCATACCGCCAAAGCGGATTAAGCGGGCGACTGCATGAAATCCATTTGCGTTTTTTGCGGCTCCTCGGACGCCGTCCACGCGGACTATAAGGCCGCCGCGTTTCAAACGGGCGTCACGCTCGCGCAGAGCGGCATCCGTTTGGTGTATGGCGGCGGTAAAACCGGGTTGATGGGCGCCGTGGCAAACGGCGCTTTATCGCTGGGCGGGGAGGTGATCGGCGTGACGATTCCTTCCATGAATACGATGGCGTTTGCCCATGCGGATTTGACGCGCACGGAAGTCACTCCCAACATGCACGCGCGCAAAGCTCGAATGCACGAATTGGCCGAAGGCTATATTGCCTTGCCCGGCGGGTTTGGCACCTGGGACGAATTGTTTGAAACCATTACCTGGGCCCAAACCGGCGCGCACGAAAAGCCGGTGGGCTTATTAAATGTAAGGGAATATTACAGCCCTTTGCTTTCTGCGATGGATCATGCGGTGGAGGAGGGTTTTGTGTTTGCCGAACATCGCCGCGCGGTGTTTAGCGAAGTTAATCCGCAGGCGCTTTTGGCTTTGATGCAACAATATCAATACCCTCATGCGGCAGTCAAGCGCTGGATGAAAGCAGAGTAAATTCTCCCTCACCCTAACCCTCTCCCAAAGGGAGAGGGGACTCCCTTCTCCGCTGGGACGTGTGCCCGAAAGGGTAGAAGGGCTGGGGATGAGGGAATTTTATAACGTCAAAATAATCGGCCCGTCTTTGGTGACGACGACGGTATGTTCAAACTGGGCGGCGAGGGTTTTATCAATCGTCTGAAGCGACCAGCGGTCGCGCTTTTCCACGACGTGGCCTTTGCCGGTGGTGAGGAAAGGCTCAATGGCCAGGACCGTGCCTTCAGTCAGAATGCGGCGATCTTGTGGGTTATGAAAATTGAAGACTTCGTGCGGCTCTTCATGTAATTTGCGCCCAATGCCATGTCCGGTCAAATCATAAATCACGTTGTAGCCGTGACGCGCGGCTTCCTCCTGCACAGTTTGGCCAATGTTGTTTAAGCGCTGGCCCACCTGGGCGGCCTGAATGGCTTTTTGCAAAGCGAATTGCGTGGCCGCGAGCAGGCTTTCAACTTCCGGCGTGGACTGGCCGACCGTGAGCGAAGCGCCGGTATCGGCAAAATAACCGTCCAGTTCAGCGGAAACGTCTATGTTGATCAGGTCGCCTGTTTTTAGAACGGTTTGGTTTGGAATGCCATGCGCGATGACGGGGGAAATGCTAATGCAAGTTGCGCCCGGAAATTTATACATCGCTTGCGGCGCAGAAACGGCGCCGGCTTTTTTTAGAAACTCGCTTCCAACTTCGTCCAGTTCGGCAGTGGTCACGCCGGGTTGAACGCGCTCCATCATGGCTTTGAGCGCGCCCGCCACCACGCGCCCGGCGGCTTTGAGGTATTGAATATCTTCTTTTGTAGCTCCGGTCATTTATTTTCCCAGTTCTCTTTCAATCGTCTCGCGATGTTCTTTGAAATGTTCGCTCGTATCGCCCAACACCCATAGCAAGATGGGATTCTTTTCCGGGTCATCTGCGTGACGCGGCTTTAACAACGCTTCATAACTCATAGACTCCAGCCGCGCCTCTACCTGACCGTAAGCCTGATTCAGCTTCTTCAGCATTTCTTTGCGCGTCAGGTTTTTATTCTTCTCAAATAAAATCGGATTGATTAATTCAATTTCCCAGGCGGGCAATTGCGCTTGGGTTACGCCAATCACGTCGTGCGGGGCGCGTTGATCCAGGTGATAGCCCAATAAAATATTCAGCCATTCTGCTAAATGCGCCAAATTATCTTTGGGCGACCAGCCTCCAGAATCGGGCTGGGTCATTTGCGCGTCGGTCAAAGAGTCGGCCAAGTCTATTAATAGCTTCCACTCTTTTTTTATTTCGGTCATCAATTCTGACTTGTTGCTGGGCATCCATTGTTCTGTCATCTTGTTGATCCTATACTTTAATCAGCTGACCTTCTTCGAGTTTTTCTTTTTCTTCATCTTTGCGCCAGAGATAGGCTTCGCCGCGCACTAAAGTAGTTTTTGTTCCTTCTACTTTGAGATAAGCGTTATCGCACAGCATCAAAATCGGGTTGTCGTTGAAGAAGTAATAATCCTGTAACCATTCGTCTTTGACGGATTGCCCGTGCGCGTCCAAGGGGTAATGGCAGGAGAAATTAAACGGAGAAACATTCAACCCCTCAAAGAAATTTGTGCCAACGGTGTTCATATCATACGAGCTTAAGATATTTGGTCCGCAAATCATGGCTCCGGCGCTGAAGGCCACCAAGGGCAAACCGGCTTGAATCTTTTTCTTCAAATACGGCATGATTCCACTGGCGTGCAGGCGATGATTAAGGAGAAAGGTGTTTCCGCCGGAAATGTAAACCACAGAACAATCGCGCAGAACCGCCTCAATCTCTTTTTGCGACATCAATTCCGCGCTAATATTCTCGACGCGCCCCAAATTTTTGAAAGAGGCTTTTGTCACTTCCAGCCAACGCTCGGCATATAAAGAAGCGAGCGGCAGAAAAGCGACGGTGGGATCGTCTTTCTTTTCAAGGTACGGACGGCAGGCTTCAACGATATAGCGAATATCCATTTTGCCGGGCACAGAGAAGAGGTGTAGGTTAAGCGGAGACATTTGGAAATTGTATCAAAAGAAATCGCCACTTGAACCTTCAACCTTGAACCTTCAACCTTCAACCTGTAACTTTCACCCTTCGCCCTTCAACCTTTCCATCACCACTCGCTTTAATTCGGCTTGCGCCGCTTCCCAGGGTTGGTCGGAATTGACCACCACCCAGCGCTTCGGCTCTTGCTTGACCATTTCCAAATATCCCGCGCGGACTCTTCTGTGAAATTCAACCGTGTAAGCGTCCATCCGATTCCATTCCACTTCATTTTGAGTTTTACGTTTCAGGCCTACTTCAACCTCTAAATCGAGCAAAATCGTTAAGTCCGGGGTTAACCCGCCAGTGGCATATTTGACCAAAGCGCGAATCTCATCTAAGTTTTGTTGATGTCCATAGCCTTGATAAGCAATCGTCGAATCGTAATATCGATCTGATATGACAATTTCTTTATCTGCCAATCTCGGCTTGATAACTTGCTCCACAATTTGAGCGCGTGCGGATTGATATAACAAGGTTTCTGTTCGTGGGTGCATCTCTGCATTTTTCATATCATGCAATACATCCCGAATCTGCTCGCTGATTGATGTGCCGCCCGGCTCGCGGGTGGGGAATACAACATGTCCTTGCTCGCGCAAGTATTCCACAAGATGGGGGAGATGAGATGTTTTGCCAGAACCTTCGGGGCCTTCGAGTGTGATGAACATCATGGAAGTATAAAGGTATATCGGCATAAATGTAAACAGGTAAACAAGTTTTTCAAAACCTGTTTACCTGTCCACTTGCTTACTGCCTACTACTTACTTTCTCATTCTCTAAAAATTCTCACATGCCGACGCGGTTCTTTTCCGTAGGAGTGGCTGACCAGTTCCGCAGTGCGCGCCATTTCGTGCTGTAACCTTCTCACCAGTGAGGGGCCGGGCGGTAAATCCACCCAGCGTTCGCCGTTCAACACGGCTTCAATCGCTTCTTTGGTCTGATCGCGGACGTGATCCATGCTGTCGTGAACGTGGCGCTGGTCGGCGAGGTTGTATAAATCGCCGAGGAATTGCTCCACTTGGGCCACGGTGTTGGCGCGCAACACGTAAATGGGCAGGCCGCGTTGTTCGGCCTCGATGACGGTTTGTTCGCGGTTGCGATAATAGGTCCGCAAGGTCACCAGCACGTTGGCTTCGTTTACATCGGTCACCACCGCGGCAGGCAGGCCGAGTCTTTTGGCGGCTTGTTGCAGGCGATTGCGGGCCACGCCGTAGGCGTACACGCGCATGGGTTGTAATTTTGCGCCGGGCGTTGGGGGCGCCGTTTGCACGGGCTGAGTCGCAACCTCTTCGGAGGCCGGGGCAGGCGTCCGCGAGCGACGTGGCGTTTTCGTTTCCACTTTTGTGGTTTGCTTGGGCGGCGGCGCTTTTTCGATCAGCACTTCGCCTTTTTCGTCCACGCGGCGCACTTCTGGCGCAATCGGTGTTTCGCGCAGGAGCGAATCCACGGCGGACATGATGTCGAGATGAATGGCGAAGCGCTCGCGATGTTGGATTTCGATCAACACGTCGAAGGTGGGGGGAGCGCGTCTTTCCAAAACTGTTTTCTGGGTGCCGCGCCGACGGGCTTCCTCGTCTGAAAGCGTGACCGCTTCAATGCCGCCGACGAGGTCGCTTAAGGTGGGGTTGAGCAGGAGGTTTTCGAGCGTTTGTCCGTGCGCCGTGCCGATGAGTTGTACGCCGCGCTCTGCAATTGTACGGGCGGCCAGGGCTTCCAACTCGCGCCCAATTTCGTCAATGACGATGACTTCCGGGTTGTGGTTTTCTACGGCTTCGATCATCACTTCATGTTGAAGCATGGGTTCGCGCACTTGCATGCGGCGGGCTTTGCCCACCGCCGGGTGCGGCACGTCGCCGTCGCCGCCGATTTCGTTGGAGGTATCCACAATGACCACGCGCTTGTTTTCGGCGAGGATGCGCGCCGCTTCGCGGAGCATGGTGGTTTTGCCCACGCCCGGCCGTCCTAAAATTAAAACGGACTTGCCGGATTCGATAATGTCGCGGATGATCTCCACGGTGCCATAGACCGCCCGGCCTACGCGGCAGGTGAGTCCCACGACCGCGCCGCGCCGATTGCGGATGGCCGAGATGCGGTGAAGCGTGCGCTCCATTCCGGCGCGGTTGTCCGCGTCAAAGTTGCCAATCCGCTCGGTGACGTGGTCAATGTCGGTGCGGGTGATTTCTTTTTCCGCGAGGATGATTTCGCCTTCGACATATCGTGCGGCGGGCTGGCGCCCCAGATCAATGACGATTTCGATCAGTTTGTCGCTGTGGTTGGCTTTTTCAACAGCGTGGCGAATATTGGTGGGGAGGACGTCTAAAAGCGCGTCCAGATCGTCTGTAATGCGATGTTGAGTCATAAGGTTTTTTTAAGTTTCAAATTGCGCGTCAGGTATCAAGCGACGCTGAATCAATCAAAGGAAGTTGAAACCGGTTGTGCCGCGCAGGAGTGCGCGAAACACGTTGCAGGGTCAAGTCGTTAGGGGAGGGGGAATTTGAGCATGGGGACGCACCGCCTTTAACAGAGGATGTCACGTTGATTAAGATGTCACGTTTCGCGCGCTGAGAGGCGCCCGTTCCGCTCAGCGTGAAGTGGCGTTACGTGCAGGGCTATTATAGCAGGCCGGCGGCCGGGGAAAAGTTGCCGTTTTGGGTTAATGGCTTAAAAACCTTTCAGGGTAAGGCGATCTGCCCCTGACTTTTGGGGCTTGAAACCGATTTTGAATCGTGATATAGTATGCGCGTTTTTCTGGAGAAGCCAGAAATTTTTTATTTCATTGCACCCCTGTCAAGAGGTGCAAAATTCTATCTAGCAGGGTAAACTTATGCCTACCAATTTCCTGACTAAAGAGGGCTCTCAAAAGCTTCAAGAGGAACTGGACTACTTGCGAACCGCCAAGCGGCAGGAAGTTGCCGAACGCCTGCACGAAGCGATGGAAGGCGGGGAACTGATCGAAAATGCGGAATATGAAGCCGCCAAAAATGAGCAGGCTTTTGTCGAGGGGCGCATTCAAGAATTGGAAGTCCTCCTGGCTACCGCCCAAATCATCGAAGAAAATCACAAAACCAAAAAGAACGACGCCATTCAAGTCGGCTCCAAAGTGACCATCAAGGAAGGCAATTTTGAAGCGGAGACGTTCACGATTGTGGGCGCGGCGGAAGCCAACCCACGCGAAGGCAAAATCTCCAACGAATCGCCAATTGGTAAGGCCATCCTAAGCCACAAGCTGGGTGACGTGGTTAAGGTCGAAACCCCCGGCGGCACCTACAACGTTAAGATCATCAAGGTTGGCTAAGACTACAGGACGCGCTCCCCAAGCCCCGCGTGCCTGAGTTTTGGCTTGCGGGGCTTTTTTTATTTATAATAGGCGACAATCACCTTTACCCCAAATAGGATTTCCGCATGGCAGAATATAACTCGCTTGAAAAAATACGTTTGCAAAAACTGGAAGAACTGCGCGCCGAGGGCGTGGAGCCGTACCCCACGCGCGCCAGCCGCACCCACACCAGCGCCCAGGCAATTGTGGAATTTGAAGCGGGCGAAAAAGAAAACAAGGAAACCCAGGTGACGCTGGCCGGGCGGCTTCGCTCCATGCGCCCCAAGGGCAAACTCAGTTTCGCGCATATCGAAGACGGCGCGGGCAAAATTCAACTCTTCTTCCGCGTCAACGAAGTCGGCGAAGCGCGGCTGGAACTCTTCAATAAGATGTTCGACCTCGGCGATTTTATCTCCGCCACCGGTGTGATGATGCGCACCAAAGCCGGGGAAGTGACGCTTCAAGTCCACGACTTTAGCCTGCTGGCCAAATCCGTCACGCCGCTCCCCGCCGACAAAGATGTGACTCAAGCCGACGGCACAGTCGTCCGCTATGCCACGCTGGACGATCCTGAAATTCGCGCCCGCCAACGCTACGCCGATTTGGCCGTCAACCCCGAAGTGCGCGAGACCTTCCGTAAACGCGCCAAACTGGTCAAAGCCCTGCGCGCCTTTTTAGACGATCACGATTTTCTCGAAGTCGAAACGCCCATCCTTCAGCCTTTGTATGGCGGCGCGGCCGCGCGGCCGTTCACCACGCATCACAACGAACTCGATCAGGATATGTACCTGCGGATTTCGTTTGAGTTGTACCTCAAACGGCTTTTGGTTGGAAACCTGGAGCGCGTTTACGAAATTGGCCGCGACTTTCGCAATGAAGGCGTGTCCTTCAAACACAACCCGGAGTTTACTCAACTGGAATTTTATTGGGCCTACGCCGATTACCTGCAAGTGATGGAACTCACCGAACAAATGGTGGCCTACGCCGCCGAGCAGGTGACTGGCTCCACTAAAGTGACGTTTGGCGAACATGAGTTGGACTTCAAGCCGCCCTGGCGCAGGCTGGAAATGCGCCAAGGCATTTTGGAAGCCAGCGGAATTGACATTGCCGAACACGCCACCGCTGAAGCCTTGTTCAAAGCGATTAAGGCCAAACACCCCAACAAAACGCCAGACCCACAAGCCACACGCGGCAAAATGATTGACTTTTTGCTCGGCGAATTTCTTGAGCCAACCTTAATCCAGCCGACCTTCCTTTATAACTATCCGCGCGATATTTCCCCGCTGGCCAAATCCATCCCCGGCGACCCGCTCACTGTGGAACGCTTTGAAGGCTATGTCGCCGGTTTTGAATTGTGCAACGCTTTCACCGAGTTAAACGACCCGCTCGATCAGGAACAACGCTTTTTGGAGATGGGCCGCGACTACGCCAACGACGAGGAAGAGAAACATCCGCTGGACGAAGATTACCTCCGCGCCATGCGCTATGGCATGCCGCCCAACGGCGGTTTTGGCATGGGCGTAGACCGGCTGGCGATGATGTTCCTGAACAAGCACTCCATTCGCGAAGTGCTCTTGTTCCCGGCTTTAAGAAAAGAAGAATAAGCGTCTAAAAAATAGAACGCTTTATAATTAACCTATGAATAAAAAAACAACTTTGCTCTTCGGCGATGTCATTGTCATCGCCATCGTCACGCTGATTGGTTTTGCCACGCACGACGAACTAAGCCTTCAATTTTTGGCGCGCATGGCGGCGATGTTTTTTCCGCTGGCGGGCGCCTGGATCATTTTGGGGTTTTGGCTAAATCTGTTTGAGCCGCAAAGCGCCGCCAACTTAAAAGCGCTTTGGAATGTTGCGCTGGCGACGCTCTTTGCCGTGCCTTTGGCGTTTCTTGTGCGCGGCTTGCTCTTAAACGGTATGCCCATCGTCCCGATTGTGGGCGTGGTCTTCATCGGCGTCACGGCCGTGGGCCTGCTCCTTTGGCGCTCCGTTTATTATTTGTACGTAAAGAATAAATAAGCGTAACTCCAAATTTCAAAATTGCGTCGCCTTTATTTTTGAAGAAGCCAACACGGCAGGAAGCATTATGGACGAAGCGGTTCTTATCCACTCAGCGCAAAATGGCGATCTGGACGCCTTCAATACGCTCGTATTGCATTATCAAAGCCTGGTCTTCAACACGGCCGTGCGCGTGCTGGGCGACGACGACCTCGCCGCCGACGCTTCGCAGGAAGCTTTTATCTCGGCCTTTCGCAGTCTCGCCACGTTTCGTGGCGGCTCTTTCAAAGCCTGGCTCATGCGCACCGTCACCAATGCCTGCTACGACGAATTGCGCCGTCAAAAACGCAAACCCACCACGCCGCTTGAACCCGAAACCGCCGAAGGCGATGAAGTCGATTCGCCCAAGTGGCTGGCCGACCCAAACCTGACGCCCGCGCAAAAACTTGAAGCCGACGAATTGGAACACGCCATTCAACATTGTTTGGACGCGCTCCCGCTTGAGTTTCGCACGGCGGTTGTGTTGGCTGATATTCAAGGACTCGATTACAGCGAAGTCGCCATCGCATCCAAAGTTCCATTGGGTACGGTTAAAAGCCGCGTGGCCCGCGCGCGCCTGCGTTTGCGCGAATGTCTGCGCGGCTTTGAGGAACTTTTGCCCTCTGCCTTTCGTCTGGAAAGCGAGGAAATTTAGATGAATGGATTTCGTGATCTTGAACAACTCTCCGCGGATTTAGATGGACAACTCGCTCCATCTGAATCTGCGCGCCTAAAATCACGCCTCCAATTGGACCCGGAACTGGCTGAGGCCTACGAAGACATGCGCCAGGCGAAGGGCATTTTGCAAAAACTGCCCGCCAGAAAAGCTCCAAGAAATTTCACGCTCACCAGAAAAATGGTGGGGCTTAAGCCGCCCTTGCCGCGGGTCTATCCCACTTTTAAATTTGCAACTACGTTTGCGACCATCCTGTTTGCAATTTCGCTTGTGGTGAATGGCTTGTCGGGCAGTCGCATGGCGTACAGCGCCGCTTCGGCTCCTGTCCCAGATGTTGGGCAGGGGGGCGGCGCGCCAGACGATTTGTTTACCATGCCAATGGCCGCGGCAACCGAAGCTCCGGCCGCGACGGATGCTCCAGCGACAGAAGCCGCCGCGCAACTCGCGCCGGAACTGGGCGTTGCTGAATCTTCTGAACGGATCGTTGAAACGCCCACAGCGAAAGACGATGCGTCAGAATTGCAGAGTCAGGCTCAAGGTCCGCAAGAGCCGCGTGATTTTAGCATCCCCTTCATTTGGCAGGCTCTCTTAATCGCCGTAATCCTAATTGGCGGGCTGGCGCTTGGGTGGATGAATCAATCTGCAAAACGTAAATGGCGCAATGAATAAACTTGACCAAGTCAAGTTTTGTATGCGCTGTGGGGCGGCGGTAACACAGGTAGAAAAATTTGGCTCGCTTCGTCCCGTTTGCCCGGCCTGCGGCTGGGTTTGTTTTATAGACCCAAAAGTTGCGGCGGCGGTTGTCGTGGAAAAAGACGGCCGCGTTTTGTTGGTGCGGCGCGCCAATGAGCCGTATCGCGGTTTGTGGACTTTACCGGCGGGTTTTATCAACGGCGGGGAAGACCCGGCGCAAGCGGCCATGCGCGAGTGTTTGGAAGAAACGGGGTTGTGCGTGGATGTGAAAGCTGTGATTGATGTGATTGCCGGGCGGGAACACTCGCGCGGTGCGGATTTTATTGTGATTTATCAGGCTGAAATTGTTTCTGGCGAATTGCTGGCGGCAGACGACGCCGACGCGGCAGAGTGGTTCACGTATGACGCTTTGCCCCCTTTAGCTTTTACAGCGACGCAAAAAGTTTTGCGTAAATAACTCACCTTACGCAATTTTGCGAAAATTCGTAAATTCTCCCTCACCCTAACCCTCTCCCAAAAGGAGAGGGGACTCCCTTCTCCCTTTGGGACGTGTGCCCGGAAGGGTAGAAGGGCTGGGGATGAGGGCGCGTAAGGTGATGTAATAAAAAACATCCCGCAGGTTTGAAAACCTGCGGGATGTTTTTTATGTTTCTATTGCCCTTGATAGGTGATGAACTCGTAGCTTTCTTTGATGTTGTTGTCAAAGTCTGAAGCGTAGAAGCCGATGGCGTATTCGCCGTCCACCGGATAGCGGGCCTCAAATTTGAAGCCTTGATCACCCCAGGTGAACGTATCCGAACTGAGCGAGTAGTCGAAAGTGGAATTGTTGTTTTCGTCAAAATAATAGGATTTGACATAATCTACAAACGTATCGCCGATCTGCGGGGTGACGGCCACCGGCGTGGAGATGCCGTCGCCGTCAAAATCGGGCAGGGCGTACACGTGGAGCAGGTTGCCGTCCGGGTCGAAGGTCAGTTTGGCGTCGGTGGGCGCGCCGCCCACGGGCGTATATTGCCCGTACACGGAATAAGTGGAGACGCCGTTTGCGTCGCTGTATTCGTCCGGTTCAAACAAGGCAAAGGCTTCGGTTTGACCATCCGTCAGCACGAAGAGACTCGGCACCCATTCGTAAGAGACTTGAATGGGGCTGGCTCCATAGTCTGGCACGGTGGCGCCGCCCACGTTGCTGGTATTTTCAGCGAAGACGTAGGAGGTATCCGCCACCCAGTAGGCGTTGGCTTCAGGGTTGTAAAAATATAAAATGAAGTAGATGTAGGATGGATTGCCGGTGACGGTGGTGGTGAGCGTGACAGTTTCATCGCCGCTCAGTGAGGCATCGGAGAGTTGGATGGGCGCGATGGCCAGTTCCGATTTGCCCGGCGCGGCGATGGTGGCGGCGCGGTCTGGGGCGTAAGCCAGTCCATCTTGCGGAACGAAATCCTGACCGGTGTAATGGAAGGCGAGGAATTCATCCCACGAAGATTGTTGTAAAAATGGGGAGGCGTTTGCGGCGTAGAGCGGGGAGGGTTGTTGAAATTCAGTCAGGTTATAAATGGCCGAAACTGGAAAGTAGAAGGAGATGCCGTTGGAACCTTCCATTTGCGCGCCGTGTTTTTCCGCAACCAGCGCCGAAGCGACGGCCTGAGTCAATTGATCGGCGGCTTGTTGGATGGCCGGGTCGTTGGTGGTGGCCATAATTTGCGCGAAGTTGACCAAATCAATGTATGGGGAGGGATCGTCTTCGCCAAAGATGCTGTAATAGCGGAGCGTATATTCGCGTCCTTGCGCCACCCAGGTTTGGTCTATGACCGAAAGCGTGGACGTAAACTGATTCATGGCCGCGATCACGTTGGGCATTTGTGCGCTATCAATGGCGCTTAATGTCGTTCCAGCTTCGATCTCGGCAATTTCAGCGGCGGTGGCGCTACGGGTTAAGATTGCGTCGTCCACAATGTAGGTGGAGACAATGGCGTTGGAGAGTCCGCGCCCGTCCATTGTCGTATCCTGCGCCAAACGTCCCAGCCAGGCCGCGTACGACCAGCCCGTGGCGGGGATCACTTCTTCCGAGGCAATCATGTAGTTTGCATACGGGTAAAGCGAGCCGTACACTTCCACCATACCCATCAAACAGGCGTCGAAACCGATGATTTCAAATTTTTGGCCGTTCATTTGGGACTGAACTTGTTGAATGGAATTGGTGATGTCGGACATGCCCAAAGAAGAGCCGGAACTTTTGTCCGAGTAGCCGCCCGTCCAGCCGCCGCCGTGATCGGAAAGGATCAGCGCGTATTTTTTGGCCGGATATTTTTGCATTGACCAGGTGATGAAATCCACCAGGGTTTGTGGGTTTCCCATGTCCGCTTCGCCGATGCTCTCGATGGCGGGCGAGGTGAGTTGCGTCAGGTCGTTATCCTGGGAGATTAAGAAGCGGCGCGTATCCGTCCAGTCGCCGTCGCCGCTAAACGCGCCCTGGGCGCGATCCAGTTGCACGACGACGTTCATTTGGGAATTTGAGCCGACCAATTCCATCTCGTTCACGTCGAACCAGATATCCTGCTCGAGGATGTCGTCGTCCGCATCCGCGTAGACCATAATCGTCCATTCCGGCAGGTTGGAGGTATCCGCTGGGACAAGGCCTTGCGACGGGTTGGTTGGATTGTTTGTCGAAGGGTCCAATCCTGGCGAAGTGGTTCCGTTAATCAGCGTATCGCCATAAAAATATAAAAACACAACCGCGCAACAGACCATTGCCAGACAAACGACAATGACCCCGATGAGGGCTGGTATCCCGTACTTTGAATATTTCGTAGTCATAATTAGCTCCTTTTCTAAACGGCGTGTGGCTTAAATCATAGCACGGCGCATGTCTGCTTGGCAAGCATCGCCAGTCGAAGTTTTATATGACTAAAGTACCTTTTCCGTTCGTCTATTTTGGTGTATCCTTGCGCCAATTGATAAGGAGAAGACCTGATGAAACCATATAAAGCTCTATTTTTGTTCGTCGTCATTATGGCTGTTGCAACCCTGGCCTGTGGACCGAATACGGCCGCCACTTCAACTTCTGTGCCGACCAACCCGCCATTGGTTGTGGCAACCAACCCGCCGCCGGTTGTGCCAACCAACGCGCCCGTTAACCCGCCCGTTAACCCGCCAGCAAATAACAATAATCCGCCCGCCAACCCGCCCTCCACTGGTGGTTCTCAGGTTGTTCAGGACCAGAACAAATTATATCAATTTGAACTTTCCGGCGATTGGACGTACGAAGCCAGCGACCTCGGCAACGCCGTCTATTCAGACGTTTACATGTATGCGGATACCTGGCGCGCGCCTGATAAATCCGCTTTGATTGAAGGGATTGCCGGAACTTCTCAAGGTTTTGACTTCGACGGCACGACCAGCACGCGCGTTGCGCTGGACTTGCTGAACTATTACTATAGCTACACCGGCAAGGAAGGCGATATTAGAATCACAAAAACTTCAACCGCCCAGGATGGTAGTACCCAATTTAACTGGGTTTCCAAAGGCGGCGATTACTCCGGCATTAGCTGGTTTGAAATTAGAGGCTCTCGGACGTTTTTGATGTGGACGGTGAACTGGTCCAACACGGCCGACCAAAGCCGAATCGATGAAGTTGATAACGCTGTTAACACCTATCAAGCCTTGCAATAATAAATCGCTCTCCTTAAAAAAACGAACAAGCGGCCGGTTGTCAACAACGGGCCGCTTGTTTTTTAACCCAAAATTTCAAAAATATTAATTATGAAATTTTCATCCATCTAACATGAAAATGCCATGCGCGCGAGGGAGGTTCTGAACTACCATAGCGATTACTTGTAGAGCGCATCGCCATGCAATATCCAAAACTTTCCTTCCTGCCGTTAATCCTTCTCTCGTGGACGTTGGCCTGTAGCGGGCTACGTCCCACCCCGTCCGCGCAAGCCCGTCCTCTGGCTGAGAGAAGTTACTCTGTCAAAGAAGCCATGCTGGATTTGCCCCCTGCGACGGACTTGCACAGGCTGAAGACTTATCTTCATCCCACCGGCGGATTTTCTTATCAAGTCCCCGCTCAATGGAAGGTTGAAAACTCGGCGCTTGGCGTTATGGCGTATTCTCCAAACAGCGTTGTTTTTTCAGCTTACAAAGTTCAAACCGGCTATCGGCTATCCACCGCCTCTTTTTTGAACCTGGCCGCGAATATTGAAGAAGTAAACTACGCCCATCAGACGCACTATGATCAACTCTATCGGCGCGAAGATCTGCCTAATCGTTCTATTTTGATTGAGAAGACTTTGCAAGATCAACAGGGCGTGAAAAAAATAATCACCACTATTTATCGGCAGGTCAATCAGTCCGTCTATGTGATTGAAATTTCTGGCGACCGGGCGGAAGTTTTAGCCAACTCCGAATATGTGGACTTGTTCCAAAAGTTCAACGATTCAATTCAGGAGCAGGCTGAAAGCGTAGATTCCGCAACCTACGCCAGGACCTGGACGTTTTCCGAGCCGGACGACTTCTCCATGGATATTCCTCTGGGGTGGGAGGCCGTTACGGACGCTCCCGCAGAAAATATGACGCGCGTTCAATTGAGTTCCCCGGATCGGAATGCGATCATTGAACGAATATTTTGGGACTACGGACAGGAAGTTCGCTTACAGTTTGCCGCCCAATATGCCTTGAAGCTACTTCGAGAACAATACGCCAAAGATCAAGATGACCTGAAGGTGACTTCTGAAGTCATCCTTGACGTGGGTAAAAAAGAAAGAATTACCTGGGTCTCCCGTTTTGGCGGGTACGCTGGCGTGATTTATTTTGAAATCCGCGATCAGGAGCAAATCCTCATCCTCGCGCAAACTTGGAACCGGGTCTTTGAAGAGATGTACGCGCCGGTGACGGACCGCTCGCTTCAATCTTTTATTTCGCTGGAGCCTGCCCCCTAAAACACGCTGATAAAAATGCGCGGACATCGTCCGCGCATTTTTTATTTTCTATTTTCCCAAATTTTTACCGCTTCCTGAAAAAAGTCCTTTAATTGTTCGTTGGGCAGTTCATCCACGCTGGAGTATTTCTTTTCGTCCACCCAAATTTCCAGCCCGCCATCTGGCGCGGTTCCCAAATCCAGTTTGAGGTTTTTTAACTGCGGGTTGGCGCTGACTTTGGCGCGTAGCAAATCTTCGATCTGCTCGGCAAAGGGAGCGGCCTGCCGTTCGCCCTCCTCCGTTTTGAAGAGCGGCTTTTCCGGCCGGGCGTTCGCTTTCGTTTGATTTGATTTTAAGAACATCCAAACCAAAAGCCCAACCGAAATTAAAATGACGACCAGACCTACGCTTAAAAGAGATGAGATAATCATGTCAGCCTCCGAAAAACATTATAATCAAAAAATGTTTGCGCGCATCATTGTCAACGTCTCCGCCATTTCCGGCCTGTTCGATTATGCCGTCCCCCCCGAACTCGCCGCCCAAATTCAGGCGGGTTGTTTGGTGGCCGTCCCTTTTGGCAAACAAACGGTGCAGGGAATTATCTTTGAGTTGACGGATTCCCCGGCGATTGAAACCCCCAAGCCAATTTTAGATTTGCTCGACCCAGCCCCGCTTCTGACTCCGCCCCAGCTTGCCCTCATTCTTCAAATGGCCTCTGCCACGCTGAATCCAATCGCCGCCATCGCGGCCCTGCTGATTCCCGTTGGCCTCAATCAGCAAGCCGATGTGTTGTATCAACTTAGAAACGTGGAAGCGCCCGCAACGAAAGAAGAGTCCGCTTCGCTGGTGGGGAAGCGCATCCTCAACTTGTTGAACGAACGCGGCCCTCTGCGCGGCCGTCAAATAGACGCGCATTTCTCAAAAGTGGAGTGGCGCGGCACGGCGAATGGTTTGGTTAAAAAAGGCCTGCTCTCCGCGAAGAACGTTTTGCCGCCGCCCAGGGTGCGACCAAAATATATTCGCGTGGCCCAACTCTCCGTGACGCCCTCGGCGGCCGAAGCGGAGATGGAAGCTCTCGGCACAAAACAAACGCTGACGCGCCGTCAGGCCGCGTTAAGGTTCTTAATCAAACAACCTGAGCCGATTGCGCTGGCCTGGGTGTATGCCGCGAGCGGTTGCAATCTGGCGGACTTGCAGGAACTGGAAGAACGCGGGCTGATTCGCCTGTTTGAAAATGAAATTTTCAGGGATTCATTGCAGAGGCTGGAGCAAAAAGATCAAGAACTCATAACGCCAGAACTTACGCCCGAACAGAATTTGGCCCTGCAGAAAATTACCGCGGCCCTTCATGCACAAACGGGCGACTTTTTACTGTATGGCGTCACTGGCTCTGGCAAGACTGAGGTGTATTTACGCGCCGCAGACGAAGCCCTGAAACGCGGCAAACAAGCGCTGATTTTAGTCCCAGAGATTGCGCTCACGCCGCAGTTGGTGCGGCGTTTTATGGCCCGCTTTCCCGGGCAGGTGGGGATGGCCCATTCCAAACTTTCGGAAGGGGAGCGCTACGATACCTGGCGTCGGGCCCGCGATGGCAAACTCAACGTCATCATTGGCGCGCGGTCGGCGTTGTTTTCTCCGCTCAAAAACATTGGATTGATCGTGGTGGATGAATGCCATGACGGTTCGTATTATCAGACCGAGTCGCCATTTTACAACGCCGTAACCTGGGCGCAGGCTTACGCCAAATTATGCGGCGCAGTTTGCGTGTTGGGTTCGGCCACGCCGACGGTGGAACAGCGTTTTGAGTTTGAAAACGCCAATCAAATTTTAACCCTGCCCAAGCGCGTCACGGATTCGGAATTACCAACTGTGGAAGTGGTGGATTTGCGCGAAGAACTGAAACACGGCAATCGCGGAATCTTCTCTCGCGCCCTGGCAGAATCGCTGGCGGAAGTCCTGCTCCGCAAAGAACAGGCGATTTTATACATCAATCGGCGCGGCACGGCCACGTACGTCTTTTGCCGCAAGTGCGGCACGACGCTCAAATGCCCAAACTGCGAAACTCCGCTGACCCTGCACCTTGAAAACTCCCGATCTGCAACTTTGCAATGTCACCGTTGCGGATACACGCGCCAAAAACCGAAGACCTGCGCCCATTGCCACAGCGACCAAATCCGCGAATATGGGCTGGGGAGCGAAAAAGTGGAAGCGGAATTAAAGGCGTTGTTCCCGCAGGCCCGGGCCCTGCGCTGGGATTGGGATACTACGCGCGCCAAAGACGCGCATGAAATGATTTTGACGCATTTCATGAATCATCAGGCCGATGTCCTGATCGGCACGCAAATGCTGGCCAAAGGGCTGGACTTGCCGCTGGTGACTTTGGTTGGCATTGTGCTGGCAGACGTGGGCCTGAATTTGCCCGACCCTTTTGCCCATGAACGAGTCTTCCAAACGTTAACGCAAGTGGCCGGGCGGGCCGGGCGCTCGGCGCGCGGCGGCAAGGTGATTTTGCAATCCTTCACGCCGGAAGATTACGCGCTTCAGTTTGCTTCCGCGCACGATGTGAACGGGTTTTATGAACGCGAATTACAGTATCGTAAACAGTTGGGCTATCCGCCGTTTATGAAATTGGCGCGGTTGGAATATCGCCATGCGGAGAATGCTCAGGCGGAGGAAGAAGCCAAACGGCTGGCAGGTAAGCTCAAGGTTAAGATTGAGGCGGAAGGTCGTCGGCAAACCGAGTTGATTGGCCCCGTCCCCTGTTTTTTTGCCAAAGAAAACGGTTTCTATCGCTGGCAGATCATCGTGCGCGCCCCACAACCTGTGACTTGGTTGCAGGATTTGAATTTGAAAGATTGGCGCGTGGAAGTGGACCCGCTGAATTTGTTGTAGCTAAAAAATCGGGTCGCAAAGGATTTCTTCGCGACCCGATTTGGAAACTTACCCCGCCAACTTGACGACAAAATTTAGAATCCGCCAATACAGGTTATAGACCGGCGTTGGCCAGCCGCTGGCCGGCAGGACGGGCGGGAAGGAGGTTTTGGCGTTGGGTTCGTCAAAGCGATTGCCCGCGCCGCTTCCGTCCCAAATGATGTCAAAGCCCTGGCCCAGCATGTTTTTCACAAAGGCGTCCGCGTCGTAGCCGTTGTTTTCGTAAACGTTATCGTGAATGTAGTTGTATTCCGGGTTGGGACCCACGTCAATCTCCTCGGCGGAGAAGCCCACCGTAAGATTGAACATGGCCAGCCCGCCGCTTTTATTGCCGCGCATGGTGTTGTTGTACACTTCCACGTGATCGGCGGCGAGGATTAACATGCCCGTGCCGGGCGGAATGAGCGAAACGGCCGAACCCGGCTTGCCAAAATTTTCGCCGTTGTTGTTTTCTACAATGTTGTCGTGAACTTTGGTGTATAGCGAAACTTTGGAAGGCAACTGCGGAAGCAGGTCAATGAAAATGCCGATGGTGTTATCGTGCGCGTAATTGTTATACACTTCGCCGTTGACGGTATTTTCCAGTTCCACGCCGACCACGTTGCCATACGTCAGCGTATCGCGAATCACCACGTTTTCAGATTTTCCAGCGTACACAGCCGCATCGTTCATCAACGTCGCTTCAATCCGTTCAATCAGCACATCCGTACAACGCACAGGGTACACGCCATACACGCCGGTGTTCTCAATATACATATCGTGCAAATAGACGTTCTTCGCGCCTTCCACCAACACGCCGTTGCTGGTGAAGTTTTGAACCGCAAAGAAGCCCATCTCAAAATCGTTGCCGGAGGCAATCACGCCGTCTGCGCCGGTTCCATCGCCTTCGATGACCGGCCATTCGCCTTTGGCGTTGGGAATGCCGAGGAACTTAATACTGCTGACGTCAATCACCACACGCTCGTGATAAATTCCATAGGGGACTTGAATCGTGTCGCCGGGCTGGGCCTGATCCACAACAGATTGAATCGTTTGGCCCGCTTCGACGGTGAGAATCTGCGGTTCACGCGGAGCCGAACTTGATTCTGATTCCTGCGCATTCACCTCGCGGACAGTTTCCCGCGCCGGGTTTTCAAGTTCCTTAACCACGGGCAAACCCGAAGGCACAGTTTGCGGAATTTCAGGCAGGCGGCTTTCATCGGTTAACGCGTAGAGGAAGGCGATCAAATCCGCTTTTTCCTGTGCAGTTAATTCAAAGCCAATCACGTGAATGTCCACATCTTGTACGCCCTGCGCGCGTCCGCCGCCTTTGGCGTAAAAGTCCACCACTTCTTCCAGCGTGGCAAAAGCGCCGTTGTGCATGTATGGGGCGGTCAGCGCGATGTTGCGTAAAGTGGGCGCTCGAAAGGCTCCATCCAAACTGTCGCTTTCAACGTCTTTGCGTCCGGCGTCGTGAGGTTCTCCGGGCAAATCAGGAACGCCAATCACCGAAAACGAATCGTCCGCAAAGGTGGGCGCGGAGTGACATTCAAAACAGCGCGTGCCAGCCGAGCGGAAGAGGCCCAACCCGCGCCGTTGAGCGGGGGTGAGTGCGTTCACTTCGCCTTTAGCATATTTGTCAAAAGGGGAGTTGTCGCTGATTAACGTCCGCTCAAAAGCGGCGAGGGCAGATTGCACGTTTTGATAACTGACCGAATCGGAACTTCCAAAGGCCTGCTCAAACAACTGCACATATTCGGGAATGGCTTTGAGTTCCTTTTCAATTTCGGCTGGAGAACTGGCCATTTCGTCCTGGTTGGTGATTGGCGTGTTGGTTTGTTCTTCCAGCGAATCCACCCGTCCATCCCAAAAGAAACTGGCGTTATAGGCCACGTTCCATAAACTCATTGCGCTTCGGTGCAGGGTCGCTCCGTCTGCGCCGATCGCCTGACCTTTGCCATCCGTGAAGCCCAAGCCGGGGTTATGGCACGAGGCGCAAGACATGTCGTTGTTCTGTGAGAGGATCGGGTCAAAGAATAAGAGGCGGCCGAGTTCAACCTTATCGGGATTGGAGCGGTTGGCGTCGGTCTCGTTGCTGGGAGGGAAGGCGCGGTCGAGTCCGCTCCAGGCGGGTTCCACGCTACTGGAGCCGGCGCCCCATTTTTCTTGCGGCAAAATCTCGTCATGCGGAAGCGGCGCAAAAGCCCCGTACAGCGCTCCAATCAGCAGGAGCGCGCCCAACCCAATCAAAAGCCGTTTCATCCAAAGTTTCATATCTGCTCCTTTTGCGGGTTTATTTGAGGGTCATCAAAAATGCGATTAACGCATTCATCTCTTCATTGGTGAGTTGCTTGGCAAAGTTGGCGATCATAATGTTGCTAAACCCTTCCACCACGTAATCGCCCGGGCGCAAAATGGAAAGCTGGATATATTCCTCGGCGCTTTGTCCGGGGACGCGCGCTTCCGCCCGCGTGGCGAGTCCATATAAAGATGGGCCGATGATGATCGTCTCTGGAACCAACGCGTGACAGGTGGCGCAATGCGCGTTGAAGACCTTTTGCCCTTGCGCGGCCAGCGGATCCAAAGTGGGGGTGGGGCTGGGTTCAGCGGCGTTTGAACACGCGGCCAGGCTGAGTAGCGCCAACCCGAAAACGAAGGAGAATATTTTTCGCATGGAGGTTCCTAATGGCGGGATTAAGTCCGCAAATTATACCGTCTTTCAATGGAGGAGGATTTAAGTTCTCAAACCGGTGGGATTCGAAGCGGACAGCGATATTAATATTATTCAGAGCGGGTCCAAATTCCCAGCGCCTTGAGTAATTTCTCCTCTTTCAAAAATAGGACCCGGTTTTTCTTTTTTGAATAGTCCAGCCCCGTTTTCTGTGCCAAAAGTTCAGCCAATTCATAGACATCCGCTTCATATTGATCAAGCGGCGTGGAGATCATCACGGTCTCGGTATCCATGTGAATCCCCAGGCGGGATTGCAGTCGGGCGAAACCGGTTGCGCCGTCGAAGATGGGGAAGCCCTCATAAAACCCCAACAGTTTGGAAGGTTCCGACATACGCGTTAATGGTTCTTTGGGTAGGGGGAGCGTTTGCGGGTGAGCGACGATAAAGGCCACAGCTTGACGGATCACCGGCTCGCGTTGGGCATAATCCAATCCATCGGTGGAGTAGCGGTTGTAGAAGGCCGCCAACTGGGAAGGCTTCCAATAAAAGGCGATGTTGTTTTGCGATTCGACTACCGGACGTTCATCGAAATACGGCGCGTAGGCTTCTCCCAAAATCCTCAGGGCGGGGATTAAGGCGCTGGTGTTGGTGGACATCTGTAACTCAACCTGATTGGCGTGAAGCAGAGCGCGCGTCTTGTCGTAGATTAACGCGCCGTCTTGACCGGCAAGATATTCCACGCCGCCAACCCGCAACCCATGCAGGTCTGAATCGAACGTCAGCAGTTTGGTTCCGAGGTAAATGTCAAAGCGCATACTGAATTGTACCGCCCATCGCGCCGCTTCTTGTGTTTTCACAACCATGACAGTTTTTGGTAGCTTTTTGACAAAGACATGTCATAATATTATGAAACTTAAACCTCGCGGGGGCAAGCGGGGAGTTGTGGTGTTGTTGAAACAGGAGACTGATTCACATGAAGATCACGCTGATTTCGCCCAAAGGGCCGTTGTATCGTCATCGTGGGGGGATTTTCAAAAAGAACCTGCGTTACGCCCCGTTGACCTTATCCACGCTTGCCGCCTATATCCCGCCGGAGTTGAATGCCACGGTGGAGATTCTCGATGAAGGCATCGAAGATGTGGACTTGAACCTGGAGACCGACCTGATTGGGATGACCGTCATTACCGGTTCATCCATGCGGGCGTATGAACTTGCGGCTCATTTTCGCGGACGGGGGATTCCCGTCGTGCTGGGCGGGCCGCACATTACGCTGATTCCAGAAGACGCCCAACCCCATGCCGACGCCATCGTCGTCGGTTATGCCGAAGATACCTGGCCCCAGTTGTTGCGCGATTTTGCGGCGGGACAGATGAAGCCGCGCTACGACATGGTTCCCGACATCAGCCTGGCCAACCGTCCCTTCCCGAAGCGCAAGTTGATGAAGAAACAGCATTACCTCACCACGCACGTCTTTGAAGCGACGCGCTCCTGCGTTCATAGTTGTGAGTTTTGCGTTGCGCCTGCCGCATGGGGCATTCATCCCTACTTCAAACCTGTTGAAGACGTGGTCGCGGATATCAAACAACATTGGGGACGCAAGATCATCTTCATTGACTTGAACCTCATCTCGGATAAAAAATATGCCGCCCGTCTGTTTGAGGCGCTGATTCCGCTCAAAGTGAATTGGTTTGGGTTGTCCACCACGCTCCTCGGTAGGGATGACGCGCTTTTATCCCTCGCCGCCCGCAGTGGATGCACCGGCCTGCTGATGGGCTTTGAATCCATTACCACGGCCAATTTGCGCCAGACCAAAAAAGGCTTCAACTCTCCCGACGAATACAAGGAGTTGACGCAGAAACTCCACCGGCACGGCATTACGCTCATGGCCTGCTTCACCTTTGGGCTTGATCACGACACCACCGAAGTCTTCATGCGCACCGCGAAATTCGCTGTGGATGCAGGCATTGACTTGCCGCGGTATGCCATCGTTACGCCTTTTCCCAACACGGGTTTGTATAAGCGACTCGAAGCGGAAGGGCGTATCCTCACCAAAAATTGGGAGTTGTACGACGCCCAGCATGTCGTCTTCCAACCCAAACTGATGACGCCCGCCGAGTTGTATGCAGGCCACGAAAAAGCCTGGAAGCACACCTACTCGACCAGCGCCATGGCGGCGCGCTATCTCAAATCGCGCATCCAAACGCCCGTCTGGTGGATCGCCAATATGGGCTATCGCTTCTACTCCCATCACCTCAAGGATTTTTACAACTGCGATTGGATTATTGGCCAACTCGACGAGAAGCCGGTCAGCCCGGTCTTTATGCCTGAACCCGCGCCCGAAATGGCTCTGCCCATGGCGGATCAAGGAGATAACGCCTAATGCGACTCACGCTCATTCATCCCTGCATCGGTCGCCGCAAAGACCAGCCTTACATCCGCCTTTGGCAAATGGAGCCGCTTTCGCCCGCCGCAATTGCCGGTTTGACCCCGCTGGAGGTGGAGGTCAAATTCTACGATGACCGCATGGAGCGCATTCCATTCGACGAGCCAACGGATTTGGTCGGCATCAGCGTGGAAACATACACCGCCAAACGCGCTTATCAAATTGCCAGCGAATACCGCAAACGCGGCGTGCCCGTGGTGATGGGCGGTTTTCACGCCACGCTTTGCCCCGAAGAAGTCTCGCAATATGCCGACTCAGTGGTCGTGGGCGAAGCGGAAACCTTGTGGGAAACCGTCCTGAAGGATGCAGAACGCAAGACGCTCAAGCCATACTACCGCGCCGATTCCCGTCCTTCGCTTGCGCGGATGAAACCCCAACGCCGCATTTATCAAGGGAAGAATTACCTGCCCATCGGCCTGGTCGAAGCGGGAAGAGGTTGCCACTTCGTCTGTGACTTTTGCGCCGTGCAGACCGTCTTCAGTCACACGCAAACGCGCCGACCCGCCGACGACATCTTCGCGGAGTTGGAACAATTGCGCAAGAAGCCGCTCATCTTCTTTGTGGACGACAACATCACTTCCAACATGGCGCAGGCTAAAGAATTCCTCAAAGAATTGAAGAAGTTGAACATCCGCTGGGTCAGTCAGGCGAGCATCAACGCCGCGCACGACGAGGAGTTTTTACGCCTGATGAAAGAGAGCGGCTGTCAGGGGGTTTTGATCGGCTTCGAGTCGCTTAACCCGGACAACCTCAAAAAGATGAACAAGGGCTTCAACACCATGCAGGGCGGGTACGAAAAAGCGCTGGCGAATTTACGCAAACACAACATCCGCCTTTACATCACCTTCGTCTTTGGCTACGACGAAGACACCGAAGCCAGTTTCAAACAAACGGTGGATTTTTCCATGCAACATAAGTTTTACATTGCCGCTTTCAATCATCTCACGCCTTTCCCCGGCACGCCGCTCTATAAACGCCTCGAACAGGATGGCCGTTTGCTCTTCGATAAATGGTGGCTGGATGATCGCTACTTTTACAACATGATTCCCTTCCAGCCTGCGCGCATGACTCCCGAACGCCTGCAACGCGGATGCGTGGACGCCCGCGCCGAATTCTACAACTGGAGCAACATCTGGAATCGCAGTCTGGATTCGGTCAACCGCTCCAGCGCGTTGATGTGGTGGCAGTTCTACGGCATCAATGCCATGTTCCGCCGTGAAGTGCATCAGCGTGATTACTATCCGCTGGGAGATGAGTCTTTTGGCGGAGCCCTGCTCAAGGTCCGCGAACGAGGCGAGCCGATAAACTGGTAGATCAAATTTTAATTTGCATAATTCTGATGTCGCTTCCTCCCGCCACTCTTCCGCCTGAATACCTGCCCCTCAAACGTAAATTGATGGGCGAGCGCAAGGACGAATTCGCCTCCTTCCGTAAAGAGGATGTGCGCCTGCGTTTGTTCGAGATCGTCACCTTCCTGTTTGTCTGGTTGGGCGGCGCAACCTTGACCTTGTTCGGCGCTTCGCTGTCCACGCTTTGGCTGAAGGTTCCGCTGATGGCGCTGGGTATCTTTCTATGCGGGCTGGCCCTCTTCGTCTTCTTCCTTGAAGTCCACGAAGGGATGCACAGCCTCCTGTTCAAAAATAAACTGCTGAACGACCTCGTCTCTTTTCTGTTTTGCCTGCCGCTCTTCATGTCGTTGACTGGCGCGGTCATCCTGCACCTGCGGCATCATCGCTACCTCGGCGAAAAAGGCGACCCGGACGAATATCGCTTCTACGCCAAAACCAAACTGGGTTTAATGCTTCTCTACTACGGGCGCATGTTCATTGCGCCCACCATCTACATTTTCTTAATTCCCGTGTTGGGTTATCGTCATGCCACCTCCCGTCAACGGCGGCGCATCTTCCTTGAATTTGCCGTCATGCTGATTTTCTACTTTATTATCTTTTCTCACATCCCGTTGATGACGCTGTTATTCATCTGGCTGATTCCCTCTTTTGTTGCGGGCTTTTTGGTGGGCTTGTGGGGGCTTGCCCAACATGCCTTCACCAACGCCAGCGACCCCTTGCTGGCCAGTCGTTCCATTCACGCCAGCCCGCTGGTTTCGTTTTGCTTCATCAACCAAAATTATCACTTTGAACATCACCTCTTTCCTGAAGTCCCAAGTTATCACCTCAAAAAAGTCTACGAAGTGACCTGGGGACAGTTGCCCTACGCGCTCTACTCTGACTCGTACATTGGCTTTTTGCGTGAATTCATCCGCCTGAGTTTCAAACTGGAAGACAAGCCCATCGGCTACACTGAAATCATCGGGTGGTAGAAAAAGGGACCAGATTTAGAGTTTTACAAAAATACTCATATAAAATATAATAAAAGTATGAATGTAAAATATACAGAAACCCGTGAGGAAAAAATACGAAAGGTCGCAGAATCTCAAAATGGGACTTTGCTTGCCTCCGACCTGACGAGGTTGGAGATTCCGCGCGTCTATCTTTCCATCATGGAAAAGAATGGCGAGATCGAGCGGACTTCGCGCGGCGTCTATCGATTGACGCACGCCATTGAAGATGAATTATTTGGTTTTCAAGCGCGACATAAAGCCTGCGTGTATTCGCATGGCACGGCGCTCTACCTTCATGACTTGACCGACCGTGCGCCTTTGTTTTTTACGGTTACTGTTCCAAGCGGCTATCACTCCCAATCCCTCAACGCCAGTCGTTGCAAGGTTTTTTATGTAAATCGCCGACTGCATGGACTGGGCGTTGCTTCCGTGCCTTCCCCGCACGGCAACCCGATTAAGGTCGCCGGGCTGGAACGGACAATTTGCGATATTGTCAGAAGTCGCAATCAACTTGATTCTCAATCGCTGGGCGAATCTTTGCGACGGTACCTTGCAAAAAAAGAAAAAGATATCAACCTGCTTTATCAATACGCCAGGTCCTTCCGCGTGCTTCGGCTCGTTCGGGACTATCTCGAGGTTCTCTTATGAGTCGCTCCATGCAATTCAAAGCCAACATCCGAAACATGGCTTTGCAGAAGCGGATTCCCGCCCAGGCGGTCTTGCAAAACCTCATGCTGGAACGTCTGCTGGAAAGAATCTCCCTTTCCAAATATAGCGACCATTTCATCCTCAAAGGCGGCCTGTTAATTGCGTCTTTGGTGGGGATAGAAAACAGAACCACCATGGATATGGACGCGACGCTGAAAGGCTACCCGCTCGACGCCGCTTTGCTTGAAAAAGCGCTACGAGATATTTGCGTTATGCAGATTGAAGATGACGCGGCCTTTGCTTTGAATCAAATTACGCCGATTCGGGATGACAATGAATACGGCGGATTTCGGGCCGCCATTGGCGCTGAATACGAATCCATCCGCGTCCCATTGAAAATTGATCTGACGGCTGGAGATGTCATCACTCCCCAGGCCAGGCGCCTTGCCTACCCGTCAATTTTTGAAGATCGGACGTTCCATATCTGGGCGTACAACCTTGAGACGATCCTGGCAGAAAAACTTGAAACCATTCTGCGCCGTGGCGCGCTCAATACTCGCATGCGGGATTTTTACGACGTATATATCCTTACCGTAACCCGTCAGGCGGAGATTGACAGCGCGGTTTTGAAAAACGCTCTAATGGCCACCCTGCAGAAGCGCGGGACTCTGAATGCCTGGGATGACGGCAACAACTTGTTATCAGCCATAGCGCAGGATGCGCTCATGCTTCAAAGATGGGAGCGGTACGCCAAAGAAAACGAGTATGCAAAAAATATCGCCTTCCAGGAAACGCTTGGAAAAATCAACGATATGCTGGCGCGGATAAAGCAGGAAACGCAGATCTAATGCCCAACCATCATTACGAACTCGCCATGCCAAACGACGACCCCGAACTGCGCCGCCTGTTGCGCGAGAATCCGTTTGCGGGTTCCATCTCATTATCGTTGGAGCGCGAGCCAAATTACTTTCATGCTTCCCCGATTGAAGGCGCTTTTCACGAAACGCTCGTAGTGCGCGATTCAAATACCCAGCAAATCGTTGGCATCGGCGATCGTTCCGTGCGCCCGCTGTACGTCAACGGCGAAATCAAAGAGGTCGGCTACTTCAGCGGCTTGCGCGTGGACTTGAAATATCAACATGGGCTGGCGCTGGCGCGTTTCCTCGGCAAAGGCTGGGAAGGTCAGCGCCAGCAACACAACGACGGGCGCGCAAAGTTTTATCTCATGAGCATCGTCTCCGACAACAACCCCGCCAGGCGCCTGCTCGCTTCAAAACTGCCGCACTACCCGCGCCTGCATCTGCACACGCACATGCTCACCTATGCCATCCATCCCACTCACCCCAAACAAGAATCAAAAATAAAAATCACGCGCGCCGCATCGGATTCAATTCCCTCTATTGTGGATTGTCTCCACCGCAACGGCTTACGCCGCCAATTCGCCCCGCACTGGACGGAAGCGACGCTTCTTTCCGCGCTCACGCCGGGTCTCTCCATCTCAAACTTTTTCCTCGCCCAAAGCGGATCCCGCGTCCGCGGCTGTCTGGCGTTATGGGATCAACAAGCCTGCAAGCAAACCGTCGTGCGCGGATACAGCGGGAAGATGGCGCGCTATCGCAAACTGATCAACTTGTTCACGCCGCTACCCAAGCCCAACACGCGCCTCAATCAATGCTTCGCCGCCTTCCTCGCCGTGGACGATGACGATCCCGAAGTTTTCTCGGCGTTGCTACGCGCCTTATATAATGAAGCCGCCCGCCTTCGCTACGATTACTTCCTGCTCGGCTTGACGAAAGACAACCCCTTTCACTCCATCCTCAAAACCTACCGACCCATCCTCTACGCAAGCGACATCTACCTTGCCGCCTGGGAAGACGGCTTCGACGAAGTTGCCCGCGTGGATAACCGCCCCTCCGCGCCTGAGATTGCGTTGCTCTAAAAAGGAAATCGAATGAGCGAAAAGAACCCCGCCTTCCCCAAAGCCTGGTATCCGCTGGCGTTATCCTCGGACTTGAAGCGCGGCAAAATCTTGCGTCAGGTTGCGTTTGGGGTTCCCTTGGCGTTGTATCGTTCGCAACAAGGGCGGGTGGGGGTAATGACTGCAACCTGCATTCACATGGGCGCCGACCTTACGCGCGGCGCGGTTTCGGGCGAACGACTTCAATGCCCCATGCACAGTTGGGAGTTCAACGCCAATGGAACATGCGAGCATATCCCCGCTACTTCTGAAATTCCTCAGCGCGCCCGGCAAATTGCCCTGTGCGCCAAAGAACAACACGGAATCATCTTCGGCTTTTTGGGCGGCGAACCAAACGCGCCCCTGCCCGATTTTCCCGCCGAAGCCTTTCGCCAAACCAGCCGTATCACCGTCATGGATTTTGATACGCCTTATCAAGTTTTGGCTTCCAATTCATACGATTCTCAACATTTTTCAACCGTACATCATCGCCCATTGATCGGCGCGCCCAGAGTCTATACCAACTCGCCGCATCATTATGGTTTGCACTTTCGCGCCAGCGTGGGCGGCGCAGGCTACAACGATCGTTTCCTACGCGCCGTCGGCGTGCGCGAAGTGGAACTGGTCGCCGATTGTTATGGCGGCAATATCGTGGTGGCCACCAGCGACCGCACCGCAACCTACATCATGTTCGCGGTTTTGCCTGTCACCCAAACCTCGTCGCGCATCTTTGTGCTCAACGCCATCACCAAAACGCGCATGCAAAAAATCCCCGCTCTTTTCCGTCCGGCATGGATGGAACTCACGCATCGCCTCACGCTGGCCTTCCTGCATCACGATATCAAAATTGTCAGCGGACTGCAATTCAAATTTGGAATCCTGCTCCCTGAAGCGGATGCAGGCTTCATGGGCTGGATGCGCTACTGGAACTCGCTTCCCACTGCGACTTTGTTTGATTCTGTCTCTCAGGCAGAATCAACGCTGATGAATTCCCATGCGCATGATTGAACTCATCCTCGCGCCGCTGACGTGGCTGATGGCAGACGCTTTGGTGTTTTTTTGCATGGTTCTCGAAAAAATCCCTTTTAGGCGCTCGCCAACTGGATATGACAATCCGCGCGTGCGGCGCATGGTGGGGGGGATTGGCTATTGGGCGCATACCTTCCGCCTGACCCTGCCTAACATCCGCAAATGGCTGAAGACCCGCGGCGAACTTTTTCCGCTGGTCTTGCAGGTGCAAACCATCAATCGGTGCAATGGCGCCTGTTCGTTTTGCCCATACCCGTACACCGTTCACTTGCAGGAGAAGCGTACGATGGACGATGCGCTGTACAGCAAAATTGTGGATGAATGCGTAGCCGAGCCAGACCTGCACGATTTTGTGCCCATGTCCAAGAATGAGCCGCTGTTGGATGTCAAAATGGAAGCGCGGGTGGCGGAGTTCAAGCGCAAGGCGCAACCGCATCAACTGGTGGAGTTGGTGACCAACGGCGCCGCGTTAACGCCCACGCGCATGAAACGCCTGATCGCCGCCGGGTTGGATTTGCTCACCGTCAGCGTTAACGCTTCGAATGAAACCACCTACAATCAAGTGATGGTCAAACTCTCGTGGAAGCAGGTGATGAACAACCTGGAGGCGCTTTCCAAAGAAAACCTGTCCATGACCAACGTATATCTGCGCTTTGTCAGCGAGCAGGATAACCGCAAAGATTTACAAATTTTTCGCAGGCGTTGGCAGGGTTTCAACCTGTTCAGCTTCACCGTCAATAACCGCGCCGGGACCGTGAAGGATTTTGAAACGCGGATTATCCATTATTCCGATTTCATTCAACGCCTCAAACGCATGGCGGGCAGTCATATTTATCCCGTCTGCCCGTATATTTTCGGCATGATGCACATTTTGGAAAATGGCGATGTGCCCATGTGTTCAAACGATTGGGCCAACCGTGAAATTTTGGGCAACGTCCGCGCGCAGAGCATTCGCGAGATTTACAACTCGCCGCGCATGAATCAAATCCGCGCGTTGATGGCGCAGGGCGGCTTTGAAGAGATTGACGCCTGCCGCGAGTGTTCGTTCTATCATGAGTTCATGAAACCGCTCACCGCGAAAGAAAATGTTCAAGTGGCCGAGCCCATGATCGGTTAAGAAAGAAGCGAGGCGCGTTATCCAATGAGAATTACGTTTATCCGTCCGCATATCACCGCCCGCCGCGCTACCGATGCGCTGGAGCCGTTGGTTTTCGGCATTCTGGCAAAATTGACTCCGCCGGATTTGGAAATTCTGCGCGATTACGGAATGCAAACCTGGGCGGCGTTCACCATCGGGCACGACTACGATACCCCCGCGTCCATTCAACGCACGCTCGATTTCGCGCTCGAAAATAAATTCACCTTTGCCGCGTTCAATACCCTGCTTCCTTATCCAAACACCGCGCTTTACCGAAAACTTGAAGCCGAAGGACGCCTGCTTTATGATGGCAAATGGTGGTTGCACGAAGACTACCGTTACAATCAAGCCGCCTTTCGCCCGGCCTTGATGACTCCTGATGAATTGACCCAATTCTCGTATCATGCCCGCAAGACCTTTAATAGCATTGGCTCCATTTTTAGCCGCGTTTGGGATTTCAAAACCAACCTGCGTAATCCCTATCGCTTGGGCGTGTACCTCGTCTACAATCCGATCTTTAGAAATGAAACGCTCAAAAAACAAGGAGTTCGCTTGTAGTTCAAACTTAAGTTTGAACTACGGACTGGAATCAAAATGCTACCCTCCCTCACCAGCCAAACCCTCCCACGCCAGGACCTGACGCCTGAAACCATTCAGGAAATGTTTGAAGTCTTCAATGAAAATTTTTCTCAAACTTCGCTTGAACTCTTCACCCGCGACCTGTATAACAAGAACTGGGTCATCCTCATCCGCGACGATGAGCGGAACAAAGTGCAGGGCTTTTCCACGCTGGGCATTTATGAAACGGAGTATCAAGGTCAATGTATTACGGCGGTTTATTCTGGCGACACGATCATCCGCCGCGCCTATTGGGGCACGCCCGAACTTCCCAAAAAATGGATTCACACCGTGCTTGAAAAAACAGCGGACATGCCCCAGCCCGTTTACTGGCTCCTCATCTCATCCGGCTATAAAACCTATCGCTTCCTCACCATCTTTTACAAGCAGTTTTATCCTTGCTACAACCAGCCCACGCCGCCCGAAACCCAAACGCTGATGAATTTCCTCGCCGCCCAGCGCTACGGCGACGATTTTCAGCCCCACCTCGGAGTCGTCCGCTTCAAAGATGGCGCAACCCCACTGCGCGAAGGCGTCGCCGAAGTCACCGACGAGCGCTTGCACGATCCGCACATCGCGCACTACATTCGCGTCAACCCGCATCATGATCAGGGCGACGAACTCGTCTGCCTCACTCGCGTCCATCCCAATAACTTCACTCCCGCAGGCAGGCGCATGGCGCGATGAAAGCCGCCTTCGCCAACCGTCTCTGGTTGTTCGCGTCCCGCAAAGCCGCAAAAGATTTTCACCGTGCCTCGCGCCACGTCGCCGAAACGCAAGCGCGCCTGCTTCAAAATTATCTAACCCAAAATCGAAACACTGCCTACCTCACGCATCACGCAACACGAATTACGAATTGCCATTTACCAATTACCAATTCTCTTCCCATCACCACCTACGACGACTACGCTCCCTACATCACCCGCATCGCCAACGGCGAAGCCAACGTCCTCACCCGCGACCCCGTCCAACTCTTTGAACTTTCCAGCGGCTCCACTTCCGCATCGAAGATGATTCCCTACACGCGGACTCTCAAACGCGAATTTGGATTCGGACTCTCCGCCTGGATTCACGACCTGTTTACGCATCGCCCCGCGCTGATGGCTGGTCCCGCTTACTGGAGCATCTCCCCGCTGACGGCTGGCCCGCGCCGTACGCCTGCTGGCATCCCCATCGGTTTTGAGGAAGATAGCGCCTATCTCGGCTCGTTCGGCTCGCTCATCGAATCCTCTTTGATGGCGGTTCCCAACTTCGTTAAGCGCCTTCAAGATGTGGATGATTTTCGGTATGTCACCCTGTTGTCTCTTTTGCGCTGTGAAGACCTGCGCCTGATCTCCGTTTGGAATCCCACCTTTCTGACGTTATTGCTTGCGCCTCTTGAACGCTGGTGGGACTCGCTCCTCAAAGACCTTGCCGAAGGGACAATCACCCTGCCCAACCAATCCTTCGACTTCACTCAGGACAAGCCTCCAATAACGGGTTACAGGTTGCAGGTTACAGGTTGCAAGTTGCGAGCGGCGCATCTTTCCAAACTCTCCCCAACTAACTATGCCTCCATCTGGAAAAACCTTGCGCTGATTAGTTGCTGGGCGGACGGCGCTTCCGAACCGTATGCGCGGGAACTGCAGAACTTATTCCCAGACGTAACGCTCCAACCCAAAGGCTTGCTCGCCACCGAAGCCTTTATTTCTTTTCCATTAACGGGCTGTAACGGCGGCGTGTTGGCCATTACCTCACATTACTTTGAATTCCTCGCCGAGAGCGGCGATCTCCTTCTGGCGCATCAACTTGAAAAGGGAAAGACCTATTCCGTCATCGTCACCACGGGCGGCGGGCTGTATCGCTATCAACTCAACGACCTTGTAGAAGTGACCGATTTCTATCACCAAATCCCATGCGTTAAATTCATCGGTAAGGCGGATAAAGTCTCCGATTATTTTGGCGAAAAACTCAATGAGCAATTTGTGATTGGCGTTCTAAAAGAATTATTTGCAAAGCGCAACCTTAATCCCGTCTTCTACATGCTTGCCCCCGATGACGCCTCGCCTTTTCACTACACCCTTTACCTCGAACTCCCTGAGCGCTCAAGCGCCCAACTGCCCAACGACCTGGCCGCCCAACTTGATAACTCCCTGCGCGCCAATTTCCACTATGACTACTGCCGCAGGCTGGGTCAACTGGCTGAAACGCAGGCAGTTCAAATCAAAGACGGAAGCGCGCTGTACATCCAAGCCTGTCAGGAGCGCGGACAAAAATTGGGCGACATCAAAGCCTCGGTCTTGCAAAAATCCACGGGCTGGAATTTGGTCTTTGCTTTTCGGGAATCAGAAGATTGAAAATTCGATTTTCTGCCGCTTGACATATATTCTGCCCCACAGCATACTCGTCCATATATAGAAAGGTGGTCTATGAATAAACGCTTGGGCATTTGGATTGCGGTGGGCATTCTGGCGATAGTTGTCGGGGCAGTGGCAGTCAAAAGCATTTCAGACTCAACCCCTGAAATCACCGCGGAAAAGATTGGTCCGCAAGTTGTGGGGCAATTTCCAGCGGAAGGCCAATGGCTGGACTTGAACGCTCCCATTAAAATCACCTTTGACCGTGAAATGAACCCGCAGAGCGCGGATGCGTTTACGGTTCTCGACTCGGATGAAGAATCGGTGGCGGGAAAAATAAGTTGGGAAAATCCGCAGACGCTGGTCTTTACCCCGAAAAAAAATTGGACGCCTTCTTCTCAATATCAAGCGCTGATCTCAACCGGACTTGAAGATGTACATGGCGAAACGCTTCAAGAAGACGTGCGGATTCGTCTCTTGACGATAGACAAACTGGGCGTGACGGATATCTTTCCAGTTAACGGCGCCGAGACGGTGGATACAACCTCAAGCATTACGGTGGTGTTCAACCACCCTATGATTCCGTTGACGGTTTCCAGCCAGCAGGGCAAACTTCCCCAGCCGCTTACAATCACGCCGGAAGTGCAAGGCAAAGGGGAATGGGTGAGTTCTTCGGTGTATATCTTCGAGCCGGAGAAAAGCCTGAAGAGCGGAACCCGTTATCAGGTCCGGGTGGCGGCGGGCTTGAAAGATGTGAGCGGAAACGCCATGGAAGAATCCTATCAGGCGGAGTTTGTCACCCAAAATCCAGTGGTCGAGATGGCGCAGTTTGTGAATGGACCGTGGATGGATTTTGAAGGCAGTTTGGATCACATCCGTCTCGATCAGCCGCTGGTGGTTCGTTTTAGCGCGAACGTTGCCATGAATCAGCAAAGCGTGGAAGCCGCCACCCGCGTGACAGATCGGGAGACGGAAAAATCTATTCCGCTTAAGTTTGAGTGGAACGAGGCGGGCAACACGATGACAGTCACGCCGGTGGGGAAGTACAGCATCCAAAGTTTTTATGTTTTTTCGATTGATAAAAGCGCGCAGGCGGAAGACGGCGGGCAATTGGGCGTAACCTGGACGGCCTATTTTTCCACAGTTCCCTACCCGGCGGTGAAGGGGATCTACCCGAATGCGGATGAAAAGGATTTACATTACACGCCGCGCCTGACGATTAATTTTGCATCCGAGATGGATGTGGCCAGCCTGAAGAATCGCATTCAGATCACGCCGCCGTTGAAAGATGACCTGCAACTTTTCTCCCATTTTTATTTGGATTCAAATTCGGTCTCGATCTATGGGCTGGAGCCTTCGACGGATTATGTGGTGCGCATCCTGCCGGGGGCGAAGGATGTGTATGGCAATGCGATCAAAGAGGAATATGCTTTTACATTTAAGAACCCGGCGTACGATCCGTATTCACGGTTAAAACTCCCGAATTATCCGCTGACTTTTCAGTTTGATGGACTGCAGGATATTTATTATGAGCGCCTTAATGTGGAGCAGGAGCAGATCGCGGTTTATCCGTTGAAGTTGGAGGAAGTTGGTTATCTCTTTGGGGATTCGCCGGAGGTTGCCAATTTCAAGCCGGACGCGCCGCCGGTGCAAGAATGGAATTTTGAATTCAACCTGAACGAGGATCGAGATCAATTAAAAGTTGAGCAATTGTTGTTGAAAGATCGGCAAGGCAACCCTTTGAAGCCGGGCTTTTATTACATCCTGCGCAGGCAGGACGGAAATGATGATGTTTTGCAAGGGCAGATTTTTTCAGTTGCGACGGATAACCTCGTCTTGAAGAGTTCCGCGAGCGAGGGGCTGGCGTGGATCACAAATTTGAAAAGCGGCGAGCCGCGTTCCAATGTTCCAGTCGCCTTTTATGACGCGCATTTCAATGAAGTTGGCAGAGGGCGTACTGATTTGGATGGCAAGCTCTTACTCGCGGATTTGAAGTCTCAGCCGTATTATGCGCTGGCAAAGGACGGCGGTCATTTTGGCTTCACGTCCCTCGCCTGGGGGGATGGCGCCCGCCCGGGTAGTTTTGGAATCAGTAGCGGCTATTATGCCGCTCCCCAGAAGCTCTTTGCTTATCTCTATACGGATCGCGCCATTTACCGGCCGGGGCAGTTGGTCTATTTCAAGGGGATTTTGCGAAAGGACGACGACCTGCACTATGCCATTCCAGAAGATGACCCGGTGTATGTGGTCTGTCAGTATGGCGACGAGGTCATCTACGAGAAGTATGTTTCACTTTCCAGTTTGGGCAGTTTTACGGATACCTTGACCCTTTCTTCCGATGCGGCGGTGGGCACGTACACGATTCGCGCATTGGCAAAGAAGGGAGACGACAATGCAATTAACAGCGTCAGTTTCCGGGTGGCGGAGTATGAGAAACCGGAATTCGAGGTGACGACGGCCGCGAATCAGGCCGATATTTTGATTGGCGATACCGCCACGTTCAACGTGGACGCGCTGTATTACTCCGGCGGCGTGGTCTCCAATGCCACTGTAAATTGGTTCATTGAGTTGAATAGCTTTACGTTTACCCCCGCGCAAGGATATTCAGGCTATAGCTTTCGTGATTGGGAACGCGACCGCTATTTTTATGATAGTCAACTCCCCATGCGCGAGGCGCTTCGTGGCGAGACCGTCAACATGGATGCGACCGGGCATGTGGAAATTTCACAGGAGTTCCTGCCCGCAGACGTCAGCGTGAGCCAGCGGGCAACGCTGGGCGTCAACGTTACGGATGTGACGGGGAACGTAGTCAGCGGTAGCGCGAACGTCATCATCCATCAGAGCGAATATTATGCGGGCATCCGTGCCGCTTCGTATGTGGCGGTGCAGGGAGAAGCGCAATCTTTTGACGTGGCGGTCCTCGACTGGGATTCAAACCCGATTCCCAATCAACAGGTGACGGTTAAGTTCGTCCAGCGGCAATGGTACAGCGTTCAGGAAAAAGACGCGCAGGGGAATCTGACGTGGAAAACGACAGTGAAGGAAATTCCCGCCGGGCAGAAAAATGCAGTTACAGATGAGGAAGGACGCGCAACGGTAGCGTTCACGCCGTCGCAGGGCGGGGTGTATAAGGCGCTGGTCATCGTCAAAGACAGCAAAGGGCGTTCGCATCAAGCCTCCACTTATATTTGGGTGGCGGGAGCGGGCTACGTGCCCTGGCGTCAGACCAACGACCATTCCTTCAGTCTGATTGCAGATCGGGAACTTTACGCCCCCGGCGATACCGCCCGCTTGTTAATCGCGCAACCGTTTGAAGGCGAGGTCTATGCCTTGGTGACTTATGAACGCGGTCACATTTATAAAAGCGAGGTCTTGAAATTAACCGGCAATAGTACGATCTATGAACTTCCCATCACCGATGAACTTGCGCCGATTGCCTATGTTTCAGTGACGGTGATCAGCGGGGCGGAGGATTCGGGCGTACCTAACTATAAAGTGGGCATGACGACGATTAACATTGACACGGCTCAAAAGCGTTTGAACGTGCAGGTGACTGCAGATAAAAAGACCGCCGGGCCCGGCGACGAGATTACCTATTCGATTCAGGTGGCCGACTTTGCCGGAAAGCCCGTGGTGGCCGACGTTTCTCTGGCGGTGATTGATAAGGCGGTTCTGGCATTGACCGCGCCGAATAGTTCCTCATTGTTAAGTAGTTTTTATTCCCCACGCGCATTAAGCATTCTGACCGCCAACGGTTTGATCACCAGCGCCGACGCCTATAACCATGATTTCCGCGAAGCGCTGAATGACGGGCAGTCTGCGGGCGGCGGGGGCGGCGACAGCGAAGGCGTGGTGACGGTGCGCGAAGACTTCAAAGACACGGCTGTCTTTCGGGCGCAGGTGACAACGGATGAAAACGGCACAGCGCAGGTTACATTTAAATTGCCGGAGAATCTCACCACCTGGGTGGCGGACGTTCGCGCTGTGACGGAGGATAGCCTGGTGGGCGAAGGCTCTGCGGAAATGCAAACCAACAAGCCTTTGTACGTGCAGATTCAAACTCCGCGCTTCTTCGTGGCGGGAGATGAAGCGGAAATTGGGGCGGCGGTTCACAACAACACCAAACAGGATTTGACCGTGGAGGTCTCCATCGAAGCCACAGGTTTGGAATTTTCATCCGCAACGACGCAACGGGTGGCCGTGCCTGCCGGTCAACAGGTGTATGTTGCCTGGGTTGGTAAAGTCGCTCCCACAGCTGAACGAGTGGACTTAATCGCCAGTGTGACGGGCGGCGGCTTGACCGACGCCAGCAAACCCGCTTTGGGCACATTGCCCAATCAGGGCATTCCCGTTTTGCATTACACGGTGAATGAAACTGTCGGTACTGCGGGCATGCTCACTGAACGCGGCTCGGTGACTGAGGCCGTGCGGTTGCCAGACCCATCCATGTATACGCAAGCCTTTGTGGAGGTGCAACTCGCGCCTTCGTTGGTTGCGTCTATTCAACCAAGCCTCACGTATCTTGAAGATTTTCCCTATCTGTGCATGGAGCAAACTGTCTCGCGCGTTCTGCCAAACGTCATCACCAAACGCATCTTAAGCGAAGCGGGCGTCAAAAATGGATTGAGCGCCAACCTCGACGAACAAGTGAACCTGGCTTTGCAACGAATTTATGCCACCCAGTTATATGACAACGGCTGGAGTTGGTGGAACGCGCCGGAAAGCGACCCGTATGTCTCCGCTTATATTTTGTATGGATTATTGGAAGCGCAGAAATCCGGCTATCCCGTTTCGGATGTGGTCTTGAAGAACGGCTTGCAATATTTGAAACAGAACCTTCCATATCCTGATGATAGTACGGGCGCTTGGGAACTGAACCGTCAGGCCTTTTTGCTGTATGTGCTGGCAGTGGGCGATGAGTTGCCTTCCGGCTCGGCTCACTTGAACTATTTATATGTGTACAATGACCGCCTGAGTTTATATGGAAAAGCCTATCTGGCGCAGACGCTTCATCTGCTGGACCCTGAGGATGGAAGGATTCTTGCGCTTCTTTCGGACCTTCAGGCGGGCGCCACACTTTCAGCTTCGGGAGCCCATTGGGAGGAAGACTTTCAGGATTACCGCAACTGGAATTCAGACATCCGCACGACGGCCATCGTCCTGAACGCCTACGTGCAGATTGAGCCGGAGAATCCCATCACGGCCAATGCCGTCCGCTGGTTGATGGCGAACCGTCAGGGCGATCATTGGTCTTCCACGCAAGACACCGCCTGGACGTTGATCGCTTTGGTGAATTGGCTGTCTCAGCAAGGCGATTTTGACGCGCAATATAACTTTGCCGTCGGCTTGAACGGCGAAGCGCTGACGGAAGGCGCCGCAGACCCGCAGAATCTGAACCAAACCACAGAGTTGCAGATCGAATTGGAACAGATGTTGAAAGATGAAGCCAATTTCCTCGTCGTCTCTCGCGGCGCAGGCGCAGGCAACCTCTACTACACCGCCTTTTTGAAGGCCACAATGAACGTGCCCGACGTTGAACCGATTGAGAAGGGTATTTTCATCAAACGCGAATATTTCAGTTTGGAAGATGCCGAGACGCCGATTACTTCGGCGGAGATGGGCGATCTGGTGCAAGCCCGCCTGACCATCGTCGCGCCTTCAGCGTTGTATTATGTCGCGGTGGACGACCCGCTACCGGCGGGGTTTGAGGCGGTTGATTCCACCTTGCAAACGGATACCATTGTCCCATCTACAATCACGATTGCCGGGCTGAAAGAACGCGGCTGGGGCTGGTGGTTTTTTGATCACATTCAAATTCAAGACGAGAAGATTTCGCTCTCTGCCGATTACCTGCCCGCTGGAACTTATGTGTACACGTATCTGGCGCGCGCCAGCAATCGCGGGATTTTCAACGTCATGCCGCCTGCGGCGTTCGAGTTTTACTTCCCTGATGTCAGCGGACACGGCGCAGGCAGTACGTTCATTATTAAGTAAACCTAACGGGCACACGTCCCAAAGAGAGAGGCTCCCTTCTCCGCCGGGAGAAGGGTTGGGGATGAGGGCGCGTAATGTGCGTTAAGAATCGCGATTAAAAGCCATCAAACTTTTTACTGATTCAAAACAGTGACTTGCACAACCTCGGTTTTGATTTTTTCCCCGTTGCCGTTCACCGCTTCCACCCAGATGCGATGTTCGCCAATGGATAACGGCCACCAGGCTTCGTATGGCGCTTCGTTCAACGTCGCATACAAACTGCCATCCACCCAAACGGCAATCTGCGTAGCGCCCGCGCTCACCGAAACTTGAATTGGAATCTGTTGAGCGCTTGGGTCGAGATGCGCGTACAAAACATACGTGGAGTTTTGGAGCGGGGCGGTCAGGCTTAATCCCTGCCCGGCCTGTGCGACGGTTTGAAAATCTCCCAGCAACGGCAGGCCTTGCGCGCGCGCCCAGGCTTGCGCCTCCAGCGGAAGGTCAAAGACAATCAGCGGCTGGCCATTGTTCAAGATAACCTGTTGGTGGAAGGTATCGTACGTTGTAGGCGCGGTTCCCTTGATGAACCATTCTTTGCGCGTCTGTCTGCAATTCTCAGTGGGGAGCAGACCGGACAAAACGCAAACGGTCGCCTGTTCCAGACCTTCAGGCTGGGTAAACGCTTCTTCCGGTTGCCCTTCCAAAATGGCGCGCATCACATCATGCCAGATCGGCCCGGCTCCGGTTAATCCGCTCACGTTTTGCATGGGCGTAAAGGCGCTGTTCCCAACCCACACGCCAACGGTCAAACTGGGCGTATATCCGATGGCCCAATTGTCGTAAAAATTTGTCGTCGTTCCGGTTTTGACCGCCGCCATGCGATCTAATTTCAACGCGCTGTTCAAGCCAAACGTCCGTGAGCGCGCCTGATCGTCGCTCAAAATATCGCTGATCAGCCAGGCCGCTTGCGGACTGATTACCTGTTGGGGATGCCCAGTTTCCTGCTCAAACAAAAGTTTTCCATCCGCGTTTTCGATTGAAAGGATTAAACGCCTGCCCACAGATACGCCCTGATTGGCGAGCGCCGAATAGGCCGTCGTCAACTCCAGCAAACTGACTTCTCCGCCGCCCAACGCCAGCGAAAGATCGTAACGATCCAGATGATTCAAGGTGGTAATGCCAAGTTGTTGTGCCAGTTCGGCGGTGTCTTCCAATCCAACTTTTTCCAGCGTTTTGACGGCCGGGATGTTCAACGAGGAAGCCAGCGCTTCGCGCACAGAAACATAGCCGTGTTGCAATCCATCGTAATTGACCGGCGTGTAAACGCTCCCATCGTGCGTGACAAAATGAGTAGTCACATCCAGCACGGCGGTGGCGGCCGTCCAGGGGTGCGGTTGAGCAGGCTCAAGCGCCAGCGCATAAATAAACGGCTTGAACGCCGAACCCGTCTGACGTGGAAACGCCGCCATATTAATCGCGCCGCGAATTTCCTGATTAAAATAATCCACGCTACCCATCAAGGCCAGCACGTCGCCAGTTTTTGGGTCCATGACCGCCACAGCGGCATTGTTTACATTGCGCGTGATGATGTCCCCGTTTTGAAACCCTGCAATGCGCCGCCGCGCAATCTCCTCCACCTTGCGTTGCATGTTGACGTCCAGCGTGGTGCGGATGACCAAACTCTCATGCGGATTCAACGCCCCGCTCAAAAACATTTCATCCAGCCGGTCTTTGATCAGCCAGACGAAGTGCGGCGCCTCCATCGGGTACGGAGCCTGATTAAACGCCATGGGCATTTCCTCCGCCGAACGTTTTTCCGCACTACTGATTAAGCCATGCTTTTCCATCAACCCCAGCGCCACACGCTGACGTTCAAGCGCCAGGTCGGGGTTGGTGTAGGGGTTGTACAAGCCCGGAGTTTGAGTCAACCCTGCCAACAACGCGCACTCCGGCAAAATTAAGTCCGAGGTGGGCTTTCCAAAATAGGTTTGGGCGGCGGCTTCAATGCCGTAGGCCATCCCGCCATAATAGGATTGATTGAGATACAGCGCAAGGATTTCATCTTTGGAGTAGCGCCGCGTCAATTGCCAGGCTAATGCCGCCTCGCGGATTTTGCGCCGCAAGGAACGTTCGGCGCGTTCATGTTCATCCAAAAGGAGAATGCGCGCCAACTGCTGGGTGATGGTACTGCCGCCGGAAACTGTCTCGCCGCTGATCGTATTGATCCACAGCGCCCGCAGAATGCCGATTGGGTCCACGCCGGAGTGTGCATAGAAATTTTCATCTTCCACAGCGATGGTCGCATCGCGCATACATTGCGGGATGTTCTCGACGGACAGCGAAACCTCTCGCCCGCCGACTTGCGGCAAAAGATCGTAGATCAAAACCCCGTTGCGATCTGTAATGCGAATGCTGGGCTGTGCTAAATGTTCGGGAAGAGAATCAACGGACGGTAAGTTGTAAAATAAATATTCCCAAGTCAGAACCAAAAATAAGACAACGCCCCAAATGAAGAGCGATTTCTTTGCGCTCGTACGCTTTTTTCTCATCCCTAAATTCTAATCTGATTTTGAAAGCGGATTGGGCGTCCTAATTTGACAGCCGCTCCCTTTCGTGCATGGAAAATTACCCCAACCTTTTTGATGTGATATCTGTATATATAATGTGATCCATCCAAAAAATACAAAGGAGACCAGTCTGCATGGATGATCTGCAAGCAATCCAGCGCCTCAAAAACGGCGATATTGGAGGTCTGGAGGCTTTGGTGACTCGGTATCAGTCGAAGGCTGTGCGCGCGGCATTTCTTGTGGTTCACGATGAATCCCTTGCCGAAGATGTCGTTCAAGATACCTTCATCCGGATCTATCGCCGCATCCAGCATTTCGACTCGTCTCAGTCCTTTGAGCCGTATCTGTTGCGTAGCGTTGTCAATGCCGCGCTGAATGTCGCTCAGAGGGCGGAGGGGCGTCATCTATCTCTGGAAGGCGACCTTGCTCAAGTGGAAGGATGGCTGTCTCAGGCGAGTTCGGTCGGGTCAGAAATCGAATATCGCGAATTGAAACAACAAATTATTGCGGCCTTGTCCAAACTGGAGCCGCGTCAGCGCGCCGCGGTAATTCAACGATACTATCTTAACATGAGCGAAAAAGAGATGGCGGTCGCTTTGGAGGCCCCGCCGGGCACCGTCAAATGGATCTTGAACGCGGCTCGGGCAAAACTCCGTAGCCTGCTCGGTTCGGAAAGGAGCGCCAAATGAACGAGAAACTCTATCGCGACATCCTTGACTCAGCGGCAGGCGATTCGCTTTCCAGGAATACCAACTTATGGCCAAAGATTTCGGCCCAAGTGGAAAAGAAATCTTTTATGCTGTCCCTTCGCCTTCGCCCGATGGTTTTGTTGTTGATTGCCGTGTTGGTCCTGCTTGCATTGAGTGGGGCGGTGTATGCTATTGGCCAATCTCTGGGGTATATCCCCGGGATTGGGCTGGTGGATCAGAACGCGCCGCTCCGCATTCTAGCTGAGCCAGTCGGGCTGACGCGGGATGGCGTCACCGTCAAAGTTGAAGAAGCAGTAATCAGCGCGGACAAGACCGTGATCAAGTTCAGCATGGAGGGCGTTTCACAGTATGCCAATCCACAGGACCTGACAAAGTGTGACGATCGTTCAACCGGCATGAGCCTGCCGGATGGTTCGCATCTGAACATGATTGCTGGATATGGCTTGGACGGTTGGGCTTCAGGATATGAAGCTCGTTACACATTCGACCCTGTACCCTCGGGCGTGAATGATGCGACCTTCATCCCGCCCTGCTTGCAAGGCTACATGCCCAATGCAAACCCTGAGGATTGGAAACTGGCGCTACATTTTATCCCTGCGCCTTCGCAGATGACCGTCATGCCCGTGATTGAAGTTACGCCTTCGTTACAGGCCGCCAATCAGAATCCGCTGACGCTTGAAAAGGTCATTGAAACAGATAATGGTTATATTCTGGCGGGCGCCTTCAATTTGCCAAATTTGCCGCCAAATGAAAAGGTTCTGCAGTTTGGACAGCCGCCCAGCATCACCGATGCCAGCGGACAGGATGTTCCCTTCACGTTTGCGGATTACAAGTTGGATCTACCTGCCGAGAAAACACCGGCCGGAGGCTTCTTGTGGGCTTTCGATCTGGATGGCAAGCAATTCGACTGGCCCCTGACTATCACCGTCAATTCAGTGGCGGTGCAATTCTCAGGCGCGCAGGCGCAATTTGAGTTCGATGCCGGGCCAAACTCTACCGATGGACAAATCTGGGAGAATTTGAATATCCATTTTGAATTGGCCGGTCATCCGGTGCAGGCGCTCAATGTGATTCGCACGCCAGCCGGTTATCAGTTCAACTTCGTCAGCGACGATTCGACCGTCTTCAACTCTGTTGACATTTCCATTGGGGATTCCATGCAGGGCTTGACCGGCATGAATGGACTCGATAGTTTTGGCTCAGAAGCTAAGTTTGCAGGCGCGGTTCCATCCGGCAGGATGACCGTTCTTCTTAGCCATCCAGTGATTTTGGAATCCGGCAACTGGCAGACGCAATGGAAACCTGAGCGCGACCCAACGCTCTCCACGCCGACCGCCGCCTCTCAATCTGCGCCTCAAACCTGCCTGACAGCTGATTCGTGGAAAGCCGCATTCGCCAACCCCCAGCCGATTCCGACCGACCTTCCCGGCAGAATCTTTTTACAACCAAAATTGGATGATCCTAACCCGGCGATCTATGTCGCCAACCCGGATGGAAGCAATAAGCAAGAGGTTGGACGTGGTTGGAAATTTCAGTTCGTTTCGACTTCGCCGGATGGCGCACAGGCGCTCTTCAGCCAGGAAGATGGTTTATATATTATGAACCTCGCAACCGGCGACAAACGCCGGATTCCAGACTCGCTCCCCGGCGATTTTGGCGCGCTCTGGTCGCCTGGTGGAACGCGAATCGCCTTCCTTCGAGTCGAAAGCCCAACCTCCTATCCCAGTATCTATATGATCAACGCGGACGGTACAGGCCTACAAAAAGCAACCGACGAGACAGGCGATTACTATTTACGTGGCTGGCTTCCAGATGATTCCGCTCTATTTTTTGCGGAACTTACCCGCGCCGGATATACGCTCAAGAAATTGGAACTTTCCTCTGGAACGATCAGCGACTTCTTTGCGCCAAAGGGAGGAAATGTTGACGCGATCACGCCGGATGGAAAAGGGGTTGTTTTCAGCGAACGAATTGATGAGACGAACCAAGGCCTATATATTGCGCATCTCGACGGTTCAAACCGTAGGTTGATTGCATCGGCGTCGCTATCATCAGAAAGCTGGTCGTTTGGCCAGACAAAATTGTCGCCGGATGGAAAATGGCTGGCAATCGTTATTTACGCAACCACTGCTAATCAGACAGATGAGTCGGTGACTTTACTAAACCTTGCAACTTGCCAGATCGTTCCACTCTCATACAAAGACAATTTGCTTGCATGGACTCCATAAAGAAGTAAACCTGTGTAACAAACAAAACAGGCGGAGCGTTATATAACGTTCCGCCTGTCCCAAAGGTTTCACTGGCGAACTGCGTCCCTACCAAAAACACGGCTACGACTGGCTCCACTTTTTGCGCGAATATAAATTCGGCGGCATCCTCGCCGACGACATGGGCTTGGGCAAAACGGTTCAGGTGTTGACCTATCTCCAGTCATTGCAGGAGCAGGCAAAGGCGGAGTCTGCCGCGTTGCTCGTCGTCCCCAAAAGTTTAATCGCCAACTGGCAGAGAGAATCCGAAAAGTTTACGCCGTCTTTGAAATTCCTTGAATACATGGGCAACTTCCGCAACAAGGACGTTGCGATTTTCAACGACTACGATGTGGTCATTACAACGTACGGCACAATGTTACGCGACATTGAGATTTTGCATAAATATAAATTCAATCATGTCATCCTCGATGAATCGCAAGCCATCAAAAATCCGCTGGCGAAGAGCGCCAAAGCGGCGCGGCTGTTGAACGCGGAGCATCGGGTTGTGATGACTGGCACGCCCGTGGAAAATAACACCTTTGAGTTGTGGTCGCAATTTGCGTTCCTCAACCCTGGCTTGCTCGGCAGTATGGACTATTTCAAGAGTCAGTTTGCCAATCCCATCGAAAGCGCGGGAGATGAAAAATCCGCTGAGTTGTTGCGAAAACTGGTGTATCCGTTTATTTTGCGCCGCACCAAAGAACAGGTCGCGCTCGAACTGCCGCCGCGCACCGAACGCGTTGTCTACACCGACATGGACTCGGCGCAGAAAAAGTTTTACAACCAAACCCGCGAGCGTTATCGCGCCGAACTGCTGGGCTTGATTGAAACCGAAGGCATGAATAACGCCCGTTTCAAAGTGTTGGAAGGTTTATTGAGATTACGCCAGATCGCCATTCATCCCGCGCTGGTGGACAAAAAATATAAAGGCGAAGCGCCCAAGTTTGAAAGTTTATTGGAGACATTGGAAACATTACAAGCCGAGAATCATAAGGCGCTGATTTTCTCGCAGTTCGTCGAAACGCTGAAACTGGTCAAGAAAGAATTGGACGCGCGCAAAATCAAATACATGTATCTCGACGGGCAAACTCAAAAACGTCAGGCAAAGGTGGATGAATTTCAGAACGACCCGAAGATTCCCTTCTTCCTCATCAGCCTCAAAGCGGGCG
>JADZCC010000082.1 GCA_020851785.1 Anaerolineales bacterium
ATAGCGACGACAATGTGTCCATGACTTTTACTTTCGCGGATGGTTCAATTGGCGTTGTGGATTATCTGGCGAACGGGGATAAGTCTTTTCCAAAAGAAAGACTCGAAGTTTTTTGTGAAGGCATGATTGCTGTGTTAGATGATTATGTGTCTTTGACCATAACAAAAGATGGCAAGAAAAATGTCCAAAACATGAATCAAGACAAAGGCTGGAAGAATGAAATGACTATGTTCGCCAAGGCAATTCAAAGCGGAGGCGAACCGCCGATTCCTTACGAACAGTTAATTGGCGTGACGAAAGCCACATTTGCGGCTGTCGAGTCTATCAGCGACGGGCAGAAGGCGGAAATAAAATAAAAAACGCAACCTTCAACCTTCAACCTAAAATATGGATTCCCTGCGAAAGCATTTAACCTTCTTGTATGGAGAAGCGCGCGCCGCGGACTTGCTCAAGCGGACGGAGCAACTCCTTGCGGAGTATCGCCCGCGCATTCAGCCGCACAACGGCGAACTGACCGAGCGCGATTCCATCTTGATTACTTATGGCGATCAGATTCAAAGCGCGGGCGAAAAGCCCTTGCAAACGCTAAAGCGATTTTGCGATGAACATCTCGCCGCCCTTGTGCGCGGGATTCATATCCTGCCGTTTTATCCATGGACTTCGGATGACGGCTTTTCGGTGACGGATTATCGTCAGGTGGATGGCCAACTGGGGGCGTGGGCAGATGTTTCGGCTCTGGCAACCCACTTCAAGTTAATGTTTGACGCGGTGATTAATCACATCTCGGCTGAAAGCCTGTGGTTTCAGAAATTCCTGCAGGGCGATTCGCAGTATCAAAATTATTTCATCACGGTCGAAGGCGAGCCAAATTTAGCGCAAGTCGTTCGCCCGCGCGCCCTGCCGTTGTTGACCGCGTTTGGCGAACAAAAAATTTGGACGACTTTCAGCGCCGATCAGATTGATTTGAATTATCAGAATCCGCAAGTCCTACTGGAAATTTTGGACGTTTTACTGCGCTACGTTCAACATGGCGCGACCTTGATCCGCCTCGATGCGATTGCGTATTTATGGAAAGCGTTGGGCACGCCGTGCATTCATCTGCCGCAAACCCACGCCGTGATTCAATTTTTCCGCGCCGCGTTGAATCAAATTGCGCCGCACGTTCAATTGATCACTGAAACCAACGTGCCGCATGTAGATAACCTTTCCTATTTTGGAGACGGTTATAGCGAAGCGCAGTTGGTTTATAACTTTGCCCTGCCGCCGCTGACTCTGCACGCCTTTCAAACCGGCTCGGCGACGACGCTCTCCAATTGGGCCCAAACGCTGACTCTGCCTTCGGAACAAACGACTTTCTTCAACTTCCTTGCTTCGCATGATGGCATTGGGTTAAACCCCGCGCGCGGGATTTTAACGGATGCAGAAGTTGAAGCGCTGGCGCGTCAGACGCTCGCACATGGCGGCTTGATTTCCTACAAAAATAATTCAGATGGGACGCAAAGCCCGTATGAAATGAATATCAATTATTTTGACGCGCTTTCCAACCCAAACGGGAACGAAGCGCTGGATGTGCAAATTTCCCGTTTTATCTGCGCTCAAGCCATCATGCTTTCGATGATTGGCGTGCCGGGGATTTATTTTCATAGCCTGTTTGGCTCGCGCGGCTGGTTGGACGGCGTGAAGCAGACCGGGCGGAACCGCACGATCAATCGCGAAAAACTTCAGTGGGATACATTGCAGGCGGAACTTGCCAACCCTGATTCATTGCGTTCAAAAGTATTTGCAAGGTATCGCCAATTGTTGCAGGCGCGCAGGTCTGCGCCTGCTTTTCATCCGCATGGTTCGCAAAAGGTTTTAGAGCTTCATCCAGCGGTCTTCGCCGTGCAACGCATGGAGCCGCACGGCCAAATGCAGGCGTTATGTTTGCATAATGTAAGTTCGTCCAAAGTGGTTTTTTCGACGGAGTATGCTTCAGGCGTGGATTTGTTTTCAGGCGCAGCGCTGACGCTCTCTCAGGTCACGCTTGAGCCGTATCAAGTCCGCTGGGCGTTGGTGAAGATCTAGTCGCGTGTTCTTGTGGTAAAACTGAACGCATGAACCCTTCCTCTCGTAATATTGGTTTTATCTCCACGCGCTTTGCCGGAACGGACGGCGTTTCGCTGGAAGCGGATAAGTGGGCGACGGTGTTGGCGCGCATGGGTCACAACTGTTTTTATTTTGCAGGCGAGTGCGATCGTGACCCGGCCATCTCGCATGTAGTGGCGGAAGCGTTTTATCGCCACCCGGAAATTGAGCGCCTCAATCAGCAGGCGTATGCGGGCAGTTGGACGGTGACGAAGGAGGCGCGCGAATCGCATCCCGAAATGAAGACCCTGCATAAGGACTTTTTTTCCATGTACATTCGCCCGCCGCAAATGACTCAGCGCGTGGCGGAATTAAAGGAACACCTCAAAGCGGAGTTATATAAATTCGCGCATCGTTTCGATTTGGAAATTCTCGTCGTCGAAAACGCCCTGACCATTCCGCTGAACCTGCCTTTGGGCTTGGCGATTACCGAATTCATCGCCGAAACGGGCTTTCCCACTATCGCGCATCACCATGATTTTCATTGGGAACGCCAGCGCTTTCAGTCCAACTGCGTGGGGGATTATCTCGCCACGGCCTTCCCGCCGGTTTTGCCTTCCATTCGGCACGTGGTGATTAATACGATTCAGTCCCGCGAGATCGCTTCGCGGCAGGGCGTGACGGCCCGCGTGATTCCCAACGTGATGGATTTTGATTCCCCGCCAGCCGCGCCGGATGCGTACACGCAAACGGTGCGCGCGGACTTTGGCATTCAGCCCGGCGAATATTTTTTTCTACAACCGACGCGGGTCATTCAACGCAAAGGCATTGAACATGCCATTGAAGTCGTCCGCCGTTTGAACCTGCCCGCCAAACTGGTGATTACCCACGCCTCCGGCGACGAAGGCAACGATTACGAACAACGCGTGCGCGAATATGCCCAATTGCTCGGCGTGGCTGTGCGCTTTGAAGCCGATCAGGTGCAGGACGCGCGCGGGCAAACGAAAGATGGGCAAAAAATTTACACGCTGGGAGACGTGTATCCGCGCGCCGATTTGGTGACCTATCCTTCCAGCATTGAAGGCTTTGGCAACGCCTTTTTGGAAGCCGTTTATTATCGCCGCCCAATTTTGGTGAACAACTATTCAATCTATGAAGTGGATATTAAACCGAAAGGCTTTCGCGTCGTCTGGTTTGACGGCTACATTAATCACGACACGCTGGCCAAGACCAAATATATTTTGGAACGTCCGGACGAGGCGCAGGCCTGGGCGGAGGTTAACTATCAACTGGCGCGGCGCTATTTCTCCTACACGGTCTTGGAATATCGCCTGCGCGCCATCGTTGCGGATTGTTTGGGGTATCAGGGGTAATGTCTAAAATTTCCAGCGCTTTTAAATACACGCGGCAATTTGGTTTACGCCCCTTGTTTTTGTATGGGCTGTATAAACTTGGAATAAAAACGGGCTATTACAAGCGGGTTACGCCGATACTTGATCTGCGTTCTTCGAATATCGAATCATCGAATAGCGCCCGACTTTTCATGCTTCCCGATTCAAAAAGCCTTCTCCAAATTCTCGGCGCAGAGGGCCAAGCGAGCCTGCTCAACGAAGCGCATCAAATCGTCAATGGCAAAGTCAAAGTCTTTGGCGAAACCCTTGCGCTGGATTTTTCTCACAACCAACCGCTCCAGCATTGGACGTTCTACGAAACAGATTTTCAACCTTCAACTTTCAACGTACTGCACAACGACATCAAATATCTTTGGGAACCGGCGCGCTTTGGCTTTGCGTTTACTTTGGGCCGCGCCTATCATTTAACTCAAGAGAATCAATACGCCGAAGCGTTTTGGCGCCATTTTGAAGCGTTTACCAAAAACAATCCCGTCCACCTTGGCCCGCATTGGATGAACGGGCAGGAAGTTGCCATTCGCCTGCTGGCGCTCGTTTGGGCAAGTCATGTTTTTGAAAGCGCGCCAGCCACCAGCGCAGAAAGAAGCGCGGCGCTTCGGCAATCTATGTATCAACATGCAAATCGAATTCCATTCACGTTAATCTATGCGCGTTCGCAAAATAATAATCATCTCATCACCGAAGCCGCCGCCATTTATACAGCCGGATTGTTTTTCAAAAATACTGAATGGCGAAAACTTGGTTGGCGTTGGCTCCATTGGGCGCTTCAAAATCAGATCGGCGGATTTGGCGAATACATTCAACACAGCGTTAATTATCACCGCGTGATGTTGCAAACCGCGTTGTGGGTTAATTTCATTAAACAGGATGTCTTCCCAACTGGCACGACTCAAGCTCTGGCCCGATCTACGCATTGGCTTTTCTCACTCTTAGACAACGCCTCTGGCCGGACCCCGAACCTGGGAGCCAACGACGGGGCTTTGATCTTCCCTTTGAGCGCGACTCCCTTTGAAGATTACCGTCCCACCGTGCAGGCCGCGGCGCGCGCGTTTTTACGCAACAGCTTAACCTCCGGCGTGTGGGATGAAACCGCTTTGTGGTTTGGGCTAAAGGCCACCGCGCGCGAAAGCGATTCGGATATTTATTTGACCGACAACCTGCACGCCAAAAATTCCTGGGGTTATTTGCGGGCTTCCAATTTCAAATCGCGTTTGGGGCACATGGATCAATTGCATTTTGATTTATGGTGGCGCGGCTTGAACGTGGCCCAGGACGCAGGCACGTACTTATATAACGCCGCGCCGCCATGGGATAACCCGCTGGCGACCACCCGTGTGCATAACACGCTGACGGTGGACGGCCAGGATCAAATGACTCGCGTTGGAAAATTTCTAACGCTCGACTGGGCTAACGGCTACGCCAAACCAGTCATTGACTTGAACGAAAAGGTTTTGCATCGCGTTCGGGCTTATCATACCGGCTATCGCCGCTTGCAAGTGAAACACCAACGCACGGTAACGGTCTATGCAGATGATGTTTGGGAAGTGGAAGACCGTCTGTTAAATGGGCGCAGGCGCTTTCGCACGTATCGCCTGCATTGGCTCCTGCTGGACGGCCCCTGGACTTTGGAACAAGACGAACTTTCCGCCACGTTGAAAATCCAAACTACGCGGGGAACGGTTCAACTTGTCGTTCGGCATCCCGCCAACGTGGAATCCGCGATTTCTCTGGCGCGCGCGGGGGAACTGCTGATTGGTCAGCGCAAGGTTCAGCCGTATGAAGGCTGGGTTTCCAGGAATTATGGCGAAAAAACTCCCGCGCTGTCTTTGGCGTTGGAAGTTGAATCCATGTATCAAATTGTTTTGACCAGCGAATTTCGCTTCATGGAGCAGGGCGGGTCGGCGCGGGTATAATCTCCGGATTCATTTATGCACATCCTCATCATTCATCAAGCTTTTGCCTCGCTCAACGAGCCCGGTGGGACGCGCCATTTTGAGTTTGCGCGCCTGCTCGCGTCACGCGGGCATCAGGTGACGGTCATCGCTTCGCCGGTGAGCTACCTAACCGGCGGACAAACTCGGCGCGAGGCGGAACAAGTGAACGGCGTACGCATCTTGCGGGCTGAGGTCTATCAGGCGCATCATAAATCTTTCTTTCATCGCCTCCTGGCCTTCTTTTCTTTTATGCTTTCCTCGTTTTGGATTGGGCTGGGCGTTCGGCGGGTGGACGTGGTTTGGGGAACTTCGCCGCCCATCTTTCAGGGCGTTACTGCCTGGCTGTTGGCGCGGGTGAAAGGCGCGAAATTTTTATTTGAAGTGCGGGATTTGTGGCCACAATTTGCGATTGCAGTGGGGGTGTTGAAAAACCCGCGCTTGATTGCCATGAGCGAATGGCTGGAGCGCTTCCTATATCGCCGCGCAGATCGGGTGATGGTGAACAGCCCGGGGTTCATTGAGCATGTTCAGGCGCGGGGGGCGAAGCGTGCGGTTCTCATCCCCAATGGCGCCGACCCGGCTATGTTTGATCCCAATCAAAACGGCGCGGCCTTTCGTGAATCTAATGGGCTGAAGGATAAATTTGTGGCGCTCTATGCCGGAGCGCACGGCCTGTCGAACGATTTGATAGTGGTCTTGGAATGCGCGCGCCTGCTCGAAAATACGAACGTGCAAATTGTCCTGCTGGGCGACGGCAAGGAAAAGCCAGCCTTGCAGGCCGCCGCCAAAAGATTGAATTTATTTAATGTAACTTTTTTGCCGCCTGTCCCCAAACATAAAATGGCGGAGGCGCTGGCTGGCGCGGACGCGTGTATTGCAATTTTGAAGCCGATTGAAGCATATAAAACGACGTATCCGAACAAGGTCTTTGATTATATGGCGGCGGGCAAGCCGGTAATTTTGGCGATTGACGGCGTAATTCGCGAGGTGGTGCAAACGGCGCATTGCGGCTTATATACGCAACCCGGAAACGCGCTGGAAATGGCGCGGGCCCTGCGGATTTTGCGCGACAACCCGGAATATGGCCGCGAGATGGGCCTGCTTGGCAGAAAATATTTGGAGCAAAATTTTAGCCGCACGGCGCTGGGCGAAAAACTGCTGGAAATGCTGGGCGAATTGTCTGAAAATTTCAATGAAATTGCCTCTTGAGGATTTTTCGTCTGGCGCTATGATTGAGGAGGTTTAACTCCCGTTTTCGTTCAGGCGCGGCGTGTAGCCAAATGCCAGGACGGAAGTTGCACATCACATCGAAGCGTTCAAGAAACAGGGTTTGAGCCGACATTCAGAAGGAGGCCTTTTATGCCCAATGTCAAATTCAACCGTTTTTACCGTTATGCTGAACTGACTCAACTCCTGAAGGCGTACGCCAAAGAGTTCCCCAACCTGGTCAAATTAGAATCGCTTGGAAAGAGCTACGAGGGGCGGGAAATGTGGCTCGTGACCGTCACCAACTTCAAGTCTGGGAGCGATGCGGAAAAACCGGCCTTTTGGGTGGATGGCAACATCCACGCTTCCGAAGTCACGGCTTCGGCGGCGGCTTTGTATCTCATCAATACTTTGGTCACGAAATATAAAAATGATGATAATGTCACGCGCGCGGTGGATACGCGCGCGTTTTACATTGTGCCGCGCGTCAACCCGGATGGCGCCGAATGGGCTCTGGCGGACAAACCGAAAATCATCCGCTCCAGCGTGCGGCCCTACCCGAACGCCGAAGAACCGTTGGAAGGGCTGGTTTGGGGCGAAGATGTGGACGGCGATGGGCGCGTTTTGCAAATGCGCGTTTTCGATTTGAATGGCGCGTGGAAGGAACATCCGCAAGATCCGCGTTTGATGATTCGCCGCGACCCGATTGAAACCGGCGGAAAGTATTATCGCCTTTTGCCCGAAGGCCATCTCAAAAATTACGATGGTTCGACGATTCAGATTCTTAAGCCCAAAGAGGGGCTGGATTTAAACCGCAATTTTCCCGCCGGTTGGAAGGATGAAGCCGAGCAACGCGGCGCGGGGCCTTTCCCCGCGAGCGAGCCGGAAACGCGCAACCTAATCGAGTTTATTGTCAGCCACCCAAACCTCACCGGCGCGATTAGCTTGCACACCATGAGCGGAGTTTTACTGCGCCCGTATGACGATAAGCCGGACGATGAATTTCCAACGGATGACTTGTGGACGTATCAGAAGATTGGCGAAACAGGGGCAAAAATTACCGGCTATCCCGCCGTTTCAGTTTTTCATGATTTCAAATATCACCCCAAGCAGACGATCGCCGGAGGTTTCGATACCTGGGCGTATGAACAGCGCGGCTTGTTTGCATGGACGGTCGAATTTTGGAGCCCACAAAAACAGGCGGGCATTGAAAAATATAAATTGATTGATTGGTATCGCGAACATCCCGTGGAAGACGATTTGAAAATGCTGAAGTGGAACGATGAAGTTTTAAAAGGCAAGGGCTATGTGAAGTGGTATCCATATCACCATCCGCAACTGGGCAAAGTGGAGTTGGGCGGCTGGGATACGCTGAATATGTGGTCGAATCCGCCGCTTCAGCTTTTGGAAAAGGAGATTCGGCCCTTCGCGGAATGGGCGGTCTGGCACGCGCTAATCTCGCCCAAGCTGGGCCTCTACGAAATTAGCAGTACGCCGCTGGGAGGAAATACCTTCCGCGTGCGGCTGGTGATTGAGAACATCGGCTGGCTTCCAACTTACGTCACCAAAAAAGCATTGGACAAGAAATTGACGCGCGGCGTAATCGCTGAAATTCACCTGCCCAAAGGCGCCAGTTTGGAGGCGGGCAAACTGCGTGAAATGGCAGGGGAGTTGGAAGGCCGCGCCTACAAACCGGTGATGGCGGAAGAGACTGAAGAAGGTACAACGGACCGCGTTAAGCTGGAATGGGTGGTGAAAGCCAAAAAAGGCACAAAGGTCAAATTGACGGCCCGGCATGAACGGGCCGGCGTAGTCCATGTGGATGTGGTGTTGAAATAATAACTCACCTTACGCGCCCTCATCCCCGGCCCCTCTCCCTTCGGGACGTGTGCCCGTTAGGGTAGAGGGTTAGGGTGAGGGAGAAGTCACACATTTCTCAAAACTGCGTAAGGTGAAATAATAAAAAGCAACTCGCCCGACATCTTTCGGGCGAGTTGCTTGCTTGTTGGAACAATTTTATTCGTCCCTCGTCTATTCCATACGCTGTAATTCAAACCCTATATTCCCGGAGGATGAAATGAAATCAAAGCTCTACTGGCTCGTTCTATTCGTGTTGCTTGGAAGCCTTCTGCTCTCCGCTTGCGGCGGCGCGGCGGCGACCGAGGTCTATGTGGATCCAGGCGCCCCGGCCATGTTTGCGGCCGCTACGGAGGCCCCCGCCACTGAAGCGTCTGCGATGGACGACCCTGCCGCGGCGGTCATGGCGGCGGCGCAAGAAGTCGTGGAGGACGCGCAACGGCAGGAGGCGAACGCATCCGACGACCTGACCGCGGCCTTCGCTTCCAATCAGATGATCATCAAAAACGCCGACCTGCGCCTGCAAGTCAAAGATATGGACCTCGCCATTGACCGGACCACGCAAGCGATTGGCGACTTGGGCGGCTACATCGTCAACTCCCGCGTTTGGTATCAGGATTTTTACGACGGCGTTGAAACCAAAAAATATAAATACGCCGCCGTCACCATTAGAATTCCCGTCGGCCAGTTTGAAAGGCTATTGGGCCGTTTGCGCGGGCTGTCTGTAAAAGTTTTGGACGAAACCGCCACGGGCGAAGACGTCACCAACCAATACGTGGACTTGCAATCCCAGGTGACCAACCTTGAAGCCACGCGCGACCGCATCAAATCCTTCCTCGAAGACGCCAAAACCGTGGACGAAGCCCTGCGGATTAATCAGGAGTTATCCAACGTTGAAGCGCAAATTGAAGCGCTCAAAGGCCAGCTCAATTATTTACAGAATCGCTCCTCCGTCTCCACAGTCAACGTCAACTTTGAGCCGGAACTTCCAGAAGTTAAGCCGCTTCCCACGCCCACCCCAATCGCTTGGAATCCGGGGCAAACCTTCGGCAACGCCACCGAAACGCTCACCTCGGCCTATCAAGGCATTGCAGACTTCCTGATCTGGTTCTTTGTGGCCTTCCTGCCCACCGCTGGCCCGCCGCTCTTGATTTTGTGGCTGATTATTAAATTTGCCAGGCGCAAACCGAAGAATTAGAAGAGAAAAATCCGCCAAACGTTTTGGCGGATTTTTTGTATGTAGGAAAAGGGCGGTTTTAATCCATGAATAAAGGTTGTTTGTAAGGACTCCTTTAACGCATTCTTAACAGAAGATATTTTTAGTATGGTATATTTTTGACGATGACAGAAATAATTCTTATTGTTGAAGATGAACCGTCTCTGCGGGAAGCGCTTGCCTATAGCCTAAAGAAAGAGGGCTATGGCGTCGAAGCGGTTGGGGATGGCCGCGCGGCGTTAGTTGTCGCTCGTAAACTAAAACCAGATTTGATCGTGTTAGACATCATGCTCCCTGAACTGGATGGTTTTGAAGTGGCGCGTATTCTACGCAAAGAAATGTCCGCCGCTATTTTGATGCTGACTGCCAGGGATGATGAAATCGATCGAGTGGTTGGACTGGAAGTTGGAGCAGACGACTATCTTACAAAGCCATTTTCAATGCGCGAGTTAATCGCTCGGGTAAAAGCGCAGTTGAGAAGGACCCGTTTGCTGAAAGAGGAGATGCACAAACCCGACGAACGCGTTGCCCACGAAATTTTGACTTTTGAGAATTTGTCCATTGATCTAACCCGCCATGAAGTGACGCTCAGCGCAAAAATAGTTCAATTGAAACCCAAAGAATATGAGTTACTGCTTTTCTTCGCTGAACATCGCCGCCAAATGCTTTCGCGCGAGCTTATCCTGGAAAGGGTGTGGGGCTGGGGTTATATCGGCGATAGCCGGACGGTTGACGTGCATGTGAGATGGCTCAGGCAGAAAATAGAAACCGATGCCGCCGACCCCAAACGAATTGTGACAGTCAGAGGCGGCGGATACCGCTTTGAAGGATGATGGGGAAAGATGAATTGTGCATGATACGATGAGATCTAAATCCTAAAGCCAGCATGTATTTTTTTCTGGGAGTTTTGTCGTTCGCTTTGTTTTTGCTCGCCCTGTGGTTTGCATGGCGATATTTTGATTTAAAAAGACAGCTTGAAAAATATACCGACTTGGTTCGCCGTCAATCAGGCGGAGCGCCAATGGACGTTCGCCGCCTTGAGGATTTATCGAATACAATCGCCGCGCTTCAATCTGGTTTCGATTTGCAACTGTCAGCGCTTAATGCTGAAGTGGCCCGTCTTTCCACAGTTTTGTCCCAATTGACCGATGGGGTTTTAATTGCGGATGCAAATGGACAGGTTCAGTACGCAAACCCGGCCGCTGGAAAATTATTTGAAGTAGCCAACCCGCTTCAGCACAGCGTGGCGGAGGTGATTCGTAACCATCAACTGATTGAAGCCTGGCGCCATAGCCAACACAGCCGTGAACTGCAAATCGAATCGGTTGAATTGCCTGCGCAAAAAAAAATCTTACAACTGACTGTGATTCCCGATGCGCATGCAGACGGAAGCCTGCTGGTGATGCAAGACCTTACGCGCGTTCGCAAATTGGAAACGATGCGGCGGGATTTTATTTCTAATATTTCTCATGAGCTACGGACTCCGCTTGCCTCGCTCAAAGCCTTGACTGAGACGTTACAAGACGGCGCAATCTCAGACGCTGAAGTTGGTCCGCGGTTCTTGAACAGAATCGTCGCTGAAGTGGATGCCCTGACGCAAATGGCGCAAGAGTTGCTCGACCTCTCCCGGATTGAGTCTGGACAAGTGGAGTTGAACCTGGCGCCGCTTGCTCCACAGAAATTAATCTCTTCTGCGGCAGACCGGATGAAGTTGCAAGCCGAAAGAGCGGGGTTGAAATTGTCAGTTAAATGCGCTGAGCGTCTCGAAAATATTCGAGCGGATAAATCTCGTCTGGAACAGGTTTTGGTCAACTTGATTCACAATGCAGTCAAATTTACGAAAGAAGGGGGAGAGATTTCTCTCGAAGCGGAGAGCGATGTGAGGTCGGTACGCTTTGCGGTACGCGATTCTGGGATTGGGATGCCGCTGGAAAGCCTCACGCGCATCTTTGAAAGATTTTATCGCGTGGATCGTTCGCGTACAGGCACAGGTACGGGCCTGGGCTTATCCATTTCAAAGCATATTGTGGAAATGCATGGCGGGACAATTTGGGCGGAGAGTGAGGAAGGGCGCGGTAGCGCTTTCTACTTTACGATTCCAACGGACTAGCCTGGTCAATTTGGCAAGGCTTGCGGCGCATCGCGCCGTGTCATGGGGTAATGCCTGGAGACGGGGAGGCGCTTCAAACCCATAAACCAGTTTCTGGTCAGAAAAGCGGCGAAAAACAGCTTGAAGATAAATTCTTCAAGCTGTTTTTTTTTCATCCATAAATTTAACAAGACGTTAACCTATTCTTCCATTGACATTAAGAGCGCATGGTTATTATCTCCTGCGATATAAAAAATATAGGAGAAATAGAAATGTCTAAAATTGTTCGTCCGTTTGTTTTTGTTTTGGCGGCTTTGAGTGTTGTGCTAACCGCTTGTGGCGCGCCTGCTACCGAAGCGCCGGTTACAACTGAAGTTCCTGCTACTGAAGCCGCAATCGAAGTTGTTGTTGAAGACCGAATGGCAATCTATGCCCCTGAGGCTGTCAGTGGCGATGTAGTTACTGCGGGTTCGTCTACGGTCTTTCCGCTTTCGGAACGCATGGCTGAATTATTTCAACAAGAAGGGTATGGCGGAAATATTACTGTAGATAGCATTGGCTCTGGCGCTGGCTTTGAACGCTTTTGTGTGGCTGGTGAAATTGATATTGCCAACGCTTCTCGTAAAATTAAAGATGGCGAAGTTGAATCTTGTAAAGCCATTGGTCGTGAACCCATTGAATTTCGTGTGGGTACGGACGCTTTGGCTGTGGCAGTAAGTTCTGGCAATGATTTTGTGACTAGCCTCAGCAAAGAACAACTTGGGAAAATTTTTACAGGTGAATTTACTACCTGGAATCAAGTGGATGTTTCTTACCCCGCTGAAGCCATTTTGATTTATAGCCCGGGCGCTGATAGCGGAACATTTGATTATTTTGTTGAAGCCGTTGTCGCTCCGTTGACTCTCAATGCAGACGGTAAAGCTGATACCAAACTTGGCGCAGAAGCTTTGCTCGGTTTACAAGGCGCGCAATTTTCAGAAGATGATAATGTGCTGGTGCAAGGCATTGAAGGTAGCCCGTATGCCATTGGTTATTTTGGTTACGCTTATTACGCCGAAAATTCAGACGCTTTGAAAGCCCTGGCGGTTGAAGGCGTTGAACCAACTCAGACAACAGTAGATGCTGGTGAATATCCATTGGCTCGCCCATTATTCATCTACTCTGATGCAACGATCTTGCTTGAAAAACCGCAAGTTGCCGCGTTCATTTATTTTTATTTATCTAATGTAAATGACAACATCGTGGATGTCGGCTACTTCCCTGCTCCAGTTGCAGATTTAGAATCCGCGCTCGAAGCATGGACAATTTCTGTAGAACAATAATAAAAAATTAAATAACAATGGGCTGGCTCATAGAGTTCAGCCCGTTATGCGTTATAAACGTCCCGCAGGTTTCTTCTCGAAACATAATTGATATAACAACTTGCGGGACGGTATTAAGGTCAGATTATGAATTTTGATTTGAAAAAGAAAACTAGAGTTGGCGAAAGTGTGATTCAAGCCTTGCTTTTTTTTGCAGGCATTTTATCTGTTTTCATCACCCTTGCCATTGTGTACGAACTTGGTAAAGAAGCATTGCTGTTCTTCAACAATCCAGATGTAACCCTTGCGAAATTTTTTGGCGGCACAATCTGGCAACCCGGCATTGGCGCTTATGGGATTTGGGCGCTCGTTTCTGCGACTCTAACTACCAGCTTTATTGCTATCTGCATTTCGCTTCCACTCGGACTTGCGGCGGCTGTCTACTTAAGTGAATATGCCTCGCTTCGAGCGCGATCCATCCTGAAACCGGCCCTTGAAATTTTAGCGGGCATCCCCACCGTTGTGTATGGATATTTTGCTTTGTTATTCGTCACCCCTGTTTTGCAAAATATTTTTGGAAATGAAAATATCCAAGTCTATAACATGCTATCGGCTGGTTTAGTGATGGGCATTATGATTCTGCCCTTAATTTCATCGATGAGTGAAGATGCATTAAGCGCCGCGCCTCGGGCTTTACGAGAAGCGGCGTATGCGCTGGGCGCCACGAAAGTTGAAACCAGTTTACAAGTTGTGTTACCTGCCGCATTATCAGGTATTGGCGCGGCATTGATTGTGGGCATCTCTCGTGCTGTAGGTGAAACGATGATTGTCGCAGTGGCTTCTGGAGCAGGACCAAACTTTACATTTAATCCGTTGCAAGCGGCAGAGACGATGACCGGGCATATTGCACGCATCAGTGGCGGTGATTTATCTTACAACTCAATTGATTACACAAGTTTATTTTCCATTGCATTGATGTTATTTCTGGTCACTTTGGCCTTGAACTTAATCAGCCAATGGGTTGTGAATCGTTTTCGGGAGAGATACGAATGAATCAAAAAACAGATTCCTTTCCCGAAGGAAGCGATTTTTATTCTGCGTTAAAAAAGCGCTATCGAGTTGCATCTATTTGGCAAATTTTATTTTTGTCCGCATTGTTTGTCGCCATGATCAGCTTGACCGCTTTACTCTACAACGTGATGGATGGCGCGTTTGGCTACATTGCTTATGAATATAAAAATGACCCAAGTGAATTTACATTCACGCCTGTGAATGAATTGAGCAAAGAAGAATTGTTGACCATTTTGCAAAATAATCTTTCAGCGGGCGCTTATAAAAAGCTGGACGCTGAACAAGCCATGCCAACGCGCTCACAAGCAGATTTGATGAATCTTTTTCTCGAACGCTTGTTGCAAATTGACACGAAACAAACCTGGTCGATGACCGAATCCATTTTGCAGGGAAATGAAATTCGTCAGGAAGCAAAAACCAACTATCCCGAAGCGAGAATCGAATTTCGGTCATGGCTCACGCCGCAATTTTTAGTCAGCTCCTTGTCATCCAGAGCAGAATTTGCGGGCGTTCGTACAGCCGTGTTAGGTTCATTATGGTTGGTGGGAATTGCAATTGCATTTGCTTTACCGATTGGCACAGGCGCGGCAATTTATTTACAAGAATATGCGCCGAAGAATTGGTTCACAGCTATCATTCAAACAAACCTCAATAATTTGGCGGGCGTGCCAAGCATTGTGTATGGAATGTTGGGGCTGGCTGTCTTTGTGCGTTTGTTGGAGCCATTCACCAGCGGAGGTATATTTGGGCTGACCGATGCAAATGGACGCACCGTTTTATCGGCTGGCTTGACAATGGGGATTTTGGTGTTGCCATTAATCATCATCAATGCGCAAGAAGCAATTAAAGCCGTGCCAGATTCTTTAAGACAAGCATCTTTTGGCGTGGGCGCTACACGTTGGCAAACGGTTTGGTATCACGTTTTGCCCAATGCCTTACCAGGCATTTTGACAGGTAGCATTTTGGCGTTGTCACGCGCATTAGGTGAAACTGCTCCGCTGATTGTAGTGGGCGCATCTACCTTTATCAGCGTTGACCCGGATGGCCCGTTTTCAAAATTTACAGCATTGCCGATTCAAATTTATCAATGGACCACGCGCGCGCAATCTGAATTTCATGCCGTTGCGGCCAGCGGAATTATCGTTTTGCTGGTTCTGTTGCTGACATTAAATGCAAGCGCTATTTTGCTTCGCAATCGTTTTCAAAGAAAGTTATAACAAATGGAAAATAATAACAATCATTACTCAATCGAAACCAAAGACCTCTCTATTCATTATGGCCGTTTTACGGCAGTCAGAAACGTAAATTTGAAAGTAGAAAAACAAAAAATTACCGCAATTATCGGCCCGTCAGGCTGTGGAAAATCAACATTACTGCGTGCCTTCAATCGCATGAACGATTTTGTGTCTGGCAGTTCTGTTACAGGTGAAATCTTTTTGCATGGTCGAAATTTATATAGCAAACATGTTGACCCCGTTGAAGTGCGTCGTAAAATTGGCATGGTCTTTCAAAAACCGAATCCATTTCCAAAATCAATTTATGAAAACATTGCCTGGGGGGCGCGCATCAATGGCTTCAAAGGCAAAGTGGACGAGCTTGTAGAAAATTCGCTACGTAGCGCCGCATTGTGGGATGAAGTGAAAGATAAATTACAAGAAAGCGCTTATGCTTTATCGGGCGGTCAGCAACAGCGTTTATGTATTGCGCGCGCCATCGCCGTTCAACCTGAAATTATTTTAATGGACGAACCGGCTTCGGCGCTCGACCCAATCTCCACGCTTCGTGTTGAAGAACTCCTGCAAGAATTAAAAAAGAATTACACCATCCTCATCGTCACCCATAACATGCAACAAGCCGCGCGCGCGTCGGATTTTACCGCCATGATGATGATTGACGACCAACGGGCTGGCGGCGTGATTGAATTTGATGACACGAAAAAAATATTTACCCGCCCCACCGATAAACGCACAGAAGATTATGTCACCGGCCGATTTGGATAAAGTACGGCGCTCAGGCTTAACCGATACTTGGTCGGTCGTCCGAAACATTTTCCAAGACAGACGCAGTGTGATTCAATGGAATTGAAGTACAATACGACAAAAGAGGATGTATGACTCGGAAAACGTTTGAAAACGAAATTCAGCAAGTCAAAGATGATGTGCTTTTGTTGGGGAGTCTGGTGGAACACGCCATTATCGGCTCGGTGGAGGCCTTGAAGAAACGGGATCTGAAAGCCGCCGAAAAGATCATTGCGGAAGATGTGGCCATTAATAAAAAACGCTTTGAGATTGAAAATCAACTGATGATTTTGATCGCCACCCAGCAACCGATGGCGCACGATCTACGCCTGCTGGCTTCGACGATGGAAATCATTTCTGAACTGGAGCGCATGGGCGATTACGCCAAAGGCATCGCCAACATCAACATTCGCATGGGCGAGGATACCCTGCTCAAGCCGCTGATTGACATCCCGCGCATGGCCCAAAAAGGGGCGGATATGCTCCATCGCGCTCTGACCGCTTTCGTGAATGAAGATGTGGAACTGGCGAACTCCATTCCAGCGGAAGACGACGAAGTGGACGCTTTGTATAACCAGATTTATCGGGAATTGATGGTCTTTATTATTGAAGACCCGAAAAACATCGAGCGCGCCAACTGGCTCTTGTGGGTTTCTCATAACCTGGAGCGCGTGGCGGACCGGGTGACAAACATTTGCGAGCGGACGATTTTCATTGCCACGGGCGAAATGCGGGAAATCAAAGATAGCGACGATGAATTTTGGCACGCGCAGAAGAAGTGAAGCAGTAGGCAGTGATTAAAAAGATTTGAGTTATGAAAGACTCAAATCTTTTTTGTTTAACTAGCAACTACCAAACTACGCAACCAGCCAACTAGCCAACTAGCCTATCCCATCCTTCCGGTAATATACGCTTCGGTTAATTCCTGTTTGGGGGTGGTGAACATCTGGTCGGTGGGCGCGAATTCCACCAGTTCGCCCATCCAAAAGAAGCCGGTGTGATCGGAAACGCGCGCGGCTTGTTGCATGTTGTGCGTGACGATCACAATCGTATATTCCTGCTTCAAATCGGCGATGAGTTCTTCAACGCGCAAGGTGGCGATTGGGTCCAGCGCGGAAGTGGATTCGTCCATGAGGATCACTTCCGGTTGCACGGCCACCACGCGCGCAATGCACAGGCGCTGTTGCTGACCGAGCGAAAGGCCCAACGCGTCTGCTTTTAAATTATCTTTCACTTCGTCCCATAAGGCGGCGGCGATTAAACTTTTTTCCACGACTTCGTTGAGGTTAACGTCCAGCCCCATCACGCGCGGACCGAAGGCCACGTTGTCGTAAATGGATTGCGGAAACGGGTTGGGCTTTTGAAAGACCATGCCCACACGCTGGCGCAGGTTAACCACGTCCATCGTTTTGCCGTAAATATCCTCACCTTTGAGGAAGATTTTGCCTTCCACGCGGGTTCCGGCGATTGTGTCGTTCATCCGATTGAGACAGCGCAAGAAGGTGGACTTTCCGCAACCGGAAGGGCCGATTAAGGCCGTCACCTTTTGCGGTTGAATTTCAAGGCTGATGTTTGCAAGCGCCTTCTTGGCGGGGGGGTAGTAAAAGTCCAGGGCTTGGACTGAAAAAGCGGGGAGGGGGTTGGCCATGTTTTTGATTTTATCAAAGAAAAGGCCGGGGATTTGGAAAACAGCATTCGTGGCTGATTCAACTTTCGGCGCGGTGGAGGCGGTATAATTCCACGCAATGAAACGTTTTATCTCGCTTCTTTTTTTATTGTTGACGCTGACCGCTTGTCTCCCCCAATCTTCGCAAAACAGTTCCGATTCATCCGCCGAGTATATTGAAAATAAAGGCTCGGATACGATTGTCAACCTGGCGCTGGCCTGGGCTGAAAAATATCAGGCCGAAAATGCAGGCGTGCGCATTTCCGTTACGGGCGGCGGCACGGGTACCGGCATTGCGGCCCTGCTGAATAACACGGTGGATTTGGCTAACGCTTCCCGAAAAATCAAAGATGAGGAATTGGCAGAGGCGCGCGCGAAAGGCATTGAGCCGCTTGAATATGTGATTGCGCGCGACGCCATTGCCGTGATCGTCAACCCGCAAAACCCGGTGAGCCAATTAACCTTGAAACAAATTTCAGATATTTATAGCGGCAAAATTACAAACTGGACCGAGGTGGGCGGCGAAGATCGCCCGATTGTAAAACTTTCGCGCGAAACCAATTCTGGCACGCATATATATTTTTTGGAAACCGTTTTGCGGCTGGGAAACAAGGAAGATAAAACTCTGTTTTCAACCGATACTTTATTGCTCCCATCTTCAGAAGGGATTATCTCCGAAGTGCGCGACAACCCGAACGCGATTGGCTACGACGGCTTAGGCTATGTGCCGCACGATTTGAAGATGATCGCGATCGCTAAAGAAGCGGGCGGCGCTTATGTTCTGCCCTCGATTGCCACGGTCAATGATAAATCCTACGCGATTGCGCGTGATTTATATATCTACACTAATGGCGAACCGACGGGCGCGGTGAAACAATATCTGGATTGGATTTTCTCCGACGAAGCCCAGGCGATTGTGGCCGAGTTGGGGTTTGTGCCGGTGAAGCAGTAGTTAGAGCCTTCCTTGCACAATTATCTAAGCTATTATGAACAAACATCACAATTTAATTGAAGGTTGGCGCAAGTGCAATTTAGAGTCGCCGCCTTACTTGTTTCCTGATGATGAAAAACATTTTTCTGGTTTTTCAGATTCAAAAACCTACTATTCATTTAATGAATATGTCGCCAGTCCAGAATTTGGGGTTTCAGATATAAATTTACATCTTGGTTTGTTGCCGATACCATTTGCGGGCAATCTTGAAAATGCCTCAATTTTTATTCTCATGCTTAACCCTAGTTTGTCCGCAGGCGATTATTTTGCGGAGCAACAAATTGTAGAATTTAGAAATGCTCATATTCGCAGTTTGCGTCAGGAAAATGCCAATGATGAATTCCCATTTATTTTCCTAAATCCTGATTTTGCTTGGCATCCTGGATTTGGATATTGGCAAAAGAAGTTTCATAATATTATTGATGAAATCCGAAGGCAACAAAAAATCAGTTACCAAAAAGCAATGGGCATACTTTCAAGGAAATTGGCTTGTCTTGAGTTAATGCCTTATCATTCAAAATCGTTTGGCACAGGTTCTTTGCTTAATAAACTTCCATCAGTAAAAGTAATGCGGGATTACGTTCAGGATGTCGTAATTCCAAAAGCAAAGTCAGATAACGCTATTGTCATTGCTACTCGCCAAGTAAAAAAGTGGCAATTACCGGAACATAAAAATATAGTCATGTATGAGGGTGGTGAAACCCGCTCGGCGCATCTAACAATTTCCAGTCGTGGTGGTCAAGCCATTGCAAAAAAAATAGGACTTGTAAAGCAAAAAGCGGCTAACAAAGCGTGCGCTTGACGCTGGGGATTCTGCGGCATCCCGAACATTTTCTCCGCTGTCGAGTTTTTTCCACACCCAAAGCGGATTGCGCCAATGCCCGCCCGCAAGTAACCCAAGCCGATAGGCGGGTAAATTCCAAGTCAAAAGGTGTTAAAATAACAGCGTGAAAATCTACCTTGATTTATGCGCTATTCAAAGGCCACTTGATACATCGAATCAGATTCGAATTGTTTTAGAGTCGGAGGCCGTTCTTGGAATCATCGCTTTTTCCGATATTGGGCAGATTGAAATACTTTCCTCTGAAGCCTTGCTTTACGAAGGCGAACAAACTTCTTTATCAATCCGAAAAGAACATACTTCAGCCGTTTTAGCAAAGGCCAAGAGCCTGCCTTTAACGCATTCAGTGAACCATACCCACATGACAATACTCCGGGGAGAGCAAATTGGGATGAAACTCTCACTCTTGTTGAGGCAGTTCTTGATAGAAAAGACACTGGAGCAGACAGCGCACTCATAGACCCGAACGTCGTCACCTATTGTTCGCAAAGCTCAGGACTGGAACCGCCTGCCGACCCAATGCCTGATGATGATAGCAACGGTATTGCGGGGTGGGAAATAAGTGGTGATGGTACACGCGTACAGTACTACTTCAACGATGGACGCGCTCCCAACTGCAAATAAAGGAGAATTTATGTTAAAAAACAAGCGCTTCTTGTTAATTTTGTTTTTGCTGATAGTCGCGATCTTAATTTGCTTTCCTTTCTTAAATTTCAAGAGACAGCCCCTCCCTACGAAAAACGTAATTCTGTACACTTTGGGCAATAAGGATAGCTATATCCTAGATATAACTACAGGAAGAACTTTACTGGTTGCTCCCGGGTTGGCAGGTGTTGCCTGGTCGCCTTCTGGAAAGAAAGTCCTATATAGAAATGTATTTACTGAAGAAGAGACAGGCGGACTCTGGATTAGCGAATCAGATGGCTCACATCTTCAACAAGTCTTTAGCATGGCTGACTATCCAAAGATGAGGATATTTCGGGCATTGTGGCTGACCGATCGTATTGTATTGCTCAACCTGGTTGATGCTCATAATATTTTTTCTTATAAATTAGAAGTAGACACCATGAATTTAATAAACATGGGAGAAAACACAAGATTTGATTTCACAACTCCAGATGGGGATTATTGGATACAAACCCGCTTTGAAGAGCCTAATCGATTCGAAATTGCATCCTTTTCTAAAGTATATGACTCTACCCAAGAGATAAGATACAGTTATTCTGCGGGGGATAGACCAAGAGCTGCTTACTCTCCAGACGGAAGGCGATTAGTTTATCCTGCAGACACCTCATTAGCTGGGAATAAAGGCGACCTGTGGGTATGCGATGTTGATAAAGATGGTTTTTCAAATATGCGTTTTTTTGTAAATGTGGGAAGCTATGCTGTTGATTATCAGTGGTCCCCTGATGGAAAAACATTAGGAGTACTTAATGGCAGTGTTTTTACTCTATTAGATGGTGAAACGGGCAAGACTCTTAAGGAATTTCAGATAAAAAGCAAACTAACCAGATTCTGGTGGTCTCCCGATTCAAGATCAATAATCACCGATGATATTAATGATATTTGGAAACTAAATTTAGAAACAGGAGAAATAAGGAACATACTTAATCATGAAAAGGTGAAATCCGACATTCCAATATTAGTAGTGGACTGGCGATTCGTTCCAATACCGTAGCCTGTTAAACGTGTTTGAAATCTTACACACACAAACCCACCTAACAAAACGTGTGGCCGACTAGTGGGACTACCCTTTGAGCGTGTGCCATTTACGGGCTTTTTTCTACGCTGAATATTTTTCTGCCCTCAGGCATTATCCCAGCCCGCCCCAAATCCGCTAACGCAAACCGATAGAAAACCTTATGGAAAAATCATTATCTCTGCGCGAATTTATCATCACTCGTTTAATTCAAGCCTCCGGCTATTCAGCGATCCTTTTTGTGGCGTTGATTTTTTTCTTCCTCCTGCGCGAAGGCCTGCCAACGCTCAGCGAAGTGGGCGTTACTTCTTTGCTCAACGTCCGCTGGTATCCAATCGAAGATTACTTTGGCATCCTGCCGCTCCTCAGCGGTTCGCTAATCGTCACGTTGGGCGCGGCTCTGGTGGCCGTGCCGCTCGGCGTGGGGACGGCGGTTTATATTTCTGAAATTGCGCCGCGTTGGATGCGCGAAATCCTCAAGCCGTTGGTGGAATTGCTCGGCGGATTGCCCTCCGTCGTTTTGGGATTTTTAGGAATTTTGATCGTCTCGCCATTTTTGCGCGTCTTTCTGGACCTGCCAACTGGTCTGACGGCCTTTACAGGGTCCTTGCTGTTGGGCGGGATCGCCGTGCCGACGATCGTCTCCGTGGCGGAAGACGCGCTGGACGCAGTACCGCGCGCCTTCCGCGAAGGCGCCTGGGCCTTGGGCGCCACGCATTGGCAAACGATTTGGCGGGTCACTTTACCGGCGGCTAAATCGGGCGTGCTGACCGGCGTCATGCTCGGCATTGGGCGCGCCATCGGCGAAACGATGACCGTGATGATGGTGACGGGCAACGCTCCGGTGTTGGCCGTAAAACTTGGCAGTTTGTTTCACCCTGTCCGCACGATGACGGCCACCATCGCCGCCGAAATGGGCGAAGTGGCCAACGGAAGCCAGCATTATCACGTTTTGTTTTTCATTGGGATGACGCTTTTTCTCATCTCCCTGCTGGTGAACGTGATCGCCTCTTCCGTCATCTTTCAATCCAAAAAACGCGCCGAGAGGGTCTTGTCTTAAGCCATGCTCTTAAAACTTTTTTCCCGCAACCGCCATACCGTTCAAAAACTCGGCTTTACGCTGATTACGCTCGTCGCGGTGATTACCGTCCTGCCGATCGTCGGCACGGTGATCTTCATTTTAGTCAAAGGCGGTTCGGCCCTTTCGCTGGAATTCTTAACCGGCTTTCCGCGCGATGGAATGCGCGCTGGCGGAATTTTACCGGCCATCATTGGCACGCTCTACTTGACGTTTGGCACAGCCTTGTTTTCTGTGCCGTTGGGCATCGCCGCGGCCATCTATCTGGCGGAATATGCCAAAGACAACCGCGCCACGCGCGCGATTCGCCTGGCAATCATCAACCTGGCGGGAATCCCTTCGGTGGTTTACGGACTCTTTGGCTTGGGCTTGTTCGTCTTATTTCTAAAACTCGGCACATCCATTTTGGCCGCCTCGCTGACGCTTTCAATTATGACCCTGCCGGTGATCATCAGCACGGCCGAAGAAGCCATTCGCTCCGTGCCGCAATCGTTTCGCACGGTGAGCATTTCGCTGGGCGCCACCCGCTGGCAGACGATTCGGCGCATCGTCCTCAAGGAAGCTTTGCCCGGCATCCTGACGGGCGTAATCCTCGGACTGGAACGCGCCGCGGGCGAAACCGCTCCCATCCTCTTCACCGGCGCGGCCTTCTTTTTACCGCGTTTACCCAACTCGCCTTTTGACGCGACGATGGCCCTGCCCTATCACTTATTCGTCATCTCTACGCAAGTGCCGGAGATGCCGATTCAAATTCAATATGGCACGGCGTTGGTCTTGCTGATCTTTGTGCTGACGATGAACATCGTCGCCACAGTCATTCGTTCACGGGCGCGGGCTAAAAGACAATGGTAAGTTTAGACCATAGACGCTGGACGATTGACCATGCCGTATAAATTTGAGCAGTTGGATGTCTGGAAACTTTCTTTGGAATACATTGATTCTATTTATTTAATGGCTGAAAAACTGCCAAAGAGCGAAGAATATAATTTGAAATCGCAAATAATCAGAGCCGCAACGTCCATTTCATTAAATATCGCCGAAGGTTCAACCGGACAATCGGATGCAGAGCAAGCTAGATTTTTGGGTATGGCTATTCGTTCGCTGATTGAGACGGTTGCGTGTCAGCGCCTTATTCAAAGGCGAAATTATGTTCAGGATGAAGTCTTTATGAAAAAAGTGTACGAAGATTCTCAAGGATTGGCTAGAAAATTACAGTCCTTTAGAAAATTTTTATTAAACGCCTCGTACAAAGTCAAAGAAGAAACCCCCGAATATGGAGATGACAATTTGATATAAATGGTCTTATCGTCCATCGTCAATCGTCTTTTACACATGAACAAAATCCAAATTCAAAACCTCTCATTACAATATTCCGACGGCACCGAGTCGTTGAGAAACGTCAGCATGGAGATTCGTCAGAACGCCGTCACCGTGCTGTTCGGTCCGGCGGGCGGCGGTAAATCCACTTTACTGCGCTGTCTAAATCGCCTCAACGATCTGGCGGAAGTCAAAACCAGTTCCGGTCAAATTTTGATTGACGGCGTCAACATTCTCGACCCAAAAATTGACGTGGTGGCCTTGCGCCGCAAAGTGGGCATGGTCTTTGCCCGGCCAGTGCCGCTCCCCATGAGCATCCGCGAGAATGTAATTTATGGGCTGGAATTGGCTGGCGAAAAAAGGAAATCGAAATTGGATGAAGCGGTTGAACGCAGTTTAAAACTCGCCGCCATTTGGGATGAAGTCAAAGACCGCTTAAACGATCCGGCGATTGCGCTTTCCGGCGGGCAACAGCAACGCGTCTGTTTGGCGCGCGCGCTGGCCCTGCAACCGGAGATTGTCCTGCTGGACGAACCCACTTCGGGCCTTGACCCGATTTCAACCGGTAAAGTAGAAGCGGCTTTGCAGGAATTGAAAAAAGAATTTACCATCATCCTTGTGCCGCAATCCGTTCAACAGGCCGGGCGCACCGCCGATGCCGCCGCTTTCTTTTTGCAAGGCGAGCTGATCGAATATGCCGAGGGCAAAAATTTATTCACCGCGCCCAAACATAAAAAAACCGAAGATTACATTATGGGGCGCTTTGGTTAAACAAAAGTGACAGTCATCTTCAAGATGACTGTCACTTTATAAATTACCAGACCCGCTCCAAATTTTCATTCTCCCCAACCTTGCGCCCCACCTTGGCCATATCAATCCATTCGTCGTGAACTTTCACGCGCACCACATCCGCCGTAAAATCGGTGGAGGTGGCGGCGCTGTTGTTGAATAAATACGAACCCACGGCGTAAATATCCACCGGCACTTCGAGCTTTTCAAACTTGCGAATTTTTTCTGGATTGAACCCGCCGGAGACGACAATCTTCACGCTACGACAAAATTCCTGCGCCGCTTCTTTCCACGCCTCAGGCAGGCTCCAACGTTCCCAGGCAGTATCCAACGCCTGACGGACGTTAAACGCCAGCCTCGGGTTCACGCCCAAATCCAAGGCCACATCGCCCAGCGGTTGCACGGAGACGTCGCGCAGGCTTCCGCTGGTATCCAAGCGCACGCCATACAATTTATATTTCTGCGCTTCCGCTTCATTCTTCGCGTCCATTAACTCGCGATATTTTGCAAACAACGAATCTAAAACTCGTAATGTATCGCGCACCGAATCATTGTTGAAATCCACGAGCGCAATGCGTGGAATGTGCGCGGGCAAAATGTGAGCGAATTGCATCATGGCTTCGGCCGTGTCGCCGAGGAAGGAGGCAATCGCGGCATGCGCCACCGTCCCGCCGCCCGCGCCGCCCCACCAATCGCCTTGCGCGTCGGTCGAGACGAACGCGCCCAACTCCTGTTCGTGATCTTCATTGAACCTTTGCAAAGCGATGTTGTAAGCGTAGCCATCCGCGGCCTGCACTTCATGCACGTCAAAGCGGGCCGGGAAGAACAACACCGGCTTGCCTTTGGAAGCGATAAAAGTTTCATACACATTTGTGGCCACACGGCTGGAGCGGGTGAGGATGCCGAGCGAAGGCGTTTCAATCAGCGCAAAGTCGCGGTAGCGCCCGCGCACTTTAATCACCGGCTGAACGTTGGCTGGATCGCCGTCATAGTTAACCGTTGAGCCATCCTGCGCCGCCCACACTTCGAGTTGATGCGACGTATCAATAAATTTTTCGCCTTCAAAATACCCCGTGCAGTGACGAAGCATCGCCAAAGATTTATCCACGCCCACGACCGTGGTTTTGCCCATGCGGCGCGTAAACCATTGCATCTCCACTTCAATATCGCCGACTGCAATTTCTTTGGGCGAAATCCCGGAGGGCAAATTATGAAACTGCCCGCCGTAAAAATAGCCCTCTGCGGATAAAGCCGTCAACATGCGATTGATGTTTTCAAAATACTTATCCGAATACCAGCCGCGCCGCATCCGGTCAATATCCAGTTTGAAGGTTTCGTTGGTTAATCGTTTGTTGTCAAAGATGGACATGGGTTCCTCGTGAAATTAGATGATGGCGTCTGTAGATTTGACGACCTGCATCCCCGCTTTTGCAAACCGGGCAAACGCTTCATGCGCCGCCTCAGTATGGTCAACCAGGTTGGGCACGACCACCGGCGAGGAGCAGTCTTCCAGCAAGTAGACTTTCTTGGCCAATCCGGAATCGACCGCTTGAATGTCATCCAGCAAATCGGAAATCGTCCAGGCCACGCAGTGACTTTTCGCCTGACCGGCAATGTACAATCTATCCACTTCCTGCAGATGTTGAATGAATTTTGGGTTTCTCGTTCCAAGCGCTTCGCCCATCGGGCCGGTCAGCGCTTCGGGACCAATCGCGGAATAATTTTCGGTAAACGGCTGGTTGCCCTTAATTTCAAACTCTGCCTGAGCGTTGCGCGCAATGGAGTGAAAGAATATGGCTTCTTCAATGGCCGGGACGAGCGCGTGTCCAATTCCGCCGAGCATGGCGTGATAGGGCCAAATGGTCAGCGCGTATTTGCCCTTTTTCTCCAACGTTGCGGCGTAGTGTAGAGCCATTTGCTGGCCGTATTCGGGAGCGATGTTGAATTGCGCGGCGAGCGCGGGATTGAAGCGCCAGGTATTATTTTGCAGGTCAGCGAGGTGAATATCGGTGTATGGGGCGGGAGGGTTTCCGTCTTGATCTATGAAAAAACTTGGATGAAAGATTTGATGGGCGGAATGCGTATCGAGTGTGGCGCTGATGTGAGTGAGGCGGTTGAGGTTGCGGTAGATGAATTGGCACAGGCGGACGTTATCCTCCACTGCGCCATTGCCGCTCCGCCCGCCGACAAATAATTCAAAGCCGGGGATGCAAAACGTGTTTTGCGCGTCAATCAGCAAAAGTGAGGTTCTGTCCTTTGAGGCGGAAGCCGTTGTCAGCTTGTGTTGAAGCGCGAAAGTTTTTGCGTCAGAAGCGCGGCTGGCATATTCCACCTTCCAAATTTCGCCCACGCGGGCCGGGTCAAAAAAATCGGGGAGCGGGAGTTGATCCATTGGGTTCTCCTAATTAAAGAATGCGATTTTCATTTTTTTAAATTGGTAGAGCATGGCGGGGCGATGCGCGCCAGTGGCGTCTTTCTTGCCGGTTTCTTCCAGCAGGTGGGTGGCCAGCATTTGTTTGCGAAAGTTGCGTTTATCGAGCTTGTCGTGGATGATGATTTCATACATGCTTTGAAGCTCTGAAAGCCGAAATTGTTTGGGCATGAGTCCATAGACGATGTTGCTATAGCTGGCTTTGGCGCGCAGGCGTTGGATGGCGTAATTGAGAATCGCTTTGTGGTCGAAGGCCAGCTTGGGAAGCGCGTCCACGTCTGCCCAGCTAAGGTCAACTATTTTTTCGGATGCGGGTTGGGCGAGGCGTTTCCAGGGAATTAACGCAAAGTAGGCGATGGTGACTACTCTGGCGCGTGGATCGCGTTTGGGATGACCAAAAGTATAGAGTTGTTCCATGTAAACATTTTGGACGGCAGTTTTTTCTTTTAGGACTCTTTGCGCCGCATTGTCCAGCGATTCGTCGTGGATTAAAAAACCGCCAGGTAAAGACCACTGCCCACGAAATGGTTCTTCCGCCCGTTTGACCAATAGGACTTTTAACTTGGCGCTGTTGACCGTAAAGATGGCGAGATCCACAGTGACGCCAGGGGTTTCGTAATCCTTGTGCTTAGTGTTCATTGTACACTTAGTATAGCCGGGTTGGGAGGTTTGTCAAGGAAGAAAAAAGCCCTCCGTGGAGGGCTTTTTTTTTTATTTTTTTATTGATTTCCGCCTGCCTTTGCCTTGATAGGCGGGCGCTTTGATTTCAATGTATTCGCAGAGGCGCTCGTCCAGCATGCGCGTCAGAATCCGTTCGTCAATCTGCCCGTGTTCCAAATTTTCTTTGGCCACGGTGATGACGGTGGGCAGTTCTGCGTTGTAGCGGTAATTCAATAGTTGATGTAGTTTTTCGCGCGCCCAGGGCGTAGCCGATTGCGCGCCGAGGTCGTCGAGGACCAGCAGGCTGGCCGTTCGCACTTCGTCGAAGCGCCGGTCGTAGGTTGTGCCAGAGTTGGGGTTAAACGCCGCGCGCAGGTGATCTAATAAATCTGGAACCATTACAAATAGCGGCGGGTCGCCCAGCCCGGCGCGATAATTGGCAATCGCGGCGGCGAGGTGCGTTTTTCCGCTACCGTAGGTGCCTTCAAGCACCAGCCAGCCTTTTGGTTTTTCAGAAAAAGTATGGGCCACTTTCAACGCTCTTTGTAAAGACTTTTGCTCTTCAGTGGATAATTTTTCGGCAGGGCGTTCTTCAAAAGTTCCAAAGGTTTTATTGAGTAATAAATCCAACGAAGATAATTCGGGGTGACTCGTATCTTCCATCGGGCGGCGATAATCCGGCGCGGACATTTTGACGGCGCTGACCAATTCCGGGTCCGAAAGGCGCGAGCGAATCCGCGCTTCAATTTCATCGAGCGCTAAATTCGTCGTCACCACAGTGGAGAGTTTGTTCACATAACGATAGTTGATGATTTGAAATAACTTTTCCTGCGCCCAGCCGGTGGCGTTTTGTGTGCCGAAATCATCCAACACTAAAAGTTTGGCGTTGCGAATTTGTTCAAAGCGCGCTTCAAAAGTAGTGTCTTCCGCGCCGTAAGCGAAACGCAATGCGTCCAGCAAATCGGGCACGGTTAAGAATAAAGTCGGCACGCCCATTTCAACCACAAAGTTGGCAATCGCGGCGGCGAGGTGCGTTTTGCCGCATCCATACCCGCCCTGTAAAAATAGCCAGCCGTTTAAATTTCTGGCGTATTGTTGCGCGTGGTTGTAGGCCATCTCAATCGAACGGGCTTGTAGTTCGCCCAGCCCCTTACGCCCATGCGGTTTGAACGTTTCAAAAGTTAAATCTTTCAACTCGTCCAAATGGCTCATCGCAAACAAACGGTCGCGGATTTGTCCGGTCACTTTGGCGCGGCGGCACGCGCAAATTTCAAGTTTGCCAAAATCCGCGTGGCCCAGCGGCGCATCCAAACGCAAATAGCCCACGCCATGACAGTGCGGGCAGTTGGGATCGCCTAAAGCGTCAGCGGCCGGAACGTTTGCGTAATTCTTCGATTTTTCGGTTGAGGCTCTGTTGGCGATCTTCTTGAGCGTTTCGTCTATCTTGCTTTTCGACACGGCCTTCTTCCTTCCAGCGTTTTAAAATCGCTTCAACATATTTCCAATTGCGTTTATTATTTTTCACAGCCCGCGCGAGCGCGTCGGCGATCCATTCGCTGGCGTAAGTTTCCTCTGCGTCTTTCAACGTCTCGGCAATCAGCGGCGTGAGGGGCCCAATGTTCTCTTCGTACAATTTGAAGACGTTCGACTTTTCCTGGGCTACGGAGTTGAGCGAAGCGGGCTCTGCGGATTTGAGATACGCTTCCGCCGCCAACCGCCCGCGTGGCGAATTGAGGAAGTAGAGGACTTGCGCCTCTTTCTCCGCCTTGAGCAGGATGCCGCGCTCCACGCATTTTTTCAGCCCGCGCTTAATCTCCTTAACCGTCAGCCCCAGCGCTTCAGCTTCAAAATTACTTTCGCTCAGCGCGCGGAAGTTTCCTTCCATGCGTTCAATTTGCCAAAGCGCAAATAAGGCCACTTTTAACTCGCTGACGTCCTCAATCTCTTTAAGCAGACGTAGAAAGCTATCGGGAATTTGCGTAAACGTTTCAGAGGAAGTAAACCCGGTGAAATGAGCCATCTGTAACTTTAAACCTGTAACCTACAACCTGTAACCTACAACCCGCTACTCATTCGGTCGAAACACTTTCGTCGCCGCATTTTCAAACTTGGTCAACGCCCCGCGGAAGACGAGTTCCACACTGCCCACCGGCCCGTTACGATGTTTAGCCACGATGATCTCGGCCACGTTGTGTTTGTCGCTGTCTTTTTCATATTGATCGGGCCGATAGATGAACATGACGATATCGGCGTCCTGTTCCAGACTCCCCGATTCTCTCAAATCTGAAAGCACTGGGCGTTTGTCCGTGCGTTGTTCCACGGCGCGGCTTAACTGTGCGGCAGTTAGCACAGGGACGTTCAACTCGCGCGCCAAAATTTTCAGGTTGCGCGAAATATATGAGACTTCCTGCACGCGGTTGTCGTTGCGCGAGTCGCCGCCCATGAGTTGCAAATAATCCACGACAATTAAATCGAGGCCATGTTCCATGTGCAGGCGGCGGCATTTGGTGCGGAGTTGCATCGGCGTAATGGCGGGGGTGTCGTCTAAAAAGATTTTGGTATCGGAGAAAACTTCAATGGCGTGGGTGAAGAGCGGCCATTCCTGTTCGGCTAATTTTCCGCTTCGCAGGCGTTGCGAATCAATGCCGGTTTCGTTGGAGATTAAACGTTGCACCACCTGGTCGTTGGACATTTCCAAAGAAAAGATGGCGACTTTCTTTTTGTGGGTGAGTCCGGCATTTTTGGCAATCGAAAGCAGGAAGCCCGTTTTGCCCTGACCCGGACGACCGGCGATGATTAACAAGTCCGATTTGTTCAAGCCGTTCAACATGCGATCCAAGTCAATGAAGCCGGTGGGCACGCCCATAATATCTTCCGGGCGCTTGGCCAGTTCGTCAATCCGGTCGTAGTAATCGCTGAGGACGGAGGCGATCGGTTGCAGGTCGTGTTTGAGGCGGCGCTCGCTGACGTTGAAGACGGCTTTTTCCGCTTCGTCCATCACAGTTTCGATGACGTTTTGCTCGCCATAGGCGAGCGAAGCGATTTTGTTCGCGGCGTTAATCATCTTGCGGCGAATCGCATGGCCTTCCACGATGCGGCCGTAGGATTCTGCGTTGAGCGAAGAGGGGACTTGATTGATTAAGGAGGTGAGGTAGGCCGAGCCGCCAATCTCCGCCAGTTGACCCATGCGGTCCAGTTCTTCGGAGAGGGTTAATAGATCGGTGGGGATGCGTTGTTCGTGCAGGCGGGTGAAGGCTTCCCAGATCCATTGGTGGCGATGAATGTAAAAATCATCGGCGCTCAGGAATTGGGCTACGTCGTAATAGACTTCCGGGTTAATCAGCACCGCCCCAACGACGGCTTCTTCGGCTTCTCGGCTGTGGGGAATGCTGGGGGCGGCGGGAGACGATTCTTGTTCGGGGGAGTAATCGGTCATTGAGGCGAATCAGTTTGAGGTGGAGGGCGAATCGGGCTTATCCTTTTTATCGGCGTCGTCCAGATCCAATTTATCAATAAAATTTTTGAAGACAGACAAGCGATCGTTGCCTTCTTCGGTTAATGGCGGGGGCGGGGCCTTGGGAGCGGCAGGCAGGGCCGGCGTTTCGGGCAGGTCTTGCTCTGGGGCTTGGGCGGCGGCTTCCATTACTTTTTGGCTGACCAGAATCGGGACGTGCGCGCGGACAGCCAGGGCAATGGCGTCGGAGGGGCGCGCGTCAATGCTTAATTCGGCTCCGTTGGCGACGATGATGATGTTGCCGTAGAAGATGTCGTCTTGTAGGCGGCTGATTTCCACCCGCGTTACGCGCGCGTTGAAGGCGCTGAAAATGTTTTTGATTAAATCGTGCGTTAGAGGGCGAATCATTTCAACTTCTTGCAGGGCTACGGTGATCGCCTCCGCTTCGTACGCTCCCACCCAGATGGTGAGGTAGCGCTCTGAGTCTTTTTCTTTTAACACCACCACGCGATTGGGCGCCATCAGGTGAACGCGAATGCTGTCAATTTGAACTTCAATCATATCTGACATGGGATTAACTCCGATGCGGCTATTGTAGCATAAAGGCTTGTTTTAAATTTCAAAATTTTGAATAAACGGCGGGGTTGGGAAGTTATGAATGGCATGGGTGTGCCACACAATCCATAGCGCGATGATGGAACAGATCATGCAGAAGAAGACGAAACCGCCGATGAGGATGCCCGCCCAGGCCAGCGGACGGCCGCTTTGCGCATGCATCTTGATGCGCTTGAGGGAAATCACGCCGTAGATTAAGCCAACCAACCCAAAGATTGAACTGACTGGCACGCAGATGAAACTGGTCAATGGAATGGGGACGAGGATGCCGCCGCAAAAGAAGATGAGGGTGGCGATTCCCAAAATTAGGCTGATGATGGAATGCCGATTGACGGCTTGAGTGGAGGGCGTTTCTGGGCTGGGTAACATGTTCAAATTTTAGCTGGTCAATATTAATAACTGACCTTACGCGCCCTCATCCCCAGCCCTTCTCCCTTCGGGAGAGGGTTAGGGTGAGGGAGAAGTCACACATTTTCTCAAAACTGCGTAAGGTGAATTAATAAAATAAAACCGTCCTTCCAGCGGGACGGTTTTATTTGTGTGGTCGGGGCGACAGGATTCGTATCATCTCCTCAATGGAGAAACCTACGCCTCCTCTCGTCCGGTGTTGTCGGGGCGACAGGATTCGAACCTGCGACCTCTTGCACCCCATGCAAGCGCGCTAGCCGGGCTGCGCCACGCCCCGAATGAGCGAAGGGCATTATAGTCTTCTTTTGCATTTCTGGCAAACCTCCGAATTGCATCACGGGAAATGGTACCGAGGGGAGTATCGTTGCATCAGGAAAAATGTTACTTTCCGATGACGACTTAGCGTC
>JADZCC010000083.1 GCA_020851785.1 Anaerolineales bacterium
AGGTCAGCGACCAATCTGGCAGGTTGGGGTAGATGTAAAACCCGCTGGCGCCCAGCCCAACGCCCGTCCACGGATGTTGTTGAAAAACGCCCAACGCCGCCACCGAATATGCGCCGCGCGCTCCGGCATTAATATCCACCATGTATTCGTTGAAACTATCCGCGTTGACGTTCCATAAATTGCTGAAATAATCTTTCTGGCTTAGGAAAGCAAACGCGCCAATCAGCGTGGCCAGCGCTCCCAACAATAGGCCCAGCCGCAGGAGTAGATCTATGGCGCGGGCGCGGAAGCCGTTGATAAACCAGCGCCAAAGGTTTCGTAAAACGTCCCGGCCGAAGAGGAGGATGGTTAGCCCAAGCGAAGCCGCAGTGACCAGGATGCCGCCGCGCGAGTAGGTGGCTAAAAGCGTCAGCAGGGCCAATGCCAGAAGCGCAGGCTCCAGCCAGCGGCGGCGAAAGAGGCGATAGCCGGTCATCAAAGAAGCAAATAGCCACGGGATGAAAATCGTCGCCAGTTGACTGGCCAGCCAGGCCGGTTCGTAGGCCAGCCCGGAAATGCGATTGGTGCGGACGAGTTCGCGCATGGAAAACGCGCGTTGCCAATGTGTGACCATTTCTTTATCTAAAAGACCGGTGTAAAAAGTGACGGCTTGCAGGCCGCTCCAAGCCAGGTCCAAGCAAAGCCCGGCTAAAATCCAGCGTGCGGTGAAACGCAGATCGTCTTTGCTTTTATTCATCCATACGGCGCTGACGAAGAAGGCCAGCCCAATGCCCAGCGTGAGCAAGGCGCGTAAGACTCGGCCGGAATAGATCTGCCCGCGCAAAGGGATCGGGTTGAGGAGCGCCCCAAAACTGGCGGAGGCGATCGCGAATAAAACGAAAATGCCCAGGGTGGTAAAGGCGCCCGTCCAGAAAAACCTGCGCGCAGTTCGCTCCTGCCACGCTTGAAAAATTAAAAGCCCAAATAAAAGCGCCAGCGGATATAAAGCCAGCGGGCGCACCAACGCGCCAGCCCCCATAAACGGAAACCAGCGAAAACTGGTGACGGGAAGCGTGAGCAGGGTTGCGCCCCAAGCCAGACGAATGAGCGCATTGAGCGAAATGGATTTCATGGTTGGGCTGTTGCCGGTTTAACAAACAAACGCATCAAAGCGGCCAGCGTTAAACAACCCAACGCGCCCGCCAGCAAATAATTACTCAATGGAACGCTCCGCTGTTTGGGCAGGGCTTGCGTTTGTGTCGCTTCCAATTTCACGAAAGGATTGATATTTCCAGAATCAATTTCCGCTTGAACTTTTTGGACGAATGTATTGGCCCAAACAGCGGCCAGTTCTTCCGCCGCTTGTGGGGTGTCAGCCTCTGCATAAAAATGCCAGCCCGCTTCGGCCGGTTGACTGAGTTGCAAAACTGTGGCGCGTAAATCTTCCACGGTAACTTGCGAAGCGGCGGAAACCGGCGCCAAAACTTCGTCCGACCAGGCCAGTTCTTCCAACTTACGCGCTTCACGTTCGAGATAATAAAATTGCTGGCGATCCACATCTTTGGGCCAGGCGGCTTCCAGGTTGAAATCCACATTCACGGTGGCGCGCGCGCGATACGGCGGCGGCGCGATGATATAAACAGCGGCGCCGAGCAATGCGCCAAGGAGTGCGCCCAACGCCCAAAAACGCCAGGCGCGCAAAAGCGTCACAACTTCTGCAGTGGAGGGGGAGGAGAAGATAAAATTCATCGTTGAATGCGCCATTTCCAAAGCGGTCCGCTTATTTTTCTTAAATAATATTTTGCCACAAGCGCGGAAAAAAAACCACCGCCCTCGCGGTAATGCACGCGAAGCATTTCATCCCAGCCGCGCGAATCGGCCACGTTGGTTTTACTGCGGGTGTGAATGCGAAAGTTTGCCCAGACGCGCCCGGCTAAATATTTAAGCGGCGCGCGCTTCGCAATTCGCGTCCACAAATCGTAATCCATCGCAAAATAAAAAGACGGGTCCAGCGGGCCCACTTCCCGCCAATATGGCGCGCGAAAGAACATCGTTTGTTGGGGAATGTGAACATACCCGGCGCGCAAACGCGGATAATCGGTTTGTTTGGCGTTGAACGTTCCAATCACCCGATCGGCTTCGTTGATGAAATTACAATCCGCATAGACGAGCGCCACCTGAGGATTCTGAATTAAATACGCAACCGCTTCGCTCACAGCCTGCGGATGATAGGTATCGTCTGAATTTAACCATGCGAGGATTTCGCCGTTGGCGCGATTGAACCCCTTGTTAATCGCATCCGTCTGACCGTGATCCGGCTCGCTGACCCAGGCGCTGATTCCACGCTGATACTTTTTGATGATCTCCACGCTTCCGTCGGTGGAGCCGCCGTCCATGACGATGTATTCAATCCGCGGGTAATCCTGATTCAACACCGATTGAATCGTCCGCTCTAAAAATTCAGCCTGATTAAAAGACGGCGTAATGATGGAAACCAAAGGTTGTGTGGCGTTCATTTTATTTCCAATCTTCGGCGGCATAAAAAAGCTGGGAGACGCCTTCAGTCATCTGGCGAATGCGATTCGTTTCTTCGGCTGTGAGCAATTGCTTCCAATTGTTCATCGCGGCTTTGCTGTCCAACTTCACCGAGTGCGTTTTATTTTTAGCCAGCCGCGTTGGGTTTTCCGAAGCGCTGGAGTTTAGAATCGTATCTTTGACCTGCGCGGTAAATTCCAAATTAAGCGAACGATATAAGTTTTCGTATTCCACCAGCGGGTTGAGCGACAAGTCTTCGTGGCGGACAAGCTGAATGGACGGAAACAGGCTACGGGCGGCGTGCGCGAAGCGATAAATCAGCTTCCAGAGGAGCGCGGCCTGGCCGATCACATCGTTTGGCGAAGCGGCTAGCATTTCCGCGCGGTCGGTTGCAGATAGAATTTGCATGAGGCTGGGCTGGTTGAGTAAATTTTGAAAATCAAAACTCCAGTTTAAGCGTTTAAGACTGCTCGCAAACCCAGCCGGATGGCGCACGGTGACGATGACCCGGCAATTTAATTTTTGAATGAACCAGGGGATGGAAAACAGGGCGAACGGGTCTTTGAGCAAAGGCGTTTGGTTGTAGGTTTTCCCTTTGACAAAAGTAAACCAATCGCGGCCCATGCGGAGCAGGTCTTTGCGCGAACGCAGGGATTTGATTTCAGCGGGCAAATCGTATTGATAGCTTAAGAGGTTGCGAAACGCCGGTAGATATTCCGCTTCGTTCTGCGCGTGGATGTGGAGGTACCAAAATTTTACCGGCGCGTGAAAGACGCCCGGACGATGTAAAACGTTTAACGGTTCGCTCAGGTAGGCGGTCTGCGGGTTGGCCGCGAGCATTTTGCCCACCCAGGTGGTTCCGCTTCGATGCGCGCCGGTGACGAGGATGGGCGCGTTATTCATTGAGATACTCGGATAAATACGGTTCAGGAATGGAAACGGCCCGCACAGAATGAACGCCATAAAAATTGGCCACGCAGACATTGACCCAGTGCGCGGGGTCGTCGTCAATCTCTTTCACTTTGTAGGGCGCGGAATAACCGGGGATGATTAAATCCTGCTCGCCCAGCGCGATATGACGCAGGATGTAAGCGTTGCGCGCGTCCCACAGCTTGGCGCGCTCACGATACTCCGCGATGTTTTTTTGATAGACGTTTAACCCGGCGCGAATGGGATAGAAGATGCCAAGCAAGCCGAGCAAAACCAGCGCGCTCCATTGAACGTAGGTTGCGTTAATTTTGACGGTCAGCTTTTGAAGCGCAACGGCCAATAACGCGCCTTCGAGCATAAAGGTGGCGGTCATCATAGCCCGCGCCAGAAAACGCATCCGCTCAATTGGATAGCCCTGACCATATACGCTGGGCGAAAAACTGGCGGCGATCAAGACCCACATGAGGATGGGAGCGAGGGCAACCCAAAGCCAGAGTTGCGCGCGTTTGGTTTCCAAAGCGGCGGAGGGCTGAATCTGTTTATGGGCAAAGATCACCAGAAAGGGAAGCGCGGCAGAAAGCAAATTGGGCAGGGGTAATTCTTTGAAGGAAAACGCAATGAAGTAGTAGGCGAATAAAAAAGAATCGCTGAGCAGTTTGAGCGGAGTCGGCGGCGCTTTATCCATCAAGTTAAAGTTGGCGGGGGAGAAGATCATCACGATTAACCCCAAAAGCGCGCCGAGAAAAGCGGAGAGCGTCAGCGGCAGTAGTTTTTGTTTGGCGGCGGGCGTCCCCCAAAGGAGCAGGGCCGCACCGAGTAAACCCAGCGCGCTGACCAAAGCCGCGACCGGCGGCTCGGAAAAACCAGCGATGATAAAGGTCGCCAGGCAGATGAACGCCAGATTCAACGCGGAAGTTTTTTGAGCCTGCCGCGCCTGTCGAAACCAAAAGGCAAAAAGAAACGAGCCGAAGACCAAAGGCGCAAAATGCGTCATCATGGAAGAGCGCCAGTAAATGGTTTGAAACAAATTGGGCGCCTGTAAAAGGATGAAGAATTCCAGCGCGAGGCCGAGGAAGATGTCGGTTGAGAAGTTCCAATCTGTTTTGAAAAATTGACGGAATTCGGAGACGCTCCAACTTAACCCAAGCGCCCACAGCAAAACCATGCCCGTGATGGTGATCGGCAGGTTGTTGGGGCCGAGCCATTCGGAAAAGCCCACGAAGGTTAAGTTGGAATAGCGGTTGGCCGCGCGCCAACTGCCTTCTTCATATCTTTGGAGGATGGCCGTAATGGGAGAAGATGCGTTCTGGTTGCGAACCGTTTCGCAGTAATCGTCGGACCAGTAGCGGGAAAAAACGCCGAGGTAGGCATACACCCCCACGACGAACAACAGCGCGATGACGCCCAACGGAACCACGTAACGAAACAGGCCGCGTTCAAACTTGTTTAAATCAAAGGGCATGGGAAGCAAAAATCCTTGTCTTACGGTTTCAGGTTGTAAATGAGATAGCCGTCCCCTTGGGCAAAAACCGGATAACGCGCAAGTTCATTTTCAAGCAGGGGTTGCCGCTTGAATTCTGCAAAATCGGTGACGATAAACAACGCCTTTTTGGAGGTCATTTCCGCGAATTGATTTTCAAAATCATCCGGCGCGCCGCGCAAGCCTTGATGATAATTCAAATCGCCGAAAGTAGGCCAGGCGGAACTCGCGCTCCAACCCCAATAGGCCAGGCTCGCGCCATAATCTTGCGTCAGCCCAATCAGATTGGCGCCTTGGGTCAGGCTTCCAATTTCCTGCCACATCTGGGCCTGCGGGCGATCATCCACCGCTTTCATGGCAGAGCGCAAACTCCAGGCTTGCGCGCCCAGCCCCAAAAGCAAAAAGGCGTAAATCAGCGGGCGGGGCGCGGCCAGTTTTTCAAGCTGTGCAAAGAACCAACTGCCCAACGGAGCCAGCGTCAGCGCCGCAATTGGAATGAGGGGAAGCGAATAATAATCGTGCGAAGAAATGTGATAGTTGAAGACCAGGCCAAAGGTCCAGTAGCCCAGCCAGAGCGCGAGGATGAAGCGTTTGTTTTTTTCATCCCAAAAGAAAAAGGCCAGGAGCGCCAAGGTCAACACAAATCCGCCGAGGACGTTGTTCAACATGCCGAACCAGCCAAGATAATAAGACGGATTCAAAAACAAAGCAGGGATGAAGCGCCCGCCAAATTGTTGGCCAAGATATCCGGCGATGAACACGCCATAGATGGTATAGGCGGCGGCGGGGAGGATGCCCAAAACGCTCATTACATAAGCGGAAGGTTGCTTCAGCGCTTCATGCAGGGTCATCCGCCCCAGCAGGGCCCCCAACCCGCCTGCAATCACAAAAAAAGCCGCGACGAGTTTGATGTAAATGGCCAGCCCGCCAAACAGCCCGGCCAAAATTGCAAATTGATACGACGTAGTTTCTTCCGCCCATTGATAAACCGCCCACCAGAACATGATGATGAACATGGTCATCAACGGGTCGGGCTGAAAACTGCGGCTGGCGCTGACGGCATAAGGCAAAAAGAGATACACGGCGAGCGTAACCAACGCTCCATCTGTGGCGGCAATTTTACGGGACAGTAAAAACAAAAAGATTGCGCCGATCATCCAAAAGAGGGAAGAGTAGATTCTTGCAACCCACAGCTTTTCGCCGGTGAAGCGATAGGTGAAAGCGACGAGCGTTTCCAGAACTTCCGGCTCGATGGCGGCGCGAATCTTCCATTGTTGAATGGCGAAGGTCTTTTGCTCGGTGGAGACGTTACTTAGCGCGTTCCAATACATGCCACGCGCTTTTAATGCGGAAAGTAACTGGCGCGTGGGGTGAAAATCCAACGGCAGGTCGGTGAGGTCGTACAGGCGGATGGCGAAGCCGAGGACGAAAAGGAGCGTGAAGGTAAGAATCCGCAAAGCGCGGGAGTTGAAGAAGGAGCGGTCTTCCATAATGCGGGAGTATTGTAACAAAGTTCAGGTGAATCAAAACACGCGCCCAAAAAATCAGGCGCGTGTTTTGAGGTTGAAGGCCAGTTAGGGCGTGGCGGTTGGCGTGGGCGTTTCTGTGGGCGTTTCAGTCGCCGTGGCTGTGGCGGTTGGAGTCAACGTCAGGGTTGGGGTCAGCGTAACGGTTGGCGTGAAGGTGATTGTTGGCGAAGCGGTGAAGGTGGGGGTGGGAATGATTCCCTGGCGTAAAATGTGCGGGTTAAGCCAGATGGCATCATCGCCATGTTGCGGACCGTTCGCGTCCACCACCAGAATAAATTTGACGTTCTGTCCGGCCAGCGCGCTCAGATCCAAATCCACCGGGTAAAACTGGCCTTCGTAAATTTCATGCCAGCTTGCCAACGTTTTGGTTTGGCCGTTTAACTTATAATCGAGCCTGAAGATCACGTCGCAATTTTTTGAGCCATACTGACAATTAATAATCGTGCGGAAGCGGTCGCCTGCCTGCACTTTGAAGGCCGGGTATTGGCCGGTGATGATACCGTTGTTGCTATCCTTCGGCACGGTTCGCAGGCCCGGCTCGTCTTCGATGGAGCCGTCTTCCATTTTGGGCGCGGTCAGTTTGATGGCATATCCATCCAGCGAGCCATCCGTCCCCGGGCAGGGCAGGTTGGCATTATTATTTTCCCAATTTGCGTCGCAATATTTATCTACAAAACTGTACGCAATGTAAGATGGCCCGCCCACTTTGATATCCACCCAAAAGGCGGTGTCGGCCTGGTTGCCAATTCCAAACAGCGCGCCGGAGGCGTTGCGTAACTTCCAATAGCCGCGATAGCGTCCGTCTGTGTTGGGCGCGGTGAGCGTTACCGGCAGGTCGTAACTTTCGCCGGGGTTGACGTTTTTGGTTAAAGCCACTGCGGCTGGCCCGCTCAACGCGTCGCCGCCAAAAAAGACGAGCGCGTAGGAGGTCGTCCAAGCGCAAGTCCCCACATTTTTCACCCGCCAGATTTTGACGAACGTGCTGTTGCGCGCCACGAGACTTCCATCGGCATAGGTGACGTCGGAGACGAAGGCCGCCGCATCGCATCTGGACACGGGGACGGGCGACGCCACGACGAACGTATTCGCCGCCGAAGCAGTGACCGGCGGGTTTGTGGTGGCGGTAGGTAGCGGCAGGCCGGGGGTGGCGGTGGAGGCCGTTTGCGGGCCGCCCGCCTGCTGAGTCTGGACTGAGGCGGTGTATAGGCTGTTCAAGGTTGCAAAGGTATCCGGAGTCGCGGCTCCAGTGGGGGCATTACAGGCCAGTTGAACTAAAAGCAGTACGCTGAAAAAGATAAAAAACGGTCGTTTGGTATTCATACTTCCTCCAAATTTCTGGGCTGAGGACGGCTTTGGACGGCAGATTGTTCCCAACTAAAAAGAGCCAGCCGAGCGGCTGGCCCTTTTTGAAGCGGGCTAGTAATCGCCGCAGTCGTAGTTATAGTTGACGTGGTAGAACTCTTGATAGTAAGGGTCGGTGATGACGATGGCTTTCCAGCGCTGGTTGCCGGGCGTGGCGCCGAGGTGCAAGAGCGCGTCGTGGGAGATGGTTTGCGATTCGGCTTTGGTAAAAGTGAGCACAACCGGCGGGCGGAGTAGCTCGGTCTCGGGCGTGCCGCTTCCCTGAAGCCATTGCAAGGTGACTTTGAGCGGCCCGTCGCTGGTGAGGGTGGCGTAAATGGTGTAGCGCGTGTTGGCCGGGCATCCTGTGGGCGGGTCGCGCACCACTTTGTAGTCCACCGAGATGATGGAGTATTTCGGCTTGGTTGAAGAGTCAACCACAATTTGAGCGGAAAGGGCCACGCTGTATTGCCCAACGCCAAAGTTGGCGCCGTCCGGGGTTTGTAACATCCATTTGGAGGTGTACGTCCCGTCGGTTTCCGGCGCTTTGAGGACGAGCGAAAGCGGGAAGGTGGCGCCAGGCGGGACGACCTGCGGCAGGTTGTAGTAATAGCCGCCGCCCATGATCTCGCCGTCGAAGAAGATGATTTTGTAATTTGTATCCCAGGTGCAGTTGCTGGTATTTTTGATTTCCCAGGTTTTGGTGAAGGGGGTTTTCGGGGCGTAGATGGCGCCGTCTGGGACGGTTTCGCTGATCATGCTGGCTTGGCCGCATTCAGTTTTGGCAGAAGCCGTCGCCTGAGCGGGCGTGACTGAAGCCATTGGCACGAGCGGCGTGAGCGTGGGGATGAACTGGAGCGGACCTTGCGTGACCTCGGCGCTGGGGGCGGTCAGCGGCGTTTCAGTCGCCACGCTGACGTTTTGCGCCGCGACGGTCTGCGCGACCGCAGTTGAGATGGATGGGTCTTGAGTGGCATTGCCGCCACAGGCCGAAAGCAGAATTGTCAGAATGAGTATGGCAATGATAGTTTTAGATTTGACCAGATTGAACATGGCTTTCCTTTCTTAACCGGAAATGATTATACTGTTAAATAAACAGCGTCTGGAAAGCCCCAGACGCTGTTTTGATTCGCGCTTGCCGGTTTCTTTGCCGCGTTTTTACGGGCAGGTGAAGGTTGCGCTCCCAAATTGCTGATGGTTGGGGCTGTCAATGTACACGTCAAACCCGTGCGTTCCGCTGGCAGAGGTATTCCAGGAGATGTTGGCGGTTTGGGTTCCGGCGGCGGCAAAGACCAATGGCGCGGGAACTGGCGGAACGCCCCCGTCGCTCCGAATCCAGTGGAAGTTGACCGTGCCGGGCCCGTTGACGGTGATGTTTACGGTGGCGGTAAAACTGCCGCACCCACCGGTGGTGGCAAAGGTGACGCTGGTGACGGCAAAGGGTGCATTGGTGAAGGTGGCGGTCACGGCGTTTTGGACTTTGATATCCACATAAAAAGATTTGCCGCCAGAGCCATTGATCACCGGCACAAGGACGTTGCCGTTGGTGACGATGCGCCAATAGCCGCGATAGTTGCCGACCGTGGCCGGGGCGGTGAGGTTTAATTCCAGGTCAATTTCCTGGCCCGGGTTGACGGCGGCAATTGGCTTGGAAGCGGGGCCGTTCATGTCTTCGCCGCTGTCAAAGACCAGGCTAAATCCATTCCAGGCGCACGAACCCGCGTTCTTCAAACGCCACTTTTTGGTAAAGTTGGCGTTCGGCGCCAAAACGGTGCCGTCAGGGATGGTTACATCAGCTATGAATTGAGCTACGTTGCAGTTGGAAGTGGCGGTGGCGGCGGGCGTGTTGGTGCTTAGCGCGATTGTTGGGAAGGGAGTAAATGTGGGCCCAATGGTGGAAGTGAAAGTGGGCGTTACGTTGGGCGTGGCGCTCAACGAGGCTTCGATGGTTTGAGCGGCGGCGGTAAAGGCCAACTCTTCAGAAGATTGGCCCGCAGGCAGGTTGCAGGACGCCAAAAATAAAATGGACGCGCAAGCGAAATTTAATATCCAAAATTTAGATTTCATATTTTTTCTCCTCAAAACGTTGAAGCGATTCTACCCCATTCCAGTTATATGAAAATCACCCGGTTCTCCTGTTTAAATCAAAACAGGAGTCGTTGAGACTCCTGTTTTGAAAAAATGCGCTGATTTATTTTTCGTACGGTTGGCCGTCGGCGGCGGGGGGAATGGCGCGCCCGATGATGCCAGTCAGCACGATCATGGTGACGATGTACGGGGCCATGAGCAAAAATTCGGAGGGGATGGAAATTCGCAGAATCTGTAGCTTGACTTGAAGCGAATCTGCGAAGCCGAAAAGCATGGACGAAGCGAATGCCCCAAAGGGATTCCATTTGCCAAAGATCATGGCGGCCAGCCCGATGAAGCCTTTTCCGGCGGTCATGGTTTCGTCGAAGCGGCCGACCGAGCCAATCGTAAAGTAGGCGCCGCCCAACCCGGCGATTAGCCCGCCGATAATCACATTGACGTAGCGAATCAGGTAAACGTTCACGCCGAGCGTATCTGCGGCTTTGGGGTGTTCGCCCACCGCGCGGGTGCGGAGTCCCCAGGGGGTGTAAAACAAAACGATGTGCATGGCCACGACCACAAGCACCATCAAATACACGACGATATTATTTTCAAACAACATCGGCCCCAGCACGGGGATTTTTGAAAGGATGGGGATGGAAATGATGGGGAACGTGCCGGAGTTGTTCAGCGTGTTGGTTCCCGATTGCAAAAAGCGCGAACTGATGAACGAAGTGATGCCCGCGCCGAAGATGTTGATCGCCACCCCGCTGACAATTTGATCCACCTTGAAGCGAATCACCAGAAACGCATGGAGCGCGGCGACGACTCCGCCAATCAGGATGGCGGCCAGCAGGCCCGCGTATAAATTTTTCGTGAGCGTGCCAACCACCACGGCCACTTGCGCGGAGATGAGCATAATGCCCTCGGCGCCGATGTTAATCACCGCCGAACGCTCGCTGATCACGCCGCACAAAGCCGCCAGCGCAATCGGCGTGGCGCGGACGAGCATACTGCTCAACATGCCCGCCAAGTTGAAAGATTTGGCTTGCGCCGCCCAGGTGAGGAAGGCGAAGATAAAGGCAAAAGCGAGGATGCCCAGCAGTAAACCAGTGGAGCGCACGCCGCGCGCCAGTTGATACGCGCCGACAAAGACGACCAGGGCCATCATCATGTATACGGTGGTCTGGGCGGGCACAACCAGGTCTGGAATTTTCAGGGCTTGCGAACCGGCCAAGTTGAGTCCAAATGTGGTGACCACCCCGGCCTCTGTGTTCCTGCCGAAAAAGAGATAGATTAGAAATCCCACCACCAGCAGAGTCAGCCCGTAAGCAATCTGTTTGCGTTTTTCAGATGCGGATTTGTGCGCTACAGTTGAATTGGTCATGTGAACCTCGTTATTTGCCCCAGCCGCGAGTCAGCACCGTCTCTTCAGTTTTGAGCGAACGGATGCGATACAGCCAGCGGATGATATCCGGCGCGGCAATGAAGACGATGATCAGCCCTTGAATGATGGAGATGATGTCAATCGGAATCCCGGCCATGGATTGCATGTTGGTTGCGCCGCTTCGCAGGAAGCCAAAGAGGAGCGCCGCCAGGACCACGCCAAACGGATGACTCTTGCCCAGCAGGGCCAACGCAATCGCATCGAAACCATACCCGGCGGAGAAGCCCTGCCCGACCCAATGATCCACGCCGAGGACTTGCGCCGAACCGGCCAACCCGGCCAGCCCGCCAGAGATGGCCATGACCAGCACAAAATTTTTGATGATGTTCATTCCGGCATATTTTGCCGCGTCTGGGTTGGCGCCCACCGAACGGATTTCAAAACCCAGCGTGGTTTTGAAGAGGAACCAATAGACCAGATAGGCAAAGAGCAAGGCCAGGAAAAAGCCGAGGTTGAACCGAAGCGGGTCCGCGAAGAAGCGCGGCAATTCCGCACTGGCCTCAATATTCGGCGTTACGGGACGAAAGCCAGAGGCCTTCATCGGCCCGTTGAGCAACCAGTCGCTGAATTTGAACGCGATCCAGTTCATCATAATCGTGTTGACGACTTCGTGCGCTCCGAAACGCGCTTTGAGATATCCGGGGATCATGCCCCAAATGCCGCCACCCAACGCGCCGCCCAGCAATGCCAGCGGCAGGTGAATGAGCATGGGCAGGCCTTTGAGGCTATAGCCCACAAACGCGGAACATAAAGCCCCAACGAAGAATTGCCCTTCTGCGCCAATGTTAAACAAGCCGCAACGAAAGCCAACCGCTACAGAAAGCCCGGCAAAAATATAAGGCGTAGCGGTGACCAGACTTTCGGTAAATGGATAAATGGCTTTGAGCAAAGGCGCGCTATCGCCGCTGGAGAAGAGAACCTGCAAAGCGCTGAAAAAGTTAATGGGATTGCCAAACGAACCGGCGAACAAAGCGCCATACGCTTTCGTGACGCTCGCGCCGCTGGCCACGATCACAATCGCGCCAATGAGCAAGCCGGTGACAACGGCCAGGCTGGGAACCAATAAAGCCTGTCCCAGCGCCGCGCCCGCCTTTTTGGTTTCCGTCTTTTTGGATGGAGGTACTGTTGCGCTCACAGATTAATCTCCTGTTGAGGGTTTGAAGTTTCAGAAGGATGGATGCCAGCCATCAACAAGCCAAGATATTCCTTGCTGGCTTTTTTCGCATCCAAAATTTCCATAATTCGACCTTTATACATCACGGCAATCCGATCTGAAAGCGCCAGGATTTCATCCAACTCGGAGGAGACCACCATCACGCCCGCGCCGTCGTCGCGTTTTTTGATGATTTGCTTGTGAATGTATTCAATCGAGCCAACGTCCAGTCCGCGGGTGGGTTGCGCGGCGATGAGCAATTCAGTCGGCCGCGAGAGTTCGCGCGCAATAATCACCTTTTGCTGGTTGCCGCCGGAAAGCGTCCCAACGTTGACATAAATATTGGGCGTGCGCACGTCGTATTGCTCCACCAGTTCTTCCGCATTGCTGAAGATGGCTTTTTCCTGCAAGACTACTCCGCGCGCGAACGGGCTTTTGTAATAGGTGCAGAGCATCAAATTATCATGGATCGGGAAAGACAGAATCAGGCCGTGTCGCTGACGGTCTTCCGGCACGTGTGACACGCCGCGCTCTAAAATCGTCCGTGGATTGGCGTTGTGAATCGGCTGACCCAACAGTTGAATTTTTCCCTCTTCCACGGGGAGCAGGCCGGTGAGTGCGTACACCAATTCGGTTTGTCCGTTGCCCTGCACGCCAGCCACGCCCAGCACTTCGCCTTTGCGAACTTCAAAAGAAACGCCGCGCACGGCCGGGTTTTCATTTTCGTCGCGCACGAACAAATCATCCACGACCAGGGCCGCTTCTTTGGGTTGCGCGGGCTTTTTATCCACCACCAAATTCACGTCGCGTCCCACCATCATGGTGGCCAGTTTTTCCGGCGTGGCGTCTTTGGGGTCAATCGAACCGACCACTTTACCTAATCGAATCACGGTGATGTCGTCCGCCGCGTGCATGACTTCTTTCAACTTGTGCGTAATGAAGATGATGGACTTGCCTTTTTCGATTAACGTTTGCAGGATCTTGAAAAGCCCGTCCACTTCCTGCGGGGTTAAGACGGCCGTGGGCTCGTCCAGAATTAAAATATCCGCCTGACGATATAAAACCTTGATGATCTCCACGCGCTGTTGAATGCCCACGGGGAGGTCTTTGATATAGGCGAAAGGATCCACCTCCAGCCCATATTGATCGGAAATTTCGCGGATGCGGCGCGCCACTTTTGCCTGATCCAAAAAAACGCCGTTTTTGGTCGGCTCCACGCCGAGCATCACGTTTTCCGTCACGGTCATCACCGGCACGAGCATAAAATGCTGATGCACCATGCCAATGCCGTTTTTGATAGCGTCGTTGGGGTCTTGAATATCCACCGCTTTGCCCCGCACCAGAATTTGGCCTTCGTCTGGTTTGTATAAACCATAGAGGATGTTCATCAAAGTGGTTTTACCTGCGCCGTTTTCCCCCAATAGCGCGAGAATCTTTCCTTCTCGCAAAGCGATGCTGACTTGATCGTTGGCAATCACGCCGGGAAACCGTTTGGTAATCCCTTGTAATTCTAAAACATGGGTCATGCTGGGCCCTCCGTGAAACTGTTTCATCAACCGCAAAGGTCTTTCTTTGTCGCCTGCCGACCGTTTGCAATTTTTAAGAAAGAGCTTTAAGGTTCATGCGAATAGATACGAAAAGGTCGAGGAAGAGGACCCTTCCCCGACCTTTTATTTAGCCAGGCAAATTACTTAACGGCAATCGAACCGTCAATGATGCCCTTGGTAACAGTGTCGAGTTCGCCTTTGAGTTCGTCGGAAGCGCCGGCCACAGGAGCCAGTCCCAACCCGCCATTGGAGAGCGTGCCAACATACACGCCGCCCTTGAAGGAGCCGTCTTGCGCGGCTTTGATTGTGTCAAACACGGCCACGTTGACGTTCTTCAACACGCTGGTGAGGATTACATCCTTGTACTCGGAAGCGGAAACGGTCCAGTCCACGTCCACGCCGATGATCTTGCAGGACTTGCTTTCCTGACAGTAGGCGGCAGAGCCGAGGCCCACCGGGCCAGCCACAGGCATGATGATGTCGGCGCCTTCTTGCACGAAGGATTCGGCGAAGGAGCGGCCGTCATCGGTGGAGTCAAAGTTGCCGGTGAAAGAACCGTCGTTCGCGGCGGTGTCCCAGCCGAGGACTTCAACGTTGGTTCCCTTTTGCGCGTTGTAATACTTCACGCCGGCTTCAAAGCCCTTCATGAAGATGCTCACGGTCGGGATGTTGATGCCGCCGAAGGTGGCGACTTTGCCGGTGGTGGTGGAAGCGGCGGCGGCATAGCCAGCCAAAAAGGCCGCTTCATCGGTTTGGAAGGTGAGACCCAAAACGTTGGGGATTTCGCTCGCAGAACCGCAGGTTTGGCCTTCCACGCCGTCCGGGCCGCAGTCCGGGTAGGCATAGTCCACAATCGCGAACTTGGTGTCCGGGTTGGCTTTCGCGGCCACAGCGGTATCCACGCCGAGCAGGAAGCCCACGGTCACAATCAGGTCGGTCTTCTCGGTCAACAATTGTTGGATGTTCTTGGCGTAGTCAGATTGTTGGGTGGATTCCAAATATTTGCCATCCACGCCCAGGTCAGCGACGGCTTTTTCAACCCCGGCGTAGGCGCCAGCGTTGAAGGATTTGTCGTCAATACCGCCCATATCGGTTACTTCGCCAACCTTAAGTTTGGCGGCGGCTGGGGCCTCGGTAGCGGGAGCCGCGGCAGGGGTTCCACAAGCGCTGAGCGCCATGGAAGCGATGACCAAAATGGCCAGGATCGAATAGAACTTCTTCATTTTATTTCTTCTCCTCTAGAAGATAACATGTAAAAGGCTTGTTTTTTTTTCCACAAAGCCTTACGACGCGGCTAGTATAAAGGTTCTCTTTTTATTGTGCAAGGAATCAAGGTTTTTGTAATGAAACACTCGTCTGGACAGCTTCATCTTGTAAATTTTTCAGCATTAAATTCAGGTTGGTCGTTAGCGTTTCGGGAAATGAATCCGCCAGCGGCACAAATTGATATTGACCCGCGCCTCCGCTTGGCAAAACGCCGCTTTTGATTAAGCGCACCATTCTCTGGACCTCAAAGCTGGCCTCGCCATAGATGGAAGTGACCACGCCCCGGCCGGATTCGCCCAACGCCAAAGCCTGATTCCGCTCTGCCCCAATGGCATATAGCCCGCTTTGGCCGGCCACGCGGAGCGCGCCTTGCGCGGTGACGCCCCCCGCCGCGAAGATCACATCCGCGCCGCGTTGAATTAGGTAGCGAGCCTGTTCCGCGCCCCAGGCTTCGTCTAAAAATAATTTTTCCGAGTCGCCAGATTCGCGGTACAAAATTATCGCGGATACAGATGGGTCGGTGAATTTCACGCCCGCGCGAAAGCCTTCGCAATAACGCCACATGGAAGCGATGCCCGAAGTTTCGCAGACCCCGCCGACAATTTTGGTTTGAGTCAATTGGGCCGCGAGCGTTCCGGCTAAAAAGCCCATTTGATCTTCGGCAAAGACGAGCGGCAGTAAATTTTTCGGCGCGTTGGCCTGGGGTTGATTAATGCCAATGAAAATAGAATCCGGCTGGAGCGTGGCGGAGCGAAGCGTGGCGTCGCTTAATCCAATTCCGGCGGTGACGATCAGGTCATAGCCATTTTCAACGAAGTAGTCAACGTTCTTCTGGTAATCGCGCCGATCTACCGATTCGATGAAATCCAGCTTGTCTAAAACTTTTTCGGCTTTCAGGGTTTGCAGGCCCTGCCAGGCTTCCTGATTAATTCCGTCATCGTGCAAGCCGAGCGTATCGGTGACCAGCCCGGCGCAGAAAACATCCTCGCGCAAGCAAACTGGCGACTTGGAACAAGCCGCCAGAAAAAAGATTGAGCCTGCGATCAGCAGGCTATTGAATTTGCCCTTCACGCTGTTTAACTTTCAGCATTACGACCCAAGCGACGGCGATAAAGAAAGCCGCGAATAACCATAACCAGCGATATTGATTTCCCATCACATCCACGAGGACGCCGCCCAGCGTGGGGCCCAGCACCGCCGCCAACTGTGAAGAAAAATAATATAAGCCGGTAAAGGCGCCAATGCGTCGTTCGTCGCCGTGATCGTAAACCAGGGGCAGGCTGTTCACGTTGATGAGCGCCCAGAAGACCCCGACTAAAACTAAAATTATGGCGAAGGTGATTGTATTTTGAATTAGAAAGTAGCCTGTGAAGACAAGAATCGCAAGCCCAATCAAACCGATTTGAATAATTTTTGCGCGCCCGTATCGCGTGCCGAAGTTTCCGGCGGGAACTGCGAATAAAATGAAAGTGACGGTGACCAGCCCGGTGTAGATTGAAGCTGTTCCGGCTTTCATGCCCAGCGTGAAAACTGCAAATGAAGAGAGTCCGGTTTCGAGCGCGTTGTACCCCATGAACCAGAAAAGAATCCCCAGTAGGACAAAGATTGCGCTTTTATCCTGGTTTTGAAAAAGGGTTTTTAAGTTTTCCAATAAACTGACCGGCTGTGTGTCGGTTAATTCGATTTTTTCCGGTTCTTTGACGAAAATAAAAACGATGATTAGCGCCAGCGTCGAGACGGCGGCTCCGGCGATAAATGGGGCAGACCTGCCAAATGAATTGAATAAGATGCCGCCGCCAAAGTAAGCCAGCAAACCGCCCACGCCGCCCATTAAATTGATAATTCCATTGGCTTTACTGCGCTCGTTCGGCGGAAATAAATCTCCCAGCCAGGCGACGGTGGGCGAACGGAAGAGCGCCATGCCAAAGTTTGTGATTAAGATGAAAGCGGCGATGGCCAGAAGCGATTGTGCAACTGGGATGAATATAAATCCCAGCAAGGCCAGTGGCGCGCCAAGCAAAATCCAGGGTTTGCGTCTGCCAAAGCGATTCCAGGTTTGATCGCTTTTTGCGCCCACCCAGGGTTGAACAAACATGTTGATCAGGTTGTCCCAGGTCATAATAAAGAGCGCCAAACTCGGCGCTAAACCGAACCCAACAATATCGGGGAGCGCGCGTCCTTCGCTGAGTAAGTGTTTTTCAAATTCGGGGTTTCCCGCTTGTAGGAAGATTGGCAAATATTGGTTGAAGATCGGCCAGATTAGGCTAATTCCTAAAAAGCCGAATCCCAGTAAGAACGTTTTTCCATAGTTGAAACGTGACGACATGCTTTCCTCCGTTTATATAAATAAGGTCTAAGGTCTAAGGCTTTGGATAAATTTTTTATCGGCTTCGGTTAGCTCGGCTTTTTCCAACATGTCGGGGCGTTTTCTAAACGTCCGTTCCAGGGCTTGTTCGCGGCGCCATTTTTCAATTTTGGCATGGTCGCCGGAGAGCAGAATTTCCGGCGCGCGCCAGCCGCGAAATTCTGGCGGGCGGGTGTAGTGCGGGTATTCGAGCAGACCCATCGCGTGCGAATCATCTTCCGCGCCGGTGGGGTCGCCCAGCACGTTGGGGAGCAATCTGGCGATGGCGTCAATCAAAATTAACGCGGGGATTTCGCCGCCGGTGAGCACGTAATCGCCAATTGAGATTTCATCGGTGACGAGGTGTTCGCGGATGCGTTCGTCTATGCCTTCGTAGCGCCCGCAGAGCAGGGCCAGGCGCGGGTGCGCGGAAAGTTCTTTGGCGATTGTCTGGTTGAAGACGCGCCCTTGCGGAGTGAGTAAAATGATTGGGATCTTTGACTCAGGCCCGGGTGGGGGGAGGATCGTTTCCAGCGCTTCAAAGACGGGTTCGGGTTTCATCACCATCCCGCCGCCGCCGCCGTAGGGCGTATCATCTGTGGTGTGATGTTTGTCGTGCGTGTAATTGCGGAGGTTGTGAACGTCCACTTGAATTAACCCGCGTTCGCGCGCGCGTTTGAGGATGCTGGTTTCCAAATAAGCGGGGAAGACTTCGGGCAAAAGGGTAAACACGTCAAAATGCATAGGTTTGATTCTAGCATAAGTAAGAAGTAAATTAGAGTTCAAAAACGCCTGCTTGACGGGGCTTTCCCGCATAAGGTAATATGTTTGCATGTATTTACGCGGCAGTAAATGGAGTATGAATAAAAGGCGCGCGCGCCCCAATTGGTTTCGCATTATTTTGCTGATTCTGTTGGTGATGGGCGCGATGTATGTGAATGAGGTGATCATTCCCACGCAACCGCAATATGGCGTGCCCACCCCCACGGTGACGCGCGCGGCTGAATCGTATGTGAGCGAAGCGCAGGATTTGTTTAACCAGGGCAAACTGGTGAAATCCATTGAAGCCTATCGGCAGGCGATCATTTCCCGGCCGGACGACCCCACCACGCACATCGCGCTGGCGCGCACGCTGGTTTGGGCCGGGCAATATCAAGAGGCGCAATCCAGCGCGGAAGATGCGTTACTGCTCAACAATAATAACGCCATGGCGCACGCCGTGTTGGCCTGGGCCAAGGATTTTCAAGGCGATTACCTCGGCGCGTTGACCAGCATTAAGAAGGCCATGGAACTGGATAATCAGAGCGCGGTGATCTACGCCTATTATGTGGAGATTTTGCTCGATTCAAACAGTAGCGGCGTCGGCGACGTGGGCGCAGTCGAAACGGCGATTGAAAACTCCAACAAGGCGCTCGCGCTGGACCCCAACATTGTGGAAACGCATCGCGCGCGCGGTTATTTGCTGGAGTTTACCGGCAACTACAACGAAGCGGTGACTGAATATCAGGCGGCGATTAACATCAACCCCAACCTGGCGGATTTACATTTATCGCTGGGCAGAAATTATCGCACGCTGGGAATTTACGATCAGGCGGTGAATGAATTTTTGCTGGCCAACGCGCTGAACCCCGAAGACCCCACGCCAGATTTGTACATCTCGCGCACCTATGCCACCATCGGCGAATTTGGCAAAGCCCGCCAGTACGCCAAAACGGCGGTGGACGACAACCCCGCCGATACAAACCTGCGCGGAAATTACGGCGTGATGCTCTATCGCGATTCGTATTGGAACGAAGCGCTGGAACAGTTGGGTTATGTAATCAACGGCGGCGTCACCGCCGACGGCAAGCCCATTACGCCGGTGGAACTCACGCCCAATTCGCCGCGGATTGCCGAATATTTCTACACCTACGGGCTGGCGCTTTCGCGCGTCAACAAATGCGGCGAAGCCCTGCGGATTGCCCAGTTGATTCAGGCGCGCATCCCTTCCGATGAAACGGCGATGGAAAACGCGAATCAGATTACGCAACGCTGTACGCAAAACCTGACCGCGCCGCCGCCCACCGCCGCCGAAACTGCTTCAGCGACGACAGAAACGCCCACGCTGGAAGTCACCCCCACGCCATGAACGTCTATAAAAAGCGCGCCATCTTTACGCGCCGGAACCATTCCAACGTCTATCGCATGTTTCTGTGGATCGTTTTGATCCTCGGCGGCCTGTGGCTGATCCTGGCCGTGAGGCGCGGCGAAGTAAAGCCGCTCTTCCTGCCCACTTCCACGCCCACGCGACTGGCGCAATCTTACGCCATGGAAGGCGACGCGAAATTCATCGCCGGTCAGTTGAACGATGTAAAAGACGCGGATGGCAACATCACCTCCACGGGCGCGATCACCGCTTATCGCGAAGCCGCCAAAGTGGACCCGACCAACGCCAAAATTATGGCGGACCTGGCGCGCATTCAAACTTATTCTTCGGCTATGCTGGTCGGCGATGCGGAAATTAAACAACGGCTGGCCGAGGCTTTAGACTCCGCTAAAAAGGCCACCGAACTCAACCCCGATAGCAGTTACGCCCACGCCGTCTATGCCTTTGCGCTGGATTGGAACGCCAACTCCACACTCGTGCCAGACGAACTCAAATTGCAGGATTTATTAAGCAACGCCGAGCGCGAAGCCGCGCGCGCGCTCTTGCTCGATAATACGAACACCCTGGCCCTGGCCTTCTACGCCGAAATTTTGACCGACCAACAAAAATGGGCGCAAGGCCTCAGTTACATTGAGCAGGCCCTACAACGCGACTCCACGTTGATGGATGTGCATCGCGTCTATGCCTATGTGTTGGAAACGCAGGCCGATTACACCGGCGCAATTGCGGAATATGATAAGGCGATTGAAATTACGCCGAACCTGTCCTTTTTATATTTGCGGGCCGGAGCCAACTATCGGCGTTTGGCGTTTGGAAGCCCCAATGAAGATGTGCAAGAACAACTCTTTACAAAGTCGCTGGAGTATTTCGCCTCCGCCGCGCGGATTAACGAACAGCTTGGCATCCCAGACCCGCAACCCTATCTCTCCATTGCGCGCACCTACTCGCAAATGGGGCAATTCTTTATCGCCATTCGCAACGTCCAAAAGACGATTGAATTTCAACCCGGCAAAGCCGAATTCTACGGCGAGTTGGGCGTGCTCTATCACAAGAACAGAAACTATGAAACCGGCATCCTCGCGTTCAAATGCGCCATTCGCGGTTGCAGCGCCGAAGAATCCTGCGATGGGCGCGGCGGTTGCGGCGACGCCGACGTCCCCGCTGAAGTGACCGGACTGCCGCTCACCGCCAGCACCATCTATTATTATGATATTTACGCTTCTGAATTAGCCGCGTTGGATACGCCGAAAACCCCCCATTGCGCGGAAGCTCTGGAGATCGCCAAAATCATCTCCGATTCTGATTTTGATGAAGACCCCAACATCGCCGCGGATGTGGTCGTCGTGCGAAATTTATGCACCGACGATCCCAACGCGCCCACGCCCACGCTTCAAACCGCGCCGACGAATGAACCTGTCAACACGCTGGCGCCCACGCAGACGATTTCGCCTTAGCAGAATCGCAAAACAAATGTCCGGTTTTAGCGCTATTCTGCAAAAGAAAAGCGACTTATGAGGGATTCACTGCCGACCAGGCTTGACGTTGTTTGATTCCAAAGTATAAGAAAAGACCACTGCCAACAAGCGGAATTAAAGATAACGGTAAGATACACAATAAAGCGAATATGGATGGGTTTGACTTTTCTCCGGCTAAAAGCGGCAGAAGCGACGGCAAAAAAGAACAAAGGCAAAGAAACGCAGATAAAATTAAAAATAGGATTGAAGCGATGATAGTAACCG
>JADZCC010000084.1 GCA_020851785.1 Anaerolineales bacterium
ACTTGCTACTTGGCTCTCTGGAAATCGCTTTGAAACGTACTCGTCCTCGTCAGCGTTTTTATTATTTGATTGGGCGCGATTGTATGACTAAGCGCGGGGGTTGTCAAGAGCGGAAATTCATTTTGTTGGCGCAAAGTAGAAATGTCCTCTTTCAGAAGGCGGGTAATGTGAGGATCATAGTTACTTGCATAAGGCGAAAAACTCTATGGAATTATCTCAGCTTGCGTCCAATCCGAGCGCCAAATATAGAGATTGCCTTTTACTTCATGCTTTCCTAATGCTCATTCTACGCCTTCCAATCTCCTTGCTATTTCATCAGGAGCGGCAGTGTAACTATCAATGCTAATGATTTGCACTGTTTCGTAAACTACTTCCGTACCGTCCATTAAGATCCAAATGGTTTGTATTTTTGCCAGGTCCTCTGTTTTTATGTCAAAGAACCCTTTTTTGACGATGCTGTCCACAACCATTTGTTCTGCGCCCAATTGGGTAGGAAGCTGTAATTCTTCGGTGTATGCATATACAAGGCTTGATTTTCCGTCAGCAGTTACCTCTGATTTCTTGATCCCAATGCCCTTGTTGCTGGCTTCCATGATTTGTCGCTCAAAACCTAAATCTATATTTAATGGGAATAGTTCCAAGTTTTCCTGCCGATCTTCAAATGTGAAATTGATCATCACATTATTCTGGAAGGCTGATTGTTGAAGCAGATTGCCTTCATTATCTCTCATACTAAAGACGCCCTTTTCCACCAACCCTGCCTCATTGACATAATACCAGTCGTCGGTAATGTACGATGCTGGCATAGGCTCCCCGTTTGGTAATACAACTCCTTGGGGTTCGGCTAACGTAACTGAATAAACCAGATGCGTCCATTTTTCATTTTTTAGGTTATTAGATTTCCACTCGCGGATAGTTCTAATTACATCGTCCGCGTTAACGGATTGTGCTGTTGCCGGAGAGTAAAAGACCGAAGCGATCAGGACAATCAGCAAGGTAACGATTAAGCCAAACAGTATTTTTTTTCGATCCGGCGTCATGCTTGCTCCTTTGAAATGAATCGAAATATCACATTTTCATCCTCCGCATTGAATGAGAATGAAAAGTTCATCAAGAATTATTCTATTGTTTTTTGATTAAATTACCACTAGGGGATTCCCTAGTAGCGCGTTTGCAAAGTAATTTAACATAGTCGTTTCAGGTTTACGAGAAAAAACTATGCGGGCTATGTTAAATTACCTACCGTCCAGACCACTAGCCTTTTGCGTCAAGACAATGTAAATCTTTATCACTGTTACGGCACAGCGTTGATTCCAACTAATTTTCCATAAACACTGTTTGGCAGAATACGCCCCCCTTCGTTCCAAAGCAGGCACATTGGGACCCCCGGGGCGTCAATGCGAAGCGTAAGCAATGTATGTTTTCCTTCTGATAGTGGAGGCAGTGTCATTGGTATACGACCATACGCGGTGTTACTATCAGTGCGGCTATAAATAACGAATTTACCGGGTGCAATCTCAATTTGTTGATAGTCAAGGAAGAGAAGCAATGATGAGAAAGATGTTTTTAACGCTTTCAAATCAGGCATGTCGGCATTGACAACATCCAGATGCCCCAGTAGGGCAAAAAAAATGATAGATGCGTCTGTTTTTGTATCCAGCCATGGATTGGGCCAATTCCATACATCAATTCCATTCTCTTTTAAAGTTAATTCCAGTACCATTCCAGGGTCGTTTCGTTCGACCGTACCTTCCGCGGGCAAAGTTACAAAATTAATTTTCCTGAAAGGAGGGGATGGGGTTTCTCCAGCAATTAAAGTAATTCGCCGAGCTACCACGATCACACTTCCGTAAATATCGGGGTCGGTTTGTGGATATGGGATGCCAACGGCAATTAAATCGTGAACTCCGGGAGAAAGCGGCGGAACGATTACCTTTATAGTTACATCATCTCCAGATTCAATCTTGATATCGCTATAATTACCTGCATCAGGGAGTGCGTTGTTGAGTTGACGTTCATTTAATAGAACGAATAGGCGCAAAGTTATAGGGCTTTCATTTCCTTCTGGGTACCAGAAACGCCAATTAAATGTGAGTGTTTTATTGGGATTAACCCATTGTGTTCCATCTGCCAAGTTTTTACGATTTGGATATTCTTCTGGCTCAATCGCGTTAAACAATCCATAAGAGGGGAAGTCTCGTTTAAACTGTTCCCAATCTAAATCTTCAGGGTTTATTTTGGCGCACAGGTTTTCGCTTGGTTTGGGTGCAATTTGTAAATCATCCCAGCTAATTATAGATGGTTCTTGCGGGTTTGCTTGGGAGGAACAACTTGTAAAAAGCCATACCCATATTAACAATCCGCTGATTATTCGTGAACTCATTCCCTGATTCCTCGTTATATGATTTTTGGGTAGGTGTGAGATTTTTTGTTTACAGCGATGCAGATACCGTCAAAGTTGGATACCAACCACCCCATCCGGGCTTCGCAAACCCATGTGCGGTATCCACTCGCCATGTCTTGCCGTAAACGGTTGCCACCACTTTTGATTTTTTGGAAGTTACCGACCCACCGCCTGTTTTTGATGCACATACTTGCCCAGCGCCGCCTTGTTGGGAACTGTTCATATACAATTGCGTTGCAGTGGCGCATATACTATATGTGCCGGACGTGCTGGCGCTCAGACTGCTCTGTGCTACCCCATCCATTCTTGACACTGTCCAAGCTAACTGTGCAGTCGCGGTGGCAGTTCCACCTCCGGGCAATGGCTGGGATGCATTAGGCTGAATCCCTGGTCTATCTTTCAGGAGAGAAGGAAGAGATTGTGTTTTTGTCGCGCTTACCTGACCAATATATTCTTCACCGCCGCTTCCATCTTGGGCGGCCACCATAGATGTATTGGCGCTCAACAAACCTATCACGATTGTTATTTGTAGCCCTATTCGTAAAAGCCTTTCAAGATTCATATCAGCCTCCTTATACTGGCGCACATTCTTACTCACACCTACCCGGTCCAACATCTTTTTCAGTATAAGTATGTCCAAGCATATTACAACTAGGGAATCCCCTAGTCCTTTGCCGCCCACGGATCGTCGGGTTGATGTTTGAGCGCCCACACAATGACTTCGTTACGCGAATTCAGTTCGAGTTTCTTCAAGATGCTTGTTACGTGAAATTCTATCGTTTTAAGCGAAATGGATAACGCCGCCGCGATGCTTTTATTGTCTTCGCCTGCCGCCAAGTGTTGCAGTACCTCGCGTTCGCGTTGAGACAACGCTTCCCATTTTGTCTCAACGGTTTGTTTCCATTGACGCGCTCTTTCGATCTGTTCATCGCTGAAATAGGCTGTTCCTTCTGCGGCGCGGCGAATGGCTAGGGTGAGTCGCTCAAGATTTTCGTGCTTCAATAGAAATCCAGCCATTCCCGATTCAATTGTTTTTGTCAGGTAAGCATCGCGCTCGTGCGCGGTTAAAACCAATACCAGAGTCTCTGGGTGATTTTCGCGCACCCATTTCTCTTGCTCGAAGGCGCGCGGACCCGGCATTCGATAATCCAGTAATAGAATTTTGGGGCGGAGTTTTGGAATTAACTTCCGAATCTCAAAACCATCTTTTGCTTCGCCGACGATCTTGAAATCTTCTACTTGCGAAAGAAATTTCCGAATGCCGATGCGCGCAAGTTTGTCGTCATCGGCAATCACGATTGTAATTTTCGGAGAAGGTTCGTCTGACATATTTTCATCCTCAGTCATTCCATAAGCTAATTATATCTTTCCAAACATTTCAATCGCCTGTTATCAAACAGACTCCATTTCTACTTTGCGCTAACAAATTTACCTAAAACTCTTGACACATCGCCGGCTCTGCCATAGAATACCGCCCAGTTATGAACAGTTACTTCAACAATCATCAGTACGGCTTATGCGGCATGACCATGACCACTACCTCCGGTACAACCCGTGAGGCATTTGTGGTTGGATAGAAATAACTGCACGAAGTTATCAAATCACACAACGCCTCGCGGAAAACGCGGGGCGTTTTTTATTCTATGTCTTTGGAGAAGTCCTATGCAAAAAACATTGGTGATGAAATTTGGCGGAACATCCGTCGGCTCGGCGGAGGCGCTCGTGAGCGCCACTCAAATTATTGCAGACGCAAAAAAAGATTGGGAGCGAATCGTCGTCGTCACTTCTGCGATGGCAGGCGTAACTAACCTACTCTTGGATTCAGCCGCTTCCGCTTCGCACGGGAAGTTGGATACGCTTTCAAGCGCCGAAGCCTTGCTGAGAGAAAAACACTTCGCCGCCGCAGATCAATTGATCCCAGACCAAGTCCTCCGCGAACAAACTAAAACTGAGATCAACGCGCTGATTCTTACGCTCGTGGATTTATGCAAAGCCATCGCCATCCTCGGCGAAGCCAGCCCACGCGCCCTAGATGCAGTCGCCTCTCTGGGCGAGCGGATGAGCGTGCGCCTATTAGCGGCAGTCGTACACAGCGCAGGGATTAACGCGCAAGCCATTGAAGCCACAGAATTCATCATCACCAATGCAAATTACCAAAGCGCCCATCCCGATTTCAAAGCCACAACTGAAAAAGTAAGAGTCCGCCTCAACCCGCTCATGGCTTCAGGGATCATTCCGATCACCACCGGCTTCATCGGCGCAACCTCCGAAGGCGCGATCACTACTTTGGGGCGTGGCGGAAGCGATTACTCCGCCGCAATCATCGGCAAAGCCTTACAAGCTGATGATGTTTGGATCTGGACCGACGTGGACGGCATTATGACCACCGACCCGCGCATCGTTCCCGAAGCGCAAACTCTGCCAGAGATCACTTATCACGAAGTTGCAGAATTGGCTTATTACGGCGCAAAAGTTCTCCACCCCAAAACCATCCGTCCCGTAGTAGAAGCGGGAATTGGCTTACGGATTTGCAACACCTTCAACCCATCTCACCCGGGCACGCGGCTGGTCGCCAGTTCCCCCATCCATAGCGCCAGCGACAAAGCGCTTCGCGCAGTGACCGCAATCCGCAAGCAACGCTTAATGACGATTGAAGGGCGCGGCATGTTAGGCGTGCCGGGAGTTGCGGCGCGCGCCTTTGGCGCGGTCGCTTCCACCAGAACCAGCGTGCCATTAATTACGCAAGCCTCATCCGAGCAATCTATTTGCTTCGCCATCCCCAGCGAATCTGCCGCGTGCGTTTTAGCCGCTCTGCAAGAAGCGTTCGCCAACGAAATTGCCGACGAAGACATTGACCATATCTGGATGACGGAAGACGTTTCGATCATCACGGTAGTCGGCGTGGGAATGCGCCACATCCCCGGCGTGGCTGGGCAGGTCTTTTCGCAATTGGGCAAACATCAAG
>JADZCC010000085.1 GCA_020851785.1 Anaerolineales bacterium
ATAAAGCCGCGGTGGTGGGGTTTCCGCATACGGAAATTGGCGCGCGGCTGGATGCGGCCTGGGTGGGCGACCCGGAGCAACGGCACATCTACGCCGACGCGCAAGCCTGCGCGAACTTATTCCGCGCCTATTGCCTCGAACATAATCTGCTGGATTTTTCGCTTCAAATGGAAGTGTTTTGCCAGCATTTATGGCCAAACGATGCGGTTAAAAACCATCTTGTGGGATCGTATCGTCATCTCATTTATGACAATGTAGAAGAAGATACGCCCACCTCGCACGACCTGATTGCAGGCTGGCTCCCGCATTTTGATTCGGCCTTGTTAATTTACGACGACGCGGCCGGTTTTCGTTCGTTCCTCGGCGGCGACGCAATCAGCGGCTTTGAACTCAGCGGGCGCTGCGACGCCACGCTGGCCACGCAGGAAAATTTCGTCTCCTCGGAAAATGTTTTAGAACTTTCTGCCAATTTGGTTTCCGCCATCCAGCATAGCGCTCCAACCGAAACACCCCCCGCCAACCCGGCATTGGAATTCATCCTGGCGCATTTCTTCCCTGAAATGTTGGATCAGGTTGTTGGCGCAGTTCAAGGCTTAATTGAAGAGCGGGGCCTTCCGCCGGAAGAAATCGTGATCCTTTCGCCCTATCTTTCAGACGCGCTCCGCTTTTCAATCGCCAACCGCTTGGAGGCCGCAAAAATTCCCTGGCGCACGCAACGCCCCTCGCGCTCCCTGCGCGACGAACCAGCCAGCAAAACCCTGCTGACTTTATCCGCGCTGGCGCATCCGCATTGGAACGTCCGCCCGAATAAGTTTGACGTGGCCCATGCGTTGATGTTCGCGCTCAATACCGATTTGATTCGCGCACAATTATTGGCCGAGATCGTCTATCGCGCCAAAGATGTGACGCTCTCGCCATTTGACGCCATCAAGCCGGAAGTGCAGGAACGCATCACTTATGCCTTGGGCGAAAGATATACCCTGCTTCAACGCTGGCTGACCGAATATCAAGCCGCCGCGCCTTTGCCGCTGGATTTCTTCCTGCGAAAATTATTTGGCGAAGCGCTCTCGCAGGCCGGTTTTGGGTTTCACGATCAAATGGATGCCGTGCGCGTGGCGGCCAGCCTGATTGAATCGATCAAAAAATTTCGTAACGCCATGGAGTCCTCCGCCATAAATTCGAACAGTCCCGAATTCGATTTAGGCCGCGAGTATTTGGCCATGCTCGCAGATGGCGTGATCGCCGCGCAATACTTGGAAGCCTGGAAGAGCGAAAACAAAACGGCAGTGCTAATTGCGCCCGCGCACACCTTCTTATTGACGAATCGTCCAGTCGCGATTCAATTTTGGCTGGAGCCAGGTTCCAGCGGCTGGTCTCAGCGTTTGCTTCAGCCGCTCACCCAGCCCTACGTGCTTTCGCGCCACTGGGAATTTGGAAAAGAGTGGACCGACGCAGACGAAGTCCGCGCGGAGACGGAAGCGCTGGCCAAGTTAACCGGCGGATTGTTAAGCCGTTGCCGCGAAAAAGTTTTTCTGGCGCTTTCCGATCTGGGCGAAGCCGGAATGGAACAGCGTAGCGCGTTACTGCAAGCCTTTCAAAAGGTCTTACAAAATTAAGGAGCCTCTATGAAGCTGAAAACCTTTTTCCTTTTTATGACCTGCATTTCTTTGGGGTGCGGCTCCATCAACGCCTCAACGGAAATCGCCATCACAAATACCGTCGCCGCCCAACCCAACGAACCCAACGACCTGGGCGTCGCCGCCATTCAAGGCCAAGTCCTGGACGCAGTCAGCGGCGCGCCGCTGGCCGGAGCGACGATTATCTGCCAGCATCAATCGGTTTCGTCCAACCCGGACGAAACCTGTAATCGCACAACGACCAGCGACCAAAACGGCGCGTTCAGTTTTGAACATATCCGCTTCAACACGCAAGACCTGATTACGCTTCACATTGAAGCCGAGGGCTATCAAGGCGTCAACATCGTGCGTGGATTTCCAGCGCAAGCCGGAATAGATTTGGGAGAAGTTCCGCTAACCAGCCTTGCCAGCCAACCTTCCGGAGCGGAAACTGGCGCGGGACCAACCATTGCCAACTGCCCGATCTTCCCGGCCAACAATTTTTGGAATACGCCGATTGACGCGCTTCCCACTCACCCGCAATCTGCCGCATGGACCCAAAGCATTGGAGCCGCTGAAAGTTTCCACATGGACTTCGGCTCCGGCGAATGGGACGGCGGCCCGATCGGCATCCCCTACAACGTCGCGGCCGGATCAGCCGTCCCGAAGTTTGAACCGGAATTTTATTATCCCGACGAATCAGACGCCGGGCCTTATCCCATCCCTGAAAACGCACAACGCGAATGGGGTTCAGATCATCACATTTTGACCATTGATACTGAAACCTGTACGTTGTACGAAATTTACGACGCCAGTTTGGACGGCGCAACCTGGAGCGGCGGCTCTGGCGCCATTTGGGATTTAAACTCGAACGCGCTACGCCCCGATACCTGGACCTCCGCCGACGCGGCTGGTTTGCCGATTTTGCCGGGGCTGGTTCGCTATGACGAAATTTTGGCGGGCGAAATTAAACACGCCCTGCGCTTCACCGCCGAAGAAACGGCCGGCTATGTTTGGCCCGCCCGTCACCAAACTTCCGACCCGCAAAATGATATTCCGCCGATGGGCGCGCGCTTTCGTCTGAAAGCGGGTTACGACCTTTCAGGCTTTCCGCCTGAAATACAGGTTTTACTGCAAGCCATGAAAACCTACGGCATTGTGCTGGCAGACAACGGCTCAAACTGGTACGTGAGCGGCGCGCCAGACAGCCGCTGGGACAACGACACGCTTCACTTGTTGGATGTATTAACTGGAAATGATTTTGAAGCGGTGGATACCTCTGCGCTGATGATAAACATGGATTCGGGTGAAGCGGCAGGCGCCCCTTAACAAAAACTCTGGATAGCTTCTCATGCCTCCTTTTTCTCCCCGTCCCTCGCAAACTCGCATCCTCCAATATTCTGGCGGCCGCTTAGGCGTTGCCGCCGTGCCGGGCGCAGGTAAAACGCACATCCTTTCCGCCCTGGCCGCGCAACTGATTCAAAACAACGAATTACAAGACGGGCAGGAAATTTTAATTGTCACGCTGGTCAATTCAGCGGTGGATAATTTCGAGAATCGCATCAAAGGTTTTTTTGACAACAAAATTCAGGCCTTGTATAAATATCGCGTGCGCACCCTGCATGGGCTGGCGCATGATATCGTCCGCGAAAAACCAGCCAGCGTGGGTTTGGACGAACGCTTCAGCATCATTGACGAACGCGAAGCAACTTTCATCCGGCGCGAAGCGGTCAATGCCTGGCTGGCCAATCATTCGCTGGATGAATATCTCGATCCTGCGCTGGATTCGTCAAAGTTGGATTGGGTGCGGCGTTCGCAACTTCCAGATTCAGTGGATACGCTCGCGAACGCCTTCATCCGCTCCGCCAAAGATCGCCTGCTCACGCCCGAAAGCCTGCGCGCCAAACTCGACGCATCTTTCTCGCCCCTGCCTTTGGCAGAATTTGGCTGGAGCGTCTATGCAGATTATCAACGCGCCCTCGCCTATCGCGGCGCGGTGGACTTTGACGATTTAATTCGCCTGGCATTAACCCTGCTTCAAAGGGACGAAGATTTTTTAGAGCGTTTACGATACCGCTATCCATTTATCCTGGAAGACGAAGCGCAAGATTCGAGCTTATCCCAGCAAAAGATTTTGGAACTATTAAGTGGCGCATCCCCCTCTCCCGATTTTGGGAGAGGGGCCAGGGGTGAGGGTGGCAACTGGGTGCGCGTTGGCGACCCCAACCAAGCCATCTTTGAAACCTTCACCACCGCCAACCCCGACTTGTTGCGAAATTTCATCGCCGCAAACCCCAATGCAGATATGCCCGAATCTGGCCGGTCTCAACCGGCGGTGATTGCCGTGGCCAACCACCTCATTGACTGGGTAATGCAAGCGCATCCTGAACCGCAAGCGCGGACGGCCTTATCGCTTCCACATATTCAGCCTGTGCCGCAGGGATACGAGCCGCAAAACCCGCCCACTAACCGCGAAGCGATTAAATTCATCAGCAAGAAATTTACGCC
>JADZCC010000086.1 GCA_020851785.1 Anaerolineales bacterium
ATAATCATATTCATCTTACTGGTACGCGCCATGCGGTCATTTGCGTCTGTACCATAAATACAACGATTTGCCAGATTCCACAAACGAGAGCCTTTTTCGCTCTGGTCAAGTGTGGCTTGGATTTCATCGTGCTTGGTGCGTAAAAGTTCCGCTTTCTTCGCGTCTGAATATGACTTGCTTTCCAATGATGCCTTATATTCTTGATATTGCCTGTCCGCGTCCGCTAAAATTTGCTGGCGCACGATTTCAAAAAAGCGAATCAAAAAACCGCCTGAACCGCTGGCGGGGTCGCAAATAACATCGCCTTCTTTCGGCTCTACCATGCGAATCATAAATTCGGTGATAGTTCGTGGCGTGAAAAATTGCCCGATTTCGCCCCTGAAAGTCCTGCCTAAAAATCTTTCAAACGCAATTCCTTTTATATCTTCGCTTGTGTCTGAAAGATTGTATCTTTCAAGGCGGCGGACAACTTCGCGCCCTGTGGCAGGCTTTAAGTTAATATGGTCGTCTTGCTCAAAAATTTTGTCTTTGGAATAGAACGATTTTGTATCTGTGAAAAGCAAGTTCAGCGGGTCTTGCCCAGGGAGTGTGTCTAAATATTCGACATTGAAAATATTTTTCCGCTGTCTCTTGGCTTTTAATTCACGCTCAATATAAACTTTTACAAACAAGATTTTTGCGATTTCATCAAATGCGGCGGCGGGGTCTAATTTATCCCGATTACGAATGACGTTATGGCACTCATGCAAAAGTTTTGCAAATTCATCTTCTCGAAATACTTTGAGTTTCGAGAGTAATTCTTCAATGTCTTTATCGCTGTCGCTGGCGTGTGGTATGTTCTCAATTTCTTCGGGATACTTTGGCATAGAGTCGTGAATGACTCGCCAATATCTTGTTTCTCGGTTGTTGTGAGTTACAAAAAACTTTGCGCCTGTCAATCTCGCGTAATTATCGCCTTGCCCGTAATCTTTTACGCTAATTGTCACGTTATCCGATTTGCACTCAATAATAATCAGCGGATTCTTTTGATTGGCTTTATCTTCGGCAGAACGCCAAATAACAAAATCGGCGCGGGCATGACCTGAACCGCGTCCCGTGACTTCTAATTCTTCATCCATTTGCTCTAAAGCAAAGCCGTATTCATTGATAAGAACGGGTAAGTAACTTTGCCTTACCGATTCTTCGGGAGTTTCATCAAGCCACTTTTGGCGAATATGACTCCAAATTTTACCTTTGTCATTTCGCTTGACTTCTATCTTATCGGTTGTAATCACTGCGGGGGATTTTGATTTAGCCATGACCTGATTTTACCCGAATATAAATGAGATAATTTTGCAAGAAGGGGTCTAACGGTTTGCGTTAGCGGCGGCGATGCCCATGAACAGGACAGCCAGGGTATAGACCATCGGCAGGACACAAGCATTTTGGCTCCGACTCCAAGCCGTCCGCCTGCACGCTTTGTTGGGCGGCTCTAACCCACGAATCAGCCCACACAATGAGCGACTTCTGAAACTCCGTGATATTCATACCGCCAGTATCGTACTGGCATTTCATTACGAGTTCATTCCATGATTCTTGATAAGTTTGTGCCATTTTTTCCTTTCGGGCGAAGCCGCCCAACTATAGTTTCGGACGTAATTTTACTGCCTAATGGCTTATCTACCGTCTGCATTCTAATGCCTATATTAATTTGGGCGTTTAGACGGTACTGGATTAAAATATGGCCGTTGCGCCAATTTACAACTGCCCGTATTTTAGCCTACTGGCGGAGGAAAGACAATGAAGAACAACCCCGAAAAATTGCCCATTGTTGATTCTGCAAAACCAAAGAAGCTGATGGATCAAGTTGGCGATGCCCTGCGTACCAAGCACTACTCCTATCGTACTGAACAAACCTACAAAGACTGGATCAAACGCTATATTCTTTTTCACAACAAGCGTCACCCTAAAGAAATGGGGGAGGATGAACTGCGCGCCTTCATTGCCCACCTTACCAATGAGCGTAAGGTGGCAACTTCCACCTCGAATCAAGCGCTAAGCGCCATCCTCTTCCTGTATCGTGTCGTTTTGCAAACTGAAATCACCCTTCCCCCAGACCTCTCCAAAGCTTCCCGCCCCAAAAGGCTTCCCACCGTCCTTAGCCAGCCAGAAGCCATGAAAATTATCGCCCTCATGCGCGGAACTTCGCGCCTGATGACAAAAATACTCTATGGTTCCGGATTACGCATTATGGAATGCCTGCGCCTGCGCGTCAAAGATCTGGACTTCGACAATCGCCAGATTATTGTGCGTGGAGGCAAAGGCGATAACGACCGCGCTACCATCTTCCCTGATTCAATCTCGGCAGAACTGAAGCAACAGCTTCAGGACGTAAAAGCGCTGCACCAGAAAGACCTGGCAGAAGGATATGGAGAAACTCTTCTTCCTGGGGCGCTCGACAAAAAATATACTAACGCCTCCAAAGCCTGGGAATGGCAATTCATTTTTCCCGCCTCACAACGTTCCACAGATCCCCTCACTGGCGTGGTGCGTCGCCACCATTTGGACGAAACGGTCCTCCAAAAAGCCATTCGTGAAGCCGCAAGCCGCGCAGATGTAAACAAACAAGTTTCCCCCCACACCTTCCGTCATTCCTTTGCCACGCATCTTTTACAAAGCGGCTATGATATTCGTACCGTTCAAGAACTACTTGGGCATAAAGACGTAAAGACCACCATGATCTACACCCACGTCCTCCAACGCGGCGGGCTTGCCGTCAAATCCCCCCTCGACCCCTAACCTGTAACCTTCGACCTGTAACCTTCGACCCCCAACCTTCAACCTGCAACCCCCACCTACTCCCTCATCTTCACATACAAAATGCTCGACCCGTCTAAATTTTGCGTCCGCATCTCGAAGCGTTCCTTCAAACTAATTACCATCCGCGAGAGTTGCTTAAAACCATACGTGCGCGGGTCAAAACTCGGGTCCAGTTGATAGAGCGCGTTGCCCATCCCGGCCAGTGGGGCCCAGCCATCCTGACTCACCGCCATCTCAAACGCCTGCGTCAAAATCGGCATGGGGTCAAGTTCTTCTTTTTCCTTCTTGTTTTTGGGTTGCGCGGTCGTTTTCTTCTGCGCGTTCTTCTTCTCAATCGCCAAATTTTCGGTAAACACAAACACATCGCACGCGTTCACAAACGGTTTGGGCGTCTTCTTCTCGCCAATCCCCATCACAAAGATGCCGGTTTCCCGAATCCGCGTGGCCAGCCGCGTGTAATCGCTGTCGCTCGAAACCAGACAAAACCCATCCACCACGCCCGAATGCAAAATATCCATCGCGTCAATAATCATCGCGCTATCGGTGGCGTTCTTCCCAACCGTATAACGAAACTGCTGAATTGGCTGAAAGGCGTGAAAATTCAACGTGTCTTTCCACGAGTTCATGTTCGCGGTGGTCCAATCGCCATAAATGCGCCGCAAAGTGACCTGCCCATGCCGCCCCGCTTCCACCAGCATTTGCGCCAACAACCCCGCCTGGGCGTTGTCTCCGTCAATCAACATCGCAATTCGATTTCTTCCAAGTGAATTAATTTGTTCGTTTGCCATGCCAGCATTATACAGGATACTTCCCCCAAACTCCAAAATCGCCCAACACTTTTCTACCTCAAACGCCTACAAATATGGAAGCTTCCCATTCTCTATTCTCTACTATCTATTCCCCGCATTCGGTTATACTCGCTTCGTTACCCAACTCAACTTGAGGATTTTTTATTAAATATGAAAGCGCGCTTCAATCAATGGTTTCCAGTTCGCACAGGGGAATACGGGCTGGTCTTAACCCTCGGCTTCATTTTATTTGCCAATTACGCCGCCATGGGCATCACCAAAGTCATCTCCGTCAGCGGCTTCCTCAGTCAGGTGAAAGATCATTACATCCTGCTGGTTTGGGCGGTGGATATGGTCTTGCTGGTCCTCGCCACGGGCATCCAATCGCTGATCGTGGATCGCTTCGACCGCGTCAAGTTGGTGGCTGGCGTGCTCCTCATTTTCTTCGCGCTCTATGCAATTTTGCCGTTCGCTTTCTTTACAAAGTTTATTCCGCTCTCCATCAGCTATACCCTCATTTATTTGCTCAACGATCAGCAATGGCGCTTCTTTCCCGTCATCTTTTGGATTTTAGTCAGCGACATTTACGACCCGGGGACGGGGCGGCGCGTCATGCCGGTGATTGGCGTCTTCGCCTTTCTCGGAACCATCGTCGGCTTGGGCATTGCCGCGCTCGATGCCCGGCTGAATTTTGGTCCGCCCAAATTGTTATTGCTCAACGCCTCAATCTTTTTCCTCGCTTTCCTCCTCTGCCGCATGGGCTTACGCAAAGTCAAAATTGGCGTTTCGACTAACACACAAGTCTCAATGAAAGAGTCGCTCAACGAAGGCTGGGAATTTATCAAAACGGTTCCCGCGTTTGCCTACCTGGCTTTGGGCATGTTGGCCACCGGCAGTGTGATGACCATCCTGCTATACGATACGCTCTCCGACGCAAAGTTAAACCTCGGCGCGGGCTTTCAATCTTTTTATGCCAACTACAACTTATTAATCGCCATTGTTTCCATTTTTATTCAAAGCCTGTCCGCTGAAATTATCGAGCGCGTTTCGCTCAAACGCAGTTTCTTCGTTCAACCGCTGATGATGACCTTCTCCACGATTCTAAACTTCTTCATCCCCGGCTATGTCAGTAGCGCCTTCTCGCAAGGCGTGGCGCGCGTGACTTATGATACGGTGGACCTTTCCGCCAGAAAAGCCTTTCAGGCGCTCGTGCCAAACGAAAAGCGCGGGCGCGTCAGCATGTTCATTGATAGCTACCTGCCTTCGGCGGGCACCATCCTCGGCAGTTTGCTCACCTTCGGCGTCATCTCCGCCGGGTTGGCTTTTGGCTTTCCGCGAGATGAATACGCGCTGGTGTATCTCGGCTTGGGGATTGCAATCGCGCTCGTCGCTGTCTTCTCCGCTTTCAAAGTTTATAAAACGTATGAGCAAAGCCTGTTAAGCTGGCAATTGAAGCGCCGCACGCGCGCCGCCAGCGTATTGGATAAACTGGACTTTGGCAAGGACGACGATTAATGCCTGCCGCGTTGATTAAGCGGGTGGGAGAAGTTGCAATTTACGACCTGCTTGGCTCGCAGGATGAAGCGCGGATCGAAAAAATGCTTGGGCTGTATCAAAAGCTTTTTCCGCAGTACCAGCATTACGTTCCGCGGATGCGCCGCCGCGCCGAATTTGAAAACGAACATCGCGCCGGTCACGTCGTGCATTATTGGCTGATCGAAGTCAACGGCTCAGCGGCCGGCATTCGCACTTTTCGCTATTTACGAAATCGGCATTGCGGGCTGGCGCACTCTTTGGCGGTGGACCCAAAATATCGGAAGGTTCAAGTGGGGGAGCGGCGTTTGGCGGTGTTTATGATTTATGAATGTCTCGCCCAAATCATCCGCGACGCGGAAGCGCGCGGCGACGCTCCCGCCCTCGGCATGGTTAATGAAGTGGAACCCAGCGCCTTGATGGAGCATTACATTCGTAACGGGCTGACGCAATTGCCAGTACAATATGTTGAGCCGATCTTCCCGCCCGAAGCGCCGGGCCGGAGCCGCGCTGAAGAGTTGGCGCAGGCGCATTTTTCGCCCATGCGCATGGGCTTTTTGCCCAACCCAAACAGCGCCGTCAAAACCTATTCGCGCGAACAGATCGCCAGTTTTGTGCAGGCGTTTTTAGTGGATCATTATGGCTTGCCGCAAAATCATCCGGTGGTTTTGCAGGTGATTAACTCAATTTCTGTGGAGAGAGGAATCTGACAGCATGGCTGATATTATTAAACAACAAGGCGGTAGGTTTTTTAGCCTGCGCTTAAAAATCTGGCTGGGGTTTACGCTGATTTTTATCCCCGTTTTTATTGGCAGTTACGTTTGGTTTTACAACTACACCCGCACGCGGGTTTTTCAAACCATTACCGATGATTTGACCCAAACCGTTTATGGCACGCTGGCCGGCATGGACAAGGAGGGCTTTGTTCAACTCTACGCAGAAGAGAGTTCCAATAATCCCAAATGTCCGCCCAAGGCAGACGCGCCCAAAGAAGAGAACGGCTATTATCCTGAAGATAACATGTTGTATCTCGAGCATGTCAGTTGGCTCCATGCCGTTCAGGATACGCGCCTAAAAGGCGATATCTTTGGCGAGCCATCTAAAGAGACGATTCGCCTGTACACCTACGTCAAAGGCCCCAACCCGGGCGAGGTGATTGCGATTGGCAGTACCGGCTACTTCCGGCGGGTGCGCGGCGGATTTCGTTTTTGTCAACGCTATACGCCCGCGCTCAATCCAGACGGCACGCCTTCCACGCATATTTACGAAGGCCTCACACAAACGGTAAACGCCTGGACGCCCTATACCGATTCCTACGGCTCGTGGATCACCACCTACGCGCCCATCAAAGATGATGAAGGCGAGATCATCGGCGCGCTCGGCGTGGATATTTCCGCCAGCTATGTGGATCAGGTCAGTTCCGAAATTTTGCGAAGCGGAATTTACGCCTTTGTGATTACCTTCGTCATTATCTTTTTCCTTGTCTATTGGCTTTCCGGCTTTCTAACCCGCCCGATCATTGGGCTGGCTGGCGTGGCCAAGGAAATCGGCGAAGGCGACTATTCGCACGAATGGCAGGAACAGCAAGACGCGCAGAAACGGATGCGCGATGAGATTGATACGCTCACCAACGTCTTCAAGGTGATGGTGGATAAAGTTGCCGAGCGCGAAAAGAACCTGCGCGCCCGCGTGCAACAATTGGAGATCATGGTAGATAAAAGCAAGCTCAAGAAGCAGGTCAGCGACATCGTGGAAAGCGATTTCTTCCAGGAACTGCAATCCAAAGTGCAGGGGATGCGGACGCGCTTCAAGCATGAAGAGGATTCGGGTGGGGACGATCAGACGAAGTAAGCATAATAAAAATGGAGCGGCAACGCTCCATTTTTATGGTATCGGTTTAATTATTCCCACATCGCCGGGCGCACCGCCAAACAAGCTGATATTTTTGCAGGCTTGTTGATCCACCCGCAAGATCACCGTATCGTTGGAGAGCGCGTCCACTTGAATGATCGTATCCTGCTTGTAGGCGGTGTCCACCGTCAGCTTAAATGTGGTTTGGTTTTGCACAGGCAGGTTTGGAACGCAAGCTTTTTTGTCAGGGTGTTCGCGGTCTTCGTCAATGGCGCGGAGCAGGGCGCAGGCGTTGGGCAGGTCTGTCGTGCCAATGTTTTTCACAGTTACGTAGGCGTTGGTCACTTCGCCCATGCCGTGCAAAACGTCGAGGCTGGTGTCGCAACCGAGGATGTCAATGGTCACCGCCTGAAAAGGAGAACTGGTCGCTTGGGCGGTGTCGGTGGCGGTGATGCTGGGGGTGGCGGTGGCCGGCGTCGGCGTGAAAGGAAGCGTGAAAATCAACGGTGTGGCGCTCAGCGGCGCAAGCGGAGTCGCCGTCACGATGTTTGGCGTGCCGGTGGCGAAGGCCGTCCACGCCGGTAAGGGCGCAATGGCGGGCGAGCAGGCGGCGATCAAAAAACTGAATAACGTGATGGAAATTTTTCGCATGCTGTGGCGATTATACCCGCCCACGCTTCAACTTGACCCGCGGCCTGATTCTGTTCCTTTGAGTTTGTATTACGCGGATGTTTTTTTACGCAACTCTTCCCAACTAGGTTCGACTAAAACAGAACCGTCTGGAAAGACGATGGTTGGGACGCTTTGATAGCCGTTATTTAAGCGGACGACGAATTCAGTGGCTTCTTCGTTGCCTTCCAGTCCCACTCTTTTGTAGTCAATTTTGTGCGCTTCAAAAAAAGCTTTGGCGCGCAGGCAATCGGGACAGGTTGCAGTGGCGTACATGACGATTTGCGATGGGTGTTGTGTGTAAAGATCGGACAAGAGTTCCTCCAGGTTTGAAAGTTTGACGCGTTGATGGAGTTTTAACTTACCTGAACATAAGGACTCATGGGTGATAGGAACTTTTTCACTTTATCCCTCACATTTGGAGAAAAACAGTATAATTTGAGAACCTATTATTTTTGCAAGGTTTTTGCCATTATTGGAATTGAACCATGACTAATTTTCGAAAATCTTTATTTTTGGTATCGTTTTACTTGCTGGTGATTTTGGTTTTCGGGCAGTTGGATAGCGCCGACCGACCGATTATCAATTTTGCTTCGTATTTTTATATCTTTGCCATCTTAATCGTCCCCATTATGATCTTTATCCCGGCCTTGCACAAAGCGCCGATCTACGTGCCGAGCATTTTCTTTGGGGCGGTTTATTTTGCGCTGTTCCGCATGGTGAATCGCCTGAACACTTCTACTGAAGATGTCTCGGTGGTCTTGCTGGAGTTTGTGCTTTTGGAGGCGGGGGTCTGGCTGGCCTATCAACTGGCGGTGGCGATTGACCATTCCGAATCGATGATGGACGCGTTTGCGCAGGGAACTTTTCCGCATAACTCAATTAAATTGGAGGAGGCTTCCAGCATCATCAAGACCGAATTTACCCGCAGTCGCCGCTATCATCGCCCGCTTTCCCTGATGGTGGTCATCACCTCCCCGCATGACGATCACACTTCCAAAGACGTTTTGAAGACCCTGCAACGCGATATGATGGCGCGCCTGTCTGCCGCCAGAGTGGGGCAGGTCTTAAATGAAATCTTGCGCGAAACGGACGTTTTGCTCCAGGATCGTCGAGGGCATTTTTTGATTCTGTGCCCGGAAACGCCGTTGGAGAAAGCCAAACTTTTGGCGGAGCGGGTGAGCGCACTTTTGGCAGAAAAGACGGGTTTCAGAGTAGCCTGCGGCGTTTCGGCTTTCCCGGATGAAGCGCTAAATTTTGAAGACCTTTTACATACTGCGCGCGCGCGTTCGCAAACTGTGCAAAAGAACGCTTTGCTGGTTGCAGAAGCCCCGCCACATGGAAGCGAAGGCGCCCCGTGATTATGAACCTGACTCAGGAAAACCTGAATGACTGGCTGGATAAGTTTGACCCCGAAAAGCACGTTTTTAAGGGGCAGACGTATTTACGCGTGAAGCGCTTTATGGATCTGGCTTTGGTCATTGTCAGCGCCCCGGCCTGGTTGCTGGTTATCGCCGTCGTCTGGGTGATCATCGAAATCACCTCGCCCGGCGCTCCGGCGATGTTTAGCCAACTGCGTACAGGCAAAGGCGGCAAGCGGTTTACGATCTACAAATTTAGAACCATGGTGCCGAATGCCGAAGAATTGAAGAAGCAATACGCGCATTTAAACGAACTCCAGTGGCCCGATTTCAAAATCACCAACGACCCGCGCGTGACGAAAATTGGCGGCTTCTTAAGAAAAACCAGCCTGGATGAACTTCCCCAGTTATTTAATATCCTGAAGGGTGAAATGAGTTTGGTGGGCCCGCGGCCGACTTCTTTTGCCGCGGATACCTATAAACTTTGGCACACCGAGCGGTTGGACGTTTCGCCCGGGCTGACCGGGCTGTGGCAAATCATTGGGCGGGCGCAACTGGAATTTGACGACCGCCTCAGGCTGGACATTGCCTACATTGACCACGCCTGCATCCGCCTGGATTTTGAAATTTTACTCAAAACAATTCTCGCCGTTTTTGAACAACGCGGCGCGCATTAATTTTTTACTCCCCTAAAAAACAACGAGGCCCAATGAACAAAATCAATCTTTTTTATAAACCATTACCCTACGCGCTTGTGTTTATCTATATCGGGTTAACTTACTTAACGTTAAAGCTCAACGGGCTGGCTCCCTCCCTCTACCATGAAGACGGCTATTTTGAGAACCTCGGAGCGCTCTCTTTGTTTATCGCGGCCGGTCTAATGTTTTACGCCTTTTATTATGTGATGCAGAGACGCAAAACGACCAAAATCTTTTGGGTCAAACAGTGGGCTTACCTTGCGCTGGCGCTCCTCTTCTTTTTCGGGGCGGGCGAAGAAATTAGCTGGGGGCAGAGGATCTTTGGCATTGCCACCCCCGAAAGCCTGGCCGAGATTAATGAACAGGACGAAATCAACATTCACAACATTGAATTCAACGGAATCTCTCTGCCGTTTGAGAGCGAGTTTGATATCTTCTGGGGCTTCTTTGTTTTCCTCATTCCGTTGGTCGCCGCGGCCCTTCCCCGGTTTAATAAATTCAGTTCCAAGTTCATGCCAATCGTCCATTGGGGGCTGGGCATGTTCTTTGTATTCAATTATTTAATGGCCAAAGTGGCCAAACTCGCTCTGGCGGCTGGCTATAGTTACGCCAAGGTTCCATTTATTCAGGCCGTGCAGGAGATTAAGGAAAGCAATTACGAATTTTTCTATATCTTCGTGTGCTTGTTCGTCCTGCTCGATTTATTACGCGCCGAACAACAACCTGAATTAAGCCAGTAAGTCCAGTTTATCTTCCTGCCACTCTGATGACGCTCCGTAACGCCCCGCTTCGCTTCCAAACCTATGACCCGTTCGCGCACATGCAGACGGTTGAAAGCGTTTGGCTGGATTTACAAAGCCGAAGCGAACATACCTACTTTACTTCGTGGGGCTGGATCTCTGTCTGGCTGAATAGTTTGCCGCGCGAAACCCGCCTGGAGTTGGTCGTTGGATACCTCGGCGACGTGCCAGCCCTGGCCTTTTTTGTCGGCAAAAGGCAGAAGCGTAAATATGGCCTTCTGCCCTCTAAAATTTTTTCCTTGAATTCAACCGCCGTTCAAAGCTACGACGAGATTTATGCGGAATACAACTCGATTTTGTATGACCCGTCGGCGCTTACGGACAGGGCGGAGGTCATGCGGCATTTAAGCGCCTTGGAGTGGGACGAATTTGACTTCCCGTGGGTCTCTGCCAAATTTGAACGGGACTTTGACCTGCTCAATCGGGAGCGTCGTTATCCCTTCTTTGCCCTCGCGACGCATTCCGCCACTTCGTATTTTGTAGATTTGCAAAAGATTCGCGCCGCAAACCTGGATTTTTATGCGTTATTAAGTTCAAACAAGCGCAGTCAAATTCGGCGTTCGGTGAAGCAATACGAATCGAATGGGGGGGCGCTTGTCGTTCACGAAGCGGCTAGCGCGGCGGAAGCGCTGGAGATGTTTGAGCGCTTGGTTGCGTTGCATCAGACAGAATGGAACAAGCTTGGGCGCCCGGGCGCGTTTGCCAATCGCTACGTGTATCAATTTCATCGGGAGCTAATTCGCTCCCGTTTTACGGCGCAGGAAATTCAACTTCTGCATGTTTTTAATTCAGCCGGAAGCCTTGGATATTTGTATTGTTTTACGTACCGCGGCCACATCCTTTTTTATCAGAGCGGCTTTAATTATTTGCCGCAAAATGTCTATCGCCCGGGGCTGGTTTCGCATTATCGCGCCATCGTTTATAACGCGTCAAAAGGCGGAAGCGTCTATGATTTTCTGGCTGGAGACGCTCCCTATAAGCAGAGTTTTTCCACAGATTCCGCTGAAATGTATAAAATTCGCCTGGTAAAAAACGAATTTAGATTTTCTATTGAGAATTTAATTGTTCGAGCTAAACGCGCCATTCAAAAAGCGCCCGGGCTTGAAGAGCGTCTCAAACGCGCCCGCTATCGAATTAAAACCGCGCGCGCGCAGGCGGTTCGTTAGAGCGCTGTATGAAGATCGAACTTTTCACCCGTTACATCCAGTTAACTCTGGCGGCTAGCGCCCTACTGAGCGCTTGCTCGACGCCTTCCGGCGGCGTTAATATTTCCGGTTCCGTGCAAACGACTCAAACGATCGAAACAGTCATGCCAGTGACAACTGCAAATTCGGAAAATCTGGATAGCAAGTGTTTGCGCCCTTATACCGACGATTCCTTGTGGAATGTTCCAATTGATTGGGATGCCGCTAAACTCCATCCGGATACCGATCAAATGATGTCCGCCTTTTTCAAAAACTCAACTTGGATCGGGGCGGATACTTCGCAGTATTCTCCGAACATTTATTTTGTTGATAATGCGACGCCCTTGATTTCAGTTGAGTTACAGGAAGGGCGCAGATTCCGCTCTGTGATTGAGGATTTGACGATTGAATACGGCGAATCAGGCGGCACGGTTTTGGTTCCCATCCCAAGCCATGCCCAGCCCGCGCCCGGCACGGATGGCGAACTGGCTCTCGTTAATCTTGAGACTGGCGAAGAATGGGGTCTAATCAAAGGCCGCATTCTTGACGCTGAACACTGGCTGGTGGGCGGTTTGTACAAATATAGCGTTTACGCCTCCGGGATTCCGCCCAAAGGCTTCGCCCAGCGCGGCGCTGGAGTGGGTAGTTTTGCCGGGATTGTGCGTCCCTGTGAAGTGGAGCGCGGCTATATTGGCCATGCCGTGACGATCGCTTACGACTATCCTTGTATGGCAGAAGTTTGCGCCGCAAACGGCTGGCCGGCTTCCATTCCGCCTTTCACCAAAACCGATGGCGACGGAACGGCTCAGTTTGATATTCCCGAAGGCGCGCGCCTGGCCATTAAGCCGGAAATTACAGAGGATGAGATTATTCAAGCCTGCTCCGGCCTGCGCGGCTGTGTCGCTTGGGCCTTGGCCATGCAAAAATATGGCGGCTTCATTGTGGATAATAGCGGACACCCCAAGACCTATGGCGAAGGCAACGCGACCGCCCACTGGCCTGCAGCGCTCTGGTCGGAGGATATGTTGCGAGACATACCGCCCAGTTGGTATGTTGTGATTGATTGGAATTACCCCGCAACTTCTTCGGCGGCAGAGTAGTCTGGAAATGAGAAAAAATGACCCTTAAGAATAACGATTTAATCTTTTTATTATTTAGCTTGTTGTTCGCCGGCGCGGCCGCCGTGGCGCTGGCCGACCCGGATACTGGCGTGGGCTTATATGGCATTGCCGGAGTTTTGGGCATTGTCATGGTGATGATGATCATCATCAAGCCCAATATTGGCGCCAATATTCTGATTATCACCATCTTTATCAACATCTCGTCAGAGTTGACCAATCGCGGCTATCCCAGCATTATCAAGCCTTTGGTAGTTGTGGTCTTTGCCGCCATCATGGTTCGTAATTATTACGCCGGACAGTTGCCTAAAAATCGCACGCGCACTTTCGTCATCGAAGTGTTTTTAATCCTGTATTTCGTCGCCATGCTGGCTTCGTATGCCGTCGCTTCGGACAAAGATCGGACGATGGAAGCGATTCAGGATTTGGCGAAGGATATCTTTATCCTTTACACCATTTTGTTCGCCATCCGCGAAACCTCCACCTGGAAGCAGGCGGTTTGGATCATCATCACGGTGACGACGATTCTCTGTCTGTTGGGCGCGTATCAGATCTTTACCGGAAATTACTCGCAAGATTTCTTCGGCATGGCTCGCATTAAAACGCAAAGCGTAGTCGAAGGCGATAATTCCTCAACCAGCCGCATCGGCGGCCCGATTCGCGACCCGAATATGTGGGGGGAGGTTTTGGTGGCAATTCTTCCGCTGATTGCCTTCCAAATTTTCAATCACTCCCGTCCGCTGGTGCGGGTGTACGCCATTGCCGCCTTTGGGATTATTGGCTTTGAACTGCTCAATACCTACAGTCGCGGAGGCTACGTGGCTTTTGTCGTCAGTATGATTCTGACGCTCTTCGTTTTTGATAAGAAGGTCAGCCCGTTGGTGGCGATTGGCATTCTGGGACTTGCCACGCTGTTCATCCCGCTTTTGCCGCCTGCCTATCTGGAGCGTTTCGAGAGTCTGCTCTCGCTGGCTCCCAGTTCGGAGGGCGGCGTGAGCGTTTACGAAGATTCTTCGTTTCGTGGGCGGGCCAGCGAGGTGCTCGCCGGGCTGATGATGTTTGAAGATCATCCGCTGTTTGGCGTGGGCGCGGGCAATTTTCCAAATAACTATCAGGAATACGCGCAAAAGATTGGGCTGGAAATGCGTTCGGAGGAGCGCGACGCGCATTCCCTCTACACCCAGGTGATGGCGGAAACGGGCGTCTTTGGCGCGGTTGCGTTTTTCGGCGTAGTCCTTTCCTTGCTTTCCGGTTTGGCGCGCGCGGCCAGAACCCTTCAACTCATGCCGAAGCATATTTCTTTGCTCCCCTGGGTAAATTCATTGCGCGTCTCAATCATCGCCTATATGCTGGCCGCCGTATTTTTGCACAACGCTTACATCCGCTATTTTTGGATTTTGGTGGCTTTGGGCATTACCTTGATTCATCTGATTGACGAATTGCAGTCCGGCACGAGCGTGGCGCAATTTTCGCAACGCGAGGCCTCCCTTGAGCGATAATCCGCTGATCGCCGAAGAAGTTTCCTCCAGCCGTCACATTACCCGCAAAGCCGGGCGCGGCATTGTCTGGAATTTTCTCACCTACGGATTGGGGCGCGGAGCCGTGCTGGTGACGACGGCCATTCTGGCGCGTGTCCTCACCAAAGACGATTTTGGACTGCTTTCCATCGCCATTGTCGCGATTAATTACCTTGCATTGGTCAAAGATTTGGGGTTGGGCTTGGCCCTCATCCAGCGCAGGGACGGAATTGACGAAGCCGCAAACGTCGTCTTCACAGTGAACCTGATCATTGGCTTCACCTTGTCCGCTGTCGCGCTTCTGGTCGCCCCATTTTTTGCAGACTATTTCAACGAGCCGCGGATCGTTCCCGTGCTACGCTGGTTGGGCGTGTCCTTTGCGATTAATGCGCTTGGCGCGGTGCATGTGGTGCTGTTGATGAAAGACCTGGATTACCGACGTAAATTTATCCCGGATATGGGCAATACGATTGTCAAGGGTGTTGCTTCCATTAGCTTGGCCTTTGCCGGCTTTGGCGTCTGGGCCCTAGTCTTTGGGCAACTCTTGGGCGCCATCGCTTCTGTAATTTTGGTTTGGGTGGTGGTGAAGTGGCGGCCGCGTCTGAGTTTGGATACCGGGTTGATCGGCTCGCTGATGAAATTTGGCTCGTCCGTCACGGTCAGCGATTTCCTCGGCGTGATCATAGATAACATTGATTACATCATCGTCGGCAAGGTGTTTGGATTGGTGGAACTCAGCATTTACACGCTGGCCTATCGCCTGCCGGAAATGTTGCTCATCGGAAACCTGTGGGTCATGGGCGGCGTTACCTTCCCAGCCTTTTCATCCATTCAAGACAGACCCGACGAAATGCGACGCGGCGTTTTAGCTTCGGTGCGGCTGATTCAATTATTAGCCGTGCCCATCTCTTTGGGGCTGTTCCTCGCGGCCGACCCCATCATCCGCGTGGCCTTTGGCGAACAATGGCTGGAGGCGATTCCCGTTCTGCGCGTCTTGGCCGTCTATGCCTGGGTGTATTCCATTGGCTATCATATCGGAGATGTCTATAAGGCGATTGGACGGCCGGATATTTTGCTGGGGTTGACGGTTCTCACCGTCATCGTCATTGTCCCCTCCATTTGGGTGGGTTCGCATTTCGGCTTAATCGGCGTGGCCTGGGGGCATTTGTTCGCGGTGCTGATTCGGCGGCTGACCAGCCTGACGTTGGCGACCAAGTTTGTGCGCGTTAAGATCGTGGATATCTTCAAAGAGCTTAAGCCTGCGGCCATCGCTGGGCTGGCCATGACTCCTCCCACGCTGTTGGTCTTAAACCTCACCGCCGGATTTTCTCCATTTATTCAATTGGCTTTGGTGGTTTTGACTGGCATGGTGAGTTACCTCGGCGTTTTATGGTGGCTCGAACGCGATAATCTGCTCCGCCTCGTGCGCCTCGTGGGCGGCGCAAAATCTGGAGTTTGATGGAATCCATTTCGATTGAACACAGTGCAGACTGGCGCTTTCTTTTGCCGATTTCTCAAGAGAGTAAATGCCTGCTCGTTGGACGTGATTTGGAAGATGTAGCGCAGTTGTTTACGCAACTGGGTTTTTCAGCGCAGGTTGTTGGTTTTTCAGCGCTTCAAGAAAAATCACAATCGGCGCTGGTAAATTTTGACTTTGCGCTTTTACCTTTTGGATTTTCGTCCGCTATGGCCGTTGAAGCGCTCACGCAGATTTCTAAAACGCTTCGCCCTGGCGGACAACTTTTGCTGGGCTTTTCCAACCTTTACAACCTTCGTCCAACCCGTCCCACCGAAACGCTTCCCTTTTCTCCGGCGCAAATTAGAAAGGCGCTTTCGGCGGCGGGCTATGCAGAAGCGACCTTCTACGCGGCATTGCCCAACCTGCAACTTACCGAATACATCTTCCCTGTGAATCGGCAGGCGGCGGCTTTTGCTTTGGATCGCCGCTATCAGCACAAAATCCCTGTTGGCGCGAAAAGTTGGAGAGCGTTATTTGCAGTCGCTCCATACTTGCTTAATTTTTTTCCAGCGTACTTTGTAACCGCCAAACTTCCTTAACCCATCATTTTTATGACCGACGCTTTTACCAACGCCCTCTCCAATTTTGTTTCCACGCTTAAGGGGTTTGAGTCCGCTTCTTTTCAGTGGATGAGTCTGGCCCCGGGGATTCCTGAATTTGACGAAAACGTGATCTTCTTTGGATTTGAAGCGCATCGCGCTGACCCAAGCCTGGTTGCCAAGACCCCGCGCCTGCCTCAAAACCAGGCCGCTCTGCAGGTGGAGCATGACCGGCTGGTGGAGCTTTGGCGTTTGCTTGGGGATGAAGCTGAACAACGCCTGCAAAAAGTAATCGCCCTGACGATGATTCAGGGCCAGCCGGTTTTGATTACGACTTTTCTACAAGGGAAAAGTTTATTGCGTGTGTTTCGAAAATCCTTTTGGCCTTCCGGCGAAAATTTGTTTGCGCTCTTCGCTGAAGCCGGACAGACGTTGCGCAAAGTTGTGGATTGCACCATCACCCCGCTGGAAGCCGGAGAAGTAATCCCTTCTGATTTTTCGAATCTGGCCGCGAAATATAAACAGATGTATGCCCCAACCAGCCGCGAAATTCAAGAGTTGGATGATTTGGCTGAGGAGATGTCCCGGCTGGCTTTACCAGGCATGCACAAGATTTTAATTCAAGGCGATTTTTGGCATGGCAACATGCTCCGCAATTCGCAACATGGTCAGCTCATGCTTTTGGATTGGCAATATGCGCGCTGGTCGAAAGATGTGAGCTTGGATTTATATATGTTCCCGCTGGCGGGAGCTTTGGCCGCCGTCCCCAAGCGCTTTGTGAACGGGCCAGCCGAAGCCCGGGCCCAAGCCGCGATTCATATTTTATACGCCTGGAACAAGCGCATGATTCCCGAATACCTGAATGCGTTTGGCCAGCCGAAACTCTACGCCAAACTTCCGCTTCGCTCCGGGTTGTTGGCCTGTTGCGTTGAAAATGCCGTGCGCGCCAGCCTTAACCGCGACTCGGATAAACCCCAGGACTTAATTTGGAAGTTCATGTTTTCCAGCCTACTGGATTGGCCAAAGTAAACAACTGAAGTTGCAAAATTTACGAGAAATGGATTGAAGTTTATGGAATCTGTAAAAAAAACGGAAAAGCGTAAATATAATATCGTGTACCTGATTGATGGGCTGGGCATGGGCGGAGCGGAGCGCTTGATGGTCCCCACCTTGAAGAACCTGGATCGGGACACGTTCAATCCGCGAGTTTGCGTCTTTCAAGTTAGAAACGGCAACCCCATTGCCGACCAACTTCGCGCCATTGACGTGCCGGTAGATTTACTGCCAATTCCGTACCTACGAGATTTAACGGCCATCCCGCGCCTGTATGCTTACCTAAAAAGAAACCAGACTGACTTGGTGCATACCCAACTTGAATTTGCCGATACGCTGGGGAGTTTTACGGCAAAATTACTGCGCCTGCCCAGCGTCACCACGCTTCATACCATGATGGCGGCTGAAGCCAATCTAAAGTCCCGCCTACATGAGTTCACGGAATTATTTGCCTTACGGCATTTTTGCAATGTCGTCATTTCCGTCTCGGAGGAGGCTCGTCAATTTCATTTGCGAGAAAGCAAAACTCCGCCGGAAAAGGCCCGCGTGATTTATAACGGCATTGACCTTTCCGCTTATGCCAACTTGGAAGTTCAGCGCGAACGCGCTTCCCTGCGCCAGGAATTTAACCTGCCTGCCGATGCGACTTTGTTAACCACGGTGGCGGTCTTGCGCGAGCCAAAAGGAATTCAATTTATGATTTCAGCCCTGCCCACGATTGTGGCGCAACATCCCAACGCCTACTACCTAATTGTGGGCGACGGCGCCTACCGGCCGGAACTTGAAAAAGCGGCGGCCGAAAGTCGGGTCAGGGAACGCATCCTCTTTGCGGGTCAGCGCAATGACATTCCCCAAATCCTCTACGCCAGCGATTTATTTGTCCTGCCCACCTTAACGGAGGCTCTGCCGACAGTTCTGGCAGAGGCTATGGCCGCGCATTTGCCAATTGTCGCCAGCCGGGTGGGTGGCATTCCAGAAATGGTGACGCCCGGTCTCAACGGCGCTTTGGTCGCTCCAGGCCTCCCAGATGAATTAGCCAGCGCCTGCGCCGACTTGCTCGCCAACCCGGAGAAGATGAAATCCATGGGACTCGAAGGCTCGCGCATTGTGCGCGCGAAATTTGATGTCCGCGGACAGGTTGACGAATTGAAGCTCCTTTATTTACAATTGATTACTCGCCATGGAAAATAGAACACATCTCTGCGTCATCGAACTGAACAGCGCCGGTGGGCTGATTCATTACGCTTACCAATTATGTACCGCGCTCGCCAACGCGGGCTTCGACGTGACCTTGATCACCGCCGCAGATTATGAAATGGCCAACCTGCCGCATAACTTTCAGGTAAAAAAAGATTTTTACTTGATGAAGAACTTCACCCTGCCCAACGATGGGAGTTCAGGGAATTTGTTGAGCGCCCTTGTCAGAAAAGCCACTCGCTTTTTCATGCGAGCCTTGCGCGGAGCGCACTTCATCGTTACTTGGTTTCGTCTGACTGCGTACTTGTTGCGCGTCAAGCCGGACCTTGTCCAGTTTTCCCGCGTTCAGTTCCAGTTTGAAGCTTATTTCATTAAACGCCTGAAAAAGCGCGGGCTGACCTTGACGCAAATCTGCCATGAGTTTGAAGCCCGGGAAGGGCAGAGCGGGCGCGATCGCATCCTCACCTTGTTGTTTGGCTCAGATGAGGAGATGTACGCCAATTTTTCGGCGCTCTTTTTCCATGCGGAGGAAAATCGCAGGAAGTTCCTTGCGCACTTCCCAACCTTCCCGGCGGCGCACGCGCATCTTATCCCTCATGGAAACCAAAACTGGCTCCTTCAACTTCCGGCGGGCGCCAGTGGAGCGGAATTGCGAAAAAAATATGGACTGTCTGAACAGGATCAAGTCATCCTCTTTTTCGGATTACTCTCTCCAAGTAAAGGCATTCAGGATTTGATCGAGGCTTTTGCCTTGGCGCGCCAAACTTGCGAAGCGAAATTATTAATCGTTGGGTATCCAACCAAATATATCAAGATGGAAGCCCTCCATGCGCGCGTTGCGGCGTTGGGGCTGGGCGAGCATGTGATTTTCGACGCGCGCTATATCACCATGACCGAGATTGGGCCGCTGATGAACTTATCCACTGCGGTCGTCTATCCCTATCGCAACAGCACGCAAAGCGGCGCCTTGCAAGTGGCTTATACGTTTGGGAAGCCAGTCATCGCTACAAACGTGGGCGGCCTGCCCGAAGCCGTGGAAGATGGACAAAACGGGTTTCTGGTTCCGCCTGAAAACCCGCAGGCTTTGGCGCAGAAGATCGTCGCCTTAATTCAAGATGCAACACTCGCCCAGTCCATGGGCGAGCGTTCCAATCAACTTTCCCGCACCAAATTTAGTTGGGAAAAAGTAGCCGAACTAATCTCCGCGATTTACAAAACTTTATAACGCGCCTTGTTAATCGCGATACCGATTGATCCTGTGGGTTAGAAGCGCAAACTTGGGGAGCGTATGCGCATGCGAGATGAAGATTCGGCGGATTGCAAAAGGATTCCGTTTAACTTCCCGAAGCGTGGTCGGCCCATTTTGTAAAGTGAAAGCGGCCTGATAGCCGGATTTTTGCGCCAGGCTTTCCACTGCGGCGTTCACGTCGTCTTTTTGTCCGTTGGGGTAGGCAAAGCTGTGAACCTCGCGCCCAAGTTCCTGTTCAATGGCCAACTTCGAGCCGCGAATCTCTCTCTCGGCTTGCTCGAGCGGGACCCGGGTCAGGATGGGATGTGTCAGCGTGTGCCCGCCAAATTCGATCCCGTGCCGACTCATTTCCCGAACCTGATCCCAATTCATCATTAAATTCTTAAAATAATTTTGCGGGATGGAAACCCTTAAGCGCTCTGGAAGTTTTTCGACCCATTCCAGCTTTTCGACGTGCGGCAGGATTTTCAACGCTTCAATCCACCGACGGCTGATCAGCGTCCTTTGGCCTTCATCCGCCCAGGATTGCGTTTCGCCGCCCGGAAAGAGCACGCTATTTGCGTCGGTATGATAAAAACAATAAGCCGCCAGATCCCAATAAAATGGCGCGTCCGTGCCAATATGCCCATGCGTTAGAAAAATTACGGCTGGTAAATTGTGCTTCCGTAAAATTGGATATGCCTCGGTGTAGTTATCCAGATAACCATCGTCAAAGGTGATGAGGGCGGCGTAGGGCGGAAGTTCTCTTCCGGTCTTTAGCCAATCAACTACATCTTGAACGGTAATCACATTGAACCAGCGTTTGAGATATTCCATTTGCAAGTCAAAGTCTTTTGGGCGCGCGCTGATGTTGGGAATGAAGGCGGCTGGTTCGGCTTGGGGGTCGCCAATGCGATGATAGTTGACGACGGTCAGCGATTTGGCAAAAAGCGATCTTCCAATTCTCAACGCTCTGCTTTGGTAGGCAAAATTAATCAGTTTTTTTGTAAGCGGGAGTTGAGAACGTTTTTTGTTTTCCATACAAGAATTACCTCTAAAGTTTGTTCAAGCGGCGGCGCTGATCGGCAGTTTGGTAGGCGCTCCATGTCGCTTCGATCTGCCCTGCGAGATTGAAATGATCGCGGATGCGGACTTGTGCGTTTTTTCCGATGCGCTCGGCAAAGGCTGGATCTTCGCAAAGTTTTACCAGTCCGTTCGCCAGCCCGGTTGGGTCGTTGGGCGGAATCAACAACGCCTGTTCGTTGTCAGCGACCAGTTCCGGAATTCCGCCGCCAGAGGAAGCCAGAATGGGCAAGCCCAGCGCGGCCGCTTCCAGCAAGGCAATTGGCGTGCCTTCGTATCGGGAGGGCATGGCAAAAATAGAACTGGCTTTGAGAATCATCAAGGCCATATCGCGGTCCTGATACCCCGCTAAAAATACGCGGCCTTCCAATCCGAGCCGTTTAATTTGTTCCTCCAATTGGGCTTTACATTCCCCATCGCCAACCAGCAGACAAACCAACCGCGGAACTTTTTGCTCAATTTGTTTAAACGCTTCAACCAGAACATCGTAGCCCTTCACTGGAACCAAACGGCCCACGGCCGTACAAACCAGCGCGTCTTTTGGCAGGTTGAATTTCTGCCGTAACCATTCAGCGTCCCCTGAAATCAATTCAGGCGTGATTGCTACGGCGTTGTAAATTAGTCGAATGCGGTCTTCGGCAATTCCAGAACGAATTAAGGCTTTGCGGTCTTTTTCTGAGACCGTAATATATAAATCCAGATTTAAATTGGTTGAAAGTTCGAGCGCGGTATAAATCTTTCCTTTTGTAGAGGCTTGCCCATGCTCGTTGGCGTACCAACTATTAATCGTAGAAATCAAACTGGCTTTTGTCAAAAGCGACGCAAGACTGCCCCAGAATTTTGACTGAATGTTCTGCGTATCCAGAACTTGATAGCCTTCTATGCGAATCAGCTTGATTAGATTAAGTAGAATCCGGGGATCTGTTTTGCGCGCGCCAACCACATGAACAGGAAGCCCAAGCTTTTGCGCCTCGGTAACAATTGCGCCGGATTTTAGCCCGGCCAGCGCAATCTTTCCGGGCGGGGAATTCTGCATCAGCGCGAGCGCCCGCGAAGTGGACCCGCCATACTTGAGAGAGAGGTCAACCATTAATACTTTTGGTAAAGCGTCGGAATCAATTTTAGACATGGGGGTTTGGGAATCGGGCTTTAGCGCCTTTCAATCCGCTCCCATAAATGCGATTGTTGTCCGCGCCGATATTGCAGAAAGCCCTGAAGCGCCGCTAAATTGCTGTTGACCAGGAAGGTGGGTAGATAAAACAACCTGATTAATTTACTTTTCTCGCCGAACTTCGGAAAGACCGCGCCGACGACTGCCAGCCCATAAAAAAGAAATTGCACGCCCAGAAAGAAGGCCCCAAAGGGCGCGCTAAGCAAAAGAAGATTGCGCCCGCCAAAGGGGAAGATCGCCGCAAGGAGGTTCGCGAGCAAGGCGCAGATCATTCCAAAGGGAACTAAGGGACGCAGGAATTTATGCGAAATGACTTGCCAGATCAGCAGGGGTTGTTGGGTGGGTAGGATTTTCCCGGCGTTGGCGATGATTTGATAACGCCCGGCATTGATGCGCGTGCGGCGTTTTACTTCATCTTGGGCGGTTAAGGAAACCCGCTCAACAGATTTGGCTTCTGGAACGTAGATCAGGCGCAAGCCCTGGCGAATCACCTGCATGCCAAGATAAAAATCGTCATTGATGATATTGTCCGGCGGTTTGAAGTAAGCCGTTTTACGAATGGCGAGGATTTCTCCCGCGACGCTCGTGCAACTGCTCAGGCGACTTTCCTGTTGCTTGATATAAGATTCATACCTCCAGTATAAACCTTCAGACGCTCCGAGGTTGCCGTCTCCATCGGCGATGGATTTTGCGCCGCTGACCGCTCCAATGGTCTCGTCTTGAAAAGGGGCGACCAGTTCTTTGAGCGTGTTTGGTTGATAGTAATTGTTCGCGTCGGAAAAGATGATGATCTCGCCGCGGGCGTGCGGCATGGCGCGGTTGATCGCCGCCATTTTTCCGTTTCGCTGAGACTCATGCAATAGCTCAACGCCCTCGGATTCAAAACCTTTTACAATCTGCGGAGTTGCGTCGCCAGAGCCGTCGGTAACAAAGAGGATTTGAAGTTTTTCTTTGGGATAATCGATTGCAAGCGAGTTTTTAATTTTGCCTGCGACAACCGCTTCCTCGTTATAGGCCGCAATCAAGAGCGTCACTGAGGGCAGGTAGGGCGCGTAGGAATCGGGTTTATGGCGCAGTTTGGCGAGGAGGGCAATTAAGAGCGGATAACCGATGTAAACATATAAAATAAGAAAAACTGATAGCCAGAAGAAAGCGGCGACAATAATAGATATGAACTGCATTCGATAGCCCTTTAGTACTGTGCTGGAATATCCGCGATTTGGAAACTGATATAATCTTTTCTTAAGTATTATTATACTCTTTGTCTGGGAGCTTTTATGGAACTTCGTTTTTACTTTCGCATCCTTCAGCGAAGTTGGTGGATTATTGCCGTTTCTGCGCTACTGGCAGTGAACATTTCGTTGATCAATTCATATTACTTCGTCACCCCCATGTACGAATCGGTAGCGCGCTTTATTGTTAGCCCGAACATACAAAATATTGAGAGCAAGGAATTGGTGAACAGCCTCGAAGCTCTGGATAAGCGCTCCATCATTTCAACCTACGCCGAAATCTTGAATAGCCGCGACGTGATTAATGGCACCTTTCAACTTTTGATGGCTGACCCCAAGAAATTTAGCGCTTACGACACTTCGGTGACGGTCCTACCAGACGCCAACATCATTCGTTTTAGCGTCAAAGGGCCAGACCCGGAAGTAGCCGCCATGCTGGCAAACAGCATTGGTCAATACGCGATTGATTTCGTCCGAAAGCTTTATGTAATTTATGATATTGATTTCCTCGATAAAGCCGTTGCAGACCCTGAACCTTATCAGCCTCAACCGCTTCAAAACGCCGGGCTGGCGCTGATTGTGGGCCTCGGGCTTGGCGTGGGCATTGCCATCTTCCGCGATCAATTGTCCAGTTCGCTGGGTAGTCTGGGTCAGCGAAAGATGATTGATTCTGAATCTTTGGCGTACACCAAAACCTACTTTGAACGGCTTGTCCGCAAAGAGATTGCCGATCAGCCAGAAAGCGTCCGTACGATAGGAATTATCTACTTGAACGGCATTCAGGAATTTTACGACTCCCTGCCTCAAGCCTATAAGAATATGATCATGCAAAAGGTGACCGGAACGTTGAAATATCAATTGCGCGGCAATGATATTGTGGGACGCTGGTCGCAACTTAAGTTTAGCATCCTCCTGCCCTCCACGGACGGACATTCCGCCATGCAAAGAATGGCCCGGATTCAAGAGATTTTGGCGCAACGATTTTCACTGGATACCGATGGCGAATTCGACATTGAATTGGACCCGCGGATTGGGTTTGCCGATCATCAAGGCGGCGAATCTTTCCAAATTTTAGTTAATCAGGCAGAACAGGCGCTGGAAATTTCCATGCAGTCCGACGTTAAGATTAATCTTTACAAAGTCCGGCCGTTTGGGTAATTCATTTTATTGTTCCTGTGCGCATCTAATTTAACTTGGAAATTTAAGGTGTTTAACGTGAAAAAAATACTCGCATTTATTTTTCTGCCCATCCTTGTGCTTGGCAATTTCGCCCGGGTTGCGGCTAGTGAGCCAAAAAATACTACCTTTTACGGGGAGATTAACGCCCCGGCCGAGGTTGGGGAAGGCGATAATGCCTCCCTTAGTTTTGCGCAGTTAGGCTTTCGTCAGACTGAATTAACCAGCCCCTTTGACGTAACGCATCTGCTTTTTAGCATTCCGCCGAATTGGAAATTGGCGGCTGGCGGCGACATTCAAATTGACTATGATGTTATGTTGTCCGGCTCTGGGTTGGCGCAGTTGGCCAGTTCGGGCAACCCCTATGGCGGTTCGTTAACGGTTTCTTTTAACAATCAAGTGATTGGAACGATCTCCTTAAGCGCCACCGGGAGCAACTCTGCGCGTTTCCAGATCCCGCAGGAAGCGCTTTCGCCAGCCACCGCCGATGGCCGCCATGTGTTGAAAATTGCGCTGGACGCCCAGTTTAGCTGTCAATATGACGTGCGCGCCACCGTGACGATTAAGAATACCTCCATCCTTAATTTGGTTTACGGCATAACCCCGCCGGATTTAAACTTGTCGCGTCTGCCAGCCCCATTTTATACTTCCAATGCGCTGGTTCCAGAGCGCACGCTCGTCGTTACCCCGGATTCTCCCACCCCGGGCGAATTGCAAGCGGCGTTGAATATCATGGCGGGCTTTGGTTCGATGGTGGGGAGTACGGCGGATTTTTCATTGGTCAATTCCGGCAAGGTGACAAACGACGATCTGGCAACCAGTAATTTTATTTTTGTAGGCGAGCCGGATAAACTGCCGTTATTGTCCAATGTAATTACCCTTCCATTGAAAGTGGAAGCCGGAAACTTTCCGAACCTTCCTCCAGACTCAGCTTCGGATGGCGTGGTTCAGATGGCGGTTTCGCCGTGGAATGCCGCAAAGTCAATTTTGCTGGTCAGCGGCAAGAGCGAAGACGCGGTTCAAAAGGCTTCTCAGGCGGTCAGTTCTGGCAACATTTTTATTTATCAAGACCCGACGCTGGCCTATGTTAAAGAAGTTCAGCCATCCATGAATAGCATTCCGTTGGTTGAAAACTTTAGCGTTCAAAATCTCGGCTACCCAACTGAAACGCTGAATGGACTTGGCGTGAGTAGCGTGGACTATACGTTTATGGTTGCCAAGCAACAGCTTTTTACCAGAGACGGCTACTTTGAATTGTTTTATTATCATTCCGCGCTCGTTGATAACGGCCTGTCTTCTTTGAATATCGAATTAAATGGGCAGGTGATTAATAGCACGGCCCTCGATAAAGCGTCTGAAGAATTGACTTCCGTCCGCATCAAGATACCGTTTGGCATATTGCGCTATGGAGAAAATCGCCTGACGATTAGCACGCGGCTCGCGGCCGACACATCCTGCGACGAATCTGGGTTTTCGGACCCCTGGGCGATTATTTCAGACCAGTCCAATTTCCACCTGCCCGAAGCGAATACGCTTGGCGCTTTTCAATACACCGCGATGGACTTGAAAAATTATCCGGGGCTTTTTGTAACGCAGAGCGATCTCGGCGACCTTGCTTTTGTGCTTTCAAAAACAGATTCGACCGGTTGGGGAATTGCAGGAAAACTGGCCTATGAGTTGGGGAGGGTCGCCAATCCGGCAATTTCGGGCATCAAGGCGGTTTATGCGGATGACGTTTCTCCTGAGATCCGTGAAAATTACTCAATGATCGTAATCGGTAAGGCCAGCACGCTCCCGATTATGAATGAGTTGAATGACAGCCTGCCAGCGCCGTTTGATTTCGCCACCGATACGGCCAGCGAACGGCAGTTGCAAATTGTCTATCGTATTCCGCAGGGCGTGAGCGTGGGCTACCTGGAACTGTTCCATTCGCCATTCAATATTGATAAATTGATCATGGTGCTTTCCGGCAATGACGCCGCCGGGCTGGTCCTCTCTGGCGACGCCTTGCTCGTCAACGAGATTAATTCTCAGGTTTCCGGCGTGTTTGCGATTACAAACGGCAAGCAAGTGGCGGTGGGCGACGATCAAGCCATCTTCTCCACGGTGGGGGATGTTGTGCCGAATGCGGATGCAGTGGTTACAACTCCGCTTCCTTCGGGAACCAACCCCGCTTTAAATACCGCTCCGCCAAGTTGGCTTATGCCATTTCTAATGACCACTGGTGGAATCATCCTGATCATTATTGCCTTTGTGGCTAAAAATGCCTTTTCGCGCAAACGCAAAGCCAGCGTTGACCTTCCGCGAGATGGCGAGGAATCTGAGGCAGAAGAGACCGGGAGCGACGAAGAAAAACCCGAGTAGCGTTGACATTCATGGGTTGAGGAGCGCCGACTAAACCGACGCTCCTCTAATTCCCGCAGTCGTTTTTTTTGCATTTCGCGGCAATATCCTTGACGAAATAGCGGGAATGGAATAACCTATGTGCCTTGCCCCAGTAGCTCAATGGATAGAGCGCCTGACTTCGGATCAGTAGGTTGTGGGTTCGACTCCTGCCTGGGGCGCCTTTTTATTTAAAAGACAAATAACTTCGCTTCCTGCCTGCGTTTGCTGAATGGCAGAGTTTTGATCTCCTCATCAAGGACGCGTTATGTTGAGCATACAGACGTTTGGCGGAAAAGTTATCGAGAATCTTGAAAAAGTAATTGTTGGGAAAAGGCAGTCTGTTGAGTTGATTGTGATTGGACTGCTGTGTCAGGGACATATTTTGATTGAAGATGTGCCCGGCGTGGGGAAGACGGTTCTGGCTAGAAGCCTTGCGCGCTCTTTAGATTGCACATTTAACCGCATCCAGTTTACGCCGGACATGCTTCCCAGCGATGTGACCGGGGTTTCCATCTACAACCAACAAACCAATCAATTTGAATTTCGACCCGGCCCAATCCTGGGTCAAATTGTCCTCGCGGACGAGATCAACCGCGCCACGCCCAAGACACAGGCGGCCTTGCTTGAAGCGATGGAAGAACATCAAGTGACGGTGGATGGCGAAACGCATCGTCTGCTCAGCCCGTTTATGGTTCTGGCTACGCAAAACCCAATTGAATACGAAGGGACGTTCCCCCTGCCTGAAGCGCAATTGGATCGTTTTCTTTTACGCCTAAAATTAGGATACCCCTCCATAACGGACGAGATGCGCATCCTAGGGGAGCAACAACTCCAGCATCCGCTGAGTTTGCTTCAGCCCGTTGCGACGGTGGACGAGATTTTGCGAGCGGTTGAAGAAGTAAAACAAGTGTTTATTTCTGAGGCGCTGAAACGTTATATTGTGGAGTTGACCACCCGTACCCGTCAAAGTTCCGACGTGTATCTGGGGGCCAGCCCGCGCGGCTCTTTGGCTTTGGCGCGCGCCAGCCGCGCCCGAGCCGCTTTGCTGGGGCGCGACCACGTTCTGCCGGACGATGTTCAAGCGTTGGCGGCGCCCGTTTTGGCGCATCGAATTATCGTTAGCTCCGCCGCGCGCCTCCGCGACTTAAGCTCAAGCCGCATTGTGCAGGAAGTGATTCACGCCACGCCTGTTCCGGGCGGTGATTTCTCGCCCAGTGCGAACGGAAAATGATGTGAAATCCGGGCGCGTTCTGATTGCGGCGCTACTTTTGATTGGACTCTTCGGGGTTGCGGTCAGCGGCTCTGTGGTTTACTCGCGTTTCCTGTATCTTGGAATCCTCCTGCTGGCGGTCGGTTTTATTTGGACTTATTGGGCTGGACGTTCTTTTCAATTGCAACGAACTTCACGGATTCAGCGCGCCAGTGTGGGGGATGTTTTTGAAGAAAATTATGATTTAACCAATCGGAGCCGCCTGCTGGCCCCCTGGGTGGAAACGCTCAACGATTCAAATCTACCATTTGCCTCCGGCTCGCGCGTGTTAACTTCGTTTGCTGGAAAACAGAAAAGGCGCTATAGCGCGCGCACCTGGCTAACTCGACGTGGAGCGTTTGCGCTGGGCCCCACGCGAATTTCAGTGGGCGATCCGTTTGGCTTCTTTCGTTATGAAAAAATATTTCCGGCGCGCCAAACTCTGATCGTTTTACCGATGTTGTTTGAAGTCAGTTCGTTTGTTTTTCCGCCTGGTTTATTGCCCGGCGGGCAGGTCATTCGCCGAAAGTCGGCGGATATCACCCCCCATGCCGCGGGCGTGCGCGAATATCAACATGGCGACGCAATGAAGCGCATTCATTGGCCGGCCAGCGCAAAGCGGAACCGGCTGATCGTCAAAGAATTTGAACAAGACCCGCAGGCGGAGGTCTGGCTCTTTTTGGACGCGCAGAAAACGACGCAGGTCTTCAACGACCAAAAACAAATCGCCGTTCCAGTGGAAGCGATGTTGTTCGGCAGAAAACCTAAATTTACCCTGCCGCCCTCCACGTTTGAATACGCCATTAGCATTGTCGCCTCGCTGACGCATTACTTCCTTACGCAAAAACGTTCGGTTGGCTTTGCCAGCGCGGTGCAAGGCGCAGACGAAAATTACATCGTCCACCCGGCTGAAAAAAGCGAGCGGCAGGAAGCGAAGGTTTTGGAAACGCTGGCGTTTATTGAAGCCAATGGCGGGCTTTCTTTGGTGGAGCTAATCTCGGCGCAGGCCGCCCAAATTCCGCAAGGCTCCAGCGTGGTTTTGGTCACTCCCAGCGTGAATTCGGAATTAATCCTCGCTGTGGATGATTTGCGAAAAAGATACTTGCGTCCGATGGTTGTCTTATTAGAGCCAGCCTCTTTTGGCGGCGAGCAAACTGCTGATAAAATATTGGCAGGCTTGCGCGAAAGGCGCGTTCCAGTCTGCGTGGTGCACTGCAACGCCAACCTTTCGCAAACGCTCTCGCACTTCATTTCCGAGATTGACCCACAGGATTTTAAAACATGGCAAACTCCAACCCCATAACGCTTGATTTGAATTTTCAAAATAAGACGCAGGCGATTGCGTCTTATTTGATTAAGGGAAAGGATGCCGTGGTCTTAATTGAAAGCGGGCCCGGCTCGACCCTTTCCGCGCTGACGGCGGCTCTGGCGCAAGCGGCCTTATCGCCCCGCGACATTACCCACGTCCTGCTGACGCATATCCATCTCGACCATGCGGGCGCGGCTGGCTGGCTTTCCCGACAAGGCGCTGAAATTTACGTCCATCCCAACGGCGCGGCGCATTTGCTCAACCCCGAAAAACTGATCGCCAGCGCAACCCGCATCTATGGCGATCGGATGGAAGCGCTCTGGGGTGAGTTTTTGCCCGTTGAGCAGAGTCGGCTAAAAGTCCCGGAAGATGCGCAGGAGATTTCGCTGGGCAATCTGAGATTTCTACCCATCAACACGCCGGGCCATGCCGATCATCATTATGCCTATCTCTTTGAAGACTTGTGCTTTAGCGGCGATGTGGGCGGCGTGCGCATTCCCGGCTTTCCATATTTGCGCGCGCCCATGCCGCCGCCCGAACTGCATTTTGGAAAGTGGCGCGAAAGTTTGAAGCGTTTGCAGTCCCTGAAATTTAAGCGGATTGCGCCAACGCATTTTGGAATTTATGACGACGCCAATTGGCATTTGCAAACCCTGCAAAAAAACCTGGATGCAGTTGAGGCGTGGCTGGAAACGACCATGCCTCATCATCCGCCAATTGAGGAATTACGCGAGGAATTTACGCAGTGGATGGACGCGCAGGCGCGTGAAGAAGCCTTAAGCCCGTCTGCGGTGGAAGCGTTTCGCCTGGCCAACCCTTTGGGCATGAGCGCAGACGGGCTGGCGCGCTATTGGAAGAAGTTTAGGACGCCTGAAAAATAAGTTGAAACATGTCATGCGGAAGGGGTGACCTTTGAAACCTGCGGGATTTGGCGCTTGAGGCTATACTTTCATTCTGAACGGTTTTTGAAATTGAGAATGGAGGTTGGTTGACATGTTGACAGCCACGAATATTTATCAAACGCGAACGACCACCGCTCAGGAAGCGGTGAAAACGATCCAATCCGGCCAGCGCATCTTTTTATCGGGAAACGCTTCTGTTCCACAAACCTTGCTGGCCGCGCTGGTGGAATACGCCCCGCAGTTGAGCAACGTGGAAGTTTGTCAGGCGCTGACGATGGGCTCGGCGGATTATGTTGGCGCTCCCATGGCGGGACATTTGCGCGTCAATTCCATGTTCATCAGCGCGAACATCCGCAAAGCGGTGCAGGCTGGGCAGGCGGATTTTACGCCCGTCCTGCTTTCTGAATTTCCTTTGCTGTTTAAGCGTGGCGCGCTTCCGCTGGATGTGGCGCTGGTGCATGTCTCCCCGCCGGACGAACATGGCTTTTGTAGCTTTGGGGTGGAAGTGGGGTTGACCAAGACTGCCGCTGAATCGGCGAAGGTGATTATTGCCGAAGTGAACGAACAAATGCCGCGCACGCTGGGCGATGCGTTTATTCATGTCAGCCGTTTGACGCACATTGTTCCGGTCAATTACCCAATCCCGGAACATGCAATGGCCGCCGATGGCGATTCGCAGATTGTTGAAAAAATTGCGGGGCATGTCGCTTCGTTGATTCCAGACGGCGCAACCTTGCAATTGGGCATTGGATCAATTCCAGATGCGGTTTTGAAATTTTTGCGCGAGAAGAAAGATTTGGGCATCCATACGGAGTTGTTTTCCGAGGGCGTGATCGATCTGGTCAACATGGGCGTGATCACCAACGCCAGAAAGACGCTTCATCCGGGGAAGATTGTGGCTGGCTTTGTGCTGGGCACAAAACGGCTCTACGACTGGATTCACGACAATCCCATGATCGAAATGCACCCGATTGAATATGTGAACGACCCGTTTGTTATCGCCCAGAACGAACGCATGACCGCGATCAATTCGGCGATTGAAGTGGATTTGACCGGCCAAGTCTGCGCTGATAGCATTGGGTCAAAACTCTACAGCGGACCGGGCGGCCAATTGGATTTTATCTACGGGTCATCGCGCTCCAAAGGTGGCGTACCCATTATCGCCCTGCCCAGTTCCGCTGTTTTGCGCGACGGAACCACGTTGAGCAAAATCGTCCCCATGTTGAAGTCCGGAGCCGGAGTGGTCACCACGCGCAATCATGTGCGCTTCGTGGTGACGGAATACGGCATTGCGGATTTGTACGGAAAGACCATCCGCCAGCGCGCTCAGGCTCTGATCAATGTGGCCCACCCGCAATTTCGAGAAGATTTGGCCAAACAGGCTGGAGAATTGCATTACGTGTAGCCATTTGAAGACATCCTGGCGCAACCTTGGGGTTCTTTGGTTGTTAATCAAGTAATCGGTTTCATCCTTGACAGCCTTTCATTTTTTACCTATCATCGGTAGGTTTTGGAGTGAAGCGCGTTTTGTGAGGGGGAGGCTTTATTGTCCATTGCCCGTCTGTTTTGGATGGGTTAATTTATATACGAGAAGGAAAATATCACTATGCGTAGGGCTAAGATCGTAGCCACAATTGGGCCAGCTTCAGATTCGGAAGAAATGCTGGAAAAACTAATCAAGGCGGGGATGAACGTTGCGCGCCTTAATTTTTCACACGGCACGCACGACCAACATGCGGCCCGCGTTACGACAATACGGAAGATTTCGAAGAAATTAAATACCCCGGTGGGCATCCTGCAGGACTTGCAAGGCCCGAAGATTCGTTTTGGCAAGTTGAGCGCTCCGGTTGAACTTGCGGTAGGCGAGCAGGTTTGCTTGTATGCCACCGAAGATCAGCCGCCCACAACCACCGAACAATTACTCCCCGTAGATTTCCGCGAACTATTTGACGCGGTCCACGTCGGCGATAAGCTCTTGCTCGACGATGGACGTTTGGCCCTGCAGGTTTCTTCGGCGCAAGGGCGCGTGGTTAAAGCGGAAGTGTTGGTCGGCGGTTTATTGTCTTCTCATAAAGGCATCAACCTGCCGGGCGTCAAACTCCGCATTTCTGGTTTTACCGAGAAAGACAAAGCCGACCTTGAATTTGGCATTTCTCAGGGCGTGGACGCGGTGGCGATTTCTTTTGTGCGGAGCGCCGACGACGTGAAGACCGTCCGCGCCGCGATGGTGGAGTTCTCAAAGGATAGGCGCGTTCCCTTTTTAATCGCCAAACTTGAAAAGCCGGAAGCGCTTACCGAGTTGGAAGCGATTTTGGACGTAGTAGATGGCGTGATGGTGGCGCGCGGCGACTTGGGCGTGGAACTTCCCCCGGAACGTGTGCCGCCGCTTCAGAAACATATTATCTACTCCGCTAATGCGCGCGCCAAATTGGTGATCACAGCCACGCAAATGCTTGAGTCGATGATTCAGAATCCAATCCCCACGCGAGCCGAAGCCTCCGATGTGGCCAATGCGATTTTTGACGGCACGGACGCCGTGATGCTATCCGCCGAAACCGCCTCCGGCGATTACCCCGTGGAAGCGGTTGCGATGATGGCGCGAATTGTCGTTGAAGCCGAATCTAACTTTGGGCAGTGGGGCAGTCGTCAGGATGCCCGCGCCGGACTTGGAAATAGCGACGCCGCTTCGATGGCCCGCGCCACCAACGAAATGGCGCACGATCACGAGGTTGCGGCGGTGTCGGTCTTTACCATGCAAGGCCGTTCCGCCTGGTTGATGTCTAAGGCGCGCCCTGAGAAGCAAATTTTGGCCTTCACCCCTGAAATGGAAACCTATAACCAGATGGCTTTCCTGTGGGGCGTGAAGCCGCATCTGGCGCGGTACGCCAGCACGCTGGAAGAAATGCTGGCCGGCGTGGATGCGGCCTTGCTCGCCTCTGGCACGATGCAACCCGGCCAACAAATTGTGTTGGTTTGCGGGTATCCGGTGGGCGCCATGCGCGCGCCGAACATGGCTTTACTCCATGTGGTTGGAAGCGAAGCGACCTTGAACCTGGCCCGCAATTTATCGCAAAGTCGCGTCCCTAAAAAAGACGCTCCCTAGGAGAACGTGAAAGTATGAAACCAGCTCGAACTCGCTTTGCTCCTTCGCCAACCGGGCACTTGCACTTGGGCGGCGCGCGCACCGCGTTGTACGCGTATTTGCTTGCCAAACAAACCGGCGGGCAATTTCTGCTCCGCATTGAAGATACGGATGTCAAACGAACCGTGGCAGGCGCGGAACAGGAAATTATAGACGGCTTGCGCTGGCTGGGATTGGATTATGACGAAGGCCCAGATATAGGCGGAAAATTTGCTCCTTATCGGCAAACCGAACGCAGAGCAATTTATCAGCGCCACGCGAAGGTATTAATGGATAAAGGCCGCGCTTACCCATGCTTTTGCACGCCGGAAAAATTAGAAAAGACGCGTCAAGAACAAACGAAGCGAAAAGAAAATCCACGCTATGACGGAACGTGCCGAAACCTTGCGCCGGATGAAGCGGAAAAAAGAATTGCAAACGGCGAGACGCATACCGTTCGATTTAAAATGGACCAGGAAGGTACGACCACAGCGCATGACCATTTGCGCGGCGATATTGTCACCGACAACAAACAGCTTAATGATCAAGTCTTAATCAAATCGGATGGACTGCCCACCTATCACCTTGCCGCGATGGTGGATGACCATGAAATGCAAATTACGCACGTTATTCGCGGCTCCGAATGGTTGGGCTCTTTTCCGTTGCATGTAAATATTATTCGCGCCTTTGGCTGGGACGAGCCAACCTGGGTTCATCTTTCGGTTTTTCTAAAACCCAGCGGCAAAGGCAAAATGAGCAAACGCGATTCTGCCGAGGCCAATAAAGATGGTCATTCAGTCTTTATCAAGGACATGGAAGAACTTGGTTTCACCCCCGAAGGCGTAATCAATTGGGCGGCGCTCATGGGGTGGGGCGTTGCCGAAGATGACGTGATGACGCTGAATCAAATGATCGAACGCTTTTCGATTGACTCATTAACGCCATCGCCCGCCGCGATTAACTTCCAGAAGTTGGATCACTTCAACGCGACGCACATCCGCCTCTTTTCGACCGAAGACTTGGCGGCCCGCCTCAAGCCTTATTTCACCCGTGAAGGGTTGACGGTTAACGACGGCACCTTGCAAAAAATTATTCCGCTCATCCGTGAGCGCTTAACGACTTTGGATGATTGTGTTGCTTTCGGCGCGTTCTTCTTCAAAGACGCGGTTTCCCCAGCCCCGGAAGATTTGGTTGCCAAAGGGCTGGATGCAAAGCGCTCGGCTGAGGTTGCAAAAAAATGTTTGGAAATTCTCTCAGGTCTTTCGTCCATTGACCATGCCACGGCGGAGCCAGCCCTGCGTAGCTATGTCGAAGAATCCGGCTTGAGTCCCAATCAAGTTTTTGGACTTCTGCGCGTCGCCACGACGGGTCAAAAAGTTAGCCCGCCTTTGTTTGAGAGCATGGAGATTGTTGGGCGTGAAAAGAGTTTGCGCAGGCTTGAAAATGCGATTGAGATTTTAGAAAAAATATAAAACCCGTTTATCGAAGGTCGCGCCCCAATCAGAGGATTGGGGCGTTGCTTTAGCTTTGTTTGTATTCCACCGCATACGCGGGGATTTCAATCCCTGAAATTGAGACTTTCAACTCGCGCGCTTTAATGTTGGCTTCAGTAGGAATTAAATTGTAGGCGTCTTTAGAGATGAGCACTTCGCCTGAGGCGGCGATATCTTCGCCCATTTTAGAGGCGCGGTTGACGGGGTCGCCGAAGCAATCTTCGCCGCCGACCACGAGGATGCGCCCGTAGTCAATGCCGCAAGCGATGTGAATGTCGAGATCGTCTGACGTGAGCAGGTTTGAGGCGGCGAACGCATGTTGCATCGCCACTGCGGCGTTCACTGCCGTGAGCGGGCTGGGGAAGAGCGCGAAACAATTATCCGCTTCGTATTTGATCATCGTCCCTTCAAAGGACTCAACGATGGGGCGCGTGGTCAATTGCATTCGCCGCACCATCGAAAGGTAATGCACAATTCCGTACTTGCGCGTGAGCAGTGAAAAGCCGGACATATCCAGCACGAATACGGCGCGCTCCATGCCGTAGCCATCCCATAATTTTTGTTCAAGCGATTTGCGGAGTTTCATTTCGTCGGCTTGCGAAAACTTGAGAAGCAGGTCTTGAAATTTTTTTGTGGGGCTTGTGCGCTTGGTCGTCATATTCACCTCGGAAAGGACCTGATCAGGTCTTTATTATACAACATGGCGTTAAATCGGTTCAGGCGGAATACAAGCCTCATCAAAACTAATTGTCGTAAATACTTCGATTTGCAAAACCCAATTTCCGTTTTTTGTTTTTTGCCATTTGGCAGAATACACGCCCGAGGCGTGAACGAGTTCTCCGTTGATTGAGTATTCGCCTTGCCAATTGCCGAGTTCTTCGGCAATGCCCCACGCTTCATTGATGGTTATCTCGCGTGGCGTGCGGACGTAAATTGTTGTTGGGTCTGTCTCGAAAACATTTGCCCAGCGTTTCGCTTCTTCATTCTGACCGTGAAACTGGTCGCTACGCCCTGTGACGAGGCGATAACTTGGAGCAAGCAATGTGCGTATCGTTTCCGCATCTTTGTTTGCGATGGCTTGGTTAAATTTTTCTCGCGCCTGGCGAATTAGTTCATGTGAGGTCATGTTTACTCTTTTTACCACGAAGGGTCACGAAGGCTTGCGCTGGGTTTGTCGAAGCGTACACAAAGGTTTTAATTTTCGCTCAAAATGAATCCGCTTCCAATGGAACTTCCGATAATGACCATGCTCAAGCTAAACACGGCGCCAAGAATCCCTGCAGACAGATCGTTTCCTAACAAGATTCCAAAATCTAAAATATAGAGAAGCGCAGGTAACACTCCAAAGAATGAGCCTGCGGCGTAGGCTCTGCGAAAATCCCCGCCATTTTTTATGGTCCTGTAGCCAATCCAAATGCCAAAAGCGAGCCAGACTATTCCCAGCACAGAAGGTTGGAAATAATTTTTCAAATCAGGAAAAAATATTTTTGTAACAATAATAACCAAAGCCACAGTGAGAAAGCTAAGCAGGGGCCATTTGAGAGTTTTTGTTAACATATTTATCTCCTTTTTTGTTTTCGTCATTGCGAGGGTGGTGATTGTCCGCCCGAAGCAATCTTATGATTATATTTGAGATTGCTTCGCCGCAAAGTGCAAGAGCGTGGCTCGCAATGACATTATCCTTCTTCCAACTTCCACAACTCGCGCATTTCGGGGCTTGACGCGAGCAGGTCGTCTAATTTACCTTCGGATTCGACTTTACCATCTTTTAGCACGATGATGTGATCTGCGCGGCGCAAGAGCGGGCGGCGGTGGGATACGACGAGACAGGTTAGTTCTTTGCCTGATTCAAATATCCGCTCCCAGAGTTGGCGTTCGGTTTCAACGTCCAATGCGCTGGAGAGATCATCGAAGACAACGAGTTCGGGTTCGCGGATGAACATTCTGGCGGCGGCGGTGCGTTGCATTTGTCCGCCAGAGAGTTTGACGCCGCGCGCGCCGACCATCGTTTCGAGGTTGTCGTCAAGTTGCTCGAGGTCACGATCCATGACGGCGAGTTTGGCGGCTTGATAAATTTCATCGTCGCTTTTGTTCAAGCCGAGCAAGATGTTATTGCGTAACGTGTTGCTGAACAAGCGCGGAACTTGCGCCGTGTAGGAACAGCGCGGCGGGATGAAAAAATTGCTTGCATCTCGAATGACATTTCCATTCCATTTGACTTCGCCAGAGTCGGCGGGCAATAAGCCGAGCAAGGTTAGTAACAAAGTTGTCTTGCCAGAACCGATGCGACCTGTGATGACTGTCAATGAGCCGCGTTTGATTTTCAGGGAAATATCTTCGATGCCGTTCGATGAATCAGGGTAGTGAAAGGTCAAATGGTTAGCGACCAGCTCGCCCAGTCGGTCTGAGGCGGTTTTTGTCGCGTAGGTCACGTCGGGCAGGGGCGCAGAAAAATCCACTGGGCTGTGTTCCACGAGCGCGGTCAAGGGCGCGTTTTCCATCAGGCGATACATGCGCTTGACGGAGACCTCGAGTTGTTTGTAACGCGCCCACAACATGCCCGCGAAGGTAGTGAGATCGCCCATGCTGTTGAGAAGGTAGACGAAGAGCGAAAAATCGCCGAGCGTGAAACTGCCCGTGCGCATGGATTGACCGACGAGAATGAGAATCACGCCTGTGCCGAGCGTGGACGTGTTGCGATAGATCGAGCCTAGCACATCGTCGAATAATTTTTCACGGACTGCGACTACGCGGCGGGCATCGTTGATCTTGTGAAAATGCGCAGTGATATTTTTTTCAGCCGTCGCAACTTTGATGGCTTGCACTGAGCCGAAAAATTCGCCGATGAATCCAGCGACGTTGCCAGCCGCTTGACGCGATGCGGCGCGATAATGTTCGATCCTCTTCGTGGCGATGTTTGCGACGATACCGACGATGATTAACGGGATCAACGCCATGACGGTGACGGACACACTGATCTGCGCCATCAGATAAATCGAGTAGGCAATGATGCCCACGCCGACGAGGATGTCGTTGACGAGAATCACGAACAGCGGGATTTGATCCACGTCCGTTTTGAAGCGGCTGACGGCTTCGCCAGCGGAATCGGGGAGTTGCGACGCGCCTGG
>JADZCC010000087.1 GCA_020851785.1 Anaerolineales bacterium
AACTCGCGCTTGCTTTTTAGGCTCATCATGTCGCTCCTCCAATGACGCTAAGTCGTCATCGGAAAGTAACATTTTTCCTGATGCAACGATACTCCCCTCGGTAACATTTCCCGTGATGCAATTCGCTCTTATATTTCTCCAATCTCCCCATGCTATAATTCCCGCTTCTGAAAGGGATACAACGTGCTTAAGAACTTCGTCAAATTATTCAGTGGCAACCCCACCAAAAAAACCGTTGAACAATATCGTGGACTGGTCGAACAAGTCAATGCGCTGGAGGAAGCCTATTCCACATTAAGCGCCGAAGCCTTGCGCGCCAAGACCGATGAATTTAAGGCGCAAATTGCCCTGGCGTTGGAAGGGCTGGAAGAACCAAAAGAACTGCAAAAAGCCGAGCAGGATGCGCTGGCAGAAGTCATGCCTGCCGCCTTCGCGGTCGTGCGCGAAGCCTCCAAGCGGACGATCGGCCTGCGCCATTATGACGTGCAAATCATCGGCGGCGCGGCTTTGCATCACGGCGAAATTGCGGAAATGCGCACTGGCGAAGGCAAAACCCTCGTGGCCACCATGCCCGTTTATCTCAACGCCCTGCTGGGGCGCGGCGTGCATTTGATCACCGTTAACGATTACCTTGCGCGGCGCGACGCCCGCTGGATGGCGCCGATTTATCATGCGTTGGGGTTATCGGTTGGCGTACTGCAAATGGCCGCGGCCACCGAAAACGGCAAGAAAGCCTTTATCGTGGATTTTGAACGCGAGTCCCCGCATGAAGATCAGGAATATTTGCGGCTGGTGGAGCGCGTCGAAGCCTATCGCGCCGACGTGACCTTTGGCACGAACTCCGAATTTGGCTTCGACTACCTCCGCGACAACATGGCCATGCGCCTGGATGCGCGCGTCCAACGCGGCCATTACTACGCCATCGTGGACGAAGTGGACAACGTGCTAATTGACGAAGCCCGCACGCCGCTGATCATCTCCGGCCCCGCTTCTGGCGATCTGGAATGGTACGGGCGCATGTCCCAGGTCGTGAAGCAGTTACGCCCCGAAGATTACGAAATGGATGAAAAGAATCGCACCATTGACCTGACCGAAATCGGCGTCAGCCATGTGGAAGCGCTGATGGGCATGCAACTGCTCGACCCCGAACGCCCAGAAGATTTAACTCCCGAACAGGCCCGCACCATGGGCTACTTGCAACAAGCCTTGCGCGCGCAATACCTGTTTCATCGCAACAAGGATTATTTGGTGCAAGCCGGAAAAGTCGTCATCGTGGATGAGTTTACCGGGCGCCTCATGCCCGGGCGGCGTTGGAGCGATGGCCTGCATCAAGCCGTGGAAGCGAAGGAAGGCGTAAAAGTTGAGCCGGAGTCGGTCACGTACGCCACGATCACTTTGCAAAACTATTACCGTATGTATCAAAAACTGGCCGGCATGACCGGCACCGCGCTGACCGAAGCTGAAGAGTTTAACAAAATTTACGAGTTGGAAGTCGCGCCCGTCTCGCCCAATTTGGAATATCAATCCTACGGCAAATCTGCGCCGCTGACGGAGATCAAAACCAAAGACGAAGAAGGCTACGCCTATTCCTATTTCGCAAAAGCGGGCGAAACGCAACCGCTCTTCTATCGCCGCAAAGATTATCCCGACGTAATCTTTAGAACCAGCGAAGCCAAACTGCGCGCCATCGCGATCGAAATTATTCGCAACAACGCGCTCGGCCGCCCCTTACTGGTAGGCACCACCTCGGTGGAATCTTCCGACAAGCTATCTGCGCGGCTGAAAGCCGAGCCAGTGCGCCGCCTCCTGCAATATACGCTCGTGCGCGACCATTACCTGCGCGCCAAAGAGATTGAAGAAGATGGCCGCCTCATTGCGGACCTCGTGCCGTTCAACGAACCGATTGACAAACTCTCCGCCGACGCATTGCGGAAGTTCATCGCCCCGCATGGATTAAACAGCATCAGCCTCGATGATGACGCGAACTTGCAAACTTTGTTGGGGTTGTTGCGCCTGCCAGAGACGGCCAAGCCCCGCCTGAAAGCGCTCCTGCAAGGCGGCGTGCCGCATCAGGTCTTAAACGCGCGCAAACATACCGAAGAATCGCAGATCATCGCCAACGCGGGCGCGTTCGGCTCGGTGACGATCGCCACCAATATGGCCGGCCGCGGCGTGGATATTAAACTCGGCGGCGAACTGGCCGAAGAAGTCATCTCGGCTGTGAATCGCGTGTTGAACAAAGCCGGAGTGAAAGACCCCTTTGACCTGACCTTGCAGGAACGCCGCGCCGCGCTCAAACAAGTAGACCCCTCGCAGTATGGACTCTACGACGCGGAAGTCAAACTCTTCCTGCAATATTTTGAAGACATGGAACGCGTCAAAGAACTCGGCGGCCTGCACGTGATTGGCTCTGAGCGCCACGAAGCCCGCCGCATTGACAACCAACTCCGCGGGCGCGCCGCGCGTCAGGGCGACCCTGGCTCTTCGCGCTTTTATCTCTCACTCCAGGATGACCTCATGCGGCTGTTCGGCGGCGAACAAGTCAGCGGCATGATGGAACGCCTCAAAGTGGACGACTCGCTTCCGCTCGAAGTGCGTCTCGTCAGCAACATCATTGAAGGCTCGCAAACCCGCGTCGAAGGCTCAAACTTTGACGTGCGCAAGCACCTGCTCGAATATGACGACGTGCTCAATAAGCAACGCCAACAAATTTACAGCCAACGCGACCGCATCTTCGTCAAAGAAGATTTGAGCGAAGACGTGGCCGACATGCTCGAAGCCGAAGTGGCCAAACGCGTCAAAGCCGGGCTGGAGGATGAAGAAGGCCCCTGGCGTTTGATTGCCTGGCTCGATCAGGTGCAACCGCCGTTTGATTCGCAAAACGGGTTGTTCCCCTCGTATGGATTCAAAGTCCTGCTTGATCAAATTGACGATGCCAACGCGCGCGCCTCAACCCTGGACCTGATCGCCAAATCCATCGAAAGCGAACACGCCCACGCATTGCAGTCCATCGAAACGTTAATCGAAAAAACCGAGACGACGCTCGAAGAACAAATTGCTGAGCGCGAAGACGCCATAGACGCCTACTTTCAGGGGCTGGACGATTTGGAAGAAAAGCCGCGCCTGCAAAAAATGCTCGAAGAAATTAACGGGCTGGCGCGGATGCAACTGCGTTATCCCAACGAACTGCAAAAATCCCTGACCAACGACCCGGAAAGCGCAAAAGAAGGCGTTCAGGATCTGGTCGGCGCACAAGTCACCATGCTCAGCGCCATGCGCGTAATGAGCGCGATTCAAAACCGCCTCGGCGAGCAAATTCAATGGCCCAGCCCCCTGCCTACGGAGTGGGACGACCTCTCCGAAGTGTTGCTCAACGCGGCGCAGGACGCCTTCAACAAAAAACGCGAACGCCTGAACGCGCAAATTGCCCGCGAAATTGATCCGCTCATGCAACGCGAAGCGCCGACGAGCGCCTCCGCTAAATTGCGTTTGCTCCTCACGCTGGCGCAAGGCTCCCGCTCCGGGTTTGACCAGAAGACGCATAAACAAGTCCGCGAAATTTTCCATCGGTTTACATACGTCTTTCATGCCGCCCGCTTGCTGGAAGGCGAAGACGCCGAAACTCTAACGGAAGACGTGATGACGCATTTGGACGCGGCGGAAGAAGCCTTACGCATCACCTGGGGACAGAGCGAATATCAACGCATTCGCCAGAACGCCGCCAAACTTGCAGATTTTGGCCCGGCGGCCAAGATCGCTTTTGGCGAGGGCAAACTCAATGAAAGCGCATCCAGCCTGGGCGAGTCCGAGGCGCAGGTTTTAATCGAAGCGTTGGGCAAATATGTGTTGAATGAAGTTCATCGTCAATTATTGTTGGGCGCGTTCAGCGAACTGTGGGTTGAATATTTAACCAAAGTTGAAGCCTTGCGCGTTTCGATTGGGCTGGAGGCTTACGCCCAACGCGACCCACTGGTACAATATAAAACCAAAGCGTCTGAAATGTTCGCGCAATTGCTCGAAGATGTGCGCAGTCTGGTGATTAGCCGCGCCTTTGCGGCCCGGCCAAGACGGGTTGAGATTAACCCAATTGAAACCGGCGATGAGCCAGCCCTGGCGGCTGGTACGCAAACTCAAATGGACGCGCCAGACGCGGGCGGATCGAAGAAAAAGAGAAAACGTCACTAGCTGTCAGAGGTTTGGTGTCTCAAAGTAAAACCACTCCCCAAAATCAGTACACCGCGCTTCCAAAGGTTGAATTGCATCGCCATTTGGAGGGGTCGCTTCGTCTGACGACGATGTTGGACATCGCCCGCAAACATGGCGTGACGATTCCCCTGTCCATGCTGAACCTTTCCGGGTTGGTGCAAGTGCAAGACAAAGACCCGATGACGTTCACCAACTTCCTCGAAAAATTTAAAACCCTACGTTTGTTTTATCGCTCGCCAGACGTCATTCATCGCGTGACGTATGAAGCGGTGGAGGATGCGGCCAAAGATAACGTCCGTTATCTGGAATTGCGTTTTACGCCGGTGGCCTTGAGTCGGGCCGAAGGCTTTCCCCTGCACGACGTGATGGACTGGGTGATTTCCAGCGCGCAGGAAGCCGCTCAAGCGCACAAGATTAAGGTTGGCTTGATCGCTTCGGTCAATCGCCATGAAAGCCCGGAACTGGCCGAACAGGTGGCCTGGCTGGCCGTGGAGCACATGCCTAATGGAATGCTGGGGCTGGACCTGGCGGGCAACGAAGCGGAATTTAAGTCGGACGCGTTTCACGGAGTTTTCAAGGAAGCCAGACAATCCGGCTTGCACATTACGATCCACGCCGGAGAGTGGGGCCCTGCTGAAAATGTGCGCGATGCAATTGAGAATCTGGAGGCCGAACGGATTGGCCATGGCGTGCGGGTGTTGGAAAGCCAGAGCGTCACGGCTTTGGCGCGCGAACGCGGCATTCCGTTTGAAGTTTGCCTGACCAGCAATTTCCAATCCGGTGTGGTTAAGGCTTTGAACCTGCACCCCCTGCCGCGGATGATTGACGCGCAGTTGAAAGTTACCATCAACACCGACGACCCCAGCATTTCCAGAATCACGCTGACGCAGGAATATCAACATGCCTGCGAAGCCCTGCACCTGCCGCTGGATGTTTTAAAGGGTTGCATCCTCAACGCGGCCCGGGCGGCGTTTTTGCCGGAAGCTGAAAAGAATCAACTGGTGGATGCGATTAAACAAGAACTCAAGTAAACCCGTTTGAACGCAGGCTTGCGCCATAAAGTTATCTTCAAAGAAGCGAAGCCTAAAAAGCTTCGTTTTTTTATCCGTCGTTGCTGGAAAGGTACAGAAAAAGTTGATTTAAATCCCAAATGGAATTATTATGCTGGGAGAAATTTTAGAAAATCAGGAGCTGTCTCATGCAAGACCTATTTAAGTCTCGTGCCGTATTGAAAGTGGGAAAAAAAGAATATGCCATCTTCCGGCTGGACGCGTTGGAAAAAGCCGGGCTGACTAAAACCAAGTTAAATAAAATCCCCTATTCCATCCGCGTTTTGCTCGAAGCCGCGCTTCGTCAGTGTAACGACCATGAAATCACCCAGCAGGACGTTAAGCACATTGCCGCGTGGACGGCTCAAGGCCCACGTCCGGGCATTCCCTTTTTACCGGCCCGCGTCGTCATGCAGGATTTCACCGGCGTACCGGCGATTGTGGATTTAGCCGCGATGCGCGCCGCCGTGGCCCGGCTGGGCGGCGACCCGAAAAAAATCAACCCGTTGGTGCAGGTGGATTTGGTGATTGACCATTCCGTGCAGGTGGATTTCTTCGCCACCGCAGACGCCTTGCAACGCAACACCGAAATGGAATTCATGCGTAACAAAGAGCGCTATGAATTCCTCAAATGGGGACAACACGCCTTCCAAAACTTCCGTGTGGTGCCGCCGATGACGGGCATCGTGCATCAAGTCAACCTGGAATATTTGGCGGATGTTATTATGACCAAGCCAGACGGCGCTGAAACCATCGCCTTCCCGGATACGTTGGTTGGCACCGACTCGCATACCACCATGATCAACGGCTTGGGCGTGGTAGGCTGGGGCGTGGGCGGCATCGAAGCCGAAGCCGTGATGCTCGGCCAACCCATGGATATGTTATTGCCGGATGTCGTCGGCTTTAAACTGCATGGCAAATTAAAAGAAGGCGTGACCGCCACCGATCTGGTGCTGACGGTGACGCAAATGCTCCGCAAAAAAGGCGTGGTGGATAAATTCGTCGAGTTCTACGGCCCCGGCCTCGAAACCATGTCCCTGCCAGACCGCGCTACGATTGGCAACATGGCCCCAGAATACGGCGCCACAATTGGCTACTTCCCCATTGATAAAGAGACGCTTCGTTATATGCGTCTGACCGGCCGCTCCGAAGAGACCATCGCGCTCACCGAAGCCTACGCCCGCGAACAAGGCCTCTTCCACGACGCTTCCATGCCCGAACCGGATTTCACCAACACGCTCGAACTGGACCTCGGGTCGGTTGTGCCCTCCCTGGCCGGGCCCAAACGCCCACAAGACCGCGTGCCGATGTCCGAATTGAAAGAGACCTTCAACAAAGTTTTGACCACGCCCGTCAAAGAACGCGGCTTTGAACTCAAGCCGGAAGCGTTGAAAGCCGAAGCCACCTACGGCGCCAACGGCGGCTCGATGAAGATGAAGCATGGCGCGGTGGTGATTGCGGCGATCACCTCCTGCACCAACACCAGCAACCCCTCCGTTCTGGTGGCGGCGGGATTGCTCGCCAAAAAGGCCCTCGAAAAAGGGCTGAACGTCAAGCCGTATGTCAAGACTTCGCTCGCGCCCGGCTCGCGCGTGGTGACGGAATACTTAAAACAAGCCAACCTGCTCGACCCGCTGGCCAAACTTGGGTTCAACGTCATCGCCTACGGATGCACCACCTGTATCGGCAATTCGGGGCCGCTCCCGGCCGAAGTGGCCAAAGCCGTGACCGAGGGCGATCTTGTAGCGGCCGCGGTGCTTTCGGGCAATCGCAACTTTGAAGGCCGCATCCACTCGCTGGTGAAAGCCAACTTCCTGGCCAGCCCGCCGCTCGTCGTCGCTTATGCGTTGGCTGGCACAGTGGATATTGACCTCGATCACGAACCGCTGGGAACCGGCTCAGACGGCGCGCCCGTCTATTTGCGCGATTTATGGCCCACACAACAAGAGATCAATGAAGTCGCTTCTTCCAGCGTGCGTGCAGAAATGTTCAAGGACAAATACGCCGACGTGTTTAGCGGCTCGGACATGTGGAAGGATATCCAAGTGACCGGCGGCGACTTATACGAATGGGATGAAAACTCCACGTATATTCATCACCCGCCCTATTTCCAGAAATTAACGCCGGAGGTTGGCGCGGTGGAAAGCATTCACGGCGCGCGCGTGTTGGGCCTCTTTGGCGATTCGATCACCACCGACCACATCTCGCCCGCCGGAAACATTGCGATTGATTCTCCCGCTGGAAAATATTTGCAGGAACAGGATGTCGCCCCGCAATACTTCAACTCTTACGGTTCGCGGCGCGGCAACGACCTGGTGATGGCCCGCGGTACCTTTGCCAACATCCGTCTGAAGAATTTGCTCGTCGCGCCCAAAGAAGGCAACTGGACGAAACATCAACCTTCTGGCGAAGTGTTGCCCATCTTCGATGCGGCGATGCAATATAAGGATGCGGGTGTGCCGAGCATCATCCTCGCGGGCAAGGAATACGGCTCTGGCTCCAGCCGCGACTGGGCGGCCAAAGGCCCCATGCTTCAGGGCGTGCGAGCCGTTATCGCCGAATCGTTTGAGCGCATCCATCGCTCCAACCTGGTGGGCATGGGCGTGCTTCCCTTGAAATTTGTCGAAGGCCAAAACGCCGAGTCGCTTGGGCTGGACGGAAGCGAAACCTTCGACTTCGTTGGACTGGACGAGCGCATTCAACCCAAAGCCGAACTGACGGTGAAAGCTACAAAACCAGATGGAAAAGTAATTGAGTTCAAAGCCATTGCGCAATTGAACACTCCGGTTGAGGTCAACTACTATCGCAACGGCGGCATTTTACATACCGTGCTAAGAAACTTGATCAAGTAACCACCGACTAAAAAAGGCGGCGGACGCTTCAACGTCCGCCGCCTTTTGCTTTAACGGTTACGCTTACTTACTCGCGTCTTTTTTGGAATCATCTTTCTTCTGCATGTCTTTCAAAATTTTTTCGCGCATGGCTTCCACATCCGGCGAACGCTGGGTTTGGCTGGTCTGATTCGATAACGCATCGAAGCGATCGGAGAGGAGCATGGTCAGCAGGGCTTCCATAATATTGCTGGATTGGCCGCCACCCTCGCCGCTTCCGCCCACCACCACGCGCGGAACCACGTCCACGCCGGATTGTTGAATGGCTTCCGTAAACCGATTGAGCACCTGTTGCGTAACCTGAAATTGCGGGCCGCCATACGCGCGCACTTGCTCTTCCGTGGCCAAGGCCTGCGCGATACCAATCCGCGCGACCTTTTCCGCTTCCGCCTCGGCCAACGCGCGGATCTGCGCCGCCTGCTGAATGGAGCGCTCGTACTCCGCCTTCCCCTGATTGGATTGAATGCTGACGCTTAGTTCGGCTTCCGTCATTTTGGTTTGCATGGCCGCGCGCGATTCCGCTTCGCGGAGTTCGCGTTCCTTCAGGGCGGCGCGTTCCTGGCGGGCGTAAGTTTCCACCTGTTCTTCCGCCACCTGTCTTTGACGTAACTGCGTCAGAATGGTTTCAATTTGTTTATCGCCCACTGGAGAAGAAGGCGTGCCGATTAACACTTCCTCCAATTCAAGGTTGTAATGCTCAAACTTGGCCTTCATTTCCTGACTGGATTGTTGTTGAATAGCGCTCCGTTCCTGCAAAAGTTGAATTAACGTGCGGGTTTGGGCCACGTTCTTGAAATAAGCCGCCACCATCGGGTCCAGCGTTTGCTCAACGAGGCGTTTAATGTCGCCGAAGCGCTGAATCACCAAGGGAGCTTTTTTATAGTCAATATGCACAACCACCGAAAGCGGTAGCGTGGGTTCAAACGCATCCTTCGTAATCAGCGCCACTTCGCTCAGGTTTTCGTCAAAGTTGTGCGAACCAACTTCGTTCTTGATCCACTTCAAAATAAAGTTGGTAGTCGGCACGGGAATCACCTTCCCTGCATAGGTATTGAACGGATATTTACCCGGCAGGAGCGCTTCATTCCACACGCCGCGCTGACCGCGCGTCACCAATTCGCCGTGGCGATATTCGCTACCGGAAAGGTCCACGCCTTGTTCGCCTGTGTAGGAAACCACCACGCCCACATTGCCCACGTCAATCACCGTCTTCTGAATCATTTCCACAGTGGCAAACAGACGGTTGACGTAATAGGTGCCTTCCACCAACACTTGCAGTTGGCGCCCGCGCATCCCTTTGGCGAGCAGAAAATGATCGGCGTCCTGAAATTTATTGTGATACATATCCGCCTTGGCCGGGTCATCGCCCACCACCGGGGCGATGATCTCGCCCTGCGGCAGGGAAGGCCCGTCGTGCACGGTCACAATCCCGATCTTATCTTCATTATCTTTGATAATCACCGGACGGAACCCGCCGCGTTCTTTAATCACCTCGGCCATGCGGGTGATCACTTCCGCGTCTTCGCGGCTCAACGGCAGGGAATACACGCGCTCTTCCGTAATCACCACAAACTGCATCAAGTTAAAGGCATAGGTGCCTTCGCGTAAAATGCGGCGTTGCGGGCCTTTTTGTCCGCCGTTCGCCAAAAAGGAAGCGACGTCTTGAAAATCCTCCACCGCCAGGTTGGAAGCCAACACCTGGGCCGGCTCCAACTGTTTGCCATCGCGCGCAAACACATACCCAATCTTGCCCTGCGGAATGGTCACCAGCGGCACGATATGCACGGCGTATTGAATCGGCATCCGGTAATGTAAACCACCGCGCAAGACCTGCGGCTGAAAGCCGGTCTCGCCGTGTAAGGCAATCAACCCGGACTTCAACGTGCGAAAGCCAAAGCGCTTTTCAATGATCCCCACGCGGCTGTTGGGAATAAAGCGAAACCCCGAAAGCGCAATCAAGACCAACAGCCCGCCGAAAACAAGCAAAACTAAAAATAAAATTTCCATGGTTTCTCCTTCGTGATGATTTACGTACGTTGAAAAACAGCGCAAGGTTACGTTTTTGAGTAGGAAAAAAGTCACTCCCGAATTTCATGCCCCAGCGAAATCAAGCTCAACAGGATCGCCAGTACCAGCACGACCACTCCGCCCATCCAAAAAGCTTGATAGGTGAAAAACAACCCAAGCAAAACGATGAGCGCCAGCGCGCCTAAACGTCCAAACCGCCCGCCGCCTCTTTCTGGACCGAAAGCCTGCCTCAGTTTCAACAAGCCGCTTCCCATCCCCAGCAGACTCAGCGCCGCCAAGCCCCAGGCATAATACGCGCCTCTTCCGGGCAAAGACAGAACGTACACGCCACAGGTGTTTTCCTTGTCCTTAATTGGGTAAGCTCGGTGCAACCAGGCGCGGACAAAAATAAAATGTCCAAAGTCAATGTTTTGCGGGCCAATCTCCCACTTCACCTCTTTTGTTTCGCCCGCTTCCAAAGCCAGCGGCGTGGTTTGCTTAATCTGCAAAACGGGCGAACTCAGGTTGGTGATCAAAGAAGGGGCGAGGGCCCTTTCCGCCGTGTTGGTCACTTTCACTGAAAACGAGCTAGTTTCAGATTGAGTCATAAAAATTGGGCATGCCAGCGTGGAGAAAGGTTCGCCGCCGGTGTAATCAAACCCATAGTAAGCGGATTCCAGATCCGCCCAGGTGGCGAAGAAGGTGAGCAGTAAACCGGCGAGCGCGCCAAAGATAAATATAGCGACGAAGAAGGACGTTCCAGCAGTGAGTTTTTTCATTGAGTTGGGTTCTTTGAATAAATAGGATGCCGCAATTTTATCGCTTTTATTGCGCTTTGCAACGCTCCAATCGGGCTGTTTTAATCGGGTATACTTCGCTGGCCTGCGAAACAACGCGGCAGATTAATTTAAATAGAAACGAAGTTTTGAAAGCGCAATGACAGACCACATCCGTAACTTTTGTATTATCGCCCATGTTGATCATGGCAAATCCACCCTGGCCGACCGCCTGCTCCAACTGACGGGCGCAATCTCCGAGCGCGAGATGACCGATCAGGCCCTCGACTCGATGGACCTCGAACGCGAAAAAGGCGTCACCATCAAAGCCTCGGCCGTGCGCATGTTCTACACCGCCAAAGACGACTCAAAATACGAGTTGAACTTAATTGACACGCCCGGCCATGTGGACTTTGGCTATGAAGTCAGCCGCGCGCTCAAAGCCTGCGAAGGCGCCATTTTAGTGGTGGACGCCACGCAAGGCATTGAAGCCCAAACGCTGGCGAACCTGTATCAGGCGTTGGAAGCGGACCTGGTAATTGTGCCGGTGATCAACAAAATTGACCTGCCTTCTTCCCGGGCGGATGAAGTGGCCGAAGATGTTGGCTCCCTGCTGGGGGTTGCGCCAGAGACGGTTTTACGAGTCTCCGCCAAAGAAGGGATTAACGTCGAGGCGATTTTGGAAGCGGTGGTAGAGCGCGTCCCCGCTCCCAAAGATGCGGATGACGCGCCCCTGCGCGCGCTGGTCTTTGACGCGCATTATGATTCCTATAAAGGCGTGGTCGCTTACATCCGCGTGTTTGAAGGGCGCATCAAAGCCACCGATGTTTTACGCATGTTTTCAACCAGCACAGACCTGCGCCCGGTTGAGATCGGCATTTTTATGCCGGGGATGAAAGCGGTGGAACAGATTGGCTCTGGCGAAGTGGGTTATATTGCCACGGGATTCAAAACCGTGCATGAATGTCGCGTGGGCGATACGCTCACTTCGGCGACAGCGCCCGCCGCCGAACCCCTGCCCGGATATTTCACGCCCAAGCCGATGGTCTTCGCCGGAATTTACCCAGTGGAAGCCGACGATTATACGGATTTACGCGAAGCGCTCGAAAAACTCCAACTCAACGACGCTTCTTTGACCTATCAGCCGGAGACTTCGCAAGCGCTGGGCTTTGGTTTTCGGGCTGGCTTTTTGGGCCTCTTCCACATGGAAATTATTCAGGAGCGGATTGAACGCGAATATTTGCTGGACGTATTATTCACCGCGCCCTCGGTGGAATATGAAGTGTTGATGATGAACGAAGAAATCGTCAAGGTGGCTTCTCCGGCCGAATTGCCCGACCCCAATAAAATTGAAGAAGTGCGCGAACCGTGGATGAACATTGAAATCATCACGCCCACGGATTATTACGGCCCGATCATGGAGTTGGTGACGAAACGACGCGGCATTTTCAAACAGCAGGAATACCCGGCCCCGCATCGCGTGCAGTTGGATTTTGAAATCCCCCTTTCAGAAATCATCGTGGACTTTTTCGACCAACTGAAATCGCGCACCAAAGGCTACGCCTCTTTGGATTATCAATTCCTGGAATATCGCCCCGACAAACTGCAAAAGTTGGAAATCCTCGTCAACGGCGAGCCAGTGGACGCGCTCGCGGCCATCGTCCATGAAAAAGATGCGTTTCACAAAGGCACAAAGTTAATCACCAAGCTGAAGGATTTAATTCCGCGCCAGTTATATGATGTGGCCGTGCAAGCCGCTTCGGGCGGGCGCATCATCAGCCGCGCCAACGTCAAAGCCACGCGCAAAGACGTGCTGGCCAAATGTTATGGCGGCGACATCAGCCGTAAAAAGAAATTGCTCGAAAAACAAAAGCGCGGCAAGAAGCGCCTGAAGATGGTGGGGAATGTGGAAATTCCGCAGGATGCGTTTATGGCCGTCTTGAAACTGGAAGACGAATAGCGACAGGCCGACTCGCGTGGTGAACAGATGAAAGATCTAAAAAAAATAATCCCCGGCGCAATCATCAGCGTTTTGCTGATTGGCGCAATCCTCTATTTTGTGGATTTCCAAACCATGTGGAAAGCCATCCAGAACGCGAATTACAAAATTTTAGCCGGGTCCATCGTTTTATCATTTCTCTGGATGTTCAACCGCGCCAAAGTCTGGCAGACGCTCCTGCGCGATAAACCTAAATATATAGATGTGTTATTCGCCGCCAGCGAAGGCTATTTGCTGAATACCTTTTTGCCGTTTCGTTTGGGGGAGATTGGGCGCGTCTTTTTGCTCAGCCGAAAGACCGGCATTCCGTTTGGCGAGATTTTGCCAACCGTGGTGATTGAGCGCGTGGTGGATTTGGCCTTTTCGGCCGCGCTCCTGTTGGCGGCTTTGCCGTATGTGGCCGACGCGCAAGGCTCTGAAAAAATTGGCTATTTGGTCGGCGGGCTGGTTTTGCTAGGGCTGGCGGGCATGTATCTGCTGGCGAAAAATAATCAGTGGGCGTTGCGGGTTTTTCATCGCGTCAGTCAGCGTGTTCCGGCTTTACAGAAATTAGGCGGCGGGTTTCTTGAATCTTTTCTGGAAGGGCTGGGCGTGTTAACCAACGGCTGGCTCTTCGTCCGCTTTTTGTTTTGGATGACGTTGAATTGGGGCGTGGCCTTTTTTGCCTATTACTTAATCACCCTCTCGTTCTTTCCGCAGACTCAACCGCAATGGATTTTATTCGTCCTCGGCGCGGCGGCCTTTGGCGGGGCCATCCCCGCTTTGCCGGGCGGCGTGGGGACTTTTGAAGGCGCGGTCAGCGGGGCCCTGTTCCTCTTCACGGGCGATCAATCCACTTCTCTAGCCGTGGCGTTGACGGCGCGTTTGTATAACTATCTCAACAGCGGCGTGATTGGTTCGATTGGCTTGGCCCGCGAAGGACAAACCCTTTCTGGCGTGTATCAGCAACTGATGAATTTAAGGAACAAACCGCAGGCCGAAACGCCTGAGCAACCGAATTCATAGAGGAAACGTTTATGACCAAGCATTATCTCATCACCGGCGGCGCGGGTTTCATCGGCTCCAATTACGTTCAGCGGCTGTTGAAGCGCGGCGAGCGCGTGACGATTTACGATAACTTCGTCCGCGCGGGCGCGCCGCGCAATTTGGAATGGCTGAAAAAGGAATTTGGCGCAAGCGCTTTCGAGGTGGTGGTTGGGGACGTGCGCGAGGCCGAGAGAATCGCTGAGGCCGGCCGGGGCGCGGATGTGATCGTGCATTTGGCCAGTCAGGTGGCGGTGACGACTTCGGTGATCAATCCCCGGGAAGATTTTGAAATCAACGCGCTGGGCACGTTTAACGTGTTGGAAGCGGCGCGGCTTTCCGGCAAACAGCCGATCGTGCTGTATTCCTCCACCAATAAAGTGTATGGCGGCATGGACGACGTGGAAGTGGTTGAAGATGCGACGCGCTGGCATTACAAAGATTTGCCGTTTGGCGCTTCGGAAGAACAGGCGTTGGATTTTCATTCGCCGTATGGGTGCAGTAAAGGCACGGGCGATCAGTATGTGCGCGATTATTATCGCATCTATGATTTGCCGACGGTGGTTCTGCGGCAGAGTTGCATTTATGGGCCGCGCCAATTTGGCGTGGAAGATCAGGGCTGGCTGGCGTGGATGTTGATTGCGGCGGTGACAGGCAAACAGATCACCATTTATGGCGACGGCAAACAGGTGCGCGACGTGTTGCACGTGGAAGATTTGCTCAATGCGTATGATTTGGCGATTGAAAAAATTGACGTGGCCAAAGGGCAGGTCTATAACATGGGCGGCGGAACGGCCAACGTGCTGGCAATCTGGTCGGAGTTTGGACCGATCATCGAAAAGTTGCTTGGCAAAAAACTGGACGTGAAGCGCGGCGACTGGCGCCCGGGCGATCAAAAGGTTTTCTACGCCGATTATCGCAAAGCCGAACGCGAACTGGGCTGGAAGCCGCAGATCAGTTTGGAAGAAGGCATTGAACGGCTCTTTCAGTGGGTGCGGGAAAATAAAGAATTGTTTTAAACGCAGATCAAAATCTTTTGCCGCAATTTCGCTAATTTTTAAAAACAATTCGCGCGAATTAGCGAAATTCGTGGCTTGGTCTTGGGGGTTTGCGTAAATCCTAAAGTCAAAACTTAACGCAAAGGCGCGGAGTGTGAGCGCGCTGGGTATAATTTGGGGAATTCAAACTCCGCATTGAGCGGGAGGGAACCTGCGTGGAATCTTATCTGTCAAACTTGCTTGATCTCGGCCTGAAGGCTCTGCCCAATCTATTACTCGCCCTTTTTATTTTTTTCCTCAGTTTATATCTGGCGCGCGCGTTAAGCAGGCTCCTCAAACGGGTTTTGCTCACGCGGCAGACCGCCTCCAACGTGACGCATCTTCTGGCGGACATCCTCAAATGGACGATTATCATCCTCGGCTGTCTCTCCGCTTTGCAAAGGTTTTTCGACGTGACGGCCTTCATCGCCGGGCTGGGTATCCTCGGTGTGATCGTTGGCTTTGCCTTGCAAAACATTTTGCAAAATTTCGTTTCGGGAATCATCCTGCTCGTGCAACAACCCTTTACCGTGGGCGACGACGTGCAACTGTTGGAGATTGACGGGCTGGCGTTGCAAATCAACATTCGCACCACTGAATTGCAGGCCAAAGACGGGCGGATTGTGATTCTGCCCAACGCCGAGGTGATTGCCCGCCCGATTGTCAATTACACCCGCGCCAACCGCCGCCGCGTGGACTTGACCCTCCAAATGGCCGAGCCTGCCGAAGCGGAGAAAATCCGTCAGACGGTTCACGCCGAATTGCGCGAAATCGTCGGATTTGTGCAAGCTCCCGCGCCGGAAGCGCTCTTCCAAAATCTGACTCAAAACTCGGTCGAATTGCGCGTCTCTTTTTGGGTGGATATTTCCAGCGTTTCTGTTGGCGTGGCCAAAGATCAGGCTTTGATTAAAATCCAGCAGGCTTTCAAACGCCATAAAATCAAACTCGCCCCGCCGCCGCTGTATGTGGAGGTTGCGAAATAGGAATTTAAACGCGCGGCGGGGATGTCGCAAATTGGGGCTGAGGTGGGTATAATCGCTCAGTTCTATGAAAATCCTCACCGTCCTAACCTATTATCGCCCGCACACTTCCGGCCTCACCATCTACGCCGAGCGGCTGGCCCAGGCTTTCGTCAAGCGCGGGCATCAAGTCACCGTGATGACCAACCAATATGATCCCTCCCTGCCGCGCGAAGAAACGCTGGCAGGCGTCAAAGTGATTCGCGTGCCGGTGGCCGCGCGCGTCAGCAAGGGGACGATCGCCCCAACCTTTGGCTGGGTGGCCAGCAAACTGGTCCTGCAACACGACGTCGTCCAACTGCACCTGCCGCAATTTGACGCGCCCGGCGTGGCCCTGCGCGCGCGTTTGCTGGGCAAGCCGGTCGTCCTCACCTATCATTGCGACGTGCAACTTCCGCAGGGCTTGTTTAACCGTCTGGTCAATTTTGTTTTGGATTTTCAAAACAACCTCGCTGGCAGACTCGCCAATCACATTGTGACGTACACGCAGGATTACGCCGATCATTCGCCGTACCTTTCGCGTTTCGCTTCAAAACTGACCCCGATCCTGCCGCCCGTCGAAATGCCTGTGCCCACGCCCGAGGCAGTTTCAGCCTTCGCTGAAAGACATCGCACCAAAGAACGCCAGCCGGTCATTGGCATGGTCACGCGCTTCGCCTCCGAAAAAGGCGTGGAAGTTCTGCTCGACGCGCTCCCCAAAATTTTGGAGGAATATCCCAACGCGCAAGTTTTATACGCCGGTCAGCATGAAAACGTGATGGGCGAGCAGGCCTACTTTGCGCGGCTGGCCCCGCGCATTCGGGAATATGAAATTTCCGGGCATTGGACCTTCCTCGGCAACCTCGACCCTTTGCAATTAGCCGCTGTGTATCCCAACCTGAACGTGATCACCGTGCCGTCGCTCAATTCCACCGAGGCCTTTGGGCTGGTGCAAATTGAAGCCATGCTCAACGGCGTGCCTTCCGTCCCTTCCGCGTTGCCGGGCGTGCGTCAGCCCGCGCTGATGCACGGCATGGGGCGCGTCTCTCAAATTGGCGACCCGGCCTCGTTGGCCGAATCCATCCTCGGCGTGTTAAAAGATGCGGATCAATATCGCGGCGATTCCGCAGCGCTGAAAAAACTCTATAATCCCGATTCAATCGCGCAAGTCTATGAAGCGCTGTTTGAGAAATTGAGGAACTCGTGAGCAATCGTCAGGCGAAGGATTTTTTATTTAAGCACCTGCAAGACCTGCCTTACTTCCGCGCGTTATTGCGGGCGGTGGAAAGCTCTTTTTATGAAGGCCTGCCCCTGCCCGAACCCGTGTATGACGTGGGATGCGGCGACGGGCATTTTGCCTCGGTGACGTTTGACAAAAAACTGGACGTGGGCCTCGACCCGTGGCGCTTTTCGATGCGCGACGCGAAACAATACGACGCCTATAAATCTCTGGTGGAAGCCGACGGCGCGCTGGCGCCTTTTCCTTCCAACCATTTTGCCAGCGGAGTGAGCAACTCTGTGCTGGAACATATTCTGCAGATTGACGAAGTGTTAAAAGAAACGGCGCGCGTCTTGCAACCGGGCGCGCCGTTTTATTTTTGTGTGCCAAACCATACCCACTTTGATAACTTGGCGCTCGCTAAAATTTTCGGCAAACCGTATGTGGAATGGTTTCGTTACATCTCGCGCACCAAAAACGCCGACAGCCCGGAAGTGTGGAACGCGCGCCTTGAACGCGCCGGTTTTGTTTTGGAAAAATGGTGGCATTATTTTTCGCCTGCCGCTTTGCACGCGCTGGAGTGGGGGCATTATTTTGGCTTGCCTTCAGTGGTGGCCCGCGCGCTCACCGGCAAATGGGTGATTGCCCGCACGAAATGGAATTTGGGGCTGGTCGAAAGTTACCTGCAAAAATACGCCTCTTCCGAGCATTTGGAAAACGGCACGTACACGTTTTTTATTGCGCGTAAAAAATAACCTGCATTGGACGCATAATTTATGGATGAACCCACTGTACTGGATTACCTGAAATCTATTTTTAAAAGCTGGGAAGCCTTTGCAAATTTCGTCAAAGCGCTCTTTGAAAGAAGAGACCCGACGCAACTGGCCGAATTTCGCGGAGCGGCGCCGGAACAAGCCGCGGCAGTGGAGCCTGCCTCTGCAACCCAGACGCAAAAACGCGATTGGTTTGCGGGTTTTAGAAATATCCCCTGGCTGGTGTTGGGCGCGTTATTCTTCGCCCTGCTCGGCCAACTTCAGTTTGAACCACCACAAACGCTCTACCCCATGGGCATTTTCTTCTACTTCATCGCGCTGATGTTAACTGCGCTGGCCTTTGCGCGCCGTCAGTGGTCCATCGCCGAACTGCCGGAAAGCGAAACGCGCCGCGATTCGTTCGTCATTCGCAGTTCGCCGTTTGTGGTTTCGCTGGTCTTCAGCGCGCTCACCTTTTTCTTCATGTCTAAAGATCGCTTCACGGCTTTCAACGTAACGCTCTGGGTTTTAACGTTGGCTTTTCACCTGTTGGCTTTTTGGGCCGCCGAACCGCGCCGTGAAGTTCGGGCGTTCAACCCGTTCGCGTGGCTTACTCAATCGGAGTGGAAGTTCACCGTCACGCGCCATGGACTGCTGGTCTTCTTCGTTTTCGCTTTGGCGGCCTTCTTCGCTTTTTACAAGCTGTCTGCCATTCCAGACAACATGACCAGCGATCACGCCGAAAAACTTTTGGACGTGTACGACATCAGCCAGGGAAAATATTCCATCTTCTTCCCCAGAAATACCGGCCGCGAACCGCTTCAGTTTTATTTCGTCTATTTCCTCTCGCAGTGGTTTGGGATTTCCTTCCTCTCGCTCAAAGTCAGCACCGGCCTCATGGGCATGTTGAGCATGTTCTACATTTACAAACTGGCCGAGGAGTTGGGCGGCAAGCGCGTGGCTTTATTGGCCGTGGCCTTCGCGGGGATTGGCGTGTGGCCCGTGCTGATTGACCGCATCGGCCTGCGCTTTGCGTATTATCCGCCGTTCACAGCCGCCACCCTGTATTACTTCATTCGTGGGTTGCGTCAGCAACGCCGCAACGATTTCATCCTCTCTGGCATTGCCTTGGGCATTGGGCTGAACGGCTATACCCCCATGCGGATCGTACCGTTCGTGATGGTGGCGCTCTTCATTATTTACCTGCTCCATGTCAAAGACGCGCAAATTCGCAAACAGGCGCTGGTCTGGTTTGCTTTGCTGGCTTTCACCGCCTGGATCTTCATCATCCCCTTAACTCGTTACGCGCTGGAATTTCCAGACAAATTCAATCAACGGGCCCTCTCGCGGATCAGTTCCAGCGAACAGCAAATTGCCGGGCCGGTTGCAATCATCCTCGCCCAAAACATCTGGAACGGATTGAAGGTTTTCAATTGGTATGGCGGAACGATCTGGACTTTTACGCTCACCTCGCGCGCCGCAATGGATTTCATCTCCGGCGCGTTGTTCCTGATCGGCGTCAGCGTGGTTCTCTTCCGCTATTTACGTCAGCGCCGCTGGCAGGACTTGATGCTCCTGCTGGCGATTCCGCTTTTACAATTGCCCTCCACGTTGTCCATCGCCTTTCCAGAGGAAAACCCGGCCCTCAACCGCATGAGCGCGGCCTTTGTCCCCACCTTTATCATCGTGGCCTTTGCAGTGGACGCCATCCTCTCCAGCCTAACGAAAGGCGTCAACCGCGACTCCACAACGGAAGCGCTGGCGCCTTCTCCAATGCGCTCGTTCCTGGCGCTGATTGTGGTTTGCGGTTTATTCTTTGGGGCCGTGTTCAACAATTACAACCTGATCTTCAATCAATACGTGAAGCAGTTTGAACTTTCCAACTGGAACACGCGCGATATGGGCCTGCTGATGAAAGACTTTGCGGAAAAAGGCGGCTCGCCGGATCAGGCCTGGGTTGTGCCGTATCCCTACTGGGCGGATACGCGCCTGCCGCTCTTTTGGGCTGGCACAATTTATCGCGGCGAAAGCGCCCTCAAACCAGATTTGCTGGCAAGCACGGTAGGATTGTCCGGCCCGAAACTTTTCATTATCAATCTGGAAGATCAGGCCACTTTGAACACGTTACAATCTTTGTATCCCACTGGCGCGCTCACCGTCTATCAGGCGAAAGTTCCATCCAAAAACTTTTATGTCTTTCGCGTTGCCGCCCCCTAGACTGCTTTTCAAGAGATGATTTTAAGGACCTTATGACTGAAAAACGCGCATGGCTCTATGACTTGTTATTTGTCGGCGTCTTGATCGTGGCGGGACTGCTCCGCTTTGGCGGCGTGAATTGGGGCGAAGGCTATCATCAACACCCGGATGAATTATTCCTGATGGGCGTGTTGGATAACTTACGCGCGCATACCTGCGCCGACGCATCCATCTCCATAGATGCCTGCCCCAACGACCAAAAACGCTGGATGACCCTCGGCGAATATTTCGATTCCTCCACCTCCACGCTCAACCCCTACAATCGCGGGAATTCCTTCTTCGTCTATGGCAACCTGCCGATGACCTTCACCCGCATCGCTTTGGAAGCCACCGGCTACGACGATATTGGCAAGTCGAAATTCTTTGCGCGGCAAGTCTCCGCCCTCGCGGACTTGCTGACCATCTTCCTTTTATATCTAATCGCCTCCAAACTCTATGGGCGCAAAGTGGGTTTGTTTGCGGCGGCCTTTTCCGCCTTTGCCGTCATGCAAATTCAGCAATCCCATTTTTTCACCACCGACTTGTTCGTCAACTTGTTCATGTTTTTGGGGCTGGCGTTCGCCGTCAAAATTACCGAAAGCGCCAACGCAACCGAAGGCGCAGAAGCGCAACCTTTATTTTCCAAACGTTTGTTGATCAACCTGCTGACTCTCAGCCTCGGGTTTGGATTCGCCCTGGGCATGGCCATGGCCTCCAAAATCAACGCCGCCGCCATGGCTTTGGTTTTACCCGGCGCGTTCCTCGTCCGCTACTTGATTCACGACTATCAAAAAGATAAACTCGAAGGCCGCTGGCGCTTCAACCTGAATTACTGGAAAATCATCTTCATCTTCCTGGTGGTGGGCGGCTTGGCCACGCTTGTTTCCTTCCGCATCTTTCAACCGTATGCCTTCGACGGCGTTACCCTCAGCGAAAACTGGATCAAGAATATCGCCGAACAACGCACTCAGGCCAACGGCGAAGCGGATTTACCGTGGAATTTACAATGGGCGCGCCGCACGCACCTCTATTCGTTTGAAAACCTCACCGTCTGGGGGCTGGGCCTGCCGTTGGGCATTTTGGCCTGGGCGGGATTTTTATTCATGGGCTGGCGCATCCTCAAAGGCGAATGGAAGCACGCCCTGCTCTGGGGCTGGACCGCGTTTTATTTTCTCTGGCAGTCCATGCAATTTAACCCCACCATGCGTTATCAATTGCCGATCTATCCGTTATTGTGCTTAATGGCGGGTTGGTTTATTTTTGAAATAGCCAAAATGGTCTCAGCGCGCCGCGCCTGGGCGGTTGTAATTGCCATGCTTGGCTCGCTGAGCTTAATCCTCACCGCCATCTGGGCCTTCGCCTTTCAAAGCATTTATTTACGCCCCGAACCGCGCATGGCCGCCTCGCGCTGGATCTATCAAAACGTGCCTGCGCCAATCAACCTCGGTCTGAAAACCGAGGCCGGATTAATCAACGACCCGATTCCGTTCCCGCAAGATTTCGTCATTCAAAACGGCACGCCCTACGCCACCACCATCAACCCAACCCAAAGCGGGATGTTGACCTCTGTGACCTTCGCTCATGCAAAGGATTCCGGAAATGCGCCTGCGACGGTAGTGGCTTCCATTTATAGCGCGGCCGCGCCGGACGTTTTGCTGGCGCGCGCCTCCGAGCAATTTGATCCCACGCAGACGAAAGACCCGCGCGGCCCGCAAGTGGATTTCAAATTCCAAACGCCGATTACGGTTGAAAAAGGCCAACCCTATCTGCTCAAAATTGAAACGCTGGGCAATGGACTCACGCTCACCGGCGCTTCTATCGCCAACGAAACGGATTACGATTGGAGCCTGCCCTTCCGCATTGACGGACAAGACCCCTTTGGCGGGCTATATCGCGGCGACCTAAACCTGCAAGTCTATTGGGACGACAACGCCGATAAAGTCAACCGCTTTATCACCACGCTTGACGCTTCAGATTACATCGTCATCCCCACCAATCATCAATACGCGCAAATTGTCCGCCTGCCAGAGCGCTATCCGCTGACGACTTTATACTACCGCGAACTGCTCGGCTGTCCCGCCGACGCGGACCTTATCAAATGTTATCGCACGGCCGAAGTGGGCGAGTATCAAGGCCGTCTGGGTTTTGAGTTGGTAAAAACCTTTACCGATTACCCAACCTTTGGCCCATGGGTGATTAACGATCAGTCCGCTGAAGAAGCCTTCACCTTTTACGATCATCCCAAAGTGATGATTTTCAAGAAGACCGCGCAATACAATTCGGCGCAGGTTTTGAAAACCCTAAACTCGGTGGATTTAACCAAAGTCGTTCACCTTTTGCCCAAAGAAGCGGCCAACTTTGAGTACAAAGATTTAATGCTCCCGCCAGATCGGCTGGCGACGCAACGCGCAGGCGGCACGTGGTCGCAATTGTTTAGCTATGACTGGCTTCAAAATAAATATCCGCTTGTCGGCTTGCTGGTCTGGTATGTCTTCATCTTTTTGCTGGGGCTGGCGGCCTACCCAATTGCCCGTTACGCCTTGGCCGGGTTCGGCGCGTATGCGTATCCGCTGGGGCGCGTGATTGGCTTGGTTTTGCTGGCCTGGCTTTCATGGATGGGCGGCTCGGTGGGAGTTCCCTACACGCGACTCTCCATCGGCGTGGCGGCGCTGATCGTGGCCGGGGCAGGCTTCGGCTTGTGGTTGTGGCGCAGAGAGCAATTCAAGGCGGAGTGGAATGCCAATCGCAAGTTCTTCGTCTTTGTCGAAATCCTCTTCCTGACCTTCTTCCTGATTGATTTGTTAATCCGCTTCGGCAATTCCGATTTGTGGCATCCCTCCAAAGGCGGCGAGCGCCCGATGGATTTTTCCTACTTCAACGCCGTGTTGAAGAGTACTTCCTTCCCGCCGTATGACCCGTGGTTTGCGGGCGGATACATCAACTACTATTATTATGGTTTTGTGATCGCCGGTACGCCGGTGAAACTGCTCGGCCTTGTGCCGTCCATTGCTTATAACTTTATTTTGCCCACCTGGTTTGCGTTGGTGGCCACGGGCGCGTTTGCGATTGGGTTTAATTTATTGCAAGGCGTAAAGTCCGAAGCGGACGAACCCGCCTGGTGGGGCTTGCAACCTTCGGCGTTATTGGCGGGCGCGGCTTCCTCCATTATGATTGTTTTGCTGGGCAACCTTGGCGCGCTCAAAGTGATTTTTGATGCCTTGCAAAAAATTGCCGCCCCCGGCGGCGCGCTCTCCAGCGAAGACACCTTCTTTGAAAAATGGAGTTGGGCTTTGCAGGGCTTTGGCAAAATGATTTCCACCAGCGTGCAACATCTTTTTAATAGCGACGTTACCGCGCTCACGTTGCCGGTGGGCGTGGGCGAATGGTTGTGGAACCCCAGCCGCTTAATGCCCGGCGGGCCCGGCAATGAAATTATGGAGTTCCCGCTCTTTACGTTTTTATATAGCGACTTGCACGCGCACATGCTGGTCATCCCGCTGACTCTGCTGATCATCGCCTGGGCGGTGGCTTTCATCAAATCGCACGCCTTGTTGCAACGCGCGGAATGGGGACTCGCATTGTTCATCGGCGCGTTGTTCACGGGCGCGCTCAAACCCACCAACACCTGGGATTTATACGCCTTCTTCCCCTTTGCCGCGTTGGCCGCGATCTATGCGATCAACCGCCATTATGAATGGAACGGGCGCTGGAACCTGCCCAACTGGTTGGGACGTTTGGGCTTTTCGCTGGGTTTCGTGGCCGCGTTATATGCGTTGGGCAAGCTGATGTATTTGCCTTTCGACATTTGGTACGGCCAAGCCTACGGGAGCGTTTCGCATTGGACGGCTTCGCATACGCCCATGTCCACGTATCTCACGCATTGGGGCCTGTTCCTCTTCTTAATCACAACCTGGCTGGCTTGGGAAACGCGCGAATGGCTGGCGCATACGCCGCTTTCCAGCCTGAAAACTTTGACGCCTTACCGCCTGTTCATCGAAATTGGAATCGCGCTCTTCATCTCGCTCTTGGTGTTCTTCGCTTACGAAAAAATCGTCATCACCTGGCTGGCTTTGCCGCTGGCCGTCTGGGCTGGAATTCTGCTCCTTAAGCCGGAAATGCCCGGCGTGAAACGCGCCGTTCTGCTGATGATTGGCACAGCCCTGGCGCTGACGATTGCAGTGGAAAACATCGCCCTCGTCGGCGATTTGGGGCGCATGAACACGATCTTCAAAATTTACATGCAAGCGTGGATTTTATTCGCCGTGAGCGCGGGCGCCTGTTTTGCCTGGCTCCTCTCCGCTTTTACGCAGTGGAAGCCGGGTTGGCGCGCCGCCTATCAGGTGGGCTTGTACTTCCTCCTTTCCGGCACGTTCCTCTTCACGCTCACCGCCGCCACCGACAAAATCACTGACCGCATTACGCCCACGGCCCCGCACACGCTGGATAGCATCACCTATATGCAATTCACCGAACATTGGGACGGCAACACCATGCAATTGGTTCAGGACTATCGCGCCATTCGCTGGTTGCAAGACAACGTGCAAGGTTCGCCGGTCATCGTCGAAGCCAATTGTTCCGAATACCGCTGGTGTACGCGCATGACGATCTACACCGGCTTGCCCGGCGTGGTGGGTTGGAACTTCCATCAGCGCCAGCAACGCGCCTATCTCTCCCAAACCGTTCAAGACCGCGTGGATCAAATTGGCGAATTCTATAACACGACCGAACTCCAAACTGCGTTACAGTTCCTCAAAAAATATGAGGTCAAATACATCATCGTCGGCCAGTTGGAAAGAAACATTTACCCCGCCTTGGATGGCGCGTCCGACGGGCTGGCCAAGTTCGCGCAATATGACGGCCAATACTGGAAGACGGTCTATCACGATCAAGACACAACCATCTACGAGGTCCTGCCATGATTTATCACATTGCCGCGCGCGCCGACTGGGACGCGGCCCAAACGCAAGGCGCTTATGTTACGCCCAGCTTGGCCGCCGAAGGCTTCATCCATTGTTCCACTGCGCAACAAGTTGCGCCCGTGGGCAACGCGTTTTATCGCGGCAGAAAAGATTTGGCTTTACTACAAATTGACGAAGCCAAACTCACCGCCGAACTTAAATGGGAAGCGCCTGCCGGCCCGCCCGCCGCGCAGATTTCCGAATCCGATCTATTCCCGCACGTCTTCGGCGCGATCAACTTAAACGCCATCGCCGCCGTCCTGGACTTTGAGCCTGATTCAGCCGCCGGAACATTTTCTCCGCCCAAGCCCGTAACCCTATGACCGCTTTCATCCTTTGGTATCTGTTGATAAGTATCGTCGGCTGGTTGACGTTTCCGCTGGCCTTTCGTTTATTCCCCGCGCTCAAAGATCGCGGCTTCGCGCTCTCCCGCGCCGTGGGCTTATTGGTTTGGGGCTACGCCTTTTGGCTTTTGGCCTCGTTGGGCGTGGCCCAAAACGACGCAGGCGGAATTTTGTTTGCCCTGGCCGTGTTGCTTGGGTTAAGCGCTTGGCTCTACTTCAAAGCGCAAGCCGCTATTTTGGACTTTCTAAAGTCAAACTGGCGGCAAATCCTCGTCGCCGAAATTTTATTTCTGGCGGCCTTCGCATTTTTAGCCTTCATTCGCTCCGCCAATTCAGAATTATTCAGCACCGAAAAACCCATGGAGTTGGCCTTCATCAGCGGCATCATGCGCTCGCCAACCTTCCCGCCGCGCGACCCGTGGCTTTCCGGCTATTCCATCTCTTATTATTACTTCGGCTACGTCATCACCGCCATGCTCGCCAAACTGACCAACGTCCCTTCCAGCCTGGCGCACAACCTGATGACTTCCCTCATCTTCGCCCTGACTGCGCTCGGCGCGTATGGCTTGTTATATAACCTGTTGGCAGGCCGTACACCCCAGACCACGGACGACCCGATGGACCATCGTCCATCGTCCATCATCCATGCGCTCTTCGCCCCTTTATTTCTATTACTGGTTTCAAACTTCGGCGCCCTGCTCGAAGTGTTATATCGCTACGGAATCTTTTGGCAGAAAGACGAAGCCGGTCAATTCACCAGCGCCTTTTGGACCTGGCTCGACGTCAAAGAACTGAACCTTCCGCCCGTCGAACCCTTCGGCTGGGTAAACCTGCGTTATTTGTGGTGGTGGCGTTCTTCGCGCATCATGCAGGATTACGACATGCTTCACAATCCGCTGGAAGTGATTGACGAATTTCCGTTCTTCTCATTCCTACTCGGCGACTTACACCCCCACGTTTTGGCGCTCCCCTTCACCTTGCTGGCCATCTCCGTCGCGTTGAATATTTTCCTCGGCGGCTGGCAGGGCGAAGTGAAAGCCTTTGGCTTCACCCTCAACCTAAAACTCGAAGGGCTGGCCTTTTCCGCTTTGGCTTTAGGCGGGTTGGCCTTCCTCAACACCTGGGACATTCTGATCGGCGCCACGTTAATCGTCGCCGCTTACGTTTTCTATCAAGCCCACGCCCACGGCTGGAGTTGGGCGCGCCTCGAAGACCTGCTCACGCTGGCCGTCCCGCTTGGGCTTTTATCCCTCATTTTATATTTACCGTTTTACATTGGCTTTTCCTCGCAGGCGGGCGGCATCCTCCCCAGCCTCATGTACCCCACGCGCGGCGCGCATTTATGGCTCATGTGGGGCGTGTTACTCATTCCAATTTATTTCCTCCTTATCTATTGTACGCTTACGAAATTCACGTTCCGCCCCAATTGGCGCGTGGCCCTGCAATTAGGACTGGGCTTCGTCCTCTTCCTTTTTGTGTTCATGTGGGCCATCGCCTTGTTTGGCTATTACTTCAAACACGACTTTGTCATGGGCTGGCTGGCCAGCCAAAACATGAGCGTGAGCGCCTTCTTCAGCGCCACTTCGTTTCGCCGATTGAGTTATCTCGGCGGGCTGATTACCCTGCTCGCGGCCTTGATTCCCGCCCTGGCCTTTTTATTTGCGAAAGAGACGCGCGACTCATCCGCGCCTGAAGCGGCTCAAACGTCCCCAAGCGCCCAGCCACCGATTCTTTTCGCCATGCTCCTGCTGGTCGTCGGCGCAGTCCTCATCATCGCCCCGGATTTCGTCTATCTCAAAGATCAATTTGGCTACCGTATCAACACCATCTTCAAATTTTATTATCAAGCGTGGGTCTTGTGGAGTTTGGTCGCGGCCTTTGGCGTGGCCTACCTGCTTCAAAATATTCAAAGCGTCTTATGGGGTTGGTCCTATCGTATTGGCATCGCGCTGGTGATTTTTACCGGTTTGCTCTACCCCGCCTTAAGTTTGCCCACCAAGACGAATAACTTCAAGCCGGTGGGCGGGTTCACGCTCGACGATTTCAACCGCATCCAACGCGAAAACCCGGACGAAGCCGCCGCCATTGAATTTTTGCGAAACGCGCCAGACGGCGTGGTAGCCGAAGCGATTGGCGGCTCCTACGACCCTTCCTTTGCGCGCATCGCAACCTATACCGGTTTGCCCAACGTCCTCGGCTGGCCCGGTCACGAATCCCAATGGCGCGGCGGAGCCGGGCCGCAAGGCTCGCGTCAAGACGACATCAAAACGCTATACAGCGCTCCAGATTGGGTAACCGCCAACGCCATCCTCGAAAAATACAACATCCGCTATGTCTACATCGGCCGGACTGAAAGAATCTTCGCCCAAGTGAACGACGAGAAATTTTCCAAACACCTTAAATTAATCTTTCAACAGGGCGACGTCTCCATTTACGAAACGCCGTAGGAATCTATAACAAACTGTGCTCGTAATAAGTTAAATCGTCCCGAAGGTTGAAAAAACCTTCGGGACGTTGCTTTAAATCAACTTCAAAGGTCAGAAAAGAAGCGTGATATACTTTCAAAAAAAAAAAATTAACTGAGGCGATGACTTATGAAAGTAACCCTTCTTCAAGAGAATTTAGCGCGCGGTTTAAGTATGGTTTCCCGCGCCGTTTCGCCGCGCAGTACCCTCCCCGTGTTATCAAACATCTTAATCGCCAGCGATGAAGGCCGGTTGCGGCTTTCCGCCACCAATCTGGAATTGGGCATCACCTGTTGGATTCCCGCGCGGATTGACGAAGAAGGCTCCACCACCGTGCCGTCTCGCACTTTTTCGGACCTGGTCAACACCCTGCCCGGCGATCAAGTGCAATTAACGCTGGACACAAAAACGCAAAGCCTGCATGTGAAGAGCGGCTCCTCCAACAACGACATCAAATGCATTGACGCGCAGGAATTTCCGCCCCTGCCCACCCCTGAAATGAAAGACGCCGTGCAATTAAACGTGGCAGATTTCAAAGAGATGATTCATCAGGTGGCGTTTGCCGCCTCCACCGACGAAGCCCGCCCGGTTTTGATGGGCGTGTTGATGAACGTGGAAAAAGACAAGGTCACAATGGCCGCGGCGGACGGTTTCCGTTTATCAGTTCGCAAGGCGCAACTTTCCAACGCAGTGGCCAACCCGATCAACATTATCATCCCCGCGCGCGCGCTGAACGAATTGGCGCGTGTGGCCAGCGACCCGGAAGAACCCATTTACATGGTCGTGCCAAAGCAACGCGGGCAGGTCCTCTTCCGCGTGAAGGATGTGGAAGTCGTTTCGCAATTGATTGACGGCGCCTTTCCCGACTATCACCAGATCATCCCACGCAATTACAAATCCCGCACCTTGGTGGCCACCGCCACTTTGCTCAAAGCCTGCAAACAAGCCGAGATTTTTGCCCGCGAAGGCTCAAACGTGGCGCGCTTGGACATTAAAGAATCCAAAGGCGACATGCAACCCAGCGAAGTCGAAATTTCCGCAACTTCGGAAGAGACGGGCAAAAACGAAACCATTGTGGAAGCGACCGTGGACGGCGGGAGCGTGTTGATTGCCTTCAACGTGAAGTTTTTACGCGAAGCCCTGGAAGTGATCAAAACCCCCAACGTGGCGCTCGAAACCTCCGCCGCCAATGCGCCGGGCGTCATCAAACCAGTCGGCGACGAAAACTTTCTGCATGTGATTATGCCCATGCACCTGGGCTAACGCGCCTTTCCAAATCAAATCCGCCAAACGGCTTCGTTTGGCGGATTTTTGTTATGATTAGCCATTATGACCTTCCCGAACATTTCGATTGATAACGTTCTGAAGATTTTGCTGGCGCTGAGTCAATATCCCATTTTGAGCGCGCGCATCCGGCATCAAATGCGCAAGGCGCTCTTCGCGCGCGGGGTGATTACGCGCGAAGCCTTCGACGAAGAGGCGCGCGTCAAAGCGGTGGAATCGCAGGAGCGGGAAGGCCTGCGGAATCCGTTTGAGGAAGAGCAATCTGAAGTCTGGTCCAACCGCCTGGCGCGCATCCGCGATTCGCAAACCGATTTTTACTTCGCCTACAACCTGCCCTATTCAGAATTTGAAAACATCGTCCGTCAGGTCTTGAGCGAAAAAGGCAATGCCGACGCGGAGTTCATCTGGTTCAACCCGGAACTGGCCCCGCAAGACGTGCTCTTTGAACAGGCCGAAATGATCGAGTCCATGCCGCCGCAGGAACGCGAAAAATACGAAGCCCGCCTGCAGGAATTGGAAGTCGTATTAATCCGCACGATCATCAGCGATCAATTGAAATATATCAAGATGGCGCGGCAATGGTTCACCGTGGCGGACTTGAAGGAAATTCGGCGTCGCAAAATCGGGAGCGGAAAAGTGGGCGGCAAGGCCGCAGGCATGTTGCTGGCCATGCGCATCCTGCAGGAGACCGCCCCGCCGGAAATTCAGGCGGCGTTCAAAATCCCCACTTCCTATTATCTCGGCTCGGATATTTTTTACAACTTCATGGCGCTCAACGGACTCATGCACTGGAACGATCAAAAGTATAAAACCGAAGAACGAATGCGGGCCGATTACCCAACCCTGCGGGCCGATTTTTCCAAAGGGCAATTCGCGCCGGAGATCCTCGAACGGCTGGATGAAGTTCTAGTGGAGGCCGGTCACACCCCGCTGATCGTGCGTTCTTCCAGTTTGCTGGAAGATAACTTTGGCACTTCCTTCGCCGGAAAATACGAAAGCATCTTCCTGCCCAATCAAGGCACACACGGAGAAAAACTTTCCGCGCTCACCAGCGCCATCTCCGAAATCTACGCCAGCATCATGGATCCCGACGCGCTCCTCTACCGTCACCACAAAGACCTGGCAGATTATGACGAACGCATCGCGATCTTAATTCAATTTGTGGAAGGCGAACAAATGGGCAAGTATTACTTGCCGCAAGCCGCAGGCGTGGCCTTTAGCCGCAACTTATATCGCTGGTCGCCGCAAATTCGGGAAGATGAAGGCTTTCTGCGACTGGTGCTGGGGCTGGGCACCCGCGCTGTGGATCTGGTGGCGGACGATTGCCCCCGCCTGGTGGCGCTGAGTCATCCGCGTTTGCAACCCAGTTCAGACGTCCGCTCTGCCCGCCGTTATTCGCAACAAAACGTGGATGTGATTGATCTTGAAAAGAATCAACTGGTCACCATCCCCATTCAAGAAATCTTTGCCGCCGATTACCCAACCCTGCGCTACGCCGTTCAAATGGAGCAGGACGGCTATTTGGGAAATCTCTCCAGCCACAGTAGCGAATATAAAAAAATGGTCGTCACGTTTGACGGGCTGTTAGCGCGCACCCCTTTTGCCAAAACCATCCGCGCGGCCCTGAAGCTATTGGAAACGCATTACGAAGCGCCGGTGGATACCGAATTCACAGTTCAAATCCTTGAAGGCGAAACTCAAAAGCCGGAAATCAAAATCAGCCTCCTGCAATGCCGCCCGCAGAGTCACATGCACAGAGAAGAAGAAGTCCAAATTCCGCACAACCTCAAAGAGGAAGACATCCTCTTTGCCACCCAGCGCATGGTTCCGCAGGGACTGGTGCAAAACATCCGTTATATTTTATTCGTCACCGCCGAAGGCTACTTTAGTTTAACTTCGCAAAGCGAGCGCACGCAACTCGAACGCGCCATCGGCCAACTTAACGCGGCCTTGAAAGACGAAACCTACATTGCTGTGGGCCCCGGCCGTTGGGGAACCTCCACGCCCGACCTCGGCGTCCACATTTCATACAGCGACATTTTTCACGCGCGCTCCTTAATCGAACTCGCCGGAGAGGCCGTTGGCGCTTCGCCCGAGCCTTCTTTCGGCACGCACTTCTTTCAGGATTTGATGGAAGCCAAAATTTATCCCTTGGCGGTTTTTCTGGATGACGCCGACACGCTCTTCAAACGGGATTTTTTCTATACCACACCCAACCGCACGCTCGATTTCATATCCATTGAAAACCCAAATGTCTTAAACGCTTTGCGCCTGATCAAAATTTCTGATTATCGCGCCCACCATCATTTGGATCTGGTAATGGATGGGCGACAGAGTCGCGCAGTAGCTTTTTTAGTGGATGAAGAATCTGCGGACGCGACAACTGATTAAAACAAAAATGGACGCTTCACTCACGCCCATTTTTGTTGACTTCGATTTAGAACATTTGTTCTTTTTGAGACGCCCCTTCCTTAGCCGACGGCTGATTCGGTTTTCTCAAGCATTCCCTCCACTGAAACAGGAAAGCGCTTCGTCCAGGCCAGCCAGGCGATAAACAAGGCCATGCCAATCCATGCAGTTGGCGCGGCGAGCGTCCCGCCCCAGGCGATATTAAATCCGGGTTTAAGAAACAGTACCGGCAATCCGGCGACTGCGTTCACCGCGCCATGCGCCAACGCCGCCACCCACGGACTGCGCGTATTGAGATAGAGCCACGCAAAGATGACGCCCAGCAAAGAACAAAACACGATCATCATCAAAATTCCGAGGATGGGATGCCCCGGGTAATTCAGCCCTTGCACAATGGCCGGAGCATGCCACAACCCCCAAATGAGTCCGCTCCACATCACGGCTTTCCATTGGCCCAGCGGCAGTAACTGTGGAAGCAGAAAGCCGCGCCAGCCCAGTTCTTCGCCCAGCGCAAACAGCATGTTGATAAATGGAGCAACCAGGATCGTAAAGAACAGCAGACCCAAGAGCGCTACGTTTGCGCTGATGGATGCAGGCAGAGACGCGCGAAAGTTCGTCATGTTGAGGTCCAGTTTGCCAATGCCAAACCACACCGTAAACGCGCCGCTCAATACGGTCAAACCCAGCGGCAAAAACCATGCCCACAGATAGTAGCGTTTTGGTCCCAGCGCATTTAATCGTAAACTGCTGAACGGCTTTTTGGCCACGAACAAGGTGACCACGATGGCCGCCAGCCCCGGAGCCCACATGGCCAGCGCCCACAGCCCTTGCGTGACCAACACTTTCTCTTGCGCGTCCAATCCGTTTAACGCCAGCGGGGCCAAAAACAGCGGCCACGAGAGCGCCAGCGTAATTCCTAAAAACCAATAAATTTGTTTCTTCTCAATCATTTTTACTCCTTGAGGTTTCATGTGAAACCGCTATTTGGCTTGCGTCTCCCGCCGATACAGGAAATAAGAGTAAGCCACTAAAAACAGCGTTGAGCCGAAGAGCGGGGCGAGCGTGAGCCAGAGCGCGGTTGCGCCGCCGAAAAAACCGCCAGCGCAAGACAGCGCTCCAGAAAGCATGAACAGGATCGAGCCGGTCTGATGCGTTTGATCCCAAACGGAATCGCTGGAAAGCGTCCAGGGTGTGCGGATGCCGATAAAGAAGTTGCGTTTGGCTTTTCTCAACAAAAGGCCGAGCATCATGAAGAGAAGCCCAACCAGCGGAAGCATGGCGGCGCTGATTTTGAAATGGGCATAGCCCAAATTCCAGATGAGCGTGAGCGCATGAAGGTACGCCAGAAACGCCATCAAAAAAAGGGTGAACAGGTTGAAGGTTTCGCGGAAACCGGCAATGTTGGCTTTCTGCGGGTCAATCTTTGGGATGACAAGGAAAAGCCCAAGCAAACCCAAAGCGACCAGCGGCGTGAAAAACACGCCCCAGAATTTTGACAGATAGCCGTTGACCTGATCGTCCGCGTTCCAATGGGAAGCCATCAGGTCGGGCAGGCGATTCCAGAGGAACACGCCAACGAGCGCCGCGCCTAAAATCAGCGCCAATGAAATGACGACGGTAGTTTTGGTCTTCATGCTTACTCCTTGCTGTTTCATGTGAAACAGGGCTTAGTCCTTCCGCGCCTGACTCTGCGCCAGCGAAACCATGCCGCTCATCCCGCCGAGATTCATCGTATCCACCGCGGAACTGGGCACAATCACCAGCGCGCCTTTCTCCTTGAGCCCCTCAAAGAGCATGTTCATGGCGCGCAAGTGTAGCGCGGTGGGATTGTCCTGATAGGCTTTCGCGGCTTCCGCAAAAGAAGCGGCGACTTGTTGTTCAGATTCGCCCAAAATGACGCGGGCCTGACGTTCGCGCTCGGCTTGCGCCTGCCGCGACATCGCATCCTCCAGCGCCTGCGGGATGATCACATCCCGAATTTCCACCGATTGCACGGTCACACCCCAGGGCGTGGTGCGCTCGTCAATGACCCTTTGTAATTCTTCGTCCATCTTGGTGCGCCCAACCAAAATATCGGCCAATTCCATTTGCCCGATAATTTCGCGCAAGGCGGTTTGGGCCGCCCAGGAAAGCGCAGTTTGGTAATCCCGCACTTCCAACGCGGCCTTTTCCGCGTCCCAGACCATCCAGAACAAGACCGCATCCACATCCACCGGCACGGTATCTTTCGTCAGCGTTTTTTCGGCGGAAAAGGAAGTGACCGTTACGCGATGGTCAATCCAGGTGGCGATCGTATCAATAATCGGGATCATCCAAAACACGCCGGGGCCCTTCAGCCCTTTAAATTTCCCAAAGCGCAAGACCACCGCCTTTTCCCATTGCGCGGCAACCTTTAGCCCAAAGAAAATGTAAAACGCCACGACGAGGACTGGGAAAACAAACCAGATAATTTGCGCGTCGGTTGCGCCTTGGACCTCCAGCCAGGCAATGCCCGTGATGAGGCCCGCCAACAACACGGCGAATAGAAAGATGGCGATGGGCGGAATGTGCGCATCCACCTGACTGTTCTTGAGATTTGACATTAAAAACTTGGTATTCATTTTGATTTACTCCTTTGATTTTTCTTCCGCTTCTTTTCTTAACTGCAACTGGGTTCTAACCATTTGGCCGATTTCCGGCTCCGAAAACCCCAGGCGTTGCGCTTCGTTGATAAACCTTTCAGCGAGCGCAAGCAGGACCTCCGCTTTCATTTTTTTTCCCACTTTGGGCGGCGGGATTTCGGTGATGTACGTGCCGCGGCCTTGTTGCGTGGAGATGACCCGCGCTTCATCCAGCAGGCGATACGCGCGCGCAATCGTATTGAAGTTGACGCGCAATTCCTCAGCCAGCGCGCGCACGGTGGGCAGTTGGTCGCCGGGCTGTAAAACGCCATTGGCCAACTGACTTTGGACTTGCGCCACAATTTGCGTGTAAATGGGCAGGCCGGAATGAAAGTCCAGGTTTAGGGTTAACTTCTTCGCGGTCATAGTCCTCCTTGCATTGTACTAATTGTATCATTGTATAAATTGTATTCTTTTCGTGGGTTTTGTCAAGAGGGGAGCGGGTGGGAATCTTCGGCGCGGTTACAAACGCAGAACCTTGCCCAGCCGCCGAATGCCTTCCTCAATCTCCTCAACCGGCTGGGCGGCAAAGTTAAGCCTCAACCATTCCTGGCCTTCGGCGCCATCCACAAAGAAAAAATTGCCCGGCACAAAGGAAACCCCCGCCTGACAAGCCAAAGGCAACAGCTTTTCTGCAGACATGGGTTTGGGCAGTTTCAGCCAAATGAACAGCCCGCCGCTTGGAATCTCAAAGGAGACTCTGGACGGTAAATAACGCTTAATCGCCGCAACCATCACGTCGCGCCGTTTACGGAAAACCTGAGAGGAACGCTGTAGATATGTCTGATAGCGGCCAACCGTCACATACGCATCCAGGGCGCGTTGAATTAAGGTGGAGGTGGCCAGGTCGCTGACGCGCTTGAAGTTGAGCAAACTGTTGAAGACCGGGCCATCCGCCACGATAAAGCCAACCCGCAAACCGGGCATGAGCATTTTGGAAAACGTGCCGACATAAATCACCTGTCCATTTGCATCCAGCGCCTTCAAAGACGGTTGCGCGTGGCCATCATAACGGAGGTCGCCGACGAAATCATCCTCCAAAATGGGGACGTTGTATCTTTCGGCGAGCATGATCAACTGGCGGCGGCGCGGACTGCTTAAGCAGGCGCCAGTGGGGTTATGGAAATTTGGAATCGTATAGATCAAGCGGGGGTGATACTGCTGTAACAATTTTTCCAATTGATCCACCAACATTCCCTGCGAATCCATTGGAATACCGATAATTTGAAAACCCAACGCGCGAAACAAATCCAGCGCCACAGAGTAGGTTGGGTTCTCCACCAAGATCACGTCATTGGGTTTTAGCAAAACCTGGGCCACCAGGAAAATCGCCTGTTGCGAACCGGCCGTAATCAGAATGCTTTCCGGGTTGGTTTGCAGTCCCTGGCTGGCGAGGATGTGCGTTATGCCCTCCCGCAGAGGGGCATAACCGCTTCGTTCGCCGTATTCCAACGCGGCAATTTGATCGCGGCGCATCACCGCCTGGAGGATTTTCCGAAACTCCTCAACTGGAAACTGGCGCGTATCGCTGATGCCGCCCGCAAAGCTGATCGGGTGAGCATGGCCCGCGGCTTGTAGCATTTCATCCGCCAATTCTGATTTTGAAATCAATTCTTCGGTTTGAAAGTTTTTTTGCCAAAGCGGTAAAACCATTTCGGCGTTGTCTTTTTGGGGGACAAAATTCTGAGCGAGCACATACGTCCCGCTTCCCATGCGGGAGAAGACCAAGCCATCCGCCTCCAATAAGGCGTAGGCATTTTCCACGGTGGTGCGATTAACTCCCAGATCGAGAGCCAACTGTCGGCAGGCGGGGAGGCGCGTTTCAGCGGCCAAGTTGCCCGAAAGGATCGCCTTCTTCAAGTAGCTCCCAATCTGCTGATAGAGCGGGGTTTCGCTTTCGCGGTTCAGGGGAATACGCATTTTTTCGCTCTCCAAAATGAATTGGCTGGCGCAGAAGAACCATAGCCTGGCTTAATTATAGGGACAATTTTCAAAAATGACAAAAGTGGCTGGTTGGTTATTCATATTTATTGGCTCTTAACATCCCCCAATTTGCCCGTACAATCGGGACAATCAAAAAAACTAGGAGTCAAAAAAATGGAAGCAAAAACTGGAACCTGGACGGAGAAAAAGGGGTTGGCGCAAATGTTGAAGGGCGGCGTGATTATGGACGTGGTCAACGCCGAGCAAGCCAAAATTGCGGAAGAAGCGGGCGCGTGCGCGGTGATGGCTTTGGAGCGCGTGCCGGCAGACATTCGCGCCGACGGCGGCGTGGCCCGCATGAGCGACCCCGACATGATTTTGAAAATCATGGACGCGGTGACCATTCCGGTGATGGCCAAATGCCGCATCGGTCATTTTGTCGAAGCGCAGATTCTCGAATCCATTGGCGTGGATTACATTGACGAATCCGAAGTGCTGACTCCGGCCGATGAAGAACATCACATTTTGAAACATAATTTCAAAGTGCCGTTTGTCTGCGGGTGCCGCAACATTGGCGAAGCCCTGCGTCGGATTGGCGAAGGCGCGGCGATGATGCGCACCAAAGGCGAGGCCGGAACCGGCGACGTGGTGGAAGCTGTGCGCCATGCGCGCTCGGTGTTGGGTTCAATTCGTCAATTGAAAACGATGGGCGACGAAGAATTAATGGCCTTTGCCAAAAACAATGGCGCGCCGTATGAACTGGTCAAAGAGACCAAAGCGCTTGGGCGAATGCCCGTGGTGAACTTTGCGGCGGGCGGCGTGGCCACCCCGGCCGACGCGGCCCTGATGATGCAACTCGGCGTGGATGGCGTATTCGTCGGCTCGGGCATTTTCAAAAGCGGCGACCCGGCCAAACGCGCGGCCGCGATCGTTAAATCTGTGACGCATTATCAAGACGCTTCGATCCTCGCGGAAGTGAGCAAAAATCTCGGCGAAGCGATGGTGGGCCGAAATGCGGCTCAAATGCCGGAAGGCGAACGCTTGGCCGTCAGAGGCTGGTAATTGAATTTGGCGCGGATAAAAGAGCTGAAGGGTTGAATGATGAACATTGGAGTTTTAGCGTTACAAGGCGACTTCGCCGAACATATCGTCATGCTGAAAAAGATTGGCGTGGAAGCGCGGGAAGTGCGCCTGCCGGAGCATTTAGACGGGCTGGACGGGCTGATCATCCCCGGCGGCGAATCCACCACGATTGGCAAGCTGGCCGTCCATTACAACTTGATGAAGCCTCTGCAAGAGTTTGGAAAAAGCCACGCCATTTGGGGAACCTGCGCGGGCGCGATCTTTTTATCCAAAGACGCGAACCGCGACCAGCCTTTGCTGGGGTTGATGGACATCACCGTACAACGCAACGCCTTTGGTCGGCAGGTGGATTCGTTTGAGACCGATCTGGTCATAGACGAATTGCTGAAAGCCACGCAAACTACGCATCCCTATCACGCCGTGTTCATCCGCGCGCCCATTATCGAAGCGGTGAGCGGAAACGCCAAAATCTTGAGTCAACTTAAAGATGGGCGAATCGTCGCCGCATTGGAAGGCCGTCTGTTGGCGACTTCGTTTCACCCGGAGTTGACGGATGACCCGCGCTTTCATCAATATTTCCTTTCGCTGGCGCAGAAGTGATTCGTCCGTCAAAGTTCAAAATAAAAAACTCGCCTGTGGGCGAGTTTTTTATTTTCCTTCCAGCAAGGCTTGATATTCAAGGTACGCGGCGACGCCATTAATGTAATGTTGCAGTCCGTCAATGCGAATGGTGGGGTCTTCGCAGGTGTTATAAATGCCGCCGTCATAGTTCTTCGTGACTTCTTCAGAAAGTTCCCAATCGCAATTGTTTTCCGGCAATTGGCGGGCATGGACGAAGGTGACAAAGGCCCGCAAGTCGTCATCCAACATTTTAGAATCCTGACCTGAAAGATAAAAAGCCTGCGCCAAAGTGGCCAGCGCTTCAATTTTAGTCGCCGAGGCAATGCTTGAGTTTTTGATATCCAATGAACGAACTTCGCCTTGAATGACCGTCTCTGCAATTTGGGCCGCGTATCTTTTATCGGCGACGCTTAACGAATCCAGGCGGGCCAGCATGGCAAACGCATAGCCGTGCCAGTAATCTTCCGTTACCGGCTGGTTCAGCATGTAGCGATTCACGTCCCGCGCGTGCGCCAGCCAAAAGGGGTTGTCGGTCATCTCGTACAGTTGAATTAGCGCCAGCAGGTTTTCATCTGGCGCGTAGCGGGAATCATATTTCGGGTCGGCGCCGCCGCCAATGTGCGGGTCGAAGGCGTAGAAAAAATCTCCCTCCGGCTTTCGCAAAGAGAGGATGAACTTCCCCAACTCCACCGCCACAGCGCCAACGTTTTGATTGCCCAATTTGAAATTGCCCGTCGCCTGCCAACGCCGATAGATTGCGTCAATCACGTTCACGCTGGCGCTTAACGGACAGACGCCATTTGCATATAAACACGCGCCAGTAAAGCGCTGGGGGTCAATCACCACAGATTCGAGATAGCGCGTTAACGCGTGATCGCCAGCCTCGCAATAAGTCAGATTCCCGGAAACGCGACAAACCGTGTACAGCGCGCCCGTCCCGCCAATCAACCGGATGATGGAAGGGGAGTATTCGCGTTCCCCAGTTTGAAAATTAACCTGATAAGCCAGTTCGCCGTTTTCAAGTTGCTGACGGACGATGTAATCTCCAGCGGACAAGATGGAAGCCTTGAGCGGGCTTTCCGCCACACTTAGCGTTTCCGGCTTTCTGATCAAGTTTTGAGCAGTGGGGCTTGGCGTGGGGAGTGTGAGCGCTTGCGGAAAAACATCTGGAGAGAGATTAAACCCCAAAGCAATCACGAGGAGCGTAAACATAGCGATTGCAAACTTCCCGGATTTTGCCGTCATGCCGTTCTCCCAAATTCAAAGAATGAACCTAAGAATATCACATGCGTTTTTTTATAAAATTACAAAGGGTTAACAAACTTTTTCTGCAAATCGGGCAGGCTTAATTCCGCCAGCGAGGTCACAGTCAAGTCGCCGCGCACGCCCATTTGCGCGGTGAGCGCGTTGGGCACAGCCACGACAAAAATGCCCGCCCGCCGCGCCGCTTCCACGCCGTTGACTGAATCTTCAAAGACGGCCGCTTCATGGTTCTGGACCTTGAGCCGCTCCAACGCCTTCAAGTAAATATCAGGGTGAGGTTTGGTGCGGCCTGCCGCAACGTCGTCGCGGCAGGTGATGGAATCAAAGAAATGGAAGAGTCCCAACCGTTGCGCGTGAGTATCCACCCAGGCATGGGGAGAACTGGAGCCAATCGCCACGTGTAACCCAGCCTGCTTCGCCGCCTGAATCATCTCTGCCACGCCGGGCAAAACCGGCTTGGACTGGATGATTTGATCTACTGCTTGGCGGTAGCCTGCTCTGAGAGCAAGCGGGTCCAGCCGTCCCGTGGAAAGATGCGCCAAATGTTCAGCCGGGTCAAAGTTGGAAAGGCCATATCCGCCCACCGTTTTCATCCATTCATCTAAGGGCAGTTCAAACCCGTGCGTTTGATAAATTTCCTGCCAGACGGCCACTTCGGGCGATTCGGTGTCGAGGATCAGCCCGTCAAAATCAAAAATTAACGCCTTGAGCATTTACGGATACCGCCGCACAAAATTTGAAATCGCTTCCCAGACTTTAATCTTATCCACCTCGCGGGCCGAAAGCAGGTTAATGATCTCGGTCAGCGCGGCTTCCATGTGGCCAAATTCATTTTTGGCTTCGGAGAGCGTGCCAAAAAAACGGGTGTGATTGATCCAATTGTAAATATTGCAGGCCACCGAAACGTACTTCTCGCCCTGCTTGATGGTGATGCGCGCGCCAATCGGATGGGCCTCGTCCATCACAATCACGTCGCCTTCGGGGCCTTTCGCGCCAATCGTCAAACCTTCGTTATAGGGAAACCAATTATTCATCTACATCCATCCTGCTGATATGCGAAGCCTGCACGGTACCGCTGGCGGGGAGCGTTCGGGCGGGCTGGTTGTCTTTAATGAATCGGGTCAAATGCTTCACCATCACCGCCTGCCGCGTCGCAGGCTTGGCGCCCAAATCCTCCAGCGCCGGTTCCAGCCAGGTTTGATACGAACGCACGTTGATGTATATTTTACGTCCGCGCCGTTCGGGCAAATTTTCCGCCAGCGTTTTAAGTTTGGCCGCCAGATCGTTTTCTTCCGGGTGAATCAACGGCGTAATCATAATCCCAGATCCGCCGCTGGAAACATTGGCGTAGCATTTTGATTCGGCGTGAAAAAAACCGCGCACATGCGTCGGCGCTGATTCGATCGGTTGCAGGAGCGGCGGCACAATTTGATAATGCAGATTTTGAATGGCGGGCAGGTCGGCCGCCTGCGCGCGCCGCCAGCCCGCGCCCGGGCGGGATTCGGTTTTCTCCAGCGCTGTCGCGTCCCACAGCCTTTGCCACGCATAGACGGAAAAGCCCGCGGTTCGCAAGGTTGAAAAAATCGGATGCGTTTCCTCCACCTCGGCCAGAACCTGCCAGGCCTGCCACGCGCCGGCTTGCTTGGCCAGGTGATCGAGCAGTTCGGGCAGACGCGCAGGGTCCAAGTTGGAGGCGGGAGCCAAATAGAGCAGTTTCGCAAAGGTCTCGCCGCGCGTATGGATAATTCCGCCAATTAGCGGGGGACTGTTTTTTTCATTCATCGCCGCCGCATAGAGATGCCGCGCCGGATTGATGTAGGCCAAAAGCCCCAGCGCGCCAAAGGGATGGCCGCGCGTCAAGGCGCGGGCGCTGTCTAAAGTCAACACATCGTTGCGATACCTTGCAATCGTCGGTAAATCCAAAAGGTCTAAAGCGCGGGCGGGCATACGCTTGATTATAAACAATTATTTTTTCGCCCATTCGGTTAAACGCAAAGCGGAGCGGCTGTACGCCGCTCCGCCGTTGGGGATGAGGGCTAAAGAAATTACTCTTCCCGCCCAAAGAGGACGAAGATCAAATTCAGCGCAATGCCCACGATGGCCGCAAAGACAATCGCCGGAATGCCCTGTGGAAAAATCACCGGCACGTTAAAGGGGAACAAGCCGTTGGGCAACCCTAAATTACCGCCAATGCCACAGACCAGCATGGCCGCGCCAATCGCCAAATTTTTAGGGCTGAATAAATTCACGTTTTCGGATTGAATCAGCGCAACGCCCTGCATCCCGATCACGCCAAAGAGGTAAATGGCCAGCCCACCCGTTACAGCCACCGGAATCGAATTAACCGCGCCCGCCAGTTTGCCAATGAAGCCCAGCAAAATGGCCATCCCTCCGGCGACCATCAACACGGGAATGGAATAGTTGCGCGTGATGGCCATCAGCGAATTATTTTCGCCGTAATTGGTGCCAGCCGCGCCGCCCAAAAAGCCCACCACCAAATCGTCCGCGCCGTCGGCGATCAGATTCAAGCCGATTAATTCCTTGATGTTGTATTTGGCGCGGCCCAACTGCTCGGCCAGCGTATCAATGTACAAACTCATCTGATACAAATGCGCTGTGGATTCTGGAATGGTGGCAATCGCAATCAGCGAAATGCTCACCACCAATTCCCAGGCGCGTGGGTCACCAAAGGCCGGCAGGGTAAACGCCGGAACGCGAAACCAGGCTTCGCTGGCGATCTTTCCATAATCCACAATGCCAAACAAGGCCGAGACGATGTAACCAAAAATCGCGCCCAACAAAATGGGCAACATGCCCAGCAGGCCTTTGTTCTGCAAAAAGACGGAGAAGAACACCGTGGCCAAGAGCGTGATCAGCGCCACCAGCCAATGCGCGCTGGCCATGTTCAGCGCCGAGCCAGCCAACGCCAGACCAATCACAATCGCCATCGAGCCGGTGATAATCGGCGGCAGGACGCGATCCAACGCGGCCTTGCCCATTTGCATAATGATCCAACCGATGATGATTTCAAGAATCGCCGTGCCGAGGATGCCCACTTGCACCAGCCGCACGCCGTCCGGGCAATACGTCGCAGAACTGGTGAAACAATCGTTCGCATACAGCGACATGGCCGTAATCACCACCGCAATATATGAAAACGACGAGCCATAATACATGGGGATTTTGCGTTTGGAAACCAGCAAGGCGATGATCGTCCCCAGGCCGGAAGCCAGCAGAGTGACGCTCACGTCGAACTTGGTGAGGATCGCCACCAAAACGGTGGCGGGGAACATCGTCAACACTTGCTGGAAGCCGAGGCTTAACAGCGCGCCGGTAGGCGGAGTATCGTCTGGCAAATAGCCGTTGACGACAGCCGGGGACGCCGCTTTCCGCGCCTCAACCGGATTCTCCACAACGGGCTGGGACGCGGCTTTGGGTTTGCTCTTCGGCGGAGTCGCTTTCTTAGGCTTAACTTTCGTGGGCATGGCAGATTCTCCTTTTAATAAAAATTAGAATGAATGCTTCACCTTACGCAGTTTTGCGAAAATTCTTAAATTCCCCCTCATCCCCAGCCCTTCTCCCGGCGGAGAAGGGAGTCTCCTCTCCCTTTGGGAGAGGGTTAGGGTGAGGGCGCGTAAGGCGAATGAATACTTCAAAATAAAACCCGAAATTGCGGATAAAGTATTGACCAATTTTCAGCGAAACGCAGGCCCGTTAAAACTGAATCAAAAATGGGCGCGGGCCGAAGCGGATGTTATAATCCGGCCACATTACATTTTTTTCAAAAGAGGAAAGCATGGCTTATATCAATGTCAAAGTCCCCGAGGGCGGGGAAAAGATTTCAATTCAAAACGGCAAGCTCAACGTCCCAGATCAGCCCGTGATTCCCTACGTGGAGGGCGACGGCACCGGGCGCGACATTTGGCGCGCTTCGCAGGCGGTCTTTGACGCGGCGGTGGAAAAGGCCTACGGCGGCAAGCGCAAACTGCACTGGATGGAAGTGTACGCGGGCGAGAAGTCTTTCAAACTCTTTCAAAACTGGCTCCCCGACGAAACCGTGGAAGCCTTCACCGAATTTTTAGTGGGCATTAAAGGCCCGCTGACCACGCCAATTGGCGGCGGCATTCGTTCGCTCAACGTCCAGCTTCGCAAGCTGTTGGATTTGTACGTTTGTCTGCGGCCGGTGCGCTATTACCCGGGCGTACCTTCGCCGGTGCGTCACCCCGAAAATGTGGACATGGTGATTTTCCGCGAGAACACCGAAGACATTTACGCCGGCATTGAATTCGCCAATGGAACTGAAGATAACCAAAAATTTCGGGACTTGTTGAAGGAAAATTTTCCGAAGGAATTTGGAAAAATTCGCTTCCCGGAAACTTCCGGCATTGGCTTCAAACCCGTTTCGCTCGAAGGCACGGAGCGCTTAATCCGCGCCGCGATTCAATATGCCCTGCTCCACAAACGCAAAAGTTTGAACCTGGTACATAAGGGCAACATCATGAAGTTCACCGAAGGCGCGTTCAAAGATTGGGGCTACGCACTGGCCAAACGCGAGTTTAGAAGCGAGATCGTCACCGAACGCGAAACCTGGATTTTGGCCAACAAGGAACGAACTCCAGATTTAAGCGTGGAAGGCAACGCCAGAGTTATTGACCCGGGCTTCGAGATGATGAGCCCCGCGCAACAAAACGAAATCAAAGCCGAGGTGGAAGCCGGGCTGGCCTTGTGGCCCACGCACGGCAACGGCCAATGGAAAACGAAATTGCTAATCAAAGACACCATCGCCGACGTGACGTTACAATTTGTGTTAATTCGCCCGCAGGATTACGATGTGATCGCCACGATGAACCTGAACGGCGACTATTTATCCGACGCGCTGGCCGCGCAAGTGGGCGGCATTGGCATTGCGCCGGGCGCCAACATCAACTACCTGACCGGACACGCCATCTTTGAAGCCACGCACGGCACCGCGCCCAAATATGCCGATCTGGATAAAGTGAACCCCGGCTCGGTGATTCTCTCTGGCGAGATGATGCTTCGCTACATGGGCTGGGAAGAAGCCGCCGATTTAATCGTCAAAGGCATGGAAGGCGCCATCACCGCCAAAACCGTCACCTATGATTTTGCCCGCAACATGGAAGGCGCCACCGAAGTTAAATGCTCCGAGTTCGGCGCGGCGGTCGTTTATTGGATGGACAAAACGCCTGTAAAGTCGAAGGTTGAAAGCTCAAGGTTGAAGGTTGCAGGCTCAAGGTTGAAGGTTGCAGGTTCAAAGTTGAAGGTCGCGCCGAAGAAAGCGGCAAAGAAAGTCGTCAAAAAAGTAGCGCCAAAAAAATCAGCGCCGAAGAAGAAGGCGGCGATCAAGAAGCCCGCTAAAAAAGCGCCCAAGAAAAAAGGTAAGAAGTAAACAAAAAGAAGCCGGAACAGATTGTTCCGGCTTCTTTGTTTTATCCGCCTATTCGATGACAAACATCACTAACCGCCGCGCTTAAAAACTCCTACAATAAAACCCAACTGAAGCGCTTATTCTCCGAGGAAAAATTCATGGAAGTTTACGCTCACGACTTAATCATTTTGGGGACAGGGCTGGCGGGTTTGCGGGCCGCGCTGTCGGCCGCGCAAGGAAGTTCTGGCGAACTAAACATTGCGCTGGTTTCCAAACTGCAATTAATGCGCGCCCATTCGGTGGCGGCGGAGGGCGGCACTGCGGCGGTCATGCGACAGGACGAAGGCGACAGTTACGAACTCCATGCCTGGGACACGATCAAAGGCTCAGACTTCCTCGCCGATCAAAACGCGGTGGATTTCTTCGTGCAGGAAGCGCCAAAGGAAATTTTACATTTGGATCACTGGGGGATTCCGTGGTCGCGGCGGGAAGACGGGCGCATCGCCCAGCGACCGTTTGGCGGGCACACCTTTCCCCGGGCCGTTTTCGCCGCCGATAAAACCGGACTGCTCGAAATGCAAACCTTATACGATACGTTGATGAAACACACCCAACGGATTCGGCGTTATGACGAAGGCTTTGTCACTTCCATCGTCGTGGAGAACGGCCGCTTCGTGGGGCTGACGATGATTGATATGCTGAAAGGGCGCCGCGTGTTCATTCGCGGCAAAGCGCTAATCCTCGCCACCGGCGGCGCGGGTCAAATCTTTGGGTTCACCACCTACTCCGAAACCGTCACCGGCGACGGACTGGCCATGGCGTATCGCGCCGGGCTTCCGCTCAAAGATATGGAGTTCATCCAATTTCATCCGACGGGATTAATCCCCAGCGGAATTTTGATGACCGAAGCCTGTCGCGGCGAAGGCGGCATTCTGCTTAACAACGCCGGTCAGCGCTTTATGGAAAATTACGCGCCGTCCAAAATGGAACTTGCGCCGCGCGACATGGTTTCGCGCTCTGAGATGATCGAGATCGAGGCCGGGCGTGGTTTCCCCGGACCGGATGGGCTGGATTACATCCATTTGGATTTGCGCGGCCTGGGACGGGAAAAAATTCTGGAGCGTCTGCCCTTAATCCGCGAAGTGACGTTGACGCACATCGGGCTGGATCCCATCGAAAAGCCGATTCCGATTCGACCCGTGGCGCATTACACCATGGGCGGCGTGCATACTGACTTGCAGGGACGCACGCCGATTGAAAATATTTGGGCGGCGGGCGAAGTGGCTTGCGTTTCTCTGCATGGCGCGAATCGGCTCGGCGCGAACTCCACCGCCGAATGTTTGGTCTGGGGGCGCGTCACGGGCGCGGAAGCGGCGCGGTATTGCCAAACAGCCCAGGCGGCGGAAATGCCGAAGGACGCTGAGCAGGCTTGGGGTCCGCTGGAGGCGTTGTTGCAATCCAGCGGCGGCGAGGATCATTATCAAATCCGCAAAGAATTGCGCCACAATTTGGATTTGACGATGGGCGTCTTCCGCACGGACGAAAAAATGACGGCGGGTTTGAAAAAAATCCACGAGTTGAAAGAACGCTATAAATTTATTTCGGTTGCGGATAAGAGCCTGCGCTACAACACCGATTTGATGCGCGCGATTGAAACGGGCTTCATGCTCGAAGCGGCGGAAGTGGCTACGCTGGGCGCGCTAACCCGCACCGAATCGCGCGGCGGACACGCCCGCCGCGATTTCGCCGCACGCGACGATGAAAACTGGCTGAAGCATACGCTGGCGTATCGCACGGAAGACGGCCCGCGTTTGGAGTATTGCGCGGTGGACGTTTCGATGTGGAAACCGGTGGAGAGGAAGTATTGATGAAAAATAATCAACCTGCCCGGCGACTGGGTTTGCGCGGCTGGGTGTATGCGGGCAAATATTCGTTTGAGCGTTATTTATATTTGGGTCATCGGCTTTCGGGGCTGGGGCTGGTGGCGTACATGGTTTTGCACATCGTTGAAACCGCCAACCGAATGCGCGGCGAACAAGCCTGGGCGGAGTTGATGGCGTTATTCGCTTCGCCGCCGTTCAAGGTGATTGAATATCTGCTATTTGCGCTGGCGGTCTTTCACGCCATGAACGGCATTCGTCTGTTTTTGGTGGAGTTGGCGTTCTTCTCAGGCAAACCGCAGGAGCCGGTCTATCCGTACAAATCTTCCGTGCTGAAGCACCGCCCGTTAACTTACGTGGTAATGATTTTGGCAGGTCTGCTGATGGCGCTGGGCGGCTCCAGTTTGTTCTTCCCGTAAAGAGGCGATTATGCGCGAAACCCGTTTTTGGTCTTTACACATTCTGGTCGTTCCGCTGATTTTGATTTTGCTCGGCGCGCATTTTGCCATCATGCACTACGCGCCAATCTTCTATGCCATGAGCGTGGAAAAAGCCCGCGAGTTTGCCACCATGATCGAGCGCGGAAAGAGCGTCGGTCAGTTCGTGATTTATATCCTATTGCTGGCGGCGGGGCTGTATCATGGTTTATATGGCACGCGCGGCATCCTGCGCGAACTGCCGCTCCCGGCCACGCTCGCCAAATGGGTGGATGTGGGCATGGTGATTTTTGGCGTTACCATCTTTGCGCTGGGCGTGTATGTGACCTGGTGGACGTTTAGTTTTGATTGGGGAGGTTGAAATGCCCGGCGAAAAAATCATCACCTTTCGCATCCGCCGCTTTGACCCGGAGGCTGATTCTGCGCCGCATTGGGAGTCCTACGCGGTGAGCGTGTTTGAGGGGATGACCGTGCTGGAGGCTTTGCATAAAATTAAAGCGGAGCAGGCGCCGACGCTTGCGTGGCGTTCCTCCTGCCGCATGGGAGTCTGCGGCTCGTGTGGGATGTTCGTTAATCAACTGCCGCAGTTGGCCTGTCAGACGCAAGTCTTGCACTTGAAGGCAGATGTGATCAGCATTGAGCCATTGCCAAATTATCCCAACGTCAAAGACCTGGTGCCGGATTTGCAACCGCTGTTTGAAAAGCACACGCAAGTTAAACCGTTTATCATCCGCCTCGATGACATTCAAGAAATGGAACATCCTGCGGGCGAATTTTTGCAAACGCCTGAAGAACGCGAAGCGTTCAGTCAATTTACTTATTGCATTAAATGTGGGCTGTGCCTGGCGGCTTGCCCCACCGTGGCCACCGACCCACACTTCCTCGGCCCACAAGCGCTGACGCAGGCCTATCGCTACTCGGCGGATAACCGCGATGACGGCGTATATAATCGCCTCGATTCGGTGGATGCGTTTCACGGCGCGTATCAATGTCACATGGCGGGCGCGTGTTCGCACGCCTGCCCCAAAGGCGTGGACCCAGCCTTCGCCATCCAACTGCTTAAACGCACGCTGGTTTTAGATCATTTCGGTTTCGGAAAGAAAGAAGCGCAAACTGCCGCAGTCCTGCCGCTGGCGGATGTAGTCAAAGCGCTTGAAGAGTTTGCTCCGCCGCCGAGGACGGTGAAATAACTGGCAACCTGAGAGATCATGACTTACGCAGATCAAAATCTTTTGCCGCGAATTACGCGAATTTCGCTAATTTTAAAAAACAATTCGCGTGAATTAGCGAAATTCGCGGCTTGGTCTTGGGGTTTTGCGTAAGTCCTAAGATTCAAAATTGGACGCAGAAAAAACCACCTTTTTCAATTGACGGCTTAGAAATATCCGCGTCTTCCGTGTAAATCCGCGTCCCAAAAGAAACGTGTTGGATAGCTGGAAATAAAAAAGACATCGGAAATTCATCTCCCGATGTCTTTTCAGTTGCCAGCGATTTCTATCGAACGCTGACCAACTCCACGTCGAAGACCAGCGTCGCGTTGGGGGGAATCACTCCGCCTGCGCCGCGCTCGCCATATCCGAGGTGCGCGGGGATGATCAACTGGGCCTTGCCGCCGACTTTCATCAGCGCAATGCCTTCGTCCCAACCTTTGATGACCATGCCCTTGCCCAGCACAAAGTCAATCGGCTGGCCGCGCGAGATCGAGCTGTCAAACACTTTGCCGTCTTGCAGTTTGCCGGTGTAATGCACGCTGACGGTCTTTCCGGCCACGGCCTGCGCGCCGGTTCCAACTTCCACCTCAATATATTCCAATCCGCTGGGGGTTTTCATAAAAAGTCTCCTGTCTGTTTAAGTGGAGCAATTGTACCTGAATTGAAGCGCGCGCCTCAAAAAACTGGCATTTCACATCCGAGGGGAGTAAAATAGTCGCTTGTACAGGAAATAACAAATTAAATTCTTAAGTTGGAGGTTTCGATGGGCCTGCAAAGGAATGTAAGTCTTTCCACGGGTCTGCGATACAAAGGGCATAGCCCGTTTTGGGCTTATATCCTGCATCGCATCGGTGGAGCGGGGATGGCGCTGTTTATTACAATTCATATCTTTTCAACGTTCGCAGACCAACAAGGGTGGAAAATTGGCGGGCTGGTCAATAACCTTTACACCAGCGTGCCGTTTCAGATATTTATCCTCTTCTGCGTTTTATTTCACGCAATCAACGGGTTACGCATCACGATTCTCGATTTCTTTCCGCAAAAACTCATGCCGTATTACCGCCAGATCATTTACGTGCAGTTGGCGCTCTTCGTCCTTGTCTTTGGGTTTGCGGCTGTCAGCGTCGTCGCCACCGCTCTGGGGAGGATGTAATGAGTCACTTGAAATCCCGCAAATTGTCGCTGGCCAAACGCGGCCTCAGCTTTGAAATGTTCATGTGGGCCTTCACCCGCGTCACCGCGTTGGCGATGTATGGCTTCATCTTGTTGGGTGTGATTGGCGCGTTGATCATGGGCGCGCAACATCACCTGACCTTTGTAGAAGTCCTGCGCTGGGCGCTGATTACCAACCCCGGGCATGTCGAATCCACCAACCTGCCGGAGATCGCCCCGTGGGTCAGTTCGTTCTGGCGACTGATCGCCAGCGGAATGCTCCTCACGGCCGGTTCGCACGGCGTGCATGGCGTCATCGTCATCCTCGACGATTACCTCCCCAAAGACAACCAACGCAACTGGAATCGCTACCTGAACATGGGCATTTTCGCCCTCGTGGCGTTGGCCGGTTTATACATTATTTGGACAGCATAGGGTACGCAATGAATAATCATCATCAATTTGAAGTTTTAGTCGTCGGCGCGGGCGGGGCCGGGCTGATGGCCGGTTTATACGCCTCGCGCGCCGCAAAGACCGCCATCATCAGCAAACTGTATCCCACGCGCTCGCACACCGGCGCGGCGCAGGGCGGCATCTCCGCCGCGTTGGGCAACTACGAAGAAGACAAACCCGAATGGCACACTTACGACACTGTCAAAGGCTCGGACTATCTCGGCGATCAGGATGCGATTGAATTTATGACCAACGAGGCGATTCACGCCGTCCTCGAACTGGAGCAGATGGGCCTGCCGTTTGACCGCACGCCCGAAGGGCGCATCTCCCAGCGACCGTTTGGCGGGCACACCAACAACGACACCGGCAAACCCGTCAGAAGGGCCGCGCACGCCGCCGACCGCACCGGCCACATGATTCTGCAAACCTTGTATCAACAATGCATTAAAAACAAAGTCAACTTCTTCGACGAATTTCAAGCCATTGATTTCATCATGGTGGACGGCAAAGCCGCCGGAATTGTCGCGGTGGAATTGGCCACCGGCGAACTGCACACCTTTCACGCCAAATCCATCATCTTCGCCACCGGCGGGTTTGGACGCATCTTTGAAGTGACCTCCAACGCCTACGCCTACACCGGCGACGGCGCGGCGCTCTTGCTTCGCAAAGGCCTGCCGCTGGAGGATATGGAGTTCTTCCAATTTCACCCCACCGGCATTTACAAACTCGGCATCCTCATCACCGAAGGCGCGCGCGGCGAAGGCGCCGTGCTGATCAACGGCAAAGGCGAGCGCTTTATGCCCAATTACGCGCACACGGTCAAAGACCTGGCCTCGCGCGACGTGGTCAGCCGCGCCATTTATAACGAGATCAAAGCCGGGCGCGGCATTGACGGCAAGAATTACGTCTATTTGGATATTCGCCCGGAAACGGTGAACAAATATGCCCAAGAAGACGGGCGCACCAATCCCGACGGCACGCCCTACCGCATTACCGGCGAAACCGTCCTCTCCAAAATTCCAGACATTGTGGATTTCTGCCGCGTGTACCTCGGCGTGGACCCGGTGACGCAGATGATGCCGATTCAACCCACCGCGCATTATGCGATGGGCGGAATCCCCACCACCAAATATGGCGAAGTAATGATTGACGACAAAGGCACGAAAGTCCCCGGGCTGTTTGCGGCAGGCGAATGCGCGTGCGTTTCTGTGCATGGCGCCAATCGGCTGGGGACGAATTCCCTGCTCGACTTGGTGGTCTTCGGCAAACACGCGGGCCAACAAGCCGCGGAGTATGCCAAAACTGCCGAGTGGACGAAACTGCCCGAGGACGCTGAATCCGGCGCACGGTCGCAGTTGGAGGCGTTGAAGAGCGGCTCCGGAAAAACCAACGCCTACGATCTCTCCAATGAGATGAAACAAGTCATGTTCTCGGAAGTCGGCATTTATCGCAACGAAAAGGATATGCAATCCGCTCTGGATAAAGTGCGCGACATGCAAAAGCGCTTCAAAGAAATTAAGGTGAGCGACACCGGCAAAATTTTCAATACAGAATTATTGAACACCTGGGAACTTGGCAACCTGCTGGACATTGCGGAAGTGGTGGCCGCGAGCGCGTTGAATCGCAAGGAATCGCGCGGCGGACATTCGCGCGAGGATTACCCCGAACGCGACGACGCCAATTGGTTGAAGCACACGCTGATTCACAAACAAAATGGAAAATTGGAAATTAATTACAAGCCGGTGGTCGTGACCAAATATCAGCCCAAGCCCCGGGTGTATTAGGAGGTTCGCATGGAAGTTACATTTAAAATCTTTCGATATAACCCCGAAAAAGACGAACGCGGAAATTATGTGACCTATAAAATTGACGCGCACCCGAACGACCGCGTGCTGGACGTGTTGGAACACATCAAAGGCAAGGAAGACGGGTCGCTTTCCTTCCGCCGCTCCTGCGCGCATGGCATTTGCGGCTCAGACGCCATGCGGATTAACGGGCGCAACATGCTGGCCTGCAAAACGCTGATCCGCGATGTGGGCGACCATATCACCGTGGAACCCTTGCTCGGCTTGAAAGTGGCCAAAGATTTGATCGTGGACATGGAGCCGTTCTTTGAAAATTACAGAAAGATGCTCCCGTATCTGATCAACGACTCGCCCCTGCCGGAAGACGGCAAGGAACGCCTGCAAAGCCCGGAACAACGCGCGCGCTTTGACGAAACCACCAAATGTATTCTATGCGCGGCCTGCACCACCGCCTGCCCGTCTTTCTGGGCGAACGACGAATACTACGGCCCGGCGGCGCTGATGACGGCCCATCGCTTCATCTTCGACAGCCGCGACGAAGGCGCAGAAGCGCGCCTTGAAATCCTCAGCGAAACCAACGGCGCCGTGCGCTGTCACACCGCGTATAACTGCACCGAAGCCTGCCCGCGCGGGATTCACATTACCCAAGCCATTGGCGAACTGAAGTTAGCCATGGTCACTGGAAATATTGATTAGCAGAGCAGTAAATTCGTAATCAGTTGATAGTTGGCAGTAATACAGACCGTATCCGCGAGGATGCGGTCTGATTTTTTAAGGCTTATAATTTCCATATAAGGAGAACTTTGTGGCCTCTCAACAAAAGACAGTGGATTTAATCGTAAATCAAATGCGGTTTGCGGGCGAAATCACCTTTCGTAAAATGTTCGGCGAATACGGGTTGTACTGCAACAGCAAGCTGATTGGGCTCGTTTGCGACGACCAGCTTTTCATCAAACCCACGCAGGCCGGGCGGGCGCAGATTGGTCAGGTTGTCGAAGCGCCGCCGTATCCGGGCGCGAAGCCCTCCTTTTTAATTTCCGCCAAACAAATTCAAGACGCCGCCTGGCTAAGCGAGCTGGTCTATAGCGTCTATCAAGAATTGCCCGCGCCCAAACCCAAGCCAGTCAAACAAAAGTCTAAAAAATAATTCCATGGACTTTCCCGCGCTAGCCAATTTACCCGCCCCTTCCGCGCCAAGGATCGTCCTGCGCGTTTCCGCCGAAGCCGAAAAAAATATCCGGCGCGGACATCCCTGGGTCTTCGACCAATCCATCGTTGAGCAAAGTCACAGCGGCACGCCCGGCGCGTTAGCCGTGATCTTTGACTCCAAGCGTAAATTTCTGGCGATTGGCTTGTACGATCCCACTTCGCCAATTCGCGTGCGCATTTTACAAAGCAAAAAACCGGCCGCCATCAACGCAAATTGGTTTCAGGAAAAAATTACGCAAGCGGGCGCAATTCGTCAACCACTCCACACCCCCCAGACCAACGGCTACCGACTGGTCAATGGCGAAAACGACGGACTGCCCGGCCTGGTTGTAGATCGCTACGCCGAAACGCTGGTCGTCAAACTATATACCCCAGCCTGGATTCCCTACCTCAAAGAAATTTGCGCCGCCCTGAGTCCTTTTCCGCATTTGATTTTGAGACTCAGCCGCTCGTTAAACAAACAAACTGGATATTTACACGGCCTCGCAGACGGGCAAGCGCTGACGCCGCACACGCCCCCGGGCCTGATTCTCTTTCAGGAAAATGGACTCACCTTTGAGTGCGATCCCATTCACGGCCAAAAGACCGGCTTCTTTCTGGACCAGCGCGAAAACCGCGAACGCATAAAAAAAATATCCAAAGATAAATCGGTATTGAATGTATTTGCCTACACCGGCGGATTCTCGCTCTATGCGGCGGACGGCGGAGCCAAAGAAGTTGTCAGCGTGGATTTCAGTACGCCTGCCACACAAGCCACCTTGCGAAACATTGAACATAATCAAAATAATCCCAAAATAAAAAATACACATTTTGAAACCATCAACCAAGACGCCTTTGAAGTTTTAGCGGAAATGAAAAATCAAAACCGTCTATTCGATATCGTCATTCTCGACCCGCCCATGTTCGCGCAAAATCAAGCTCAAATTGAAACGGCGCTATCCGCTTATCGTAAACTCACCCAACTCGGCTTGAGCGTCTTGAAACCAAACGGAATGCTTGTGCAAGCCTCCTGCTCCAGCCGGGTAGATGCCGAAAGTTTTTTCGAATCAATTCACAGGTCAGCAAAAGAGGCGGGGCGTCCACTGAAAGAAATTGAAAGAACCGGTCACGCTTTAGACCATCCCGTCACGTTCAAAGAAGGCGCGTACCTCAAATGTTTATTTGCCAGCGCTCCGTGAGCGTGGTAAAAATACGCCATGTCTAAAATAAAAATTACAAACTCGCTGGTCTCTGTTGAATGGCTCAAAGAAAACGTTTCCGCTGAAAATTTAATCCTCCTCGACGCGGATATGCCGCCAGTCACCCATGTTGGCGAAGCAATCACAGATTCATACATCCCCAATTCGTCGCGTTTTGATTTTGATCACGAAATCAAAGATATGAATACATCACTGCCGCACATGCTCCCCACGCCGGAGTTTTTTACGGACGAAGTTCAAAAACTGGGCGTGAATCAGGAGAGCGCCATTATTGTTTATGACCATGTTGGCGTTTACGCCAGCCCGCGCGCCTGGTGGATGTTCCGCGCGATGGGGCATGAAAACGTGGCCGTGTTAGACGGCGGTTTGCCCGCCTGGATAAAAGCTGGATTTGAAACCAGCGCACACTTAAAACCCAAGCCCACCCAACGCGGAAATTTCAAAGCCAATTTACAAGGCGACGCATTTGTCAATTCAGCGTATGTTTTGAAAGCGCTCGATGATTTGCAGTTTACAATTCTCGATGCGCGAAGCGCAGGGAGATTTAACAGCGTTGAGCCAGAACCGCGCGCAGGCATAAAACGCGGGCATATTCCCAACGCGAAAAATATTCCCTTTGCCAATGTGTTAAATAACGGAGTCGTAAAACCCAAACCCGATTTACAAGCCATTTTTGAAAACTATCAAAATAACAAACTGGTTTTTTATTGCGGCACCGGCGTCACGGCTTGCATTTTAGCTTTAGCGGCAGATCAGGCGGGTTGTAAAAATTTTTCAGTTTACGACGGCTCATGGACCGAATGGGCTGGAGCGACTGCAACTTTGCCAATTGAATCATGAGAAAAATAATTTCGTTCGCGCTTTTATTTGGCGCGATTTTTGTTTATTATTTTTTCGTTTGGGGCAGTCTCCAAAACTTCAATCAAACCTTCGACCCGTGCGAACCCCTCTTCTGCGATTTCACCATCCACTATTACCCCACCGCGCAAACCATTTTTGAAACCAAAGAACCGCTCAACGGCTATTTATATTCGCCCTTTTTTGCGATTCTGACTGCGCCGTTGGGGATGTTGCCGCTGGCCTCCGCCCTGCAAGTTTGGGGAGTCATCCAAATTATTTTGACTTTGCTCCTCTTCGTCGCGCCGCTCTCCGCGCTGAAGCTGGATTCGCTGACGAACGAAATGCTCTACGCTGGAATATTCTTCACCTCCCTGCCGGTGATTCATAACTTCAAATGGGGGCAGGTCAGTTCGTTGATGACGCTTGCCATCATTGCGGCATGGCTGGCGCATAAAAACGGGAAACCCATTTGGGCGGGAATTTTGCTTGGGTTCAGCGCTTCCATCAAATATTATCCCGCGCTTTTCGTTCTTTATTGTCTGTTCAAAAAAGATTACCGCGCGCTGGGCGCATTTAGCCTGACTTGTTTCCTGCTCCTATTTGCGCTTCCCATTTCAGCGCTGGGCTTTGAGCATTGGCTACACTTTACAACTTCAACATTTCAGAAGTTATCCGCGTTAAGCGCCACCGCCGCAAACCCCAATACGCAATACGCGCCGTACGTCTTTGCGCGCCTGCTCGGCATTGATCCGGCGCGATTATTTGTGTTGAAACTCTTCCAGTGGGTTGGCTTTGGCGTCGCTTTTTGTAAC
>JADZCC010000088.1 GCA_020851785.1 Anaerolineales bacterium
CTCAACCCCGCTGAACTTCGGCGTCGGATTGACCAGAAAACTGCCAAACTTTGGAAAATTTCTCGGTAACATTCCTTCTTGATGCAACGTTACTACCAAAGTAACATTTTATCTTGATGCATTACGCTTTTAACGCCGCATTCGGGACGGGATGGCTGGTCGGCTTTCAGACAGTGGGTTGCCCCTCAGACATGTTCACCAACTCGCTTCTGGCCACCAAAATGACCGAAACGAGGATGAATCCGCCGCCAATTAGGGCCACGGGCGAAAGGCGCTCGCCAAAAATCCATGCGGCCAGGACGACCGTGACTACCGGCTCCAACGTGGAGAGCATGGACGTATTAATGGGTCCAATCCGCTCCAGCCCCGCCAGAAAAGCCGTTACGGGGATAATCGTTGAAATCACCACCACCCCGCTCATGGCAAGCCAGCCTGCGCCGCTGGAGGGGAAATGCGCGCCCTCCAGCAGGGTGAGCAAAGCAAAAACCACGCCTGCCGAGGCAAAAATGACCGTGGACGATTGAATCGCCGAGACGTGCTTCATCACGTTCACACCGACGACAATGTAAATGGAGTAAATGATTGCGGCCGTCACCGCCATGAGGATGCCAATCATCTGCCCGCCGTTTGGGTCCACGGTCAGGGCGGCCCCGAACAAAGCCAGGGTTAGGGCAATCCCTTTGAGGACGGAGACCTTCTCGCGGAGGAAGATGAACGACAGAATCGCGACAAAAAAGGGATAGAGATACAAGAGTAAGGCCACCAACCCAGCCGAGGCGTAGTTGATGGCAGTCAGATAAAAGAAGGCTTGCCCCACATAACCCAACGCCCCCATGCCAATCAGTTGGGCGAGAATTTTTCCGCGTGGAAACCCCTCCTTGCGCAGAATCAGGATTACGGTCATAAAAGCGGCGGAAAGGGTAAATCGCAGGAAGAGGACGGTGGAGATGTTCATCCCATCTGCGTAGGCGAATTTGCTAAAGATGGCAAGAGTCCCAAAAGATGCGGCGGAAAGGACGACGAAGAAAACCCCAAGGGCGCGTTGCATGGCGGTACTATACCCGAAGTTGAAGAATAAAAACAGGCTCGCCTGTTGGCGAGCCTGAGTGCCGAAGGAGGGACTTGAACCCTCATGAGATTGCTCTCACTACGCCCTGAACGTAGCGCGTCTGCCAATTCCGCCACTTCGGCATTCCTGCGGTTAGCGGGTTGTATTTTATCGCAAACAAATGAATTGTCAACTGATTTTGGGGAACAAAATTCCACGGAGTTTCGTTTTCAATTCGACCTTGCAAAATTGTATTGCCCGCTCATTACAGTACTGTTAGGGGAGGTATCTTTTTCAGTCCCAACTCGTTATAGTATGTATCAAGAAAGGAGAGACCATGTTTGCAGTAGCCGCCATCCTCACAGTTTTAGCGCTCGCCCTCGCTGGTTCGGACTGGTTTGTATCACAATACAACTCGGAAGAACTCAGCAACATGGGTATTCAAGAGAAATGAGTTATTTTCTCACCCCATGAACCCGAAGCGGTTTGAAACGCTTCGGGTTTTTTGTTGCGACTCTTCCCTACCGAGCGGTAGGACAGCGTGATTTGGGATATAATTCAGCCGATATGACAGACTATCTCTTTCCTTGAGGAGCGCGCATGGAAATTTCTCCACTTCGCACAAAAATTGATAAAACCATCCAGATTAGATTAGGGACGATCGTTTTGGAAGAGCACAGCGGCTTTCCCATGACTGAATCGAACCTGTATTTGATTGGCTCAAACGGCAAGATCGTTTGGACGGCGGAAAAGCCGGACGGGCGGACTTTATTCACCCGCCTCAAACTCAACGAGGATTCGACGATTTCGACCTTTACCACCAGCGGGCAGTTCTGCGAGATCAACATTGAAACCGGAAAGATCATCAGTAGCGCGGCCTTCAAATGATTAAAGGCTTTCTTGGCCTTCCCTGGCTAGTTTGGGCCGGCGTAGCGCTTCTGATCGCCTTGGTTTATAGCTTTTTCGGGATTCCCAAATCTGCCGAGTTGGCGGTTGGCCTGCGCTTTTTCATCCTGCGTTGGGGCCACGCCCTCACTTGGGTCCTGCTGGCGATTAATTTCGCCCTGCGCGGCGCTGCCCCCAACCTGGACGGGCTGGCCAACGTCATCGCCGCGGCAGGCGGCGTAATGTATTTGCTGTTTATGCTCACGGCGTTTGTGGTGAAATAGAATCTTATTTGCATAATCAACTCATGGACAAAGTGAATTTCAAATTAGGCGAATTATTCTGCGGTCCCGGCGGGATTGGCTTGGGCGCAAAACTGGCGAAGGCTCAAAATGGGGCTTCGTATTCAATATCTCATGCCTGGGCAACCGACTACGACTACGACACCTGCGAAACCTTTCGCAAAAATATTTCTCTCAAACAACCAGAAACCGTCCTTTGCGCCGATATTAGAAATTTAGATTTTGAAGTTCTGGCTGATATTTCCGAAATCGACGCGCTTGCTTTTGGCTTTCCATGCAACGATTTTAGTATGGTTGGCGAAAGAAAAGGAGTCAACGGCAAGTACGGGCCTTTGTATACCTACGGAGTGAAGGCCTTAAAACTGTTCAAGCCAAAATGGTTCTTTGCGGAGAATGTCAGCGGAATAAGAAACGCCAACGACGGCAAGTCCTTTGACACAATTCTTAAATCCTTAACTGATGCGGGATATAAAATCTATCCTCATTTATATAAATTTGAAGAGTACGGCATTCCACAAGCCAGGCATCGAGTTGTGATTATTGGCATAAGGAACGACATTAAAACCGAGTTTCAAGTTCCGTCCACTCAGCCTTACAAAGATTTTGATGTCTCTGCGCGAAATGCAATTGAAAACCCTCCTATTCCAAACGATGCTCTAAATAACGAATTTACCAAGCAATCTGCTGAAGTTATTGAAAGGCTAAAGCATATCAAACCTGGCGAAAATGCGTTTAATGCAAAAATTCCAAAACATTTGCAGTTAAATGTGAAAGGCGCAAAAATCAGCCAGATTTACAAAAGGCTTGACCCAGATAAACCTGCCTATACCGTCACGGGGAGCGGCGGCGGCGGAACGCATGTATACCACTGGAAAGAGAATCGCGCGTTAACCAATCGCGAAAGAGCAAGACTTCAAACCTTTCCTGATGAGTTTATTTTTTGTGGCTCAAAAGAAAGCGTTAGAAAACAAATTGGCATGGCTGTCCCTCCCAAAGGCGCGAAAATAATATTTGACGCTGTTTTATCCAGTTTTGCAAAAATCCAGTACCCAGCCACAAAACAAAATATTATTCCAACTCTGGCATTATTCGACAAAGAACCTCATTACACCGTTCAAGGAAAGCAATAAGAAAGACGCACATGCCAAAGAAGCCAAGCAAGGAAACAATTTTCAACAATCAAGTAAGCGTCGTCAAGGATTTTCTTGCGCAACGCCTGTCTGCCGACAATGCCAACGATCTGGCAAAGGAAATCATTAGAGGCGCAGACGGCGGTAGCGAAATCTTAGATTTCGACGAATGGTTTAACAATAGATTTACGCCACAGGTAGTTTGGTTGGACAAAAATGATTACGCACGCGCAATTACCCGCGCCTTGCCGCAAGCCCTAAAGTTCGCAGGCTCCGACTTTGGAAGCACAAGACAAAGAGATTTGGGGCAATTATGGACTGATACAGCCCGAGGCTTTTTGGGTGAAATTGCATTTAAAGCATTCGTTGAAAAAAATTTTGGAATTGAAATTGAACAAGATATTTCAATGGATAAATTAATTGACGATTATATTTCAAGCGACATTAAAGCAGTCAAAGAAGCGCAATCCGGCTACCGTCCTCCAAAAATAAACGTGAGCGTTAAGACTGGCAAATTTAATGCCCGTTGGATGGACGAGTATAGCGCGGCGAAAATCAAAAACGTCAACGCCTTTGTTTTTGTCAGGGCTGGAACTGCAAGAGAACATTTTGTCGCTTTCTTAAAAGAGGTTAGCTTCCTAAAAAGCAAATTATTTCCGATGGCGGAAGATCTGGGAGAACTTACCCCTGAAAAAAGCGACCAACTCTGGAATGCCATACCCAAATTTGAAGCGGTTCCCGCTTACGTCTCCGGCTTTCTCATGAAAGACAAACTCAATTTACCCGTTCACCTGCTTGGCTGGAGCCTTAAGGGGGACGAAAATTACAGAGGCCAAGGGAAAGATACGCGTCGCATTGAGATTAATCAGGGAGTAGGCATTCTAACCGCGCAAAACATTTTATCTCGCCCCGAAATTCAACAGATTAATCCGGGCGGAAAAATAAAAATGATTATCGGAGGGATCAACAGTGAGATTAATGACAAAGACCATTTTTACGCAAACACCGGTTCGCTTTCGTATGGAAAAGAAAACTGGCAGAAGTTTATAAACCAGCTCTAATACAATTTCTTATAAGGAGACACAACCTTGAAAATCATCGCATGTATCAAACAAGTCCCAGATTCGGAGGCGAAAATAAAAGCCGAGAACGGGCAGATTAGTTGGGGCGACGCGCCTTTGGTGATTAACCCCTTCGACGAATACGCCGTCGAAGGCGCGTTACAACAAAAAGAAGCGACCAACGGCACAGTCACCGCTTTGTGCATTGGACCGGAAACAGCCAAAGAAGCGCTCAAGCACGCCCTGGCCATGGGCGCCGACGCGGCCATCCTCGTCTCAGACCCGGCGCTAAACGATCTAGACACGCTCGGCGCGGCAAAAATCCTCGCGGCGGCGATTCAAAAAATCGGCGCGGAGATGGTCGTCTTTGGCCGTCAAACGTTGGACAATGGCGCAGGCGTCACCTCCGCGCAAACGGCGCGGCTCCTCGGGTATCCCATGCTTGGGTTGGCTGGCAGTATCAAGGTCAATGAAGGAAGCGTAACTGTCGAGCGGGTTCTCGAAGAAGGCAAGCAAATCGTCAACGCCAAATTGCCCGCTGTGATCAGCGTCGTCCAAAGCATTGGCGAACCGCGCTATCCATCTTTCATGGGCATTCGCAAAGCCTCCAAAGCCGAAATCCCCGTCTGGTCGCTCGGCGACTTGGGAATCTCTGCGCCAGAGCAGACGATTAAACGCACGGCGCTCGCCACGCCCCCTGCACGCGAAACCGCGGCGGAAATTATCACCGGCGAAACGCCCGAAGAAATTGCAGAAAAACTCGCCGATAAAATCATCGCGGAGAAAGTGTTATGAAAACGTTAGTTTATATTGATCACTTCAAAGGCGCCGTGCAACCTTCCTCGTGGGAAGCGTTGGGCGTGGCAAAAAAATTTGGCGCGGCAATTGCCGTAGCCTTTGGCGAAAACGCCAGCGAGATTGCCAAAAGCGCGTTTGAACATGGCGCGGATGAAATTTACATTGCGGATGACGCGGCCCTGAAAGATTACCTGCCCGAGCAGTACGCTTCCACGCTTTCCGCGCTCGCCACGACTCTTAACCCCAGCCTGATTCTGTTTCCGACGACTGCCCGAACCCGTGAACTGGCCGCGATGTGCGCGGTAGACTTGAACAGCAACGTGATGACCGACCTGACCGGGTTGGAAGCAAACGGCGATTCATTTACAGCCACCCGCCCCATTTACGAATCAAAATTATTTGAAGAAATTAATGGCACCGGCAAACCGGTCATCGCCACCCTGCGCGGACGGGCCTTCCCGAAACCCAATGCAGAAGCTGGCAAAACTGGAACCATGCACAAAGTCGCTTTAGCGGGCGAAGTCAAATCCACCGTGGAAGGATATTCCGCATCTGAAAGCGCGGTAAACCTCGCAGACGCCGGCGTCATCGTCTCTGGCGGGCGCGGCGTTTCCAACAACCCCGCGCTCACCCCCCCGGCCGGGCTGGACGAAAAAGGCGCCGAACTTTGGCGCGCTCAACAAGGCTTTGCTCTAGTGACCGAATTGGCCAAAGTTTTGGGCGGCGCAATTGGCGCTTCACGCGCGGCCGTGGATTCTGGCTATATCCCCTATTCGCATCAAGTAGGTCAAACCGGCAAAGTCGTCGCGCCAGATTTATACATCGCCAACGGCATCTCCGGCGCAATTCAACATCTGGTTGGGGTGCGTAACGCAAAGATCATCGTCGCCATCAATAAAGACGCGGATGCGCCAATCTTCAAAGTTGCGCGGTATGGCGTGGTGGGAGATTTGTTCCAAATCCTACCGGCGCTCACGGCGGCCTTCAAGAAAAAGTTAGGGAAGTAACTTTCCCGCCTCGCAAAACAAATCAAAAGCGCTCGAAGGTTTCGGGCGCTTTTTCATTATCCATCTGTTCATTTATAATCAGTCGCAATATTCCACAAGCAAATTGAGGTAATTTCATTTCATGATCTCAAAGGTCCTAGCCGCTACAAAAAAAATTCATCCGATATTACGGCAAATTGCGTGTTTCCTTTTAGCTCTTGCAATTGCAGAATTGATTCTCGCCAATCGAACTCCGGGATTTTTTCGCTCGCTAAGCATGGCAACTCGAACTGGTTTTGGGATTATCATTCCTCTTTATTCCATCCTCCTCTATTTTGCTTTTCGCGCCTCTAATCGCATCGGCGACTGGCTCAGCGCCTCCTTCACCGTAGCCTTGTTTGCGCTGGGCTTGGCCGGGCTGTGGGCTTCCGGCCAAACGCAAACCACCGTTTTAAATGGCATCCTCCCACTCTACGACGCGCAATCTTATTACATTGACGCATTACAATTAATTAATGGGGATAGATTTTCAACCTTTTCAGCGAGACGCCCACTCTTCCCCGCGCTTTCGGCGACCCTGCTTTCAATCACCGGTTACAACCTGATGGTTACGTTGGGGATATTTACCATAATCGCCGCCTATGCCTGCTATTTTGCCGCAAAAGAGATTCAAAAGACTCACGGAACGGAAGTAGCCGTATTTATATTGATGATTCTATTTCTATTCTTCCGGGCGCATAGCGGGGTCCACATGAGCGAAAACCTGGGCGTGGCATTGGGCGCTTTAGGGTTCGCGCTTCTTTGGCAAGGCGCCGCAAGGAAAAATCTTACATTTTTATGCATGGGCTTATTCATCGCCACCCTTGCGTTGAACGCAAGAGCCGGGGCCTTCTTTATGCTTCCCTTATTAATTTTATGGGTAGGGCGGCTGTTGAAAGAAAAACAAAAGTTTGGCTGGAAAGCCGCACTTTGGGGTATGCTCGCCGTCGCGCTGGGCTTCGCCTTAAACTTAATTCTGACCAGATTGCTCGCCGCTTCTGAAGGCGTGCCTTTTGCAAATTTCTCCTATACCCTGTACGGACTGGCTTCGGGTGGAAAATCCTGGGCTTATATTTTTTCGGTTCACCCGGAAGTATTGTCAATTCCCGAGCCGGAAAAAACAAAAAGGATTTATCAACTGGCGTTCGACTTAATCCTTAGTCATCCGTTACAGGCGCTTCAGGGAAGCTTTTTTAATTGGAAAATGCTTTTCTCAGACACCTGGTATAACATTTATTCTTATGTCGGCGGAGAAAATCCGATCGTTAACCGACTTGTCCGCTGGGGTCTGTACCTGCTTGGAGCAACGGGAATCTATTCGTGGTTTAAGGATCGAGACGACCCAATCAAAAGCCTCATCTTCGTTTCCTTCCTGGGCGTATTCATTTCCGTGCCTTTTCTCCCGCCAACAGACGCTTACCGTATGCGACCGTACGCAGCCAGCATCATCGTTTTAGCCGCACTCCCAGCTCTGGGGCTGGAATTTATTCTAAATAAACTAGGGCTCAAAAAAATAAACCATTCCGAATCCCTGGCTTTCACCCTCCAACCCGCTCTGTTTGCCTTTGGTTTAGTTTTAATCCTGCTATCAGGCTCTCTCCTGCTCAAGGCTTTCGCTCAACCC
>JADZCC010000089.1 GCA_020851785.1 Anaerolineales bacterium
CGCTCCGTTTTGCAAAGCGAGCTTGGTCAGCGCTTGGAAAATCGTCTGGCGGGATTCCTCCCAAACTGCCAGCCCCAACGCGGGCGTTCCCATGAGCGCCATGGCGGGCGCATTGCAGGTAGAATTGGAAAAAGTGAATCATTATCAATTAGGGAAAGGTTTGGCGTCGCCCAAAACGTCAGACCTGCAAACCTCGCGAAAGATTCTCTTTGCCTGCGTGGCGCTTTCCGCCCTGGCCTTTACTCTTTATTCAGTATTCTAAATTCAGCGTTCATCCTTTTCTTATGCGCCTCCTCCTCGCCCGTCACGGACAAACCGATTGGAACATCGCTGGTCGTTATCAAGGCCAGAGCGATATTCCGTTAAACCCAACCGGTTCTCAACAAGCCGGGCGCCTTGCCAAACGGCTTTCCAGCGAAACCATTCACGCCGTGTATTCCAGCGATTTATCCCGCGCCAAAGATACCGCTCAGGCGATTGCAAATTTTCATCCACTGACGATTCAAACTGATTCCCGCTGGCGCGAACTTTCCTTTGGCGCATGGGAAGGCCTGAATTACCAACAGATGTCCGCGCATTCGCCCGAAGTGTTTGAAAAATGGATGCTGGATCCGCAACACATCTCCACGCCCAATGGTGAAACCTTATCTGAATTGTCACGGCGCGTTATATCTGCATTTGATGAAATTAAAAGCAAACACGCCGACCAAACCGTTTTGGTTATTTCTCACAGCGGAGCGCTGCAAGCCCTGCTGGCCACCCTGCTCGGCGTGGACTTGAATCGCTACTGGCAATTCAAACTCGCGCAAGCCTCGCTCAGCGAACTGCAAGTTTATGAGGATAGCGTTGTGTTGAATTTATTGAACGCTGTAAGTCATTTGCCATGACAGCCAAAGCGTTGATGATTCAAGGCAGTAGTTCATCTGCTGGAAAAAGTTTAATCACAACGGCATTATGCAGGATTTATGCAAGGCGTGGAATTAAAGTTGCGCCATTCAAAGCGCAAAACATGTCAAACAACGCGGCGGTTTGCGCCGATGGTGGTGAAATTGGTCGCGCCCAGGCCTTGCAAGCCATGGCGTCGAATCTCGAACCTGCTGTTGATATGAATCCCGTCTTGATAAAACCCGAAGCCGATTCGCGTTCACAAATTATTCTCAACGGTCGTCCTTGGCAAACGCTGGAAGCAAAAACTTATTACGAAAAAAAAGAAATTCTTTGGGGGCAAGTCAAAGAGTCTTTAGACCGTTTGCGCAGAAGCTACGAGCTTGTCATCATCGAAGGCGCGGGTAGTCCTGCGGAGTTAAACCTCAAACGTGGCGACATTGTCAATATGGCTGTCGCAAAATATGCACAGGCTCCCGTCTTGCTGGTTGGCGATATTGACCGCGGCGGAATCTTTGCGCAATTAATTGGCACGCATTTTCTGCTCGAACCTGACGAGCAAAAATTGATGCGCGGTTTCATCGTCAATAAATTTCGCGGCGACCTTTCACTTTTTGACGACGGCGTTCAAATCATTCAACAAAAAACGAGACTTCCTGTGCTGGGCGTGATTCCATACTTAAAAGGATTATCCCTGCCTGATGAAGACGCCGTTTCAGTGGAAGCCGCTTCACGCTCAGCCCAGCCCGCTTCCACATCCCAAACAGATATTGCCGTTATCGCATTGCCTCGCATCGCCAACTTTGACGATTTTGATTCCCTGCGAGCGGAGTCAAATGTTCACATCCGCCACATTGATTCATTAGATAAATTAGGAAAACCACGCGCCATCATCGTTCCCGGCACGAAAAGCACACTGGCAGATTTAACCTGGCTTCGGGAAACTGGTTTAGCTAATGCCATTGTCCGATTTGCAGAAACTGGCGGCGAAGTGGTTGGGATTTGCGGCGGCTATCAAATGCTTGGCGAATCGATTTACGACCCATTGCATGTTGAGTCAAAAGTCGATTCGGTGGATGGCTTGGGTTTATTGCCTGTTAGAACAACTTTTGCAAAACAAAAAAACACTTATCAAATCCAGGCGAAGATTTTGAATTTTGAAAACTTAACCGACGCAACGCTTCATGGCTATGAAATTCATATGGGTGAGACGCAGAGTCAAACTCAATGGTTGGAAATTGCCTTTCGTAACGGCGAACAAGTTTCAGTTAAAGATGGGAGCGTTTCGTCTAATGGAAAAGTTTGGGGTTGTTACATCCACGGATTGTTCGCCAATGATTCTTTTCGCCAGGCCTGGCTGACTCGTTTGGGTTGGCAAGGTGAAATCGAATCGCAATCTTTGCGATTCGAAAATTCATTAGAAAAATTAGCAGACGCTGTAGAAAATGCGCTGGATATGAAAATGCTGGAGAAAATAATATGGGCAAGCTAACCTTCATTACAGGCGGCGCACGGAGCGGAAAATCTTCCTACGCCCAAAAACTTGCCGAAGAATCTGGAAAGGCTGTGACCTTCATCGCCACCGCGCAAGCCTGGGATGAGGAAATGTCCGCGCGGATAAAAAAACACCGCGCCGACCGCCCGGCTGAGTGGCAAACGCTCGAAATCCAAAAAGATATATCCGCTTATCTGCTGAAACATTCGTTACCCACCGAAATTTA
>JADZCC010000090.1 GCA_020851785.1 Anaerolineales bacterium
AGGCTCATCCCTCCGCCCACAATGTCGCCGATATTGGCACAGGCTCCGGCGCGATTGCCGTCTCGATTGCCGTGAATGTTGCCAACGCAAAAATCCTCGCGACGGATATTTCTCCTAAAGCGTTGCACATCGCCAAAGAGAATGCGCTAAAAAATAAAGTGGAAAAACAAATTGATTTTGTTGAATGTGATTTATTGCCAAGGCCGCAATTTAAAAGTCAAAGGTCAGACTTGCAACCTGCGACCTTCGACGTTATCTGCGCCAACCTACCATACATCCCAACCAATACTTTGTATAATTTGGAAATTTATCAAAAAGAGCCAACCCTCGCGTTAGATGGCGGCGCGGATGGGCTGGAGATATATCGGAAATTATTTTCAATCCTCCCGCCGTATCTTGCGCCGAAGCATTTAATCCTCTGTGAAATTGAAGCCTCGCAAGGCGCGAGCGCGGCCCGCCTGGCAGAACGCTTTTTCCCAAACGCCAGAATTAACGTCCATCCCGATTTAGCCGGTCACGATCGCTTGTTGGAGATTGACAATGAAAACTGAAATTCTCCCTGCGGATGAAATTAAGTCGGCGCTGAAAATTTTGCAAAACGGCGGCCTCGTCGCCTTTCCCACGGATACTGTGTATGGCGTGGGCGCGCTGGCTTTTGACCACACCGCCATTGAAAGCATTTACACAGCCAAACAACGTCCCATCGAAAAAGCGATTCCCATTTTAATTGGCGACTTGAAAGACTTAAATCAAATTGCCGCAAGCGTTCCGCTCATGGCGCTTAAGCTTGCGGGGCGGTTTTGGCCGGGCGCGCTCACTTGCGTCCTCCCCAAAAAAGAAACTTTGCCGAACGCCGTCTCGGCTACGCAAACGGTTGCCGTGCGCATTCCCAATCATCCCGCCGCGTTGAACTTATTGCGCGCGACTGGCCCCATGGCCGTCACTTCCGCCAACCTTTCCGGCCAATCCAGCCCAACCACAGCGCAGGAAGCGTTCGCCCAACTCAACGGCCGGATTCCGCTCATCCTGGATGGCGGAGAAACGCCCGGCGGAATCCCCTCCACGCTGGTGGATTGTACAGGTCAGGAGCCGGTCATCCTGCGCGAAGGGCCCATTCATTTAGCTGAGTTGTTGGCTTGCTTAAAAGCGCCTGTATAAATTCTTAAGTGGTTTTCATCTTGATTTCAGAATGAATTTAACTCGCGGACTATAATAAAAATTACATTCTCCCTCAACGAACCCCTTTCGAGCTTGGGCAAGCCTGAAAGGGGTTTGCGTTTAATGCCTTTCAGGCCAGCGGCCAGGTGGGGCGGGCGTCCAGGCTTAATTCTGAAACCTGCCCCTTAACCCAGCGAAAGTAGGCCGCCGATCCGATCATGGCGGCGTTGTCGGTGCAGAGTGAGAAAGCCGGAATATGGACGGGGAATTCGGTTTGCGCTTTGAAGGTTTGGCGCAAGGCGCGGTTGGCGGAAACTCCGCCCGCTATGAGGATTTCTTTCGCGCCGTAGGCCCTGGCGGCTTGGATGGTTTTCTTGAACAGCACGTCAATTACCGCTTGCTGAAAAGATGCGGCTAAATCTGGGATGGGAAGATTCTTCCCTTTCTTTTTCAGTTCTTGCGTCTCGTATAAAACGGAAGTCTTCAATCCGCTAAACGAGAAGTTGTACGTTCCGTCCATCCACGAGCGTGGAAAATTGAATCGGGTGGAGTCGCCTTCTTCGGCGGCGCGTTGAATCGCCGGGCCGCCCGGATACGGCAATTCGAGCAGGCGGGCCACTTTATCAAAGGCTTCGCCCGCCGCGTCATCCTGCGTGGAGCCGAGGCGCTGATAAGTGAGATGATCGGTCATCAAATTGATTTCAGTATGCCCGCCGGAAACCAGCAAGGCGATTAGGGGAAATTGCGGCTCAGGCGGGGCCGCTTCGCCCGCGTTATACACCCACGCCGAATATAAATGCCCCTCCAGATGATTGACGCCAATCAGCGGTTTGTTTGCGCCAAGCGCCAGACCTTTGGCGGTGTTGATGCCAACCACCAGCGAACCGGCCAAGCCGGGGCCTTGTGTCACGGCGATGGCGTCAATGTCGTTCAGCGTGAGGTGCGCCTGCGCCAGCGCCTGCTCAACGACGGGCATCACGCTGAGGACATGCTGACGCGAAGCGACTTCTGGAAAGACGCCGCCGTAGCGGGCGTGAATTTCCATTTGCGAGGCGACGATTGAGGAATGCAAAATGCGCCCGTTTTCAATGATGGCGGCGGCGGTTTCGTCGCATGAGGTTTCAAGCGCAAGGATGCGCGCAGAGGGAAAGGAGGCGGTCATAAATTGGTTTGTTATAGGTATCGTAGAAAACTTTCCGGGTTTGCCAGAAAATCTTTGGTCAAATTTACATGCTCAAGTTGATTATAGTGTACTTCTTTTATTTCACCGTTTTTGAATTCTAAAATTTGCGCGTTGGGAAAAGCCAAAATGATGGGGGAGTGTGTGGCGATGATAAATTGCGCCTCCTGGGTCAGCATTTGTTTGAGCGCGGAAATAAAAGTAAGCTGGCGGCTGGGCGATAGCGCCGCTTCAGGCTCATCCAGCAGGTATAACCCGCCAGGCACAAAACGCGCTTGAAATAAAGTGAGGAACGCTTCGCCGTGCGAATAATCGTCAAGGTCCCGGCCGTACCGATTTCTCAGCGCCGAAAGCTGACCGGCATAAGCGGATTTTGCCAGATCCGCCGCATATTTAGAGCGGCCTTTATATTCTTTATCCACGTTTTCAATTTCCAATTCCATTTCTTCGCGGGTTTGGCGCATGGAGCGAGCGTAACCAAAAAAATCCTCGGCGCGTAAAAAGAAACCCTTGCGCGTGCGCTTTGTCCAGGTGAGTTTGAAATGGTTGGCTAATTTGCGGATTGGCGCGAGCGTTGGATCCGTGCGCACGCTTTCGCTTCCCACGGTAATCGATTCCGCCGCGCAGGCCAGCGCTTCCATCACCGTGGATTTTCCAGAGCCGTTTTCGCCGACAAAAAACGTAACTGGCGAATTAAACTTTAATTCGTGAAGCGCGCGTAAGGCCGGCACGGTGAACGGAAAATGATTCGCTTCGCTTTCTAAAAACGGCCGAAGCGTGAGCGTTTGAAGATGAAGCATGTGGAGCTATTTTTTCCAGCGCTTCATTGGCAAAACAAAATCATACGGGTATTCCGCCAGCGTTTCGATTTTTCCATCCGGGCGCACCCAAAGCGTGTCTTCAATACGGAAGCCCATGCCTTTTTCGGGATAATACAGCCCCGGCTCGGAGGTGATTACCACGCCCGGCGCCAGCCGCTGATCGTCCCCGGCCGTCAGCCCGCTGAACGGTCGCTCGTGGATGTTTAAGCCCACGCCATGCCCCAGCGAATGCACATACCCTTCCACCGGCGCTTTGGTGTTCATCGGCGTGGCGTGCCCCTTGGATTCAAAATATTCGCAAGTCATCTGGTTGTAATTTTTGAACGGCGCATTCAAATCAAAATTTTCGTTTAGCCGGTCAAAAATTTCTTTCACCTGATCGTATAACGCCTGAGCTTCGGGTGTGGCGTAGCCCAGCGACCAGGTGCGGGTAAAATCATAATAATAGCCGCCGCCCGCTTCGGCCGGATAAATGTCGAAGACAATCGTCTGTCCCAGCCGCATTAAATCGGTTGGGTTTCCGGCGGAATGCGGCACGCCTGCGTCGCGCCCAATCGCGAAGATAAAACCGGAAGGCAGTTCCGCGCCCTGTTCCGCTACCCATAAACGAATTTTGGCGTGAACGTCGCCAACTGTTAATGGCGTTCCATCTTCTTTGAGCAATACTTCGTCAGAGCGAACATCGCACGCCGTTAAATATTCTCGCACCTGAGCCACCACTGAAGTTGTAATCCTGCCCATTTGACGAATTCGATTAACTTCCGCTTCGTCTTTCGTTTCCATCACACGCAAAAACAGTGAATCTTCGCGCGCTTCGCCCACTAACTCTACTGTGGGTAATATTTTTTGCAGATGTGTGAGCGTTCCAAACACCGCGCTCAAATCATACGTTCCATAAATGCCCACGCGCCCGGCCGTTACGCCCGCGTCCTTTAGCGCCAACTCCATGCGCAGAGCGCTGGCCAACACTGCGTCGCCCTGCGCTTTTTTGTATAGATCCTCAACGCCATATTTGCTGTAAGAAATCAACTTTAATCCGCTTTTGGCGGCTTCATCGCGCTCCATGTCGTTATGAAACAAAATCGCTTCAGCCCCGCGCTTCTTGATTAACGTGGCGTGGCTCACGTGCCCGCCGCCAGTCATGTAGTACATGGGCGGGTTATGTTCGGCGTTGCCAAAGATGATCAAAGCGTCCAAATTGCGAGCGTGCATTAAAGCGTCCAAATCAGATTTCATGGTTCCTCCAAAAGTTTTTTTATGGTAATCAACAAACCCTGTTCTTGTTCGGGCATGACCGTGCGTGGGTCGAGCAAAATTTGGCCGTCCGTAATCCGCGCAATAATCGGCGGGTTTTGTTCGCGCAGGTCCTTCAAAAATTTTTCGACGGATTTTACTGGGATTGCAACCAGAAAGGTGGGGATGGATTCTTCCGGGAGCGAACCGCCGCCCACGGTGGATTCGCCGGCGACGACTGCGCCGCGCCCCAAATTCACAACCCACGCTTCAGCCTTAACCTTAATCTGCTCCAGCGATATGGACATCATCCGCATGATGGGGATTTCCCGCTCCGCTTCATCTTTGAGGTAATGCAAAAGCGTGGCGCTGAGCCCGGCCAGGCAAAGCTTGTCGGCGCGTAACGCCCGCGCCAGCGGATGTTTTTTGAGTTTATCCATCCAGACTTTTTTGCCGACGATGATTCCAGCCTGCGGGCCGCCAAGCAATTTGTCGCCAGAAAAACAAACCAAATCGGCGCCAGCTTGTAAAGACTCTTGAACCATCGGCTCATGCGCCAACCCGTATTTTTCGGTGGGATAGAGCGCTCCAGAACCGAGGTCATCCACCAGCGGCGCATTGTATTGACGTGCGAGCGCGGCAAGGTCTTTTAATTCAGGCTCTTCGGTGAACCCAATCAGCTTGAAGTTGGAGCGATGGACGCGTAAGACCAGATTAACGGATGAGCGGGTTGTAGCGGATAATAAAGCGGATGAACGGATGGCGGAGTTAGAGTCGGCGAGGGCAGTTTCGTAATCCGCCAGGCGGGTTTTGTTGGTGGTTCCAACTTCAACCAACTTTACGCCAGATTGCTTCAGCACATCTGGAATGCGAAAGCCGCCGCCAATTTCGACGAGTTGCGAACGGGCAATGATTGCGCGCTTTTTGTGGGCGAGCGCGGAGAGGATGAGCAACATAGCCGCGGCGTTATTGTTGACGGCGAGCGCCGCTTCCGCTGTGGTGATTTTTTGCAGGAGCGCTTCGGCGTGAATGGAGCGCGAGCCGCGCCTGCCAGTTGCGCGGTCAAACTCCAGGGTTGAATAATTTAATGCGGCTTGACGCATGGCCTCAGTGGCGGAATGCGAGAGCGGCGCACGCCCAAGGTTGGTATGGAGAATCACTCCGCTGGCGTTGATGACTGGCTGTAGGGTTGCCTGCGTCCAGGCGAGGAGGTGGGCTTCGGCTTGGGCGAGGAGTATGTCGGTTGTGGGCGCACCCGCTTCGGGATTAAGTTTGAGGCGCGTGCGAGTTTCGTCCAAAGTCTGACGAAGCGCATCCCGCGTGAGCGGTTTCCCGTAGCCCTGAATCAAACTGCCTGCGGAGGCGAGGAGTTGATCGACAGCAGGCAGGTTACGCAGGTTCGTCATCTGAAAGGGGGAGCGGTTTGCGATTGGCGCGTTCGCGGACGCGAATGAAATATTCGGCGGCGATGAAGCCGCCGGCCAAACCGAGGACGACATAAAATGTAACCAGACGGCCAAGTTGAAGCCACGCGAGCGTTGCGCCGTAAATGCCCACCCAGAGGGATTGGCGGAGAAGGGCTTTGGCGTCGGCAGGTTGGTGACCGGGAAAGCGTTTGTGTGAAAAGTAAACGATGGGCAAAGCCGTGCCGGTGAGCGCGAGGATGCCGCAGACAAAAAAGCCCCAGCGCGCCCAAACAAACGGCAGGGAAAGGAAGATGATTGCGCCCAGCCCGCCCCAGCCCACGAGGATTAATAAAATGGTTGAGGGAAGGTAGGCGCGAAAGGTTTGCGGTTGCGATTCCATGTGTGGAATTATAACCGTGAGTTTGGGCTTGCAGTCCTTGATTCGGGGCTTGTGGTTGCTACTTCAGAAAGTTCTTGAAGGCGCTGAGCCATCCCGGCTTGTGCGCGGAGGTTTTTCCCGATTGTCCATTGATTAATATGCGGGAGGAAGCGTCGGCGTTCTTTCGGCGGACGATCCAGACTGGCAGGAGGATGAGTTTGTAGGTTTTGTCAAACACTTGAACGTCGTCTTGAATCAGTTCCGAAGTTCGCATGAATAAATTTCGACGCGTGGCTCGTTTGAAGGCGACATCGCGCATGAGTTTATGCGCTTCGATGGAGGCGTCTGCAAGCGCCATTTGATAATTTTCAGCCTGCCAGCCAGCCAAAACTTCAGGACGATATGTGCAGATGGACTTCAGGTCGAAGGGAAAGATTGAGGCGATTGAATTGTGCGGCACGCTTTGGGCGGCGTATACCAGCAAGTCGTCAACCTCGCATTCAAACCAACTTTTTTCGGCAAACTCCCGGCCTTTGAGAATCACCCGTTCTTCCGGCGAGTAAACGATGGGCGGGACCCGATAGCCTAAGGCGCAACGAATCTGCACTGTCCCGTCAAACGTCCAAAATGGCAGATATATGGATGAAAGCGTGACCTCGTTGTTGTTGATGAGTCGCGAGAGCTTTTGCGTTTGAAGGTTCCATTGTTTTGCGACGATTTCTAAAATGTCATCTCTGTGATATTGAAATGGCGCGATGCCAGTGGGGGAGACCAGATTGGGAGTGGCGGATTGGGCAGTCACCATGTCTGAATCGCAAAACGGACATTTTATAGTTACCTGACTGGGCGGGTGAGATGTTTTTGCGCCGCATGCGTCACAGGTGGATCGCGCCTCGACAAACGCCCAGTTCCCCGACTCTTTCTGAAGCTCTGTCGTTAAATGAATCTCGCGCTCGACGGCGTTGTTTAACGTCAGAGACTCTACTTTACCGCAGTGTTCGCAGTGCATACCGGAAAGGTCTGGGTCGAACCTTTGCTTGCCGCCGCAATATGGGCAGGCAAAGATTACTGATTGGGTGGGCTTGCCGTGAGACTCATCCTCTGTTTGATTTAAGCGATTAAGTAAAATACTGGCGGCAAGGGAGTTGGGGTCTGCCTGTAACGCCGCTTGCAGGTGGCCTCGTTTCGCTTCGACTGTTTCAGATGCAGTTGCCAGCCATAACCAAACCCGCGGGTTGGATGGCTCGATTTTTGCGGCAAGGTCGAGATATTTAATCGCTTCTTTGTAACGCCCGGTTCGCGCCGCAACAATCCCTCGACCTAGAATTTCGTAAAAGTCGTAAAGCATGGTTGCTTGATTATAAGACGGTTTTTATGCCTTTTCCAATGTTTCTTCGCCTGAGGATTTCTTCAAAGATTTTCCCCCTTGTCTGATTTTCAAAAACATTTTACAATCACTACAATAATGACTTCAGTCGAAATTATTGTTAGTATATTTATATAGGAGAAAAGCAATGCCTACCACTCTTACCCGTACTCAAAAACGCCAAAAAGAGACCAAAGAGCGCATATTTCGTGTAGCGATGGATTTGTTCACCGAGAACGGCTTTGACAACACCACCGTAGCCGAGATCACCGAAGCCGCTGATATTGGCAAAGGCACGTTCTTCACTTACTTTCCCACCAAGGAAGCGGTTTTCAAGCAACTTGGCGAGATCACGATGGAGATGATCGCCGCTGCCGCCGAAGAAGGCATGGAAGCAAAGCAACCCATTGCGCTCGTTTTGAAGAATACGCTCACTGCCTCGGCGGAATGGTACGAAGCCAACCGACCGATTGCCCAGCAGATGGTGCGCTTGAATTTTTCCACCGAGCCAGACAGCCCAAATAAACGCAAGTTTTTGGAATTGTTGACGCGCTTAATTCTGGCGGGGCAAGAGAGCGGTGAATTAAACAGGGAAGTCAAGGCTCAAGACTCCGCGCTGGTCTTCGCCGCAATTTATTTCACGGTAGTCTCGTATTGGTCGCTGACCGAAGGTGTCTCTCTGCGGGAGAAAATGAATACCTCTGTGGATGTGGTTTTAAAAGGCTTGTCGGCGCGCTCATGAACCACAAATGGATTGGTTTCAGCGGCATTCTGGTGGGGATGTGCGCCTCCGCCTTGATGCAAACTTTGGTCGCCACCTCTCTGCCCGTCATCGAGCGCGACCTGGGCGGAATGCAGTTATACAGTTGGGTCTTCGGCGGATACATGCTCGCCTCCACGGTCACCATTCCGCTCTTTGCGCGGCTGGCAGATGTGGCGGGTCGCCGCACGCTGTTTATCAACGGAATGTTGGTCTTTCTCCTCGGCTCGGCGCTGGTGGGGCTTTCGCAAAGCATGGCGCAGTTGGTCGCCTTTCGCGTAGTGCAGGGCATTGGCGCGGGCGCGGTGGCTCCGGCGGCATTGGCGTCCATTGGAGATTTGTTCGGCGAAAACGAACGCGGAAAAATTTTCGGCGTGATTGGCGCGGTGCAAGTCCTCGCCAACTTAATCGGACCTCCGCTCGGCGGCTGGGTGACGGATACCTTCTCCTGGCATTGGGGCTTTTACCTGGTTCTGCCGCTCGGTGCGGTGGCGATCGCTCTGGCGCAGATTGGACTTCCAAACAAAGCCCAGCCCGCCGACGCCCTGCAAATAGATTGGCTCGGCGCGTTCTTAATCGGCGCTGGCTTGTGCGTGGGGCTGGTTGGGTTTCAGTGGATTGGCTTGGGCGGAAACTATCTCTACTATGGAATCGCATTTTGTGTCGGGCAGGTTGCGTTGCTTGTGTGCGCTGTGTTTTGGGAGCAACATCAGGAATATCCCGTCATCTCAATTGACTTGTTAGGTCATCCGCTGTTGTGGCGGGCGGCGCTGGGAACGCTTTTGCTGGGCTTCGTCACGAACGGCGCGCTGGCTTACTTCCCGCTCTATCTCGAAAAAATTCACGGCTTGAACGCAACCGCCACAGGGTTGGCGCTCTTACCCATCCTGCTCATGGCGGGCGTGGCTTCTGGCATTGGCGGCGCGTTGGCAAGCCGCTGGAAAAATCAAACGCAGGCAGTTGCGTGGATTCTCGTCGTGGTTGGTTTTTCCCTGTTGACCGTGACCATGAGCGGCACGGTCACCTGGATGGCGGCTCTGATTGGCGCGGGCATGGGCTTGCTCCTGCCCGTTTATCTTCAATCCGCCCAACAGGCGGCGGAAAACGCACATCTTGCCACCGCCAGCGGGCTGATTCAAATGGCGCGTAACATGGGCGGCGCGATGGGGATTCCCCTGTTGGGCATTTGGCTGACGGCGGGCGAAGTAAACGCCAGCATGTTTGCCTCCATCTTCGCCACGCTGACCGTTGTCGGCGCGCTTGGTCTTCTGCTGGGCTTGGCGTCTCCGCAACGACTTCAACGCTTGAAGCAGGCGTTCAATTTTTAACCCTCGCCCTAGCCCTCTCCCTAAGGGAGAGGGGACTCCCTTCCCCTTTTGGGGGAAGGGCTGGGGATGAGGGAAAAGACTGTACAACATTACCTTCAAAACAAAAGGCTTACCTATGACAATCGCATGGTTTCACGAAATAGATTTGGGAGATATTTCTCTGGTGGGCGGCAAAGGCGCAAACCTGGGGAAGATGGCGCGCGCGGGGCTTCCCGTCCCGCATGGATTTTGCGTCACCACCGACGCATACAAACAATTCATCCACGAGATGGATTTATGGGTGGAGATGGAGCGCCTGCTGGCGACCCTGCCCGCGCGCGAAGCGGGCGAAAAAATCCGTCAGCGGATGGAAAGCGCCTCGATGCCCGAATCAATTTCAAAGTCCATTCAAGAAGCGTACGCCAAACTCAACGGCGGACTCGCCCCCGTCGCCGTCCGTTCCTCCGCCACGGCAGAAGACCTCGCCGACGCGAGTTTTGCGGGTCAGCAGGAGAGTTATCTTGGTATTCGCGGCAACGAAAAATTAACCCTGCACGTTCAGCGCTGTTGGGCTTCGTTGTGGACGGAACGCGCCATTGCCTACCGCGAGCGGAATCAATTTCCGCATCAACAGGTCAGCCTTTCGGTGGTGGTGCAAAAGATGGTGGCGGCAGACGTGGCGGGCGTGTTGTTCACCGTTAACCCCATCACTAATCAAAAAGATGAAATGCTGGTTAATGCCGCCTATGGGCTGGGCGAGAGCGTAGTTTCTGGGCGCGTCACGCCCGATACCTTCAAAATTGCGCGCAAGCGTTTTCGTGTGCTGGAGCAAACCTGCGGCACGAAAGCCACGCGCATTGACATGACATCAGGGAGTACGGCGGAAATTGAAACCGCATCCGCTGAACGCGAACGCCTGAGTTTGGATGACGCCGACTTGCGCCGCCTTTCGGCATTGGGCGAACAGGTGGAAAAATATTACGGCGCGCCGCAAGATATTGAATGGGCGCTTGCCAACGATCAACTCTATCTTTTGCAAACCCGCCCCGTCACTTCGCTTGCCGTGACTGCGCCGCAACCGCAAATTTTGAGCCGCGCACAACACGCCATGCTCAACGATATTTTGGAGCATTACCCCGAACCGCCCTACCCGTTGGATTATTCCGCCGTCCTCGATAGTTACCAGCAATTGATTGACGCGCTTCATGAGTACGGCGTGGATTTGCCGCCCGCCGAAAAAATCATCCTGCTCAATCAGGATGGGCTTCCAAACGTTGTCCCGCCCAGCCCGCGCATCACATGGCGCGTCCTCTCTGCGTTGGGACATCTGCTCAAAAAATTAAAGTCCGACCCCAACCGCTGGCTCAACCAGCAACACGCAGAATTCGCGGCGGCGTTGGACGCGCTTCGTCAGGTGGAGGTGACCCGCTTGGGCAATTCTGAACTCGCGCAATTCATTCAGGGCGCGGTGGACGTAACCAGCCGCGTCGGCGCCATCCGCTTCCGCAACTTTATCATCCCCGCCGTTGCCCGCTCCGCTTTTCTAAAATTCCTACTGCGCTTCGCCAAAGATTCAAAACAAATCAGCGTCATGGATTTGCTCGGCGACCTGCCCTACAAAACGGCGGTCATAGACCATGCCCTGCGTCAACTCGCCAGCGAAGCGGGGCAACTTCCCCGCGCCCGCGAAATTTTGGTGAACACGCCGTTGGATTCAGTCCTGCCCGCCATTCAAAAAGACGCCGAAGGAAAGATTCTGCTGGAGAAAGTGCAAGCATTTTTGGATGAACACGGCGCGCGCACCATGCGCATGTACCTGCCGTTTTCCAACCGCTCCTGGTCAGAAACTCCCGCCACTCTGTTGACGACGATTGCCGTCATCCTGCGCGCGGATAAACCGCATGTCGAAGCGCATCACTACGATGAAATTCGCCAACGCCTCCTGGCTGGACTTTCAGGCTGGTCCCGTTCCCGATTCATCTCCACGCTCGAAAAATTCCGCAGTGGACACGTCGCGCGCGAATCCACGCTCTACACCATCGAAGAAGGTTTCCTGCAAGCCCGTCGCGGTGTGGACGAAGCCGCGCAACGATTAATGAAGGGCGGCGCATTGTCCAACGCGAAGCAAATCATCTACCTGACGTTAAACGAACTCTGCGCGGCGTTAGGCGGCTCGCTCGCTTTGAGTGAAATCCCCGCCTTGATTACGCGCCGCGAGAAAGCCAGACCGCAAGCCATGAAACTCTGGCGCGGCAAATGGCAGGCGGCGAAGAAAGTCAGTTCCAACGCTTCGGTTTTGAAAGGCTTGTCGGGCAGTTCGGGCTACGCTGAAGGGACGGTGAAAGTCATCAACGGTCCCGCCGAATTTGACAAACTCCAATCGGGCGATGTGCTGGTTTGCCCCTACACCGACCCCGCCTGGACGCCGCTCTTCACACTGGCGGGCGCGGTAGTCTCGGACACGGGCGGTCCGCTTTCGCACGCGGCAATTGTGGCGCGGGAATATGGCATCCCTGCCGTGCTGGGCACGCAAATCGCCACCGCGCAATTCAAAGATGGCGACCGCATCGGCGTGGACGGGCAAAACGGTGAAGTCAGAGTTTTAGAGACTGCCTAAAAACTGTCATTTCGAGCCTTGGGCGAGAAACCCTGTTGAACACAGTTAAGATTTCTCCTCGGTTCACTCGTTGAAATGACGAATCAAATACTAGACCTCTTGCAAAAGTCTGAATGTTCACCGCAGAGACGCGGAGAACACAGAGAAATTCTTAAACTCGGCGAACTCCGCGCCTCTGCGGTTCAAAACACGTTTTTACTTATGCAAGAAGTCAACTTACAAAACAAAGGATATTCATCGCATGAAAAAAATCATTGGAGCAGTTCTACTACTCATCACCCTTTCGGCATGTGCGCCAACTGCCGCAAGCCTCGCGCCGACTGAAGTTTTACCGCCCGCTACAGTTGCCGTCGCTACCGAAGCCGTTGTCGTTGCTGAAACGTCCACTACAGCCGCCGTCGCTACCGAAGCCGCCACTGTCGCTGATACGCCCATCCCGCCCGTGCCAGCCAGCGCGTGCCCCGTTGAAACCGCAGAATTGAGCCTGTTTACAAATGCTGAAGAAGGCTATTGCTTCCTTTATCCCAAAGAATATGCCGCCGTTCCGCCGCGCATGGTTGCCATCCATCCAAACGGCGCCTCAGGTGGAGATTTTCTGCCAGGGGACGCAATCGTACTGGTCAGCGTGGAAGCCGCCTCGGGGCAGACTGCCGCGCAAATCGCAGACGGGAAAATTGCCGAAGCAGGCGCGGACATGGGCATCTTACGCAGTGAACTCCTGATAGACGGAAAATCTGCAATCGTGGTGGACGGACTACCCGCGCAGGACTCGACGCGCCAGGTTTTCATGGTGGACGGCGAACGTCTGTACATCCTCCAATTTACGCCCTGGGCGCCAGACGCCGAGTGGTTCCCCGCATTGGAAAGCCTGTATTCGGCGGTGGTCAATTCGTTCCATGCCCTGCCCGCGCCCTAATTCAAAAACGGAGGTGCGCTTGCTGAAAGCAGAAGGAGAATCGGCGTGTTGAAAAAAATTGTCAAACTTGCTGGCACGTTGTTGAGTATGGTCATCACGCTGATAGTAATGACCGCGCTTTTTGCGAGCCTCCTGACCTCGTTGGAAGTCCAATGTGAATTACAGGCTGACCAGTCTTATACCTGCGAGTCCCGCGACGTTTTCTTTGGCTGGACGCTTGCAGAGGTCCATGCGACTCAGGTTTATGATATCGAACGAAATTTGGACTGCAGGGGGGCGGGTCCGAAGAAAGGGTGTTCTGCCCATGCGGAGTTTCTGACTACCACTGGAGACCGAATCGTTTTGAGCCGAACCTATACGGAATCGGATCAGGTTCAAAAGGCGGTGAACGCGCTCAAACCGCTCATGGCGGATAAATCCACCCCAATTGAGATGACCTTCCCACCCATGACTTTTACCCTGGTGATCGCGATTGGCTCAGTCTCCTGTGTCGCCGTTATCTTTCTGCTTGTTGCGGTAATCATGGTATTTGGAAAGGACCCAAAAGACCTGGAGGCGCGGGCGCTAGACCTGAGGCAGAGGAGGTAGCTTTCGTAACGAGCCTGCCTTGAATGGCAAGGATAAAGCAAACCACCTGGCGCTGAGTAATGTCAATCATCGCGCCATCCTAAACACGGATTAAATATATAGGGCTTGCGCAATCTCGGTGAAAGCCCTTGTAAAATAAAATTTTCAAAAAGGAGTAAAAAATAATCATGCGAAAGAAAAATTGGAGATTGGTCATTGCGGGCTGTTTGTTTATCGCCCTGGCGCTGGGATTCTATTTCGTCATGCTCTCCGTTGCGCCGAATTCCACCGACCCGGTGATGGCAATGCAGATTGCGGGCAAAGTAACCGGTATCGTAGCGGGCGTCAGCGTGGTTGTGATGTTCATAGGGTTAATTGGCAGGAAGGAGTAGCCGGTCAAAGATTTTGAACCTGCCCAGGCGACAGCGAAAATGTCTTTGAATAAATTACAAGGAGGTGATGGCTGAATTTTTTAGATTTTTTTGTACTTTGAGTCGAACGTTCTCATTAATCATTTTGAAGGAGAGTCCTATGGCGCGACAATTGCGATTAAAACTGTTTTCACTTTTGTTGTCCCTGGCCTTGACGGCCATGGCGACAACGACCGCGTTTGCGGATGGGGAAATCCCGCCCGCCACGCCGGAAGTTCCGGTGGCGACGGAAGATGGCGGCCTGCCGCCGGTTGAAGAACTTCCAGCGGCGGTAACGGAAGAAGAGGCGGCTCCGCCTGCGGCTACTGTTCCCGGCGCTCCCGTAGTGGAGAAAGACCCAATTTGGTGTCCGGCAGGCGTGGCGCCCAAACCAAATACAGGCGGCTGTTCTGCATCATTCGCACAATTATCCGACTTGGTAGTTGGTACTGTTCCAACCAAGAACGGCACAATTTGGATTGAATCCGGAGAGGATGCTCAGGTGGGAGGAGATCTGGTGATTAATGGAGATGCCATTTGGTCCGCCGCAAAGAACTACAGCCTCACTTTGCAAGGCGGCTGGAACGGCGTAGCCGGGTCGAAGGTGATTGATGGCGTTTCAATCTTTGATACTGGAATTAGCATTATTAACTGGAACGGAGCGGTGGTTATCAACCAGATCGTGATGGATAATGCGCAAAATAATGCCAATACTGGCGCCTTGTATGTGGCCACTACCAAAAATATCGTCCTTTCCAATGTGACGGTGATGAACACAAATTACTCGACGACTGCGGGTATTTATTTGACGAACACCGCGAGCGCCACACAGGCGACGATTACGCTGAAGAACGTGACCTTGAATAACAACTTGAGCGGGGACGGGCTGTCCGCCTGGAGCGACGGCGCAATTACGCTGACGAACGTTTCCGCCAACGGCAACAAGGACAGGGTTTATTTGGATAACACGACCGATACCGTCGCCTCGCCCATCACGGTGAACACGAGTTCCTTTAATGGCTCCACCACGAATACGGGTTTGTACATCGTCTCAAACGGCGCGATCAAATTGAACCAGGTGCAAGCCAGCGATAATAATCAGCGCGGCGTCTATGCGGATAACATAGCCGCAACCAGTGCGCAACCAGTGACGGTGACGGGTTTCCTGATGGCTTTGCGAAATACAAATGATTCCGGGCTATACATCCTCTCCAATGGCGCGGTGACTCTGACGAACCTGACTGTCAGTGAAAATGGCAGTACAGGCGTGTACGTGAACAACACGATGGCCGTCAAATCACAGAATGTGACGATCGCTGGCGTAAACGTATTTAATGACAATGCTGGATACGGCTTACACGTAGTTTCCAAGGGAGCGATTTCAGCTTCCAACTTGAGCGCGTTTTCAAATGGCTCTGATGGCGTGTTTCTGAGTAATTTAAGCGGTTCCAAAGTTGGGGTGACGGTAAGCGGCGTAAACTCGTTCAACTTGAATTCTGGCGGTGGATTAAATATTTCCTCCACCGGCGCCATTAAAGCCAGTTCGCTGACGGCCAATCAGAATAGCGGCGGCGATGGCGTTATCTTGGACAACTCGACAGCCGCCACGCCGCAGAGCGTGACGATTACTGGCGTAAATGCATTTAATGATAATGCTGGATACGGCTTATACGTGATGTCCACAGGAGCGATTTCAGCCTCCAACTTAAGCGTGTTTTCAAACAACTCTGTGGGCGCATTCCTTGATAATACATACGGCTCCAGCGCCGGGGTGACGGTGAGCGGCGTGAACTCGTTCAATTCGAATGGTAGCGCTGGCTTGGTCATCTCGTCTCTTGGCGCAGTCAAAGCCAGTTCTCTGACGGCGAATCTGAATGGCAGTACGGGCGTCAGTGTTAATAACTCGTCAGCCGCCACGCCGCAGAACGTGACGATCGCTGGCGTAAATGCATTTTATGATAATTCTGGATACGGCTTACGCGTAATTTCTAAGGGGGCGATTTCAGCCTCCAACTTGAGCGCGTTCTCAAACGGCGTTGATGGCGTATATTTGAATAACTCTACTGGTTCCAAAGCCGGAGTGGCGGTGAGCGGCGTCAATTCGTTCAACTCGAATTCTGGCAATGGAATAAATATTTCCTCCACTGGCGCGATCACGGTCAGCAACGTTACTGCCACAGCGAATGCTACCGGGAATGGCGTGTATCTCAAAAACGACGCTGTTGGCGCGCAGAGCCCGGTTACAATTTTGGGCTATGGTACGTTTATTGGAAACGCTTTGGATGGCTTGAAGGTTGACAGCCACGGCGCTGTCACCGCCAAAAACCTGACCGCGAATCTAAACCTCGGAAACGGCGTGGCAGTGGATACGGCAGGCGTTTCGGCTCCGCAAAAGGTGACTCTGAGCGGGTTTAACGCCTTTCTTCACAATGGAGATGCTGGCTCTGAATCCGGGCTGATCATCAAGGCGGATGGCACGATTACGGTGAGCAACCTTAGCGCCAGTAATAACTTTGCTTTTGGCGCAAGTTTGGATAACTATACCAATTGGTTTAATCATCCCAACGCTTTGGCTTCCTTTGCCACATTTGGTTCCGTCACCCTTACAGGCTACGGCAATTTCTCCAATAATGACGGCGGCTTGTACGTCTCCTCCAAAGGGAATGCTTCCTTGAGCAATGTCTCTGCCAGCTATAACACAAACGGAAGCGGCCTTAGCCTGGCAGTTTACGGTAAAGTGACCCTGATGTGCGTGACGGCGAACAATAACGAGAACGGTGTCTCGATGTCCATAAACACGCCATTGCTGACCATTAAAGGCTTGATTGCGGTGGGTAATACTGTTACGCACGAAAGCCTGCTCTACACCACGATGACGCGCACGAACTGCCCATAGGGCATAAGCGCGAAGAATTACAAAACCCTCTGGGCGGCTGAAAGCCTGTCCAGAGGGTAGCTGATTTAACCGCTAAAGAGAGGGTTATGTGTTGGGAAGGCATAACGCCATTCACCGCTTACGAAAGCGCGCGGCGCAGTAACCCGTGGCGTTCCTTTGGGAATGGTTATAATCCCTGTAAATCTGTTCCGAGGAGCGCGCCATGTCCGCCTATGTTATTTTCGATATTGAAGTTCACAACGCCGAAGGCTATACAGCCTATAAAAAACTGTCCGCCGCGGCGGTGGCCGCGTATGGCGGCGAATTTATTGTGCGTGGCGGGAAAAATGAAACGCTCGAAGGCGACTGGGCGCCGAAACGGCTGGTGATTTTGAAATTCAAGGACGCAGAAACTGCCAAAGCGTGGATTAGTTCCGAAGAATATCATGAAGCGCGCGCTTTGCGTCATCAATATGCCGTCTCGCAGGCAGTGGTAGTGGATGGGGTATAATCTTTGCCACTCAACCCCAATTACGCGAGAAGCACATGTCTGTATCTGAAATTGTATTAAAGCGTCTGGAGCAACACTCCGGCACCGATCAAGTTCGCAAAGATTTGAATATTGACCTGTTTGGCGAAAAACTGCTCGATTCGCTCGCTTCCATTGAACTGGTGCTGGACCTTTCAGCAGATTTCAATATTGACCTTGCCGCTGGAGAAGTGGAACGCGAAGAATGGGCGACGCCGCAAAAAATCATTGATTACTTTGAAGCGCGGATTAAGCAGGGATGAAAAAAGCTCCGCATCTTTCCGCCGTGCTGATCGCTGTTTTTGGCGCTTTGTTGGCGACCACCCTCTTTGTGATTTACGCCAGCCGCTTCGAGCAAAAGTATATCCACAGCGTGGCCCAGTTGGATTTCCATGAAGTCCTCAAAGGTCAGGTTTTGCAACGGCTGGCGTTCAAGCAAGACGACCTGCTGGTGATGTACGCCAGTTCTGAAGCTGTCTTAATCCCCAGCGATTATCAAGCCTATAAATATTTTCGAAATTACCCAACCGACTTCATGGTCTTCACGGTGGCCAATAAAGGCACCTCCATGTTGAGCATGGCGCAGGATTTGGCCGCGCTTGGGCCGGACATGCGCGGAAAGAAGTTTGTAGTTTCCTTTGCGCCCGCCACCGTGACGATGGGCCCCGGCGGCGCGATGAACGCCGATAACTACAACCCCAATTTTTCTGAATTGCACGCCTTGGAATTGGCCTTTAGCTCCCAGCTAAGTTGGGAAACGAAAGGCCTCGCCGCCACGCGCATGTTGGACTATCCCGACACGCTCGTGGAGCGGCCTTTGCTAAAATTCACCTTGCAGGCTTTGTCTTCAGGTTCCGCCCTCGATAAATTAAAATATTACCTCGCTTGGCCGTTGGCCAAACTTCAAATTGCGATCATCAGCGTGCAAGACCATTATGCCGTCTGGGATTTCATCCGTCATCAATCCACGGAGAAATTGAAAGTCACCCGCGCAGAACGCGCCATTGATTGGAACGCCGACATTGCCAAAGCCGAAGCCGAACAAAAGAAACGTTCCGACGGCAATGAATACGGCGTGGATAACGACCGCTGGAAACGCGGCGAAGAATTAATGGAAAACCTTCCGCCGCCCGGTTCCATGGACGAGCGCTTTAAGAAAAACGTGCCGCTGGCGCTGGAATGGCGCGACATGGACATCCTTCTGCGAATCGTCAAAGAACTGGACGGGCATCCGCTTATGCTTGGGCGGCCCATGAACGTCAAACTCTGGGAAGCGTTGGGTTATTCCGAAGAAACGCAAAACCTGTATTATCAAATCCTGCATCAAGTCGCCGACCCGTACGGCTACCCCATTGTAGATTTTCATCAACATGGGCGCGATCAATATTTCAGCGCCGACATGGCCTCCCATTCCAGCCCGAAAGGATGGATGTACATCAATGAAATCCTTGATGCGTTTTACCATAACCGCCTCAAATAGTTACTGGGGCAAAGTTGTTTTACTGACCGCTTATTATTTTGCCATCCTCGTCGTTTTAATTTTGATGTATGGCAAAGGCAACTTTGAACCGGCGGAATTCATCTATCAGGGCTATTAATGCATCTGCTTGAACGAATCGATTCGTGGAGCGTTACGCGCCCGGAGCGCGCCGCGCACATCAGCGGCGACGCCGTTCTGACTTATCAACAACTCACGAGCCAGTCCAACCAACTGGCTCATTATTTGTTGAATAACCTTCCGCATGACCGCGCCCCGATTGCCCTGGTGGGACATAAACAAAGCGAAATGTTGATTGGCTTTTTGGGATGTCTCAAGGCCGGGCATTCATACATTCCATTGGACGCTTCGCTTCCAGCCCAGCGGATAGAGGCCATCGTCCAAACGGCCAACGCCACGCTTTTGACAGTGGACGAACTAAAAGCAATTCTCCCCGGCGTAAAACTCCCCGAAAATTTCACAGCCTGCCCGCTTGAACCAGACGACGCATGGTACATCATTTTCACTTCGGGAAGCACCGGCACGCCCAAAGGCGTGACGATCACCCGCCATAATTTGGAAAACTTTATCGAGTGGATTCTTGCAGAACAGAAATTTGAAGAAGCGCAAGAGATTTTCCTAAACCAGGCCCCGTTTTCGTTTGACCTTTCCGTGATGGATTTATATTCCAGCCTGGCCACGGGCGGGACGTTGTTCAGCCTCGAAAAAGAAGAGATGGTCGAGCCAAAGAAACTGTACGCGGCTTTGGCCAAATCTCAACTGACAGTTTGGGTCTCCACGCCGTCTTTTGCGCGCTTGTGTTTAATGGACCCGCATTTCAATGAAAGCCTTTTGCCGCAAGTTCGTAAATTTTGGTTTTGCGGCGAAACGCTCGCGCCGGAGATCGCCGCCCTGCTTTTGGAGCGCTTCCCCAAAGCGGAAGTTTGGAACACCTACGGCCCCACCGAGGCCACCGTGGCGACAACTTCCATCCAAATCACAAACGAGGTAATTGAAAAGTATCGTCCTTTGCCGGTTGGTAGAGCCAAGCCGGGGACGCGGGTGGAGATTCACACCCCCGAAGGCAAGCCAGCCCCGGGCGGGGAACGCGGCGAAATGATCATTGCGGGCGAAAACGTCAGCGTGGGATATTTCAATCAGGCGGAACTTTCCTCCAAAGCCTTTTTTCAGATGGATGGTCAGCGCGCCTATCATACCGGCGATTGGGGCCACATTCGAGACGGCTTGATCTTTTTTGACGGACGCATGGATTTTCAAATCAAGCTAAATGGGTATCGCATTGAAATCGGCGACATTGAGGCGAACTTACACGCGCTCCCCAACGTGCGAGACGCGGTGGTTCTTCTGACGTTGAAAAATGAACGCGCCGATTATTTGACGGCGTTTGTGATTTTGAAAGACCCGGGCGCGCAAACGGACTTTGAATTAATGCGCGCGATGAAAAAACAACTTGGCGAACGCCTGCCCGAATATATGTTACCGCGCAAATTTATCTTTCTTTCAGGATTTCCAACCACGCCCAATGGCAAGGTGGATCGCAAAAAATTAGCGGAGACCCTCGCATGATTCCATACGCCAGTTTTCTGTATTTTGGCATTTCGTTGTACGCGCTGATTCCGGCCGCCGCGCTGGGTTTCTTCAAGCGCTTTTGGAAGGCCTGGCTGATTTTAGCCACGGCGTTGATGTTGCTCGTCCAATATTCGGATCTGAACCGCGAGCGCGGCGCGGCCATTCCGGCGATTGCGCTCGTGTTGGGGTATGCCATTTTGCAATATTTGATTGCGCTGGCGTTTTTGAAAATTCGACAACGCGGCGTTAATCGAGCGGCTTTGTATGTGGCCGTCGGCTTGAGTATCCTGCCTTTGGCTGTGGAGAAAGCCTCGGCGCTTTTTCAAACCGAATCTTTGTACGTCTTTTTGGGGATTTCCTACATCACCTTTCGCAGTGTGGACGTGCTACTCGGCGTGCAGGATAAACTGATTAAGGAAATTAACCCGCTTCAATATCTGACCTACTTGTTGTTCTTTCCCACGATCTCGTCCGGTCCCATTGACCGCTATCGCCGTTTCGCGCATGATTGGGGAAAGGAGCGGACGCGCGAAGAAGTTATTGAAGACTTGGACGGCGGCGTGCGGCGTATCTTCACCGGATTTTTGTATAAGTTTATTGTGGCGGTCTTGATCAAACAATATTGGCTCGACCCAGCCACCGCAGGCGTAGGTTTCCTGAGTACGCTTTCTTATATGTACGCCTACTTTCTATATCTATTTTTTGACTTTGCGGGCTACAGCGCGTTCGCCGTTGGTTTCAGCTACATCTTTGGAATTCACACGCCGGAAAATTTCAACAGCCCGTTCCTCTCGCGCGACATCCGCGATTTTTGGAATCGCTGGCACATGAGCCTTTCGTTTTGGTTCCGCGACCATATTTACAATCGCTTTACTTTTTCAGCCCTGAAGGGGAAATGGTTTAAAAATAGCCAGACCGCTTCCTATCTTGGCTTTATGTTAACAATGGGATTGATGGGCGTTTGGCACGGGCTGGCTTTGCATTACATTGTGTATGGCCTCTATCATGGCGCCCTGCTCGTCGCCACCAACTGGCTGGATCGAAAATATAAGGGCAATCGCCTGTTGAATGATCCGGGCTTTTTCTGGCGCGCGCTTTCCATGCTGATCACCTTTCACCTGGTGGCGTTTAGTTTATTGATCTTTTCCGGCAGGTTGTTTTAAGCGGCGAGAAAATAACAGGATTTTATGGATATCATCGCACAAATTGACCGCTGGGCGGACGTTTACCCGGACAAAGTTGCCCATAAAAGCGGCGGTCAAACCCTTACCTATCGGCAACTCTTGCGCCAGTCCAATCAACTGGCGGAATACATTGCGCGCGCCCTGCCAGAGGATAACTCGCCGGTGGTTTTGTTGGGCCACAAACAAAATGAAATGGTCGTTGGCTTCATTGCCTGCGCCAAAGCCGGGCATCCGTATATCCCGTTGGAAAGCTACTTCCCCCAACAACGCGTGCAGGCCGTGGTGGAAACCGCGCAAGCCAAATTAATTTTGACGGTTGAGAAAATCAGAGAGATTTTGGTATCCACTCCAGTTGATGTGGCTTTTGCGCCCCGCGAGCGCAAACCCGCAGACCCGTGGTATATCATTTTCACTTCGGGCAGTACCGGCGCGCCCAAAGGCGTAATTATTCCGCGCTCCAACCTGGAGAACTTCCTGAATTGGACTTTGCCTGAGCATGAGATTGAAGAAGCGCAGAGCGTGATCCTCGGGCAGGCCCCGTTCACGTTTGACGTGTCCATTTTGGACGTGTATTGCAGTTTGTATCAGGCGGGGACTTTGGTGAGCGTGACCAATGATGAAATTGCCAACCTCAAAAGTTTGTTTGAGACGTTGAGAAACTCCGAAGCGACGCTCTGGGTTTCCACGCCGTCTTTTGCCCGTTTGTGTTTAATGGATGCGGCCTTCAGTGAAAAGATGTTGCCGCGCCTGCGCAGGTTTTGGCTGGCTGGCGAAGCGCTCGCGCCGGAAATTTGCACCGAATTGTTGCGACGTTTTCCGCAGGCCGCTTTGTGGAACGCCTATGGCCCCACCGAAGCGACGGTGGCCACCAGTTCTGTGGAAATCACGCCGGCGATCATTGAGAAATACAATCCATTGCCAATTGGCTATCCCATGCCGGGGACTCAACTGCTGATTCATGATTCGGAGGGGCGACCCGCTCCGAGCGGGGAAAGAGGCGAAATCATCATTTGCGGGCCGAACGTCAGCCCGGGCTATATCCACCGGCCGGATCTGACCGAGCGGGCCTTCTTCAAATTGAACGGACAAAACGCATATCACACCGGCGATTGGGGCCGTTCGAAAGACGGCCTGATTTTCTACGAAGGGCGGATTGATTTTCAAATTAAACTGCACGGCTATCGCATTGAACTTGGCGATATTGAAGCGAATTTGCACGCCCTGCCCAACGTGCAGGATGCGGTCGTGACGCCGGTAATGAAGGAGGAACGCGCCGACTATTTGGCCGCGTTTGTAATCCTTAAACAGAAAACCGCTTCTTCAGATTTTGAAATCATGCAGGCGATGAAAAAAGAATTGGCGACGCGCATTCCCGATTATATGATTCCGCGTCGCTTTATCTTTCTAACAGAATTTCCGATGACCTCTAACGGCAAAGCGGATCGGCGCAAACTATTGGAGAATTTATGATGCAACTGAGCGGTTTGACTTATTACCCGATTAAATCCTGTCGCGGGTTTGACCTTGCTGAGGCAAGCGTGGAGCGCATGGGGCTTGAAAATGATCGGCGGCTGATGGTCGTTACGCCGGAGGGCGAATTTCTCACGCAACGCAAATATTCCAAACTGGCGCAGGTGACGCCCACGCTGACCGATACAACCGTGACGCTTACCGCTCCAAATATTGAGCCGCTGACGGTGGGTCTGCAAAAACGCGGCGCTGTCTTTCCGGTTAACATTTGGAAGAGCGAGGGCGTCCATGCCATTGATCAGGGCCCGGCGGCCGCGCAATGGTTTTCAGATTGGCTGGGCGTTGCGGTGCGACTCGTGCATTTTGAAGAAGGCTTCGTGCGTAAGGTCAACGCGGACTATGCGATTAACGAAGACGACCACACAGGGTTTGCAGACGGCTACCCGATTCTAATCATCTCCGAAGAATCGTTGAAGGACTTAAACTCCAGGCTGGGCGCTCCGCTCCCGATGCAACGCTTCCGCCCGAACCTGGTTGTTAGCGGCGGCGAACCTTTTGCGGAAGATTCCTGGAAGCGGATTCGGATTGGCGAAGTTGAGTTGGCTTTGGTCAAACCTTGTGCGCGGTGCGTCATCCCGACTATTGACCCGGAAACTTTGGCGACTTCCAAAGAGCCGTTGAAAACGCTTGAAAAATATCGCAGACATCCGCTGGGCGCGATCTTTGGGATGAACGCCATTCCGTTGAGCGTTGGAAAAATACAAGCGGGCATGACCGTGGAGATTGTGTCGTAAATTATGGATACTTTCATTGATGTAATTGGCTGGATTGGCGCAATCCTGTATCTGCTTGCTTACTGGCTGGTCTCCGCCAAAAAAGCGGAAGGCGATTCCTGGACGTATCAAGGCCTCAATTTTGTGGCGGGCGCGTTGTTGACGGTTAATACGCTGTACTTGCGCGCATACCCCTCGGCTGGCTTGAACATCGTCTGGATGTTGATTGCAATTTTCACGCTGGGGAAGAAAACGCAGAATCCAAATGCCTGATTTTTCGCGCCGTGATTTCTTGAAAATTGGCGGGCTGACGTTGCTGGGCTTGGCCGCCAACCCGTGGATTCCACACGCCGAAGATCAGCAACCGAACTTTACCGCGCCTTTGGTCTGGCATGGCAGTCGCAAATATAAGCGCCTCGCTTTTACCTATGACGATTGCTACTTGCTGTATCGTATGCGCACGCTGGAGGAGTTGCTCGACCAGTACCCGGAATTCAAGGTGACGTTTTTTCCGGTCGGCGCGAAAGTGATCAATTTGGACGAGCAAGACCCGGGGATTTGGAAACGTCTGACGGCCAAAGGCCATGAAATTGGCTATCATTCGTTTGATCACGTTAACCTTGGGGTCATGTCCCGGGCTGGCGTTCTGGCGGATTATGATAAATGGTACGCCGCGTTGACGCAGGTTTTAGGCGGCGAATATCCTGTGCGTTTTGTGCGCCCGCCTTACGACATCATCAGCCCCGCGCTGGATATTTTGTGCCAGGAGCGCGGCTTGGTTGCGGCGTTATTTTCCGTGGGCGGCGGCGGAGAGCCGGAAGTCGTCTTCAATGCGATTCAAAAAGCGCAGGGCGGCGATATTGTCCAAATGCACATCCGCACCGACGATTACAACTCCAGCGTTTTAGCCTTTCCCTGGTTGCAGGAAAATAACTGGGAACTGGTGACGATGAGTCAGCTTTATGATGATTATCTCAGGAATGAAATTAACCCACCTGCTTGCGACGTGAACGCTGGGAACAATCTAACGCGGACGTGTTTGGAATAAATGGCTTTCCGTAAAATTCCGTTCCGCTCTGCCGCCACATCTCAACTCCTTGGGCCCTGAAAATCACTTTTGAAATATGCCTGATCAGTGATTAGGGATTGGGGATTAGGAGTCGCTACATTGGCGCGACATCGTGCCCGTAAGGTAAACCCACCAAATACCCCTTCGGGGCACACGTGGCAAATATCTTTGTTGGGTGATTACAGTTCCAAAGTCATCGGTCACTTCGTTGAAATACAGGTGAAGTTGGCATTGAGTGGGGTTCAATGGCTTTGGGCGTTTTTTTCTGCGTTGCCTCTTTACGAATGAACTACAATATGCTCACGAGTTAATTCTACAAACCGATTCGCAGAAATGCTTGAAATGATTTGATCAAAATTTGCAATAAGAATTAATTCAAGTTCTTTATTGCTGATATTTCCGGTTGAAATTAATAATAATTTTTCGGGTTTGTTTTTCAACAGGAAAGAAGTTGTAAAATCAGAATCTTTTGTGGCGACCACACATTTCTTTTCTTCGGCAATTGCCAAAAGAGTTGTATCAGAAGTGGCATTTCCATCGGGCAAATCTAAGGTGTGAATGGCGTAATGGCCACGTTCGCTAAACAAATTGACCAAGCGGCGCGGTAAATTGGCGTCAATAAGAAAATTCATGCAACTGCCAAACTCATCCTTTTTACTTGACTTAAACGGGCGGCGTATAAAAACACGGCTTGAATATCTTCTTTTTGAAGGTCCTCATAATCTGCAAGAATTTCATCTGCATTCATGCCAGAACTTAGCAATTCCAACAGCCATTCAACAGAATAGCGTAATCCACGAATGGTTGGCTTGCCAAAAGATATATCAGGGTTGATAGTAATTCGATTCAATAGAGTTTGGTCATTCATAGTTCGCCTCTTTTGTAGAATGAATTAAATTTTATCATAATTGCTAAAAGACCTGTAATGCACCCATAAAACTGAACACTAAAGGGGCGCGTGGCTATCAAGATTGTGCTTGGAAAACCAGGCGGTCTCAAACTCAGTCGGGGTCAAGTACTTCAAGGATGAATGCACGCGTTTACGC
>JADZCC010000091.1 GCA_020851785.1 Anaerolineales bacterium
GCGTAAACGCGTGCATTCATCCTTGAAGTACTTGACCCCGACTGAGTTTGAGACCGCCTGGTTTTCCAAGCACAATCTTGATAGCCACGCGCCCCTTTAGTGTTCAGTTTTATGGGTGCATTACACTATATTCTTTACTGTCAGCTGTGTAAGGCAAGTAGAAATTATGTGTCACTAAAAAACTATTATTCCCGGGCGAGAAAACGCAATTCGTTAGAAGATTTTCTGTGTCGCCATATCCATACTCGTATTTGTCATACGAATTTCCAAAACTATCTTGCATAGTCATTGACAATACAGGGCATGGTAGTTGATATCCTTGTGGGACGACTATTCCTGTTACCCTATACACAACAACGATGCGGAACTTATCGGCATAAACCCAATCAAGAGATAGTGAAGCCCCATTTTGACTTAACGTTTTCAATGGAGGTTGTTCGGTAGACGCCCCAACCACATCTGTAGGCGCCGCGACCGTAAATGAAAGCGTTGGCGGTATTTGGGGCAAGGCAGGAGGGTAATTTCTACTCTGATGCAAGCACCCAGTAAGAAGCGCCATCAAAAATATTTTGACGACGGCGCCAGTCTTCGATCGTATATTTTTCCAAAAAATAATCGAGGGATTAATTTTCATTTTTTTACATTTTTTCTGTATTACCGTAAATGTGCAATCAAGCTCCCAGAATCCCAAAGGGAGTTAAGAACTTGATTGCCATAACATTAAATCAAATTCTTTTTACGGGAGCGTTACATCCAATTCCCATGGTCCAACAACAGCGCTTGTCAACGCGCCATTAATTAAACTGTATGCCTCAATTTCGTCCATGCTTTTCGGTAAATTGTCAATGACATAGCTGATGCCATGATCCCCGATCTTGCAAGAGAACAGAAAATCAGGATAATCTACTTGTATTTTATTTTGCGCTTCAAGACACATTTCTTGCGTAAGAGATTCGGGAAGAGATATTTGCAACTTTTCTATACTAAGTATCACTTTTTTGTTATGTAATTCTTTCGGAAAAATGAAGCGATAGCACCGATGACTTGAATTTGAAGCATCGTCGCCGATTGGGTCAATTACCGTGGTAGTTTCAAAGGTAATAACTTCTGAGCCATTCTTTAGTTTAGCGTAAGGTAGCCAGTCGGCATTACTCGGCAAATCAATACAAGCGACAATATCAGTTTTTCCATTATTTCTGTCAGTTGTGACTTTGTTTACAGACACAGACACGCCATTCTTTTCAATTTTGGAAATCGCAGGCAGTCTCGTCTCGTCTCCAAATGCCGACGCCATAGTGTAGCCCTTTGAGGCGACTAAAAATAAAATGATAAACCATACGCTGTAGGATATCGCTTTTAACGCTAATAATTTTTTTTCATTAAGCATAATATTTTCCTTTTAATTATATTTCTTTAATAACAGGCTGGGCCTGTAATGGCATCATAACTGTACCCGACCTTTCCTTGCTGAGCAATCGCGCAAAGAATGAGATTCGTTCCATTATTCTTGACGCCAGCGTGCATATTTGTCCAAACTTGCCCGTAATCACTGCTTGCATAAGTAGGCTCAACGTTTAAATACGTAAGAGAATTATCAGTTAATCGAGCGGATAATTTTCGAATTACTCCAGGGTAAATATTCGTAGCACGCGCCCATTTTGACGCACAGACCGATGACCAGCGCAGGTCAGATTGGACTGTTCCCGACCCGGCAGAGCCATCTTTTTGAGTAAAAGCCTTTGTGACTGCAGTACATCCTGAATTGTACGGGTCAACTCCGTTACAACCGCTACCTGAGCAGGTTATATTGGGCCGGGCATTTGCTCTGCCCGTAAAAAGGCCCAATACAATTGCCAACATAGAAACAACCATAAACAAACTTCTTTGCATAATGTTATCTCCTGTTATTAGATTTTTACATATATATATGCAGGTCAAGATATTACCCGTGCTTCAATATAAAATCTACTGTGGATTTCCACAGGGTTTGTCGGACAATTTACATCTCTTGTTTTATCCCCACACAGCTGTACTCAACTATCATATCCTTGATAACAACTTGGTCAATGCCCCCAGCAACAGTGAAGAAAACGCTGGAGTAATTGTACAAATTAAAAAGCGGAGGTTTTCGCTCCGCTTTTCTGGTATCACCGTAGTTAGGGATTCACATCAATCACAAACGTCCAAGGTCCTTGAATTTTTTCAGGCGCCTGTGCTATAGCCTCTTGAATTGCCTGATATGCTTGTTCATCAGTAAGCGTAGAAGGTTTTGTTTTGATTATAACAATCTGCCCGTGATCTACATTTTGCATTTCAAAGTCAATATCCAATCCTTTATCCTTAAGATTATTTTTAGCCTTTATCAAAAGCTCATCGGGCAACAATTCAGGGATCGACATTTGGAAATATTCAATTCTGAAGATCAACTTACCCTTTTCACCGGGCTTGAAATTGCCTTCAACGAGCATTGCTAAATAACATCGGTTTTTTTTCTCAGGAGCGGCGCCATCAGGGTCAATTAGCATGACTTGCCATATCCCAATTTCTTTTCCATTAAATGAGGCTGTGAATATTGGTAGCCAATCAGCGATGGAAGGTAAATCTGTGCAAACAGTCACAGTAGGGTAGTCAGGGTTCAAATCGTATTCTCGGATTTCAGCTGTCAATCCCTGTTTGGCAATCACTAGAATTGCGCTTGCATTCAAGGCCGCGTTGTCAGTCGGCTTTGGCAGTGCAGTATTTGCTGGGCTGGGCTGGATATCGATATTGACGCTGGAACCAGCGACACGCAAAGTCGACGATTTGCGATTGGGTAAGGATTGCCATGCTGTGCTTGCCAGCAGACCGCCCAATGCCAAGAGCGACAATTTGAGAATAACAGGGTTGTTCTTCATTCTAAATACCTTTCTACGATCATTGGCTTTTTACATGCGCTTATTTTAAGCGCCAGGATCGTTGCATGCCCAGCTCCTATATACGCTTGTGCTGGTGACATAATTCGCGATTTCTGTATGATATACCCAGCCTCTGGCATAAACTTTTTTCGTACCTGAAACCATGTCGCCATAAAAATAACCAAGGCTGGCTGGGTCTGGATTCGCCGTCTGTTTATTACTTTGCCAGGGGTAATAATAAAAATACGTAGAAGGATTCGGGGGAGGTTGCGAGGATGTGTATATGCAGTCATTATTGGCACATTCCAATATTTCTGAAAGCATAATATTCCCAGTGTACCCCGAACTTTTAGTGGCTCTTGACCAGAATGAATTGCAACCAGCAGAAGATGATTGTCGCAACTCAGTGTGAATGACCCAGCTGGCAGGAGGCAGAGGGTAATAAGCGTATGCATAAGTACTAACATTACTACATTGTTGCTGTATGGGATCTTTCCCCCTACAGCCTGTACCAGAGCAAAGCCCTGCTGTCAGCTTGCTTGCGGAGGCCCACCTACTTGGAGGAGCAATGTGAAAATTATTGCCGTTGATAAAAATAACGCTGTGTTTATTTTGTGAGATGAAGCTTTCATAAATTCTCCTGTAGGAGTTATCGCCTTAGTTACCTGCAAATTATTTTACTGATAATATTTCTTTTGCCTACTGTGGATTTCCACAGGGTTTGTCGGACAATTTAAATGCACTTTGTTGAGGTAATATTCTGCCATCTTTTCTTAGACACTTCGCTTGCAGGCAAGATCTTCTATATGATTTTAGAGTTCTAAATGGGCTTTCAGTTATCGCCGATAAATTTTATTTAACAAGCCCAATCTTTCCGCTTTCAATATCGCGGTGGCGCGCGAAGAAACTTCCAACCTTTGAAAGATCTGACTCAAGTGATATTCAACTGTCCTTTCCCTAACCTTGAGAAAATCGGCAATCTCCTTATTGGTTAATCCATTAGCAACCAATCGCAGGACGCGAATTTGATGTACTGTCAGTTGAGGGTCTTTTTCTTGATTCATGCCAATCTCCTGTACGCCAGTCATTCTACGGTTATTTTTTTTCTCGTCAAGAAGTATCCATGCTCGACAGTAGTACAATAGTCACGCAGGCTACCTAACGGCCCTAAACAAGGAAAAGTTCCATGAGCGCTCAAAAAGATCACGCAAATGTGAAGATTCATCCGCCGGTATTATTATTGATACACCTTCTAGCCGCCTACCTATTGGGCAAGTTCATCGTCTTGCCAATTGTCGTTTCGCCGCTATTTCGCAACCTCAGCTTGACGCTGGCAGGGATTGGTTTCCTCTTTGGCTTATTTTCGTTGTATGCCTTCACAAAAGCGCGGACGACGTTGGATCCGCATGGATCAGTGAAGGCGATTGTTTCGAGCGGCATTTATCGCTTCACGCGCAACCCCATTTATCTGGGAATGACCCTCATGTTGATCGGTTTTCCGCTCGCGTTCGGGAATGTCTGGGGAGTCCCGCTTGCGCCAGTGTTCATCCTTTTGATGAACAAGTTAGTGATCGAGCACGAAGAGGCATACTTGGAGAAAAAGTTCGGGGAGGCGTACACAGGCTACAAGTCCCGCGTGAGACGCTGGTTGTAGTTATATGTCATAACGATGAATATATACCTTTGCAGAATTTTAAAAAGCAGGCGTGGATGCAACGCTTCACATCTACCCTGGAGTTGGTCATTGGTTCTTTGAGTCTGACCGCCCCGAATATGATTCCGCATCCGCGCAGTTGGCATGGGAGCGGACAGTTGAGTTTTTGAAAGCCAGTTTGTAAACCAAAACTCCCTCTTGCAAGAGGGAGTTTTCATGCCTTGACTCTTTTCAGGGTTGATGTATAATTCGTTTAGTAAATACTAAACGAACTAAACGAGGCGATGTGACCACAAACGCGGAAATCAAACAGAGTTTCATCGAGGGGCTGAGCGGCATCAGCCAATTTTGGGGCTTCCCCAAAGCGATGGGCGCAATCTTTGCCTTGCTTTACCTGGCCCCTACTCCACTCTCACTGGACGAGATTGTGGAAGGCACAGGCCTAACCAAAGGCTCCATCAGTACAAACGTTCGCACTTTGGCGAGAATGGGATTAATCCACCCTGTGGCCAAAGTCGCAGACCGCAAAGATTATTACGAAGCCGAAACGGACTTTTATAAATCAGTTCAAACCATCCTCACAGGTCGTCAAAATCATGAGTTTGAGCGCGCGATTAATTCCGTCAAAGAAACTCTGATGGCGCTTGAAGCAGGTCAAGGCGCATTCGATAAAAAGGAAAGGGCGTTTCTCATTGAAAGATTACAAGCCTTACAAGATTTTTTCGACGCAATTGACAATGTCACCCGCGCAATTTCCAAATTAGATAGATTAGGCATCAAGACCGTTCAAAGCGTAATAAAAATCTTAAAGTAAATACAAGCCTTACGTCGCTTGAAACAAGCCGATTCCAAGACGGCTGGCTTAATGTTCCTATTTTACAAAAGGAGAACCAAAATGAAAATTGCAGTCACCGGCGCATTCAGTTACTCAGGAAAATATATTACCCGTCGCTTGCTTGCTCAAGGGCACGAAGTCGTCACGCTCACCAATCACCCTGAACGAAGTCGTATCTTTGACAATCAAGTAAAACCCTATCCGCTCAACTTCAACGAAGTTGAAACAACCAAAGCGTTGGAAGGCGTAGATACGCTCTACAACACGTATTGGGTGCGTTTCGATCGTGGTCAAAATACGCAACCGCGGGCGGTGGAAAATACCCGTAAATTAATCAGGGCGGCAAAGTCTGCGAGCGTAAGAAAGGTTGTTCACATTAGCATCGCTAATCCAGACATCAATTCCCATCTGCCTTATTACTGGGGAAAAGCGGAAAATGAAAAAATCGTTATAGAAAGCGGAATGTCGTACGCCATCCTGCGCCCCACCGTGCTGTTTGGCAGGGAAGATGTCCTCATCAACAATATCGCCTACCTCATTCGGCGCCTGCCGCTCTTTTTGCAAATGGGCGACGGACAATATAAAATTCAACCCATCTACATTGAAGACCTGGCAGATTTGGCGCTACAAGCCGCCGCACAACCTGAAAATCTGATTTGGGACGCAGTTGGCCCAGACGTTTTCGCATTTGACGAATTGGCGCAAACCATTGGGCAAGCCGTCGGCAAAAACCCTGTCCTCCTACATGTCCATCCAAAGTTGGCGTTGCTTGCCGCGCAAGGCCTCAGCCTGTTCCTCCGCGATGTGCTCTTAACTCCCGAAGAAGTGGACGGGCTGATGGCCAACCTGCTGATTTCCTCAGAGCCAGCCAGAGGCAAAACCAGCCTGCGTAAATGGCTGGAGGAAAATAAAACCACCGTTGGCGTGAAGTATGCTTCTGAGTTAAAAAAGCATTATTGAAAGTCCGGCAACTGTTATTAATTGTTAATATAAAAAATAAAACCCAGCAATGACGAACAAACACAACACAGCGCCAATACAACAGCAATTCCTCCAACTAATATTTTCGTATTGCCGTCGCCGTTTTGAAAATTTTCGTTAGGGTTTGACAATAATGCAATTCCTATTCTATAAACACCCCAAAACAGCGTTGCGGCTATACCCAATCCTGCAAACGCATAATACATCCATATAATGTCATCTAACCAAGGAAGGTTTTCGTTGAAAAATGACAGCCATTCCATGTAATAAACGCTAGGCACTATTAAACTCAAAACAACCCATACGGCTGTTAGTATTTTTGTGTCTTTATTCCAACCTGTTGTAAACAAGCTGACAAGTAGCCATATTCCGACTACAAGCGGCGAAAGCAAAAAAATCACAGCCACAATAAAAACAACGATCACTATTCCCGCCAACGTTGCGGCGCATCCCGAATAATCTTCTTCTTTTTCAACCAAGACAACCTTATATTTGCCGCTCATGCTGCGCCCTCCGCTCTTTGCAAAATAAATTCATAGACCATTAAAAAGGCGGTATTTGAAATAAATGCCGCCTTTTATAGAATATGGGTTATTTCTGCAAAATCTCGCCAAATTTGAATATTGTAAAATTGTCAATCAAGAGACTACGGTCTTTGGCGATCCAACTAATAAAGTAGTAATCCTGCGGGAAGCCGTCCCATCTTTTATAATAAGTAATCTGCTGATCGGGCATGTTGGGCAACCAGAGCTTGATAATATAATTATTACCATCATCTATGCCTAATGCAATGTCATACCATGTATCTTCCTGTAATTTCAGATTACCGGAAAAGAAATCAGACCCCACCCACCCATCTTTATTAATGTGCGCAGTCGCCACATCATCATTCATTTGCATAGCGACTGAATAAAAACCGCCTTCGCCAAATTTTATTCGTTCTCCATTTCTATTCAGCGCGTCAAAACCCAATGAAAAACCTTGTTTGGCGCCAGTGTATTTAAAAGTAAAGTAAACCCCTTCATTCTGAGTAATCTTTGCTTGAGAAAAATAAAATACCGTGCTTTCCCGAGGTTGAATCTTGAATTGATCGTCTTCTGTTACCCAGCCCGAATATTTTTCCTCAGATACCCATCCATCCGGAAGATAATCTTTAAATTTAAACGGAAAGTTATCTGTATATAAAATAGAAACGCTTGAAAAAGTTGAATCAACTTCATTCGGCAATAAAACTGGAGTGGCCGTTGGAACCAGAGTAGCAGTCGCAGTTGGTTCTGCAGTATTTGGTTCTGCAGTATTGGTCGCTGGCGCAATTGTGGCAGTTGGAACTGACGGAATTGGAGTAGATTGACACGCTAAAACCATGACAAACAACCCGCCAATTAGGATTAAACTTTTATATTTCATCTTCACGCCCTCCTCGAGCGCTAAAATCAGATTTATTACCAAGCAAAGTAGTTAATGAATTTGAACTGTCACACTATCGTTAATTTCACCGTCATACACCTCCCATCCATCCAAGTAAATCGTGCCGCTTCCTTTCGCCACATCCCAAGTGACGCTTCCGGAATTATCGGTGCGTCCGGTAGAGTGCGTAGATTCTCGCCAACTGATTTGAACGTCCGCTTTAGCGACTGGCTTCCCATTGCTATTAACCACGTGAACCGTAATCATGCGTTTTCTCCTCAAGCGGGAATTAAAGAATGTATAATTTATTTCTTCCTACAAGACACAGCCTTTGCGATTTATCTTAAACGGATTCCGACATTTTGCGCCTGCAAAGAACCTGCAAAAAAACTGCAAAAGATAAAACCTCTTCAAACTTGGGAGCCATGGAAAACAACCTGACGAAAGCTTCTGTTACCGAGGTATCCAGAATACTTCGCCACCTTAATCAGCCGGAAAGCTGGAAAGATTCTCCCTGGCTTTCCGCCGCCCTGGTTAAAGGATATCTCCTGTCTGGCAAATCGCAGACCAACTATCAAGCGCTGAAAGACGCTTTTTCAGACACCCTCAAACTTCTAGCGCAGGAAAACCCAGATTACGAAGATATTCTGCGGGGCAGGTTCTGGGAGGAAAAGTCGGTGGCGCAAATGCTCAAGGATGGGCGCCCGCAATTTTGGGAGGAAAGAAATTTCTATCTCTATCAAAAAAAAGCGCTCGCGCGCTTTACGTCTTTGCTCCTGGAGCAAGAACAGGCTTGTCAGGCCTTGGCGCTGGCAAATCATCCAGAACGCAGTCTCCGCCCTGCTCAAAAAAGGGAGGTTAAGGCTGGCGTCTTCTTCTCGTTTATTGGCTTGCTCGTATTGGCGCTCTTTGTCCGGGGAAATTTACGCCCCGCTTCCAAATTCGCTTCCAAAAATCAAACCGTCCTGTCGTTTCCCTCTCCAACCGCCTCAAACACAAATCAACAAATTGTCTTTCACTCTAATTTTGAAGCTGACAAACCAATTGAATTTAGCTACAAAGTAGGTCTCTGGGCGATCGTCTCCGAAACCCGCGAAAATAAAGTTCTGGAGGTAAACAGTCTGGATTCGCCGATTGAATACCCGGTCCTGGAATTTGGAAAACCCGAATGGAAAGACTTCACCTTTGAAACGCGAGTCAACATCGTTGACTATGAAACCACAAACGACGCCCCTTTAACTTCGGTTCGATTTCGCGGGATTTACAAAATCGCCTTTACGCCTTACTGGAAGAGCGTTGAGTTAGTCCTTGATCCACCCTGGACAAGCATCAGCGAGCGGACGATTGAGATTCGCAAAAAGACCTGGTACGCGCTACGAATTGAAGTTGCAGGCGACCAAGTTGACGTTTTTTTGGACGACAAACGGATCATTACCGATACCATCGGAAGCAAAACTGCGGGCGTGTTTGGGTTATCCACCTGGCCCGCCGTGCGCGTTCAATTTGACGACTTAATCATCTCCATTCCCAAATAAACCGCCGCGCAACGCACGCTTCTCTTTAATAGTACAATGGGACAGGCAAGTTATTTCTTTCAATCTATTGGAGTTTTTCTATGGCAGAAAATTTTGATGTCGTTGTGATCGGCGCGGGCCCGGCGGGCTACGTGGCCGCGATTCGCGCCGCGCAGTTAAAGCAAAAAGTGGCGATTGTGGACAAGCAATGGATGGGCGGCGTGTGTTTGAACATCGGCTGTATCCCTTCCAAGTCTCTGCTTAAAAATGCGGACGTGGCGCATACCCTCCGCGAGCGCGGCAAAGACTTTGGCTTCTCATTTGATAACCTCAAATTGGATTATGGCGTGGCCTTCAAACGCTCCCGTTCCAATTCTGAAAGACTCGTCAAAGGCATTGGCTTTTTGATGAAGAAGAACAACATCACCGTTTTCATGGGCGGCGCAACCTTCAAATCCAAAGACACGTTGGCAGTGGCAGGCGCGGACGGCAAAAACACCGAACTCAAAGCCAAAAATATCATCATCGCCACCGGCGCCAGCGCGGCGACTTTGCCCAACGTAAAAATTGACGGCAAACAAATTGTCACCTACGCCGAAGCGATCATGCAGGAAACGCTTCCCAAATCCGTGGCAATTGTGGGCGCGGGCGCGATCGGCGTGGAGTTTGCAACGATCTGGAATTCGTATGGCGTGGATGTCACGATTGTTGAGTTATTACCGCGCGTGCTTCCAAGAGAAGATGAAGAAATTAGCAAAGAGTTAACCAAAGAATTAACCAAAGCCGGAATCAAAATCAAAACCGGCGTCAAGTTTGAATCCATCGTCGCGTCTGGAAAAACCGTCAAAGTGAAACTGCCCGATGAAACGCTGGAAGTGGATCAGGCGTTGATCGCCACCTCCTTCACGCCGAACAGCAAAGGGCTGGGACTCGAAGCGACGGGAGTCAAAGTGAGCGAGCGCGGCTTTATCGAAATCAACGAAAAGATGCAGACGAA
>JADZCC010000092.1 GCA_020851785.1 Anaerolineales bacterium
CCACATCCACAACCGAAGGCGCCACCCAGCAAAAATAGTTGAGCTTGTCAAACTTAACGTAGAGCCACGAGCTATATTCAAACCGCCCGCGGACTGTGCCTACATCGCCCGGATATAAATCCGCCGCGTGGAGGAACGCCACCGAAGGCCCGTAGCGGCAGTGCGCCTGTTTGTTCACCGTTGCGCTTGGGAACGAAAAAGTTGGCGTAGGCGTAATGCTCGGAGTGAAGGTGATGGTGGGCGTGAGCGTGATGGTTGGCGTAAATGTCGCTGTGGGCGTGAAAGTAAAAGCTGGCGTTTGCGTTTCGGTGGGTAAAGTTATCGCGCTGGGGGTGGGCGTAGCTGGCGCGGGCGCGTTACATGCCAGGATTGCAAAAAGCAGTATCAGCGAAGCAAGATGCGGACGTTTCATTTGAAATTCTCCAATAAAGCGACGAGGTTCACGCCCAGCGCTGCGTTTGCGTAGCCGCCTTCCATGATTACGGCAGTGGGGAGGTTGAGGCTGGCGATACGTTTTCCAATTTTTGCAAAGCCGTTTTGCGTGACGTGAAATTTTCCCAGCGGATCGCCGTTAAACGTATCCATGCCGGTGGAGAGGACGAGATACTCCGGCGCAAAACCTCGAATTAGATTCAAGGCGGAGTCTAAAGCGGCGAGATATTCGTCTTCGCGGGTATCTTTGGGAAGCGGAAAGTTGCGATGAAAGCCAAGCCCGGCTCCGGCGCCGGTTTCGTCGGCAAAGCCAATATAGTGCGGATATTCGTAATCCGGGTCGCCATGAATCGAAATCGTCAGCACGTCGTTGCGTTCGTAGAAAATATCCTGCGTGCCGTTTCCCGCGTGGTAATCAATATCCAACACGGCGGTTTTGCCTTTGGCGGAAAGCCAGTGCGCCGCGACAGATGCGTTGTTGATGAAGCAATATCCGCCCGCGTAATCTTTACCGGCGTGATGGCCCGGCGGGCGGCACAACCCAAACGCGGAAGTTTGCTCCTCGAAAACGGACGCGGCGCAGGTCAACGCGCTATTGGCGGAAGCCAGCGCCGCCGCGTACGTTCCGGCGACGATACACGCGGACAAATCCATGATGTAATAGCCGCCGCGTCCGTGCAGGGAATTGGTTGGGCGCGCCTTTCTCCTTAATGCAAAAGTGGCGGGCAAAAAGGCGCTCTGCTCCGGCGTGGCGGATGCCTGAGGGTCAGCGGCCAGCCATTCGGTCCAGCAAGAAGCGAGGAAGTTAAGATAGTCCGGGTCGTGAACGGCGCGAATCGGCTCCAATCCAAAATCCTCTGGTTCGGTGATTTCGGCCCACGTTGTTTTTCTTAACGCGGATAAAATTCGATCCATGCGATCTGGGTTTTCGTAATAAGGCACGCGTTGGCCGCCGTCGAAAACTTCAAACGGCGGAAAGTGTTGGCGATGCGTTTCAGAATAAAAGATTTTCATAGTAAGATAATTTTACCCGCAAGCATCTATTCACCCCGGAGGAAACATGGATTTATTGGAAGCAATTCACGGAAGACAAACGATCAGCAAGTTGAAAGACGAACCTGTGCCGCGCGAACTGATCGAAAAGATTTTAAGCGCCGCCGTGCAGGCCCCCAATCATCATCAGGTGCGTCCGTGGCGTTTTGTGGTCTTGACGGGCGACGGCCGTAAGAAATTAGGCGCTGTGATGGCCGCCTCTTTTCTGGACCGTTTTCCGGCCACGCCGCCCGAAGGTTTGGATAAAACCCGGGCTTTGCCGCTCCGCGCGCCCGTGGTCATTGCCGTTGGCGCAGACCAGCCGAGCGAATCCAGAATCGTCGAAATAGAAAACGTTTCGGCGGCCTCGATTGCGGCTTACCTGATGGCGCTCAGCGCGCAAGCCTTTGGCTTGGGCGCCATCCTGCGCACGGGCGATTGGGCCCGCGACGTAAAGGTCAAAGAGTTTTTAGGTTTCGCGCCAGATCAACACATCGTCGGCTTTTTATATCTCGGCTATCCTGAGGTTCTGCCCGCGCCCTATACCCGGCCGGGCTTTGAAGACCGCACGGTGTGGATGGAAAAGTAAAACAAAGTAATTAGGGCTTACGCAAAACCCCAAGACCAAGCCGCGAATTTCGCTAATTCACACGAATTGTTTTTAAAAATTAGTGAAATTCGCGTAATTCGCGGCAAGAGATTTTGATCTGCGTAAGTCATGGTAACGCTAGAGATTCCCTTCTCCCTCTGGGATGCTTCGCGAGGGTTGGAGATGAGGGGCTAATGCGCGTCGAAATATTTTTTCTCGCCTGCTTCGATTGCAATCGGCAGGCGATTTTCTTTTAAGACCATGGGGCAGGTGGCGTAAGGCGTGTAAGCGCAGGGCCAGTTATTCGCGAGGTTGAAGTCGAGCATTAATGCTTCGCCCTGTGGGAGCGACGTGAGGAATTTACGTCCGCCGCCGTAGGTGACAGTTTGACTGGTTTCGTCTGTAAAGTGGAATAATAATTGATCGCCGACTTTTTCCGCTTCGAGCGTGCAGGCTTGGTTGTGCAGGTTGAAATGTGCCTGCCCGTCCAAATAGCCTGCGCTTTCCGTGCCAATCAAATCTACGCGCGTAATTTCTTTGGGCGGGTCATAACGCACATAACGGGCCTTGACGATATAGGCTGTATCTAGCGGATAATACTTGAAACCTTTGAACTCTTTCTTGACCGGCGCTTCCCGATCCCACACGCGCAAGAGAAAAGCGCTTCCGCGCACGATCGGTCGGATGGCGATTGCGCCAACGTTGATTAAGTCGGGGGTTTCTGTCAGGTCGGTGTGGAGCGGGCGACTGGTTGGGTTGGGCAATGCAGACGAATATTCAAGGCCTGGCGCCGGCGTAAAAGTCACAGCTTCGTTTTTCAATGTGAAAATTCCACAATGCGCGGCGGGCAATTGCGATAGGACGATTTGATTATCGTCAGCGGAGCCAAAGGAGTTGTCGCCTTCCTCCAGCCAGAACAAACCAGCCAGGTTCAGCCAGTCCAGCGGGTTGGCGTTTGCGGCTTGAAATTTTTCGGCGCGCAGGCGTTCCATTTGGTTTTTATAATCGGTTGGAGACATGGGCTATCTCCCCAGAACTTCAAGCAGGAGGTCGGGCCGGTCGGTGATGATTCCATCCACGCCCCATTGAATGTAGAGTTTCATCAATTCCGGGTCGTCCACCGTCCAGGGCTCCACGCTGATGTTTTTGGCATGGGCTTCCTGCACGAAGCGCTCGGTCAGCACCGGAATGCCGTAGCTCTCCGAAGTTTCATAGGGAATTTGCAAGGCTTGATACTGCGGCGAAAGCCAGCCGCTGAAGAAAACTTTACCAAGCAGGACGAATGAGATCACTTCGGTCTTGGCGGCGGAAGTGGCGACTTCGGGGCAAACTTCGCGGAACAGTTTCATTGAATCGTCGTGAAAGGAGGCCACGATGACTTTCGCTTGCATGTCGTACTCGCGGATTAAATTACAGAGCGGCTGATGGATGGGATTATCGGTCAGTTTGATTTCGATCAGATAATGTTTTTTGGGGAACTTCTCGAACAACTCTTTGAGCGTGGGAACTTGAATGCCCTGCCCGCGATAGGGGAAGGTCTTTTTGTCGTCGTTGGACCAGGCATAGGCGGCGTCCAGTTCCTTTAATTCTGCGAGCGTGAGGTCTTCGATCAGCCCGTGACCGTCGGTGGTGCGATCCACGCGCTCGTCGTGCATCAAAACAATTTCGTTGTCTTTGGTGATGTGCGCGTCCATCTCCAGGACGTCTGCTCCAATTGCGACGGCTTTTTCAAACGCGAAGAGCGTGTCGCCGGGCCAAACGCCGTCGCCGCCCTGATGCGCGATCACCAACGGATATTTCAAGTCCGCTGAATAATAGGGCGAGGCGGGCGCAGGCTTGGCCAAAAAACGCAAGATGGCAAGGATGACGATGATAACTGCCAGGATTTTGTGCCATTTCTTTAATTGCATGAGTAAACTCCGATGGGCTGATTTTTGCGGCAAGTGTAGCATGAAAGGGGCGGTGTAAATTAGCGCCAAGCGATAAAAACTTCCCGTTTTCTTGACACATATAGACAAGCGTCCTACAATGTGGCAGAGATAAATCCATGCAAGGGAGAGATAATCGGATGTCTGAAACCAAACCAAACCAAACCAAACCAAACCAAACCAAACCAAACCAAACCAAACCAAACCATAAACGCTTCATCCGCATTATAGCTGTGTGTCTCGTTGTGATCGTCCTCTACCTGCTCCCCGTCAACACCAAACCAGAATTCATCGCCTATCGC
>JADZCC010000093.1 GCA_020851785.1 Anaerolineales bacterium
ATTTCGGCTACGCCGCGCAACAAGACGGAGCAGAGCGCTTGGAATTACATCCCGAAGACGAGTATCATCGTTATCCATTACAACTCTACCATCATGTTGCCAAACATATCGAGTGGAAAAATGTCGAGGCCTTGGAGGTCAGCTCTGGGCGAGGCGGCGGCGCGCACTTCATCATGCGGCATTTCAAGCCTAAGTCCTATACAGGGGTGGATTTTTCCACGCGCGCAATTGAATTTTGCCGCAAGCATTATCAGATGGATGGGCTATGTTTTCACCATGGCAACGCTGAAGCGCTCGCCTTTCCTGACAACTCTTTCGACGTGGTGGTTAACGTGGAAGCCTCTTTATATTATCCCAATATTTCTAAATTTTTCGCGCATATTAAACGCGTGCTAAAACCAAACGGTTTTTTTCTATATACCGATTTGCGCTACACGGAAAAAGTTGAAGCTTGGCATTGGCAATTAAAAACACTGGGACTCAAATTGATCAAGGAAGAAGATATTACCGACAATGTGCTCAAAGCGCTGGAGCTAGACCGCGAGCAACGCATTCGCCTGATCAAAACCTATTCGCCAAAGATATTTCACAAAATGTTTTACGAATTTTTAGGGTTGGTTCCAACTGCGCCAGCGGAGGGTCTCCCGCATTTGGATAACCGTAGATATTGGTATTTCGTCCTGCAAAAAGCATAACAAAAGTCACGAAAGCAGATGCGCGTTACGGCGCATCTTTTATTTTAGATAAAGCCGTTTACAATTTAACAGATCATAAACCTCAGGAGAAAAACATGGAATTAACTGCGGAGATTCGCGCAAAAGTCCTCAAATTTCAGGAGACCGAAATCACCGAGTATCATATTTACAAACGCCTCGCCCAGCGGATCAAATCCCCGGCGAACGCCAAAATTTTGAACGAGATGGCAGAAGATGAAAAGCGGCATTATGAAGGCTGGAAAAAATACAGCCAAACGGAAGTAACGCCGCGCTGGCTGGAAGTTTGGTTTTACTACATTATCAGCGTAATCTTTGGTTTTACGTTTGGCGTAAAACTAATGGAGCGCGGCGAGGAAGCGGCGCAAGCGAATTACGCGGCAGTTGCCCACGTCATTCTCGAAGCGCAGGTATATCAAGAAGAAGAGAATCAACACGAACAAAAATTGCTCATGTTATTAGGCGAAGAACGCTTGGAATATGCTGGGTCCATTGTGCTGGGGTTGAATGATGCGCTCGTGGAATTGACGGGCGCATTAGCCGGGTTAACGCTGGCGCTTCAAAACGTGAAGTTGATTGCCCTCTCCGGTTTGATCACCGGAATTGCGGCTTCGCTCTCTATGGCTTCCAGCGAATATCTTTCTACACGCTCTGAGGAAACGACGAAGAACCCGATCCGCGCCGCGATCTATACCGGCATCGCCTATATCGGAACCGTTGCGCTTTTGGTGCTTCCGTATCTTCTTTTTGACAACTACATTCTCGATCTCGTCATCGTTTTAATTACGGCTGTGGCGATCATCGCCGCTTTCAACTACTATATTTCAGTGGCGAAGGACGAATCTTTTCGCGACCGATTTTTAGAAATGGCTGGGTTGAGTTTAGGCGTAGCGCTCTTTTCGTTCATCATTGGCTATTTCATTCGTCAATGGCTGGGGGTGGAAGTTTAGACGCTCACCCTACGCGTTTAGCTAGAACTGGTCGGGGAAAAACCCCCCAAAGGTTCTAGCTTTTTTATTTAACCTTGACATATAATATATTGAAATTAAAAATAGAAAGGTTGGGTCCAAGCTAGCGTAAAGACGCAAAATCTATCAACAAAATCGCCAAGAATCAAGCTCGTTCAAAAAATCTTTACAAGTATCCGAGGCAAACCATGAAAGCTAAATTAGCTCAATTATTGAAAGACAAGAATACTGTCATTGTATTTTTTCTAGCCATTCTTCTGTTTCTCACTTATGCCCCCGTCTTCATGAAAGAAAGCGTTCTGGATGCATTTGTCCGCGAAGATCAAATCTATGAAACCCTTTCTCCGATCTATTTATTCATCACTTGTATTTTATTTTTCATCGCTTTCAAGCGTTCAAAAATCAAGCTAAGCCTAAAAGACCCAAACTGGCTAAAGCGCCTCGCTTTCCTGGGGTTGGCTTGTATGTTCTTCTTCGCCACAATGGAAGAGATTAGCTGGGGACAACGCATCCTGCATATTGCCACCCCCAATTTAATCAAAGGAGTGAACGTTCAGCAAGAATTGACATTTCACAATTTAAATTTTTTTCAAGGTGAGCATGGGGTGGTCAGCTTCAGCAAATTGAGCATCCTGTTTACGTTTACGATTGGCTTCTTGATTCCCCTGGCTTGCTGGGCGATTGAGCCGCTCCGAAAATTTGTCAGTTCAAAATTTCCCATCCTTCCGCTTCTTTATGGCTTCCTGATTCCGTTTAATTACGCCATTCAAAAAGCGTTAACGCGCATTTTGCCGCATTTTCCGAACCTTTATCACCACCCAACCATGCCTATTCCGCAAGGCATTCACGAAATTCGCGAACATAATTACGAATTAATTTTAATGGTTGCAGTATTAGTTTATATCTGGCTAAAGCAAGACCAGGCTGACGAAGAGGCGGCAGAAAAATAATCAGAACTCTGCTCGAAGAAATTCCAAATCTCTAAAGCCTTGTTTCGCCGATTAGAAATAGCGGAATAAGGCTTTTGCATTTCGTCGCGGCGACAAAATCTCGGCGCTCAATTCATGCTATACTCTTTATGTCAGTTCGACGACAACACGTTCAATGTTTTCCGCATCAATCATAAATAAGCATATATAAATCTATCAATAAGAGAAAAACATGGAACAGAATCTTCACATCATCACTTTAGGCGTAAAAAATTTTGAGAAATCTAAAAAATTTTACTCAGAAATACTGGGCTGGAAAATCTCCAGACCTCAAGAAGGGATTGTTTTCTTCCAGGCAGGCGGAATTGTATTAGCCTTATATCCAAGAAAAGAACTAGCTGAAGATGCTGTTATATCTCCAAAAGGCTCTGGTTTCTCCGGCTTCACTTTGGCATACAATGCAAAAAGTGAAGCAGAAGTAGATGAAATTATTACAAACTTAAAATCCAAGGGCGTAAAAATTATCAAAGAGCCTCAAAAAGTTTCTTGGGGCGGTTACAGCTCTTATTTTGCAGACCCAGATGGTTTTCGTTGGGAAGTTGCTTATAATCCATTCTTTGAATTTGATGAAAAAGGAAGTCTAAAATTAGATTAATGCTATACTCATTTCATAAGTAGTTATAACAACGCATCAAATATTTTTTTTCAAATCACGTTGCGTCAGAGGAAATAAAAATGAAAAAGTTGATCCGCCCGTTCATCTCATGCTTAAGCGCCGCGTTTATTTTAACCGCCTGCGGATTTGGGAGTTCCCCGACCGCCACGCCAGCGCTTACAATCCAGGCTACGCCCACAGCCGGGCTGAATGAAATGGTCAATCTCGAACTTACCGCGCAGGTGGATACTTCCATTCAATACAACACTGTCGGGCAAATCGTAAAATACAATTTCACAATCAAAGTCAATCGCAACGATAGTGTAAATATTCCGCCTAACATCAATATTCCCGGCGTCGCTTTGAATTGCCCGCCAATCAATACAGTTGGCAATTTAGACGATCGGCTGGACGCGGGCGAAAGCATTGCCTGCACCGCCGAATACGCGCTCACGCAAGACGACATCAACCGCGGCAACCTCACCAGTCAATTCGTGGCGAATGTTTATACGGTCAATTCTAATCAAGTCAGCGTCGCCGTCACGACCAAGCCCGCCCAGATATTAACCTTAACCAAAACTGTCAACCCCGCCGCTTATAACAGCGCAGGTCAAACCGTCACTTACACTTATGTAATCACTAACAGCGGAGCTAACTCTTTGGGCCCTGCGCAATTCACAGTTAGCGACACTGGAATCGCCAACCCAATCAACTGCGGCGCGGCGGATACAACTCTCGCCTCTAACGCCACCGTAACCTGCTCAGCGACTTATACAATTTCTCAGGCGGACATGAATGCCGCTTCTGTGGCGACCAATGCAACCGCAACGGGCGGCGGAGCCTCCTCACAGCCAGTCAACACCACAGTCGCGAAAAGCGCAACAAATTCAAATTTAGCGGCAGGCTCCACCATTCAACACAAAGTAGTCGCTGGCGAATGGCTCTGGCAAATTGCCCGTTGCTATGGAGCAGATCCGGTCAAGGTCAGCGCGGCGAACCCACCCACGCCCGGGCAAATCTCGCCGGATACAATCGTCACCGTGCCGAATATTGGTAGCGCTGGAAAAATCTATGGTCCGCCTTGCATCGGGACGCACACCGTGCAACCCGGCGATACATGGGAATCCATCGCTCAAAAATATAACGCGAATGTCGTTGTTTTGAAAATGGTCAACAAAAATA
>JADZCC010000094.1 GCA_020851785.1 Anaerolineales bacterium
GATTTTCGTCAATGTTTTCGACGGGGTGTAGACCCAACTCTTTTGAGAAATAATCGGTCAATGAAACTCTCAAAAGAAATTTCTGTCCGAACCAGACTGCCGCGCTGTAATAACATTGGAGCGTGAGTTGAGCAGACGCGTCAAGTCTTCTTGCCGCTTGTTGGACATAGTCGGAAAACTCGGGATGTTCAAGGAATAGCGGGATGAGCGATAGGCGCAAGCGAGCGTCGTCGCTTTCGGCAAGGGCTGCAATTAGGAGTGCGGGGTGTTTGTGCAGCGCTTCGATTTCACTGTGTCCGCCCATAATAAATTTGACGCCCAACGCGTGCAGGGAATTCGTAAGTTGGTCGTCCGTGATGGCAACTGTCTTGCTCATGCTTGAATTATATCGTAGGTTGGGAGCGCGCTTTTTCAGGCGATTGTAACGAGACTTAATCACGGCAAGATGCTGATTCTGATCTGCTCAACCGCGCTGGGACGGCCGCATCCAGGCTGGATGTTCAACCGCAAGATGTCGTATTCCGCTTGCGGTGGGATGTAGGTGAGGGCGCAACTGTCCTCTCCGTCCAGTTGTCCGCCTTCGAGAGAGCGCCAGTGACAGGTCATGGTTTCCGTTTCTGGGACTGGCTGAATGAACGCGGCGGACGAACTCCCAAGTGTGATGATCTCGTTAGGCGCGATGTGTTTTTCCCCTTTCTCGCGGGTGAGGACAACGAACTCTTGCAATGTGAAATGATCGCCGCGTATGGATGTAAGCGGGGAGTAGCGATAATCGCCGAGCCATAATGTTAGCGCGAAGAGCAGGGCGTTTGCGAGAAGGATCAATTTGTAAGAGCGGGGAGATATTCGTTTGCGGATTAAGAATCCCAGGATGAGTAAGACGAGAAGGATTAGGAGTAGATTCTGCGCGGACGGATGAAGGCAGGATGACATTAGAAATAAAGTAACCTACTCTCCCAACTTGGCAAGGACTGCGTTCCAGTCTGGACCCTTCGGCATGATGAAGAGACATTGACCGTCGCTTTTCTCCTCCCAGACCTGACCGATGGCGCGTTTTTCTTTTGAGTCGTCGTCGCTCCAGCGGTCGAGACCTTTGTATTCGACGACGAGAAAGCGATTATCCATGAGTTCGCAAACGAAATCGGGATAAAAGCGGTCGGTGGAGGTTTGAAGCCAGAAGGAATGTTGCGGGCGGCCTTCGAGATTTCGCACCCAGCGTTTGACGTTGGGATGAATATCGAGCAGTTGGGCGCATTGAAATTCTTCGCCTTCGGCTTTCATATCGCCGACCACTTTGTAATAGTGCTTCTTGAATTTATGCCGCCCTGCAAACAAGGAATTGGGCGGATGCGGATATTCTTCGGGGTCGAAGGTGAAAACCAAATCGGGCGATGAGACCAATTCGTACTCGGCGGTTGAAAAAAGCGTTTTCTGAAATACAGCCGATCTGACCGAATTGCGGATGTTGTTTATTTTTTTACGGGCAGACTCTTTGAGGCGGTATTTCTCGCGCCAGAGTTCGCCGAGCGTCCAGCGGCGTTTTTCGAGCAGGCGTTCGACCATGCCGAGGAAGAAAATGTGCGATTCTTCGTGCGGCACGTCTCGATGCGGAATGTTTTGATCGAGCCACCTTGCAAGAACTTCTTTTGAAATTTTCTGATCGGATGAAAGTAGGAAGTTTTGTTGATGCAGGTCGGTGAGAAAGTTCGAGGAGATTTTGCCCTGTTCGTCAATATCCAGTTCGACGCTGATGTTTGTCGGCGCGTCTTTGGGAAATTCCTCTTCCGAGAGATACGGGTCCTGTTTGGCAAGATCAAGCGACTTTTCGTCGAAGAAACTGTCGTCGAATTGTTCGAGGAAGTCGCCCATGTTCACTGCCAGTTTGGGGATGGAGAAAGGCGTGGATTGAAGCGAAGGCGAAGCAATCCTCGCTGGCGTGGACGCGTCAGTTGCGGCGGCTGCTTCGTCTTGACCAAACCAATAACCCGAATCCAGCAACTGCTGTTGTTTTGCGGCTTGAATCAGACCTTGCACTTCCTGTTTCTCGAAGCCGTTTTGAATTAATGCGTCGGCGAGGTTGTTGGCGGTGTTCGCAAAATGCAGGGACGCGGCGAACGCGTAGGCGCGGTTGAGTTCGGAATGTTTTTTGGCTTTGGCATTGGGTTGACGCAGGACGCGGCCCAGAATCTGTTCCACCGCCGTCGCGCTGACTTGCTCCGCGACCGTGCAGAGGATGTAGGCAAAAGAACAATCCCAGCCTTCACGCAGCGCCTGCACGGTGACGATGTAACGGATGGGACATTCAGGAGCGAACAGGTCAATCTCGCTGATCTCGTTGTTATCGCCCGTCGCGACGGCGATCTGGTCTTCGGGGATTTGATTGTCTTTCAACAAACACGTTTTCACCGCCTCCACGTTGACCGACGTCTTGTTTTTGTAAGTCGGTTGCGCTTGGAGAAGAACGATCGGGCGGAGATATTCGCCTGAGTCTTTGCGTTCGGCGCGGGCAATGGATTCGAGTTCGTTGCGTTTGGCTATCGCCTGCGAGATGGCGACGCGCCAATCCTGCTGCGTTTCGAGAACGACGGGGAGTTTGATCATCCCTTCGGCTTTGAGTTCCGCCGCCGAGACGGTGTGCAAAACGTTGCTGGGGTAATCCTCCGTGTCGGGCGTGGCGGTGAATTCCAAAATGGCGGAGGGAGCGAACCGCTTGAGCGTGGCAAACGAAAGGTCGGTGCGAGCGTTGTGCGCTTCATCCACGATCACGAGCGGACGATGCAAGGCGATCACGTTGGCGAGAGAGCGGAGGGGCGAGCCGTCCTCCAGTTTTTCGAGCCCAGCCAAAAGGGAGGGTTGAAGCGAGGCGGGGAAATGTCCCATGAGCGAGCCGTTCTGTTCGTAGACTTTGCGTCCCTCGGTCTCCTCGACGCGGAAGGCTTGCATGGTGGAGACGATGATCGTCACGCCGTTGAGTTGGGATGGTTGGACGGACAACGCTTCGGCAATATCCAGCACGGTAACGTTTGCGCCCGCCGCTTCGACCGCTTTGCGATACGGATGTTTGCGGTTGCGAAGCGCTTTGAGCGTTTGCTCGCGGATGGCATTGGAGGGGACGAGCCACAACACCAGCGGTTCGTCGGTGTGGAGGAATTCGGTCTTGGCGACGGCGATCGAGTGCGCGGCGACGAGCGTTTTGCCGCCGCCTGTGGGCAAGCGCAGACAAACGTACGGCACGTTGGGCAATTCGGGCGCGGGGAGGTAGGGGACGCTCAACCCGAACCGCTCGATGGAAACGTCGGCATAGGCAAGATGCGGTTTGCCGAATCGCAGACATGCCCGAAAGAATTCTTGCAGGGTTTTGAGCGTGCGGGTTTGATAGTCTTTGAGTTGCATGGTTTAACAATTCAAGTGTCGTTGCGAGGGCGGCGATTTTCCGCCCGAAGCAATCTCCTCACAACAGGAGATTGCTTCGTGGCGCTCCGCGCCACTCGCAATGACATTAACTGCTCTTCACCTCATACGGGATCTGCCTGAACGTCACGTTCAACTCTCGCAGTTTTTCTTCGCTCAGCAAACAACCCGTTCCGTAAATGACCTTTGGACCTTCATGCTTCGGCAGAGATGCAAGTACTTTGCGCGTCAACACGTTCCCGCCGTTCGGCTTCTTGTCTTTCAAGATTCCATTGTAGAGCAAATAGACGGCGGTATCGTTGTGGATGCTTAATAGGGGCGGCTCAGACTTCCGAGTTTCAGACCTCTCAGACCTCCGAGTTCTCAAAGAACTCGGAGGTCTTGCTGTCAACGGCTGACCCGTCTCGATGAAATACACGTGCTGTGCGAGATCGTTGTATTTCACCTCCTCACGGATTTGACCGTCGGCGTCGAACAAGGTGACGCCCAATTCGCAGTAACGGAATCCGCCGCCGAGACCCGCTTCCTTCTTTTTGTTGCCTTTGGCGTCTTTGTAACTGTAGCCCTCTGCGACACGCTTCAATCGTTCGGCGGTGATGGATTGGGCGATGGTCTTATCCATTTCAACGAGGATGAATCTGCGGTTGCCACCTTCTTCTGCGTTTTGCTTCAAGACGGCGTGTCCAGTTGTGCCACTGCCAGCAAAGGAATCGAGAATAATATCCCTTGGGTTTGAACCAATTTGTAGTAAGCGTTGTATAAGGCGGGAAGGTTTCGGAGTAGTAAACGGTACCTCCGAAATAATTCGTAATATTTCCGTTCTTGCTTCAGATGTATGTCCGAAATCAGTATAAGGAAGAACAGATCTTGGCACTACATCTCCAACTTCATTCAGAAAAATCTTGAGGCGCGGCATTTTATTAGTGCCGTTTGCACCCCAATAAATCCTGTTCTCCTCAAGATGTTTTTTGTGAGCTTCTTGATCGAATTTCCAAACAGCAGTCTTTTGAGGAAAGATCGTATCTCCAGTGTTTGGGTTCTTTATTCCGTAAAATAAATTCGGTCGTTCTTCTATGCTTTTGGGGCCCGTATAGGTTGCTGAACTCCAATCCCCACGAGGGTCATTATCTGGGTTTGAATAGTTTTTAGTTTGCTTTTCACTTCTTGTCAGTCTATTAGGTTTCCAATTCACTTTATTTCTTGCGTAAACTAAAATATATTCATGATCACTGCTAAAGTATTTTGCATCATTGGCTGGCGATACTCTTTTTTGCCAAGTAAGTGATGCCACAAAGTTGGTTTCTCCAAATATCTCATTTAATAATCCACGAGCGTTATGAACTTCATTATCGTCAATGCTCACCCATAAACTACCGTCATCTTTAAGCATTTCACGCAATAATACCAAGCGCGGATACATCATGCTCAGCCACTTGTCATGGCGTGAGAGGTCTTCGGCTTCGCCGCCCACCACTTTGCCCAACCATGCCTTCATCTCGGGGCTGTTGACGTTGTCGTTGTACACCCAGCCTTCATTGCCCGTATTGTAAGGCGGGTCAATGTAAATGCACTTCACCTGTCCCGCGTAATAGGGAAGCAGGGCTTTGAGGGCTTCGAGGTTGTCGCCCTGGATGAGGAGGTTGTCGGCGTTGGAGACCTCCGAGTTCTTCGAGAACTCGGAGGTCTTAGCCGCGACCGACAATTTCTCGATCGGCTTGAGCAGGCGGAAGGGGACTTCCTTGTGATGGTTGACGACGGCGTCTTTGCCGATCCAATGGAGTGTGGGCATGGTTGATTGTCCCGATTATAAAACAAAGAGTTTCGTAATCGCCCCCTTTGCCGAACTTCATTCCTTCCGATACTCCACCGCGTACGCGGGA
>JADZCC010000095.1 GCA_020851785.1 Anaerolineales bacterium
GTTTATCAAAGCATGACCATCCGCAATTGGAATACGACCACGAAACTGCTGGGATTGATGGAGACTCCACACTCTGTCAATTAGGGAGGGATAAGGGGAGCAGGGCAAAAACAATCGTTGTATGCTAAACTGGAACTGAATATTGCGCCAATTTGTTTATAAAGCCTTCCCTGGCAAGGAGTAAGCGCAGAGATGTCTCATACCGTCACTTACAACGCGACACTGCACATTCTTGAAGTAGAAGTTCGCGGACAGCTATCTTTGGGCGAAGCGAAGGAATTGATTGCGGAGATTGTGCGGACTGGCGTGGAAAACGATTGTTTTCTGTGCCTCAGCGATTATCGTCAAATGTCTCTGAATTTGTCAACCTTGCAGATTTACGATGTCCCCAACATCATCGCGGACACCTCGTCGCAGTTGGGCGTACCCGCGCAAAGGTTTAAGCGGGCAATCGTCGTGGCAAAAGACCTGGAAGACTTTCGCTTCTACGAAACCGTAACCGTGAATAACGGACACAATGTCAGGATGTTTCAAGACTTCGATGAAGCCAGAACATGGTTACTTGAGAAGTGACAGGAAACTATACAGACGACGAAACTGCTGGGGTTAATGGAAAAGACTGAGGGTCAGTAACAGGCTCAAGGCTTGCGCTGAGCCGTATCGAAGTGTCAGAAAAGAAGCGGGGGTTCATCATTTCAACTTCTCGCGCTCAGCGTCCCATAGTTTTGTAAATCGTTCAAAGACATCCGAAATAATTTCCAGTTCTGCGGCTGTGTAACTGGAGATCAATTCGTCCTGCGCTTTTCTCGCGGATTCAAACCACGAGGCGGCTTTCTCGGCGCTTTTTTCAGCGGGGGCGATCAGAAACCCGCGACGATCCTTCGGGTTGGGCTGGCGCTTGATCAACCCAGCCTTTTCCAGCCGATCGAGCATGGCGGTCGTCGCGCCCGAAGTGAGACCCGTGTGTTTGGCAAGCTCGGAGGGGGAGGCGCTGCCTTTGAGGAAGAGGAGGCGCAGACATTCCATATCAGTTACATTGAGCCCCGCCCATTCGCTAACCGCATTTCGGAAGAGTGTTAATTGAGCGCCATATTTTGCAACCGCCATAAGAGCGCGTTGTTTTAATTCGGTTTTGGAGTTGGTCATTGCGATACCCTTGACATTATCTTGATTATAAAGTATCTTTATTATATAACTAAATTGGTTTTGACGCAAGGTCAAACCCTCACCCTGCCCTCTCCCGTCGGGAGAGGGGGAAATCGTCCCGACAAAGAATCGCAATTATCGGGGTGAGGGAGAAACAAAATTCACGAGATTAAATAAGGAGTCTGATATGAGCCCAAAGAAAGTTACAAAAAAATCTAACGCAGGCTTATCGGCGGAAGAAATCGCGGCGATGAAGGAAACGCTCAAAGAGCGGAAGATGGCGGCAAACAAGGAAGAGATGGAAAAGGCTGTCTTTGCGGCGTTTGCCAAAATGAATGAAGGCGAACGCTCGATGGCGAAGAAGATTCATGAAATTGTCAAAGCCACCGCGCCAAAACTTACGCCGAAGACCTGGTACGGGATGCCCGCTTATGCCAACGCGGAAGGCAAGGTTGTGTGTTTCTTTCAGGCGGGGAGTAAATTCGGCTCGCGCTACTGTACGTTCGGTCTCACCGATTCGGCGAACCTTGACGATGGCAATATGTGGGCGGCTGGGTTTGCTGTGGTGAAGATGGCATCCGCTGAAGAAGCGAAGATCGCCGCGCTGGTGAAGAAGGCTACGAGTTGAGGCTTGCCAACAGAAAATTTTATTCGGCAAATTGAAGGAATTCTCTTATGAGAAAAATCATCGCGCTTGAACATATCTCTCTGGATGGCGTTATTCAAGGCGCAAGCGGGCCAGAGGAAGACACCAGCGGCGGCTTCACGCGCGGCGGGTGGATAGCGGGATATTCCGACGAGAGTCTTGGAACGGCAATAAGAAAGCAGATGAACGGACAGTTTGACTTGCTGGTTGGACGCAAAACCTTTGAAATTTGGGAGCCGTATTGGCCTGAACATTCAGACATTTGGCCCAATGTCAATAAGGCGACCAAGTACGTTGCCTCGAATACCAGAACTTCCAGCAAATGGCAACCGTCTGTGTTTTTAAGTGGAGACATTGCGGAAAAAGTCGCCAAAATCAAACAACAGCCAGGACCAGATATACACGTTTGGGGAAGCAGTAACCTGCTTCAGACGCTGATCAAACATGATTTGGTTGACGTGTTCTGGTTAATGATCTATCCAGTCACCGTAGGCGCTGGGAAGCGGTTATTTGCCGATGGCACGATCCCGACGAAGTTCAAAGTAACGGAAAGCAAAGTCACTTCGGAAGGCGTCATTATCGTGAATTACGAGCGCGCATCTCTACTTAACAGCGAATAGAGTCTGATAACGTATCTTAGCCGCAAAGGTCAAATGGGACTTTTACGGCTATTTTTGTCTTGACGGATTTAGAATATACGTTCTATAATCTCCCTTTCAATCCAATGTGATTTTCCCTTTAGAGTTTTAGGAGTATTGCATGTCAACCGAACTTTCGATCCCCCAACTGCGTAAGACATTCAAACATATCGTTTCCCCCAAAGACGCGGATTACGACAAAGCGCGAACAGTTGTGGCTGGCGATATTGATCGCCGTCCTGCTGTCATTATCAGAACCACAAATGCAAATGAAATTGCTCAAGTGATTTCACTTGCAAAAGAAACTAGTCTTCCCCTCGCCGTTCGCAGTGGCGGTCACAGCGTCCACAGCGTTGTGGATGACGGAATCGTTTTGGATCTTTCGCTGATGAAAGATTTGCAAATTGACGCGAAAACAAAAACCGTTTGGGCTGAGGCAGGTTTAACCGCAATTGAATTAACCTCCGCAACTCTGGAACATGGGTTAGCCATTGGTTTTGGCGATACAGGTTCAGTTGGCATCGGCGGCATCACGCTCGGCGGTGGGGTTGGTTATCTCGTCCGCAAGCATGGGCTTAGCATTGATAATTTGCTCGCCGCTGAAATCGTCACAGCCGACGGGAACATTTTACAAATTGACGAAACGAATCACGCCGACTTATTTTGGGCGATTCGCGGCGGCGGCGGGAACTTTGGCATTGCCACCAAATTCAAATTTAAACTTCATGATTTGACTCAAGCCTATGGTGGCATGTTATGTCTGCCTGCTACATCCGAAACAATCGCTTCTTTCTTAAAGGAGGCTGGTTCTGCTCCAGATGCCTTATCCACCATTGCGAACGTGATGACTGCGCCGCCCATGCCGTTTCTAGCGGAAGAATATCACGGCAAAATTATCATCCTAGCCATGCTGTGTTATGCAGGGGATGCAAATGAAGGCGAAAAAGCGATTCAAGCATTCCGCAACATTGCCACACCTTTAGCGGATTTTCTTCACCCGATGAGTTATTCAGAAATGTTTCCGCCTGACGACCCAGACTATCATCCGCTGGCTGTATCAAAAAATATGCACCTTGATTATGTAGATGAATCTGTTGCCGAAACTATGTTGAAGCATTTGAATCAAGGCACAGGCATGATGTCTGTGGCGCAATTGCGAGTCCTGGGCGGAGCCATGGCTCGCGTCCCAGCCGATGCGACCGCGTACGCTCATCGCAAGTCGAAGATCATGGCGAATCTCGCGTCAGTGTATCAAGATATAAGTGAAAAGCCGCAACATGAACGATGGGCGGATGAGTTTCAGAACGCCATCACCCAAAGCAACAAGGGCGCGTATGTGAACTTCATCAACACCGTCGGCGAGAAAGAACTTGAAGCCGCGTACCCAGCCTCCACCTTGGAAAAGTTGCGTCTCATCAAAGCGAAGTATGACCCGACGAATCTGTTCAAGATGAATCAGAATATTTTCCCAATTAACTTATAAGGAGACCCAATCATGGATCAAACTGCCTCAAGTTCATGGGTAAAGGAAGTTGCGGCGATCACTTTGTTCGTTGAAGACTTGTCCGCTTCAAGGCATTTCTATCAGCAGGTCTTTGGGTTGCCAGTGATGTTTGAAGATAAAGATTCGTGCGTGTTTAAGTTTGGGAACACGCTCGTCAACTTGCTGAAAGTTACAGAGGCGAAGGAACTGATCGAGCCAGCCAAAGTAGCAAGCAGTGAAGCAGGCTCGCGTTTTGTGTTCACCATTGAGGTTGATGATGTGGATGCGATGTGCAAGGAGTTGGCATCGCGTGGAGTGAAACTGTTGAACGGTCCCATGAACCGTCCGTGGGGTCCGCGCACCGCCAGTTTTATGGATCCCAGCGGATATATCTGGGAGATTGCGAAATAGGGAGAACTTATGAACAAACAAGAATCCGATCTCCCAAACATCGGCGCGCCCGCCACACGCGCATTGACTCTCGAAGGGTACACAACCCTCAAACAGTTGACCAAAATCTCCGAAGCGGAATTGGCGCAACTGCATGGAGTCGGTCCGCGGGCGATACGAATCTTGAAGGAAGCGTTGAAAGTCAAAGGATTATCTTTCAAACCTGCCAAAGCGGGGAAGCAGTTGAAGAAGAAAGGTTCGCCCGTCAGCCGCGGGGAAGCGGTGGATGAGTTCCTTCGAGGTTTGCGTCACCCGCTCGAAGTCGAGATAGAGGCGGTGCGTTCCATCATCAAAGGCGTAGATAAAAATATCAATGAAGAAGTCAAATGGAAGGCGCCGTCTTTCAATTACAAGGGCGAATATTTGGTGACATTTAATTTGCGCGACATAAAACGCATCCATCTTGTTTTTCATAACCCAAAGATTTCCGAAGTGAAAAGCGATTTGTTGGAAGGCGATTATAAAGACAGGCGCATGTTGTACCTCGCGGACATGAAAGACATCAGAGCGAAAAAATCTGAACTTGAAAAAATTCTCAAGCAGTTGATAAAGTAAACTGTCATTGCAAGCCGCGTTCGTTGCGGCGAAGCAATCTCCATTACGATGAAAGAGATTGCTTCGGGCGAGAGAACATCGCCCTCGCAATGACAGACAAATCATGGAGAAATGATGACTCAAGAGTATATTGAAATTCGCGGCGCGCGCGAAAACAATTTGAAAAATGTTTCATTGCGAATTCCGAAGCGCAAGATCACGATCTTCACGGGCGTATCGGGTTCTGGGAAATCGTCCATTGTGTTCGACACGATCGCGACCGAATCACAACGCCTGCTCAACGAAAACTTCAGCATGTTCGTGCGGAATTTTTTGCCGAAGTATTCCCAGCCAGAAGCGGACTCCATCGAGAACTTGAGCATGTCTATTGTGGTGGATCAGAAGCGGATGGGCGGCGGCTCACACTCGACCGTGGGCACGATCACCGACATCAACACGATCCTGCGCATGATGTTTTCGCGGCTCGGTCAACCCCATGCAGGACCCACAAACGTCTTCGGTTTCAACGACCCGCAAGGGATGTGCCCGAACTGCAACGGACTTGGGCGCAAACTGGACGTGGACATGGATAAGTTTTTGGATAAATCCAAATCCTTGAATGAAGGCGCGATCTTATTTCATGAATATGCCGTGGATAGCTGGTACTGGAGCAATTTAATTAATACGGGTTTGTTCGACCCCGACAAGAAAATTTCCAAATATTCTCAGAAAGAACTGCGCGACCTGTTATACAGCGAACCGATCAAGGTCAAGACCAAGGTGGGCGCTAAAGACTTCAACATGACCTATGAAGGCATCATCACCCGCTTCACCAATAAGTACATCAAGCAGGATCTAAAAACCAAATCGGAACGAACCCAGAAGTCAATTGAACCCTACATGACGATGGGGCCGTGTTCTGAATGTAAAGGCGCGCGGTTGAACCAGACCATCTTGAAATGCAAGATCAATGGATACAACATCGCCGACCTGACGAGCATGGAAATCCCTGACTTGATCGAAGCCGTGAAAAAGATCAAAATCCCCGCCGCCGCGCCGATGGTCCAAGCGTTGCTTGAACGTTTACAGCATCTCGTGGATATTGGGTTGGAATATCTCAGCCTCAGCCGCGAGACGGACACGTTATCAGGCGGCGAGTCACAGCGTGTGAAGATCGTCAAGCACCTCGGCAGTAGTCTGACCGATGTGATCTACATCTTCGACGAGCCAAGCGTGGGTTTGCATCCGCGCGACGTGCATCGTATGAACGAGTTGCTGCAAAAACTGCGCGACAAGGGCAACACGGTCATCGTCGTGGAACATGACCCAGACGTGATCAAAGTGGCAGACCATGTCGTGGATGTGGGTCCGCACGCGGGTCCGCATGGAGGCGAGATCGTCTACGAAGGCAGTTATGCAAATTTGCTCAAGGCAAAGACGCTCACAGGCACGCACATGCAGGAATCTGTCCCGATCAAAGATTCGTTCCGCGCGCCGACGGGCAAGTTGCCGATCAAGAATGCGAAAGTGAATAATTTGCAAAATGTGAGTGTTGATATCCCAACTGGCATTTTGACTGTAATCACAGGCGTGGCTGGTTCTGGAAAAAGTTCGTTGATCAACGAGGTCTTTTTGACGCAACATCCTGATGCGGTTGTGATTGACCAATCTGCGGTGGGAGTCAACAGCCGCTCGAACCCCGCCACGTACACGGGCATATTGGATGATGTCCGCAAGGCGTTCGCTTCGGCGAACAAAGTGCAGGCTTCGTTGTTCAGTTTCAACTCGAAAGGCGCGTGCGAAAACTGTCAGGGATTGGGCGTGATCTATACCGAGTTGTCGTTTTTCGATAGCGTGAAATCGCCTTGCGAAGTCTGCGGCGGCAAACGCTTCAAAGATGAAGTGCTGGAATATAAACTGAATGGAAAAAATATTTCGGAAGTCTTATCCATGAACGTTCAACAAGCGCTGGAGTATTTTGAACTTCCAGAGGTGAAGAGAAAATTACAAGCCATGAGCGATGTCGGCTTGGATTATCTTGGGCTTGGTCAACCCTTGAGCACGCTCTCGGGCGGCGAATGTCAGCGTATCAAACTCGCCAGCGAGTTGCATAAGCAGGGCAGTATCTACATCATGGACGAACCGACGACGGGTCTGCACATGTCCGATATTGGGCATTTGATGGCAGTCATCAATCGTCTCGTGGATACTGGCAATACAGTGGTTGTCATCGAACACAACTTGCATGTTATAAAGAATGCGGATTGGATCATTGACATGGGTCCCGAAGGCGGACATAAAGGCGGGCAGGTGATATTCGAAGGCACGCCCAAACAACTGGTCGGCGCGAAGCGTTCGATCACGAGCGAATATATTCGGAACTAAAGGAGAAAAATCATGGCAGGCTTAACTCCATCCCAAGAGATTGACAAGCAGATCAAAGAGCTGGGCAGTGACTGGCGCGGCAAGATGCTGGCACGTTTGCGAAAATTGATCCTCTCCGCATCTTCTGACCTTTCGGAAGATTGGAAATGGGGAACTGCCGTATTTGTTTCCAAAGGAAACGTCCTCGCGGCAGGAATTTTCAAAGACCACGTTAAATTAAATTTCTTCAAAGGCGCGTCGTTGAAAGACCCGAAGAAATTATTTAATGCAGGACTCGAAGCCAAAGCCTCTCGCGGTATTGACCTTACTGAAAAATCAAAAATAGATGAAGCCGCGCTGAAGGAATTAATTCGTGAAGCGGCGGCGTTGAATTCGGCGAAGAAGAAGTAATCTTTTAGACAATTGACCTTTGACCACAGACCGCTGGATATCATCCATTGTCTATGGACTACGGTCAAAAAGGAATGTCCCATGAAAATTCACCTGATTGACGGCACATACGAATTATTCCGCGCACATTTCGGCGCGCCGCCGAAAAAATCTCTCAGCGGACAGGAAGTCGGCGCCACGCTTGGACTCGTCCGCAGTTTGTTGATGTTGTTGCAAACCGAAGGCGTGACGCATGTCGCCGTGGCGTTTGACCATGTGATTGAGTCATTTCGCAACAAAATGTATGCGGGCTACAAAACCAGTGAAGGCGTTGATCCAATTATCTTAAATCAATTTGAGATTGCCGAAAAAGCGGTTGCGGCTTTGGGTGTGCCAGTTTGGTCCATGGTCAAGTTTGAAGCGGACGATGCGATTGCCACTGCTGTGACAAAATTCAAAAAAGAAAAATCTGTCGAGCAGGTCATCATCTGTTCGGTGGATAAAGACTTGACTCAAATGGTAGAAGGAAAAAAAGTCATTTGTTGGGATAGGCGACGCGAAATCCTGTTGGATGAAAAAGGCGTAGTCGAAAAATTTGGCGTTAAGCCAGAGTCAATTCCTGATTATCTTGCCTTAGTCGGTGACTCAGCCGATGGCTACCCTGGCATCAAAGGTTGGGGAGAGAAGTCTACGGCAACTATTTTGGCAAAATATAAACATATCGAGTCTATTCCTAAAGACCCGAAGAAAATTCCGCTGAGTTTGGGGCGCGCGACGACGCTGTTAGAAAATCTAAACGCAAATTATCAAGATGTCTTGTTGTTCAGGGAGTTATCCACTTTGAGGGAGGATGTTCCGCTGAAAGAAAGTTTGAAAGATTTGGAATGGAAGGGAGCAACTGAAAAGTTTAAGAGGGTGTGCGTGGAGTTGAGAGAAGGGAGAATTGTGGAGCGGGTCAAGAAATGGCGGTAAACTTCCGCCTGCCAAAGCCGCACCACAGGATTTAGACTTACGACAAAATTTGCCTTGAAAATGACGTTCATTATTTTAACGTTAAAATAATCCGCCGATCCGCATTTCTTTAGTATCATCCTGAACATCACTTTGCGCGAGGCCTCCATGAAAAAATTTATCGCAATTGCCGGAAACATCGGCGTGGGAAAATCCACGCTGGTGAAAATGTTATGCGCCGAAATGGACTGGGACCCGTTTTACGAACCCGTCACCGAGAACCCCTATCTTTCAGACTTTTATCAGAATATGTCCGCATGGGCCTTTCACTCGCAGGTCTTCTTTCTGACCCATCGCCTGCGCGCGCATTTCAACCTGGCCCAACATCCCAACTCGGTCATTCAAGATCGAAGCGTGTACGAAGACGCGGAAATCTTTGCGCGGAATTTGTATCGGCAGGGCAATATTACCGACCGCGACTATCAGACCTATCGGGAATTGTACGAAACGGCAGTGCAGTTCCTGCCCCCGCCAGACTTGGTGATCTACCTGCGCGCTTCGGTGGAGACGTTAAGTTCCCGCATTGATTCCCGCGGGCGCGATTATGAGCGGAAAATTTCCCCGCACTATTTACAAAACCTCAACAACTTGTACGAAGGCTGGATTGAGAACTTCACCTTATGCCCGGTGTTGGCCGTCCCTGCCGACGATTTGGACTATGTGGCGCACCCCGGCCATCTGCGTTTGATTATCTCCAAAGTGGACGAAAAATTAACTGGCAAGGACGAAGTCGTTTTTGACGCGGAAGAAGTCGCTAAAGCGGCGGAAGATTAGAAATAAAAAAAGAGCATCGCAAGATGTTCTTTTTTTATTCCACAAAAAATTCCCATTTGCTTGCATCGGTACGGAAGAAGAGTTTACCACCCGCGCCTTTGGCATCCCAATACATCCTGCTCCAAACGTTTGCGCCAAAGCCCGTGCATTCTGCCAGGTAGAAGGCTTGCGGCAGGGTATCTGGCAGGTTGCAAACCAACGGCGTGAGGTTTTCTCCTGCGGGCATCTGCGGCGGACTGCCTTCGCGTGAATTCTGTTCGTTTGGCGTAGGGCGGCAATCTGCATACCAATCCACGCCATCTGGCAGGCGGCACCACGCCTGATCTTTGACTTTGGCGATTGGGTAGGTGTAAGAATCGTACACCACTTTTTTGGGGTTCAGCAAGCGGACTGCATCGCCCCCATCGCTGAGTAAAATATTGGTCTTCAGCCCGTAAAATACGGCTCGCTCGCCAGGCTTTAACGTGAGGTCTGGCAGGGTAAACGGAGCCGAGCCGGAATTTTCCACATCATCCAACATCCAGCCTTTGAGGTTGATGCTGACCGGTCCGAGATTTTTGATCTCGATAAATTCGTCAAAGACATCAATCTTGCCGTCTTGATTCCAGTCAAACCCCGGGCGCGGAAGGAATTCGTTAATCACCGGGCGGCCAACGGGAACGGGTGTGGGTACCTTGGTATTCGTCCGCGTGGGGGTTGGGCTACGGCTGGGCGTTGGCGTAACCACAGCCGCCCAATTTTTGGCGCGCGGCGTGCCATAGATCGCATTTGAGTTTTTATCCAACCCGTTTTTGACCACGCCGGTATTGGTAAGCCATTGTGTGGGGCTGTCTGCAGAGATTACGCCGCCTTTCATCAACCTTTCCATGCTGGCATAATAACTGCCGCCGCCCGCGGGCCAGACTCCGCCGTCAATGTTGGCGGTATCAATCCGATTGCCGTTGTTTTCCAAATACAGTTTTTCGCCGCTATTGGAAAGTGCGCCAGAATACAATTGATTGGAAGCCAGGTCCGAGACTGTCGTTTCGCTATGCTCTAACAGGAAGTAGCCGCCGTCTGAAATTGTGCCGGTAAGCGGAATCGTCGGCGAGCCGTCTTCGGCGCGCAAGACCCAGCCGGTGAGGATCACACAGCCCAACCCGCCGGGCGGATTGTACAGCTCGATCCATTCGTCGCTGGAACTGGCGCGCGTACCCGCCCAGGCGACTTCGTTAATCACCAGCGCGAGCGGGGTGGTGGTATTTGAAAGCGCACAGGCGGAGGTTGCGGTGGGCGTTGGCGTTTCAGTGGATGTGGGGGTGTCAGAAGCCACAAGGGTTAGCGAGGGGGTATCTGTTATTGTTGGGGTGGGAGTTTCTGTAGCGGGCAATGTATCTGTTGGAGTGGCGGTGGGACAAAGTTCAGTAAAAACGATATTGTCAAACCGTAACGTGCCGCTACCATTGGTTGTCTCATAAGCATAAATTCTAAACGTAGCGTTTGGGTTATTGTCTAACGCAGTGATTGGGGTGAAATCCAAACTTTGTGTATCCCACACTGGCGAAGGGCTAACAGAAAAAGGAGATCCAAAATCGGTGAAATTAACGCCATCCGTAGAATACGCCACTTGAACCTTGCCGGGACCAGTTCCAGAACGACGATATTTGAATGAAAGCTGAATAGAACTTCGCCCCGTTGTGTCTAGCTTAAATTCAATATATGCAGTGTCATCTTTTACGGGGGTATTCCAACTTGTAAAAGAAAGGGCTTGATCTGCTGGCAAACCGCCTTCGCCTTCAACAAAATTATATGTAGATGGGGGAAAAGGCGGCGCTGGGGTTATCCCTGACCCACTTGAGAATATTCCAGACCCTGTAGAAGGGTTTACGTCGCTAGAATCAAAATCCCACTCTGCAATTGTCCCGCCGGGGCAAGCGGCCAAAGGCTTCGCATCCACCTGCTCCACACGCGGAGCAAACACGCCCGCGCAGAGCACGGTGAGGGCTAAAAGAAAGCGGAAGGGGCGGTTTCTTTTTTGCATGAGGGGATGAATCGGCTTGGGTACTGTTGGTAATGGGCTGGCAGGCGTCCGCTTGAGAAGTCAGCGTAGGTCAAACGCGATTATACCCGTAATCATTCCCCCAAATCCTTAATCGAATTGCATCACGGGAAATGTTACCGAGGGGAGTATCGTTGCATCAGGAAAAATGTTACTTTCCGATGACGACTTAGCGTCATTGGAGGAGCGACATGATGAGCCTAAAAAGCAAGCGCGAGTTA
>JADZCC010000096.1 GCA_020851785.1 Anaerolineales bacterium
AGCCACGGCAATAAATTTACCGTTCAAGCAGGCGCAGGCATCGTCGCGGATTCAAACCCATCTACTGAATTTCAAGAGACCATCAATAAAGCCAGCGCGATGTTGAAAGCGATTGAGATGGCGGAGACGAACAGCTGAGCAGAAGAACAGAAGGCAGAAAGCAGTAATCAGCAGGCAGAATGCAGAACGCTGGATCTGCTTTCCGCATTCTGATTTTTATCTTGATAAATGAAAGGAACCGAAATGACAATCACTAACTCAAAACCTAGACTTCTCACAGGCGACAGACCCACAGGACGATTGCACCTTGGTCATTATGTTGGCTCGTTGGCGAATCGTGTGCGTTTGCAGAATCAATATGAATCGTTTTTCATCATTGCAGATTTGCACACGCTCACGACCAAGCCTGAGCCGAATTACATCAAGGAGATTCCAACCTTCATCAAAGAAACGGTCTTGGATTACCTCGCCGTAGGCATTGACCCAGACGTTAGCGCAATTTTTGTGCAATCAGCAATCCCTGAAACCTATCAGCTGAATTTGATTTTTGAAATGTTGGTCAGCGTTTCACGCTTGGAGAGAATCCCATCCCTTAAAGATATGGCGCGCGACGCCAACATTGATTCCATGCCTTTTGGTTTGTTGGGTTATCCCGTTTTGCAAGCCGTGGATATTTTGCTTCCGCGCGCTCAAGTTGTGCCAGTCGGGCGTGACAATCAATCGCATGTTGAGCTCGCTCGTGAAATGGCAAGAAGATTTAATAATGTGTATGGCGAGGTATTTCCTGAGCCTGATTCAATTATCGGCGACGTACCTTTGTTGGTTGGTACGGATGGTCAAAGCAAAATGAGCAAGTCGTTGGGTAATGCCATTTATTTATCCGATGATTCGAAAACCGTTGAAGAAAAAGTCAAGAACATGTACACCGACCCGAAACGACTCAAAGCCACCGACCCTGGCACGGTGGAAGGCAATCCAGTCTTCGTTTATCACGATGCGTTTAATTCATCCAAAGCGGAAGTGGACGATTTGAAAGAAAGATACAGGCAGGGCAAAGTGGGCGACGTGGAAGTGAAGCAAAAGCTCGCCAAAGCGATTAACGAGTTCCTTGAACCGATTCGTGAGAAACGCGCTTACTTTTTGGCTCATCCAACTATTCCAAGAGACGTATTGGCAAATGGAATCAAACGGATGCAAGCCGAAGCCAAAGCCACGATGGAACTTGTCCGTGAGAAAACAGGCTTGTCTTATTCGCTGGATTTGTTTACGGACGAAGTGGATATTTTTGGAGAATACGACTAGCAGACGATAGACCATAGACGATTGACCGTTTTTTATCGTCAATGGTCAACGGTCTATGGTCATTGAAAAGGAGAACAATTATGTTGGTACTCATAGACAACTACGACTCATTCACCTACAACCTCGTCCAATACTTTGGCGAACTTGGCGCGGAAGTTAAAGTCTTTCGCAACGACCAAGTGACCTTGAATCAAATCGCGGCGTTGAACCCAACACATTTGGTCATCTCGCCAGGTCCAGGCGAACCGCTCAAAGATGATGGCATCTCACCCGAAGCGATCAAACATTTCACTGGCAAGATTCCCGTGCTGGGGGTATGTTTGGGTCATCAGTGTCTGGGAGCAATTTTCGGCGGGGAAGTGAAGCGCGCTGAACGTCTCATGCACGGCAAAACGTCAAAGGTCAAGCACAATGGCGAAGGTATCTTCAAAAATATTCCATCGCCATTTGAAGCCATGCGGTATCACTCGTTGGTGGTGTATGACCCAATTCCAAATGAATTGGAAGTGACGGCTGTTACCGCCGAAGAAGAAGTGATGGGTTTGAAACATAAAGAACATCAAACGTATGGCGTGCAATTTCATCCCGAATCAATTTTGACGCAACACGGCAAACAGATTCTCAAAAACTTTTTGGATTTGAATCCAATTCCTGTAAAAGGAGAGAACGCCATGTTAAAACCATTTATTGCTAAAACTATCAATCGAGCAGACTTATCCGCCAGCGAAGCTGAAACGGCGATGAACGTGATTATGACGGGACAAGCCACGCCCGCGCAAATTGGTTCATACATAACTGCATTAAGAATGAAAGGCGAAACGATTGATGAAATTGTTGGCTCGGTGCGCGCCATGCGCGCTAATGCCGTCAAAGTAAAACTGAATACAAGCGAAGATGTTTATGATATTGTTGGCACGGGCGGCGACGGCGCACATACATTTAATATTTCAACCGCCGCCGCGTTTGTTTTAGCGGGCGCGGGCAAAAAAGTTGCCAAGCATGGCAATCGCGCCGCTTCATCTCATTGCGGTTCTGCGGATGTGCTTTCAGCATTAGGCATTAGCCTTGAGTTAACGCCCGAACAAATTGCCAAAGCCATTGAAGAAATTGGCATCGGTTTTATGTTCGCGGCAAAATTTCACCCTGCCATGAAACATGCCATTGGTCCGCGCAAAGAAATTGGGCAACGAACCATCTTCAACATTTTAGGTCCGCTCACGAATCCAGCGGGTGCAAACATTCAACTCACTGGCGTGTTCGACCCCAACCTCACCGAGCCAATGGCACATGTATTAAAAGAGTTGGGCTCCAAAGCCGCGATGATTATTTATGGAGCAGGCGGTACTGATGAACTTAATACATGTGGCGCGAATCGCATCAGTCAGCTTAAAGATGGCGCAATCAAAACGTATGAACTCGACCCAACCGAACTTGGCTTTGCAATTGCTACGATTGAAGATTTGCGCGGCGGCGCCCCCGATGAATCAGCGACGATGATGAAAGAGTTGCTGGCAGGCAAACTTAAAGGCGCGCGTCGTGAATCTGTTTTGCTCAACGCGGCTGGCGCACTCGCCGCTGAAACTGGCGATTTCAAATCCGCGCTCACGCAAGCCACCGCTTCATTAGATAACGGCTCGGCGCTCAAAAAATTAAACGCCCTCATCGAATACAGCCAATCCGTTTCAAAGTCCGTTTAATTCCGTGAATCCGTTATAGAGTCCGTTTACATGAACATACTTGAAAAAATTATCGCACAAAAAAAAATGGAAATTGCGACGCTCGACGCTCAAGCATTACGCCGCGCCGCAGAGTTGAGTCCTGCGCCTCGAAATTTTCTTGCTTCCCTCACCCCCACCCCTCTCCCAATGGGAGAGGGGCAAGGGGTGAGGGAGCGTCGCCGCTTCGGGACTCGCCCAAGCCTGATTGCTGAACTCAAACGGGCATCTCCCTCGAAGGGAGTCCTCGCCCCACACCTTGACCTGTTTCAAGTAGCCGATATTTACATTGAAAATGGCGCTTCTGCGATTTCAGTATTGACCGATGAAAAATTTTTCATGGGAAGTCTTGATACTTTAAGACAATTACGAATTGCCAATTACCAATTACCTCTTTTACGCAAAGACTTCATCATCCATGAATCGCAAATTTACGAAGCCAGAGTCAATGGAGCAGATGCGATCCTCTTAATCGCTGCCGCATTGACCGATGACAAATTGTTTGCAGATTTACACGCCTGCGCTCTGGACCTGGGATTAACTGCCTTAGTCGAAGTGCATGATGAAAAAGAAACTGAACGCGCTTTGAAGCTGAAAGATGTGAAATTGATCGGTATCAACAATCGCAACCTTGCAACCTTCGACGTGACTTTAGAAACCACAGAAAAGCTCCGCCCACTGATTCCATCCGAGATTGCCGTTGTCGCCGAAAGTGGAATTTTTTCTGCAAGCGATGTTGAAAGATTATCCAATGCAAATGTGGATGCGATTCTAGTTGGCGAAGCGTTGGTCACTGCGGAGGATATTGGCGCGAAGGTGAGAGAGCTTTCTGGAATGGAGAGTCGAAGGTCAAAGGTCTAAAGTCTTTTGAGGCTTTCAATCTTTGACTTTCGATCTGTAACTTATGACAAAAATAAAAATCTGCGGAATAAAAGAACTGAAAGACGCCCTCGCCGCCATTGAAGCAGGCGCGGATTATTTGGGATTCAATTTTTATCCCAAAAGCCCAAGATACATTGAGAAAAATACTTGCGCTGAAATTACATCCGTTTTGAAGAAGGAGCATCTGCACATAAAATTGGTGGGTGTGTTCGTAAATTCATCAGTAGATGAGGTAAAAGATATCTTGCAAACCTGCAACCTTGATTTTGCTCAACTACATGGAGATGAACCCCCAGAAATGCTCTCTGCGTTCAATGGACAAGCCTTCAAAGCCATCCGCTTGTCCGCTTCCAACAATCCGTTCAACATTCGTGAATCCGCGTCAGAGTCTGCTGAAAACCGTCCGTTTGCCTTCCGTGAGTCCGTGTCAGAGTCCGTTGACAAGCCTGCGGTTTTGATAGATGCACAAGTAAAAGATGTGTATGGCGGAAGCGGAGTCAAAGCAGATTGGGAGATGGCGAGCGAGTTGGCGAAGCGCTATAAATTTTTCCTGGCAGGCGGACTCACGCCCGAAAATGTTACGGAGGCGGTGAGGCGAGTCAAAGCCTGGGGCGTGGACGTGGCTTCGGGCGTTGAATCAACCGTCGGCAAGAAAGATGCGGAAAAGATGGTTGAGTTTGTTAGGGCTGTCAGGTCAGCAACCAGTAATCAGTAATCAGTAATCGGAGAATCTATGACAATCTTGAATCCTAAATTTGGAAAGTACGGCGGGCAGTTTGTGCCTGAGACGTTGATGCCTGCGTTGATTGAATTGGAAGAAGCGTTTGTAAAATCAAAAACGGATGTTGAATTTCAAAAAGAATTTAACAAATTGATGGCGACGTTCGTTGGCAGACCCACGCCGTTGACGTATGCAAAACGACTCTCTGAAAAATTGGGCGGCGCGCAAATTTATTTGAAGCGCGAAGACTTGGCGCACACAGGCGCGCATAAAATTAACAACGCATTGGGGCAAGCCTTGTTGGTAAAACGGATGGGCAAGAAACGCATCGTCGCAGAAACGGGAGCGGGTCAACATGGCGTCGCATCGGCAACTGCGGCGGCATTATTGGGATTGGAATGTGTGGTCTACATGGGTTCTGTAGATATTGCGCGACAAGAACCAAATGTATTTCGCATGAAGTTATTAGGCGCAGAAGTGAAACCTGTTAACTCTGGAACAAAAACTTTGAAAGATGCCATCAACGAAGCGATTCGGGATTGGGTGACGAATGTGCGCGACACACATTATTTGCTGGGCTCGGCGTTGGGACCGCATCCATACCCGACGATTGTGCGCGAATTTCAATCGGTGATTGGAACGGAGGCGCGAGAGCAGATAATGATGGAAGTTGGACGATTACCTGATACGGTGATTGCCTGTGTGGGCGGCGGCTCCAACGCAATTGGCGTTTTCAGTGGATTTGTAGATGATGAATCCGTTGAACTGATTGGCGTGGAAGCAGGCGGCAGTGGAATCGATTCAGGCAAACATGCGGCAAGATTCGGTGATGCAACGAAAGCACGAGTTGGCGTAATTCATGGAACGCAGACGTATGTCCTGCAAGATGCAGATGGTCAGATTGCCGAGACGCATTCTGTATCCGCTGGGTTGGATTATGCGGCGGTTGGGCCAGAACATGCGATGTTGCGAGATAACGAACGCGCGTTTTATACGTCTGCAACGGATGTGGAAGCGTTGGATGCGTTTCATACGTTGTGTCATACCGAAGGAATTATTCCCGCATTGGAGTCATCTCATGCGGTGGCGGAAGTGATTAAACGCGCATCTCGGATGAGGAAAGACCAGGTTATTTTGGTGAATCTTTCTGGAAGAGGGGATAAGGATTTGAATACGGTAATAAAGGAATTAGGCGATTAGGGATTAGGAATTGGGTTTAACGCCTAATCACCTAATCCCTAATTCCCAGTCACAAATATTGAGGAATTATGAATCGAATCGAAAATGCTTTCAAAAACAAACCAATCTTCATGCCTTATTTTCCATTGGGTTATCCAAACTTGGAAACATCCATTGATGTAATTGAAGCACTCGCTAAAAACGGCGCGGATTTAATTGAAGTGGGATTATCCTTCTCTGACCCGCTTGCAGATGGTCCCGTCATTCAACAAGCGACTCAAGTGGCTTTGGAAAATGGAATCACCATCAAAAAATGTTTGGGTGCTGTGAAAGAATTACGAAAACGTGATGTGACTATCCCATTAATTTTGATGGGATATTACAACCCAATGCTGGCATATGGACTTGAGAAATTTGTCCGTGATGCAAAGGATGCAGGGGCAGATGGATTCATCATCCCTGATTTGCCTGCGGAAGAATCGGCAGAATTTGAAAATATATTAAACGCTGGTCGAGTAGACGGCGATGCTCTTTCGCCGTCGTATCGCAAAGTCCCCGAAGGGGGAGACCTGCCGTTGATACGCATGCTTGCGCCAACTTCATCCGCAGAGCGAATGGAAAAGGTTGCGAGAAATGCAAAAGGGTTTATTTATTTGGTTTCAGTGACGGGAATTACGGGCGAGAGAAAAGCAATTGCGGAAGGGTTATCAGATTTGATTGCGAAGGTCCGCAAGCATACGGATATTCCCGTGTGTGTAGGTTTTGGAATTGGGACTCCCGAACAAGCCAAAGAAGTTGGCGCGATGGCGGATGGGGTGATTGTGGGAACTGCTTGTGTGCGGACGATTGGAAGCAGTAAAAACCCAGTGGAGGTGGCTAAAGAGTTTGCGGCGGAGTTTAATAGTGCGTTGCGTGGAAGCAAAAACAACGCTTAAAATTCTATTTCAAAGTAGGGATTTATGGCACAGATAAAAATTTATGGATTGAAAGAACATCTCAACCCGATCAAAAGTCAACTCTCAGACGTGATTCACTCATGCGTTGTAGACGCGCTTTCCTTTCCACAAGATAAACGCTTTCACCGTTTCTTTTCGCTTGAGATAGATGATTTTTATTATCCTGCTGAGAGAACCGCTCGTTACACGATTATCGAAATTAGCATGTTTGAAGGCAGAACTTCTGAAAAGAAAAGGCTCCTAATTCATTTACTCTTTAAAAGAGCGGAACAAGTCTTGCAGTTAAGTCCCAATGATTTGGAAATCACCATTACTGAAACGCCAAAAAGCAATTGGGGCTTTCGTGGGCAAACCGGCGATGAAATTCAATTGAACTATCAAGTGGAGATATAGATTTTTTATAAAACTTACATCCGCGCCTTAATCGCCAACCCGCCGACCACGCTACTCATGGCGTTGGACTCTTTCACTTTCTCTTTTCCAAACAACCGCACGAGCATATTCGTAAAGAGCGGAATGTTCGACGAGCCGCCCGTCTTCACGACGGCGTCAACTTGAGCGACTTCCAGCCCGGATTTTTCCAAGGTGTCCAGCAAGACTTTTTCCACTTCAACCAAATAATGGCTTATATCCATTTCAAATTGATGGCGGGCGTACAACTCCCATAGGGATATGTTTTTATCTTCCATATTGATTACGGTTGCGCCTTCCTTGGATAAATCTATTTTCCCTGCTTCTACTCGGTTATAAAAAGTAAACGCCAAATCGTTATAGATCAATTCTTTCAGCGCTTTTAAGCGCACCGGCGCAATTTTGGCTTGAATGGCTTTTTCCAGCGTGGCTTTGTTAATCGGCGTGCCCAATTCGGGCAGAGCCATCCAGTCGGAGACGGCGTGAATCATTTCCAAAATTTCGGGGTGATGTTTTACGCGCCCAAGCCCAAAGTGTGGGAGCATCCGTTTTTCGATGATGGCGCGGTCGAAGTCCGAGCCTGCAATATCTACGCCGCCGCTGGCATACACTTTCCGATTTTTTGAATCGCCCAGGCGCATCACGGCGATATCCAAAGTTCCGCCGCCAAAATCAAAGATGACTACGTTTTGCGGCTTTGAAATAGAACGCTCGTAATACAATGCCGCGGCAATCGGTTCCAATTCAAAATCTATCGTTTTGAATCCCGCCTCGCTTGCCGCCTGCCTTAACGTTTCCTCCGCTCTTTTATCCTGCTCAGCCGATTCAGAAAATTTAACCGGTCTGCCCAGCGTCACCGCGTCAATTGTTTCGCCGAGGGCGCTTTCTGCGCGTGCTTTCAATAAACTTAAATAAGTTTTCGCAAGGTCGCCGGCGGAATAATGGCGTTCGAAAATTTGCGTGCCGCGATAGCCCGCTTTGCGTAACGCCGTCTTCAGGTATTGCAACAATCGCCCGGGCTTGAGTTCGTCTACATAAACGTAAATATCGCGCACATAATGCAAGTCTGCGCCGCGATAGTCAATTTCGCCCGCCCATTGTTTGACAAAACGGCGCTGACGATTGACATTGTCGCGGTAATACGCTTCGGCGGCTTCTTGACCTAAATAGGCGCGATATTCTTTCGTGATATATAAAACTGTTTTGATTACCTCTGGCTGAATATTTTTTGGGTCCACCGGCAATACGCGCACTTGTTGACCGTCATAGATTGCGACGCCAGAATTGGATGTGCCGAAGTCTATGCCTACTTTGCGACTCATCACGCGCCTCGCTTCTTAACGTCAGCTTGAATCAGCCCAATGGACAGGACCCAACCCTCGGCGGGGATGGAGCCGTTGCCCAACATGGTTTGCGCGTCATCAATGGCGATTCTTCCAACTGCATCCAACACAGCGATTCGGTCAGAGTCTTTTACTGCGACAGCGCCCATAAACCGCACGCCTTGTTCCAATTTTGTAGCAGGAATTAACGATTGTCCTTTTGAAGCGGAAGACTTGGGAATTTCAACGCTGGCGCTTTCACGATGAATCACTTTTCCATTTTGCGTGACGCAAAGCAGGGCAGAATTTTTGGGTAGCAGAAAAGCGCCGATGACATAATCCGTTGCGGAAAGTTTGATGCGCTCGTCGGTGGTGTAGGGCAGGTCTTCCACGTCAAAAGCTGTGACCCGGCCTTCATAGGTAACGAACGCGGCGACGTCATTTTTGTTTGAAAGCGCCATAGTGAAAGGCTGGTCGGACTTATGCACGGCGCCTCTGCCTAAAAAATGATTGTGCAAAATGGAATCGGAAATGGAGGCCAGCGCTTTTTTGGTGAAGCCGCGGCGGCTGATTTGTAAAAAGAAATCGGCAAGCGGCAAATGCGAGAACGGGACAATACAAGCTAAAGTTTCGCCTGCATGGGGTTCATTCAAGGTCGTGGCGTCTTCCCAGTTCCATTGGCTCCCGGAAGCGCGCGCCGGGATCTCGCTTGCGAGATAGGTTTCCACCCGCCCCGAAGTGAACAGCAAAAGCAGGGTCTCATTGGATGGAACGGATAGCAGGCGCGGCGGTTCTTGTTCCATCATCATTTTGTCGCTTAAGTTTCCAACCTCTTTGGTTTCAGAATCAAGCTCAATACGCAGAATCTTGCCTTGGGCGTTGTAAATCAATAAGTTAAGGGTGGAATCTTCAGCTTCGTCTGGCAGAGCCGCCAACGTCGAGTCGTCCATGCGGAAACGACGTTTGAACATTTCCAGTTGATATTCAAGGTGGGCGATTCGTTTTCGATATTCCTCCACGCGGGTTTGATTTTCAAGGGCGATATTTTCGGCAAGCAGGGCCTCGTTTTGTTCGGAGAGTTCGCGCAGGCGCCTCACCACCAGCCGAACGATGGCGACGGCTGATTCGGGCCTGGCTTCAACTTCTTTCATCCACTCGTCAATTTTGCTCGCAAAAGACATGCCGGGCCTCCTTTCAGGGGAAGAGATTATACTTGACACGCGCACGGCCTGCAAATTTTACAAAGAAACGAGGATTGGAGCATAACAAATGGAAATGCTTTTACAAATACTACAAGGGATCGGCTATTTGTCCCTGCTGATTGTTCTGGTTGCCTTCTGGCGGCAGGCGCTTCTGCGGCGTGAGCCGCGCGCGTTTTGGACGCTGTTCGCATGGGCGTGGACGATGAACCTGCTTGGCAACCTAGCATGGGTCCTCCATGACGCCATGACCGGCACGGCGCTAGCCACGTTTTCTTTTGTGGACGTTTTCTACATCCTCCGCTACGCGCTGGTGGCGCTGGCTCTTTGGCTGTACCCAACTCCCTTAACGCAAAAATTCTGGAAGTGGGTTGGCTTGGCCGCTGGGATGACTGGCGCGCTGGTCTGGGCGTTCTATTTCCGCCCTGCCATGGATCTGAATGGCGGGGATTGGATCAGCTTTTTGGGCTTGGCGCTCTATCCGGTTTTGGATGCGGGGCTGATCGCGATCGCCTGGCTTCGCGTGCGCGCTTCGCGCGAGACCTCTTGGAGTCAGCCCGCTGTGATTCTATTTTTAGCCGTGATGAGTTACGGGCTGGCCAACACGCTCAACCTGACCGAATATGTTTTTCCGCCATTGTCCAGCGGCGTATTGCCAAATCTATTCTGGATTCTGACGGATGTGGGATTGATTGTCCTTGTGATCATCGTAAACTTGAAAGCGCAGGATCGATTAAACAAAGAAGTTTGAATGTAACCCTTCTATATACGGATATAATAGACTTTATCCGTAATTAAGAAAAAACGTCCCGAAGGCTGGCAATGATCCTTTGACTTGCTTGAAAAAACCTTCGGGACGGTTATTTCAGATAATGTCTAAAACCTTCCATGGAATTAGAAAAGGAGAAATGATGAAATATAAACCCCGCTTTGGATTGATGTTGTTTACTGCGTTAGCGCTCTTGGCGGCCAGCGCAGTGGCCGCCCGCCCGGCGTTGGCGGATGATGGGATTCCGCCAGTTGTGGAAACCCCGCCGGTGGAAGTTACCCCACCCGTAGAAGGAGAAGCGCCTGCGGCCTTGCCGCCGATTGTAGAAACCCCGCCCGTGGAAGTTGCCCCGCCTGTAGCGACGGAAACTCCATCTGAAGAAATACAACCTACCTCAGTTCTTGAGCAATTGCCTGAAGATACGGAGGTGATTGTGCTGGATGAAAGCGGTGAAGTTACGCCATTGGCGACAACTACAGCCGCTCAGGCGATCGCAACCGGCGACCCGCAATGGTGTCCGGTGGGTGTGACGCCCAATAGTTCTTCCTGCACCACGGCCGGGCAAACCAGTTTTGCGGGTTTATTGGCTGAGTTAAGTACTTATAATTCTGGCGCCGGGCCGAATAAAGCGGGCGTCATCTGGATCGAAGCCAGCTATGACAGCGGCACAAACGACCCGGGCGCGCCCGGTTTTACGCTGGATGGCATGGTCTTAACCGCCATGGCCAATTACGCTCTCACCATTCAGGGCGGCTGGACGGGCGTTGGAAAAATCGTAAACCAATTCGACCCCTCCGAATTTAATACAGCGCTCTCTATTTTGGATTGGAAGGGCGCGGTGACGATTAACGATATTGTCGTCTCCGGCGTCGCGAGCAACCCCAACCCAGGGAAGGATGCGGCTCTATACGTGGAAACTGTTCAAAGCATTGCGCTGAATCGCGTGCAGGCCACTGGGAACAGTTTGAGCGGCGCAATTTTGGACAATGGCGTAGGCGTGACGCCAACCAAGCAATACCCGGTGACGGTGAATAACAGCGCGTTTAATCAAAATTCCGGGTCAGGCCTGTATGTCTATAGCGTGGGCGCAATCACCATTCGCAACCTGGTGGCTAACTTTAACGGCACAGATGATAGCGCAATTGACTACGGCGCGTTTATTACGAATTGGATTCTTTTCAACGGCAACCCGGCCAACAAACCGCTTACGATCGGCGGGTTGAATCAGTTTAGTGGGAATATTGGAACCGGTTTGTTTGTTTCTTCCAGTAATGTGGTGACTCTAAGTAACATTACCGCCTCTGGCAACATTGGCGCTGATGCGGTGGACGACGGCATCGGCGTCAAGGTTGATTCGTCCGCTTCCATTAAGATGACCGGCTCTAATTTATTTAATGACAACGGCAATAACGGACTGCAACTTTCGTCCAATGGCGCAATCACGCTGAACAATATTAATGCCAGTAACAATGGTTTCAACGGCGCGTATGTGGACAACTGCTTGAACTCCGGAGCGAACACTCCTTGTACGATAACCGGCAAGTCTGTGATCCTGACGGGCGCGAACGTCTTCAATGCGAACGTCCAATATGGCTTGGCGATTGTCTCTGGCGGGGCGGTGACCACCTCTCAAGTGACCGCCAACGACAACCTGGTTGGAGCTGGAGTCTCTATTGATAACTGCGCTACCAATGGAACCGCCTGTACCAATGCCCCTTATGCGGTGACGCTCAGCGCGCCGAGCGTCTTTTTAAACAACGAGCTTGACGGCTTGCGCATTGTCACGGCCGGGGCGGTGACGCTCAAAGGCGTGACGGCGAACGATAATAACCAGTATGGCGTGTATATTGACAACCGCGCTTCGTTGACCAAGCCGCAAAAAGTCACCTTGAGTGGCACAAATACGTTTATTGACAATGACGGTGCAGGCTTGAAAATCTACAGCTACGGCGCTGTGACATTAAGCAATGTGACGGCGAATAAAAATGGGCATGAACTGGCTTGCAACACTTGCTTTGGCGTGTATGTAGATAACAGTGGCTATGAAGTCGGCCCAGTCGCAAGCGTTTTGAAAACCCGTCAACCCATTACCCTGACTGGCTTTAACACGTTCAATGGGAATTATTATGGCGGCGCCTCTTTCAATTCGGTTGGCGCAGTGACGCTGACAAATGTAACCGCCAACGACAATCTGGGCCCGATCGGCGTTTCGACTGGCAACGGCGTGTATGTCCGCAATGTTTACGCCTGGAAGCCGGATGGCATTAATCCAAAGCTCTATCAGGCAAATGTAACCTTAAATGGCTTTGGAATTTTTGAAAACAACGCCAATGATGGCTTGTCCGTGCAAACGTATGGAGCCATTAAGCTGAACAATGTGACCGCGAACGATAACGACGACATTGGCCTCTATCTGGATAACCGCGTAAGCGACGCCGTCCCAACCCGCCAGCCGATCACGCTGGCTGGCATCAATACCTTCAATACGAATGGCGGCGGCGTAACCATGTTTTCGTTTGGGAATATCGTTTTGAGCAATCTGACGGCGGTTGGAAATTTAGCTAAAGCGCCCCCAACTTCAGGTTATGGGCAGGGCGTGTATGTCAGTAATGATAATCCCTGGTCTCCTAATGGCGTACTCACCGCCTATGCCGCCAGCGTAACGCTAAGCGGCTTTGGCTATTTTGAAAATAATATAGGGGATGGATTAAACATCCACAGCAAGGGCGTGGTTATGCTGGCTTCAGTCACGTCCAACAACAATGGCGGCAACGGGCTTTATATCTCGAATACCGGCGACGTCGCGCCCCAGAACGTAACGTTGACGAAGTCGAACAACTTTTCCGGCAATACCGGGGATGGAATCTACGTGTTGACGGATGGCAAGATCACGGTGAGCAACATTACCGCCATTGATAACGATGGGAGCGGCGCTCAGTTTGATAATTTTACAGACGCTAAAGCCAACAAATTCCTGGGTGTTACCATCACGGGCGTTAATTACTTCCAGCGCAACCTGGGTCCCAACGGCTTGTATATCCATTCCGCTGGCGCGGTCAGCGTCTCCAACCTTTATGCGGATGACAACAGCGGTAACGGCGTCGAAATCATAACTACAAAATCCCTAACCCTGCTCTGCGCGAACGCCTATTCCAACACTGGCACAGGATTTTTGCTCACTTCCGGTACGGGTTCAGTAATGACTTTGAAAGGCGTCTTTGCTTTCGCCAACGGAACGAATGAAAACCTCACGCATGATCCATTGAAGCCCGTGGTTCGCGCCTATTGCCCGTGAACGGAGAATTCCCCCTTGACGCATCCGCTTCATCGGCATAGAATAGCGTTCGTTATGCTTAACTCCACCCGTTGGTTTAGCTTTTACTTTTTTTACGGTTTCCGAAACTCGGTTGCCGCTGGTGGCGCTTAAGTAAACAGAAAATAACCTGTATGCAAAAGAGCGAGACCGAGACGGTCTCGCTCTTTTTTATTACTTTGATCAGGAGCAAAATTTATGACCATTCGTGGAGTGCGCGGCGCCATCACCGTTTCGGCCGATGAACCGGATTTGATTCTGGAAGCCACGCGGGAATTATTGCAGGCCCTTTTGGAAGCCAACCCCGGAATGCAACCGGAGGATGTCGGGAGCGCCTTGTTCACCGTTACCGACGACCTCGCTTCCACCTTCCCCGCGCAGGCGGCCCGGCAAATGGGCTGGAATCTCGTCCCGATGATGTGCGCCAGAGAAATTCCCGTGCCGGGGAGTTTGCCCAAAGCCATTCGCGTTCTGTTGTATTGGAATACGCAAACGCCGCAAAATGAAGTGACGCATATCTATTTGCGTGAAGCCGTCAAACTCAGGCCGGATTTGGTTTCCGCGCAATAAATAAATCAGGAGAAATCGCCATGATGATTATTATGAAAGCCAACGCCACGCCGCAACAAGTCGAAGCTGTGATTGAGCAGGTCAAGCGGGCCGGGTTGAACGTCCATCTCTCGCAGGGTGTGGAAGCGACGATTATCGGCGCCGTCGGCGAAACGCACAACTTGCCCGTTGAGCGCTTTGAACGCTTGGACGGCGTGCAGTTGGTGCAACGCATCACCCAGCCCTATAAACTGGCTTCGCGCCAGTTTCACCCGGAAGATTCGGTGATTACGCTGGATGGACTCTCTGTGGGCGGAAACGAAATCGCCGTGATCGCCGGGCCCTGCTCGGTGGAGAGTCGCTCGCAGATTTTAGAAACAGCCCAGGCGGCGAAAGAGGCGGGAGCTTCCGCATTGCGTGGGGGAGTGTTCAAGCCGCGCACATCGCCCTATGCTTTTCAGGGCTTGGGCGAGGAAGGCCTCGAGTTGTTGGCCGAAGCCCGCGAGTTGACCGGCCTGCCGATTGTGGTTGAAATCATGTCGCAAGTGCAGGTGGAAGTGATGGTGAAATACGTGGACGTTCTGCAAGTGGGCGCGCGCAACATGCAAAATTTCAACCTGCTTCGCGCCATTGGCGCCACTCGCACGCCGGTTCTGCTCAAACGCGGGCTTTCCGCCACCGTCGAAGAATTGCTGATGTCGGCGGAATATATTTTGGCGGGCGGCAATACCCGCGTCATGCTCTGCGAGCGCGGCATTCGCACGTTTGAAACTTCCACCCGCAACACAACCGATATCAACGCCATTCCGGTTCTAAAACATGCAACCCACCTGCCGGTGATTTTAGACCCCAGCCATTCCACCGGCCACGCCAATTATGTGGCCGCGATTGCGCGCGCCGGAATCGCCGCCGGAGCGGACGGCCTGATTATCGAAGTTCACCCAGACCCAGCCAGCGCCGTTTCAGACGGCAAACACTCGCTCAAGCCAGAACAGTTCGCCGAGTTGATTCAACAAGTTGGGCAGATCGCTCAAATTATGGGAAGAAGCCTCGTCACTTCGCGCGCTTTTCAAGCCGCGAAAAACGGCTGGGCATAAAAAAATAAAAATTCATTCACACCAAAAGGAAAAAAGACTATGATGATCATCATGCGCCCCGGCGCGCCCAAAGCAGAAATTGACGCAGTGATTGCGGAAATTGAAAGACAAAAATTATCGTCCCATCCCATTTATGGCGTCGAGCAAACCATCATCGGCGCAGTCGGCGACGGGCATTATGTGGGCCAGGAAGTGTTTGAAGCCCTGCCGGGCGTCCTCTCCGTCCAACGGATTTCAAAGCCCTACAAACTCGCTTCACGCCAATTTCACGAATCAGATTCCGTCTTCCAATTTAACGGCTTTTCAGTCGGCGCGAACGAACTGCCCATCATCGCCGGGCCCTGCTCCATTGAATCGCGCGAACAAATTTTACAAATTGCCCAGGCCGTCAAAGAGGCCGGAGCCAACGCCCTGCGCGGCGGCGTCTTCAAACCGCGCACCTCGCCCTATGCCTTTCAAGGCCTCGGTCAGGAAGGCCTCGAATACATGGCCGAAGCCCGCGAGTTAACCGGCCTGCCCATCGTCGTGGAAGTGATGGCCGTCTCGCAAATCAAAATGATGGAAAAATATGTGGACGTGTTTCAAATTGGCGCGCGCAACATGCAAAACTTCAACCTCCTGCGCGCCATTGGCGAAACCCGCACGCCGGTCCTCTTCAAACGCGGCATGTCCGCCACCATCGAAGAAATGCTCATGGCTAGCGAATACATCCTCTGCGGCGGCAACACCCAGGTCATTTTATGCGAACGCGGCATTCGCACCTTTGAAACCGCCACCCGCAACACCACCGACATCAACGCCATTCCCGTCCTCAAAAAATTGACGCATCTGCCCGTGATCATTGACCCCAGCCATTCCACCGGCGATTCAGGCTATGTATCCGCCATCGCCAAAGCGGGTGTGGCCGCCGGAGCCGACGGCGTAATCGTCGAAGTTCACCACGACCCGGCCCGCGCCTTCTCCGATGGCAAGCAATCGCTCACGCCGGAAGCCTTCGCTAAAATGGTGAAGCAGGTCAAAGCCGTGGCCGAAGCGGTGGATCGTAAACTTGTGTCCCCTCTCCTTGTGGGGGAGGGCTAGGGTGAGGGATGTCGCAGTCTGAGTTTAAACTGGCAGAGTCCAAAATCGCAATCATCGGATTGGGCTTGATGGGCGGCTCGTTGGCGTTGGGATTAAGAGGCAAATGCGCGGCCTTATATGGAATTGACCCGCATCCTGCCACGCTCGAGCTGGCCCTTTCCCAAAAAATAGTGGATTACGCCGAAAGCGACTCTGCCAACCTTTTGCCCCAAGCGGACTTGATCGTCTTGGCCGCGCCGGTTCCGGCCATTTTGGGCTGGCTTGAAAAACTGCCAGCCCAAATGCCCAACCCGTGCATCGTCATGGATTTAGGCTCCACCAAACTGCGGATTGTTGAGGCCATGTCTCAACTGCCCAAGCGCTTTGATGTACTTGGCGCGCATCCCATTTGTGGCAAGGAAAAACTTTCGCTCGCCCACGCCGAACGGACGCTCTACTATGCCGCGCCCTTTTTGCTCACGCCACTGGAGCGGACTTCGCCACGCGCGCTTTCCGCCGCCATACAAATCAGCGAAGCCTTAAGCGCCAAAGCGCGAATCGTCTCAGCCTGCGAACACGACCAAATCCTGGCCGCCACCAGCCATCTGCCCTTTTTGCTTTCTTCGGCGCTGACCTTATCCACGCCGGAAGAAGTCGCCCCATTCGTTGGGCCGGGCTTCAAATCCACAAGCCGTTTGGCCGGCACCTCTGCTTCCATGATGCTGGGTATTTTACAGTCCAACCGTGAAAACGTTTTGCAAGTATTACACAAATTACAAGGTCAACTGGCGGAAATTGAATCTTTGCTTTCTGCCGGCGATTCGCCCAAACTTGAAGGGCTTTTGAATCAGGCCCAAACCAAACATCAACGCTTCGCAAACTAACCAAAATCCGTTTACCATAATCCGTTTCTATCCGTGTATCCGTTACAAAGTCCGTTTACCAATCCGCTTACCTATGAAAATCACCCCCATCTCACATCCCCTAAATGCCACCGTCCGCGTGCCAGGCTCCAAATCTCTCACCAACCGCGCCTTACTCATTGCATCTCTGGCAAACGGACAAACGAAATTAACCAACGCCTTGTTTTCAGACGATTCAAAATACTTTGCCCAAGCCCTGCAAACTCTGGGCTTTGACGTTCAACTGGATGAAGCCAATCACGAAATGACCGTGAACGGACTCGGCGGGAAAATTCCATCAAACAAAGCGGAGTTATTCATCGGCAACGCTGGCACCGCCGCCAGATTTTTATCCGCGTTCCTAACTTTAGGAAATGGCGACTACATTTTGGACGGCGAGCCGCGTATGCGCGAACGCCCAATTCAGGATTTGATTGATTCGCTCAATCGACTTGGCGTGGAAGCGGAAGCGACAAACGCCTGCCCACCTGTAAAAATTTCTGCATCCGGTTTGCCGGGCGGAAAGACAAAAATCGCTGGCGATATCTCCTCTCAATTCTTATCCGCTTTGTTGATGGTTGCTCCGTATGCCAAATCCCCAATTGAAATTGAACTGACCACCGAACTCAATTCCAAGCCCTATGTAGATATGACCATTGCGGTAATGAAAGACTTTGGCGTTGAAATCGAGCGCGATAACTATTCGCATTTTACGATTCACTCTTCACAATATTTACCAATCCTCAATTGCCCGGTTGAATCGGATGCCTCCGCCGCTTCCTACTTCTTCGCCGCCCCGGCCATTTGCGGGGGAAGCGTGAAAGTAGAAAATATCTCGCGAAAATCTCTACAAGGCGACATCAGATTTTTGGACGTATTAACTCAAATGGGTTGCAAAGTAACCGAAGCGGATCACTCAATCACCGTCCATCGTCCATCGTCCATCGTCGGTATTGATGTAGACATGCGTGACATCCCCGACACCGCCCAAACCCTTGCCGCCATCGCCCCCTTCGCAGATTCTCCAACCCGCATCAGAGGCATCGCCTCCGCCAGAGTCAAAGAAACGGATCGAGTTTCCGCAACTTGCACCGAATTAAAAAGATTAGGTGTGCAAGTAGAAGAACATCAAGGCGGTATGACAATTTATCCGACCTTCAACCTTCAACCTGCAACCATCCAAACGTATCATGACCATCGCATGGCCATGGCGTTTTCATTAATTGGATTACGCTTCGATGGCGTGACCATTGAAAATCCAAGTTGCGTTTCAAAAACCTTTCCTGATTATTTTGAAGCCTTGAACGCTTTGCGAGTCCCCTCTCCAGCGGGAGAGGGGTAGGGTGAGGGCATGATGATTCAACTCGGACTCATCGGCTACCCCTTAAGCCATTCGCTTTCGCCAAAGATTCACACTGCCGCATTGCAGGCTTGCGAACTGAAAGGCGATTATTCGCTATTTCCAATTCACCCTGAAGATAAACAAGGCTTACAAAACTTACTCAACCAAATCCGCGCTGGCAAAATTCACGGACTCAACGTCACCATTCCACACAAACAAAATGTCATCGAGTTTATGGATGAATTATCTCCAACCGCAAAATCCATTGGCGCGGTAAATACCATTTATTTGAAAGATGAAAAACTGATTGGCGACAATACGGATGCCTCTGGCTTTCTCACCGACTTAAAAAATAAATTTGATTTTTCTGCCTTCCGCCTCTCGCTTTCTGCTTTGGTTCTCGGCGCAGGCGGTTCTGCCAGGGCAGTGGTGTATGCTTTATTAAAGGATGGCTGGAATGTCACAATTGCATCTCGAAGGCCTGAACAAGCCCAACAACTTGCAGGAGCAGTTACAGGTTACAAGTTGCAAGTTGCAAGTTATGCTGACATTCAACCTTCAACCTTCAACCTGATCGTCAACACCACCCCCGTCGGCATGACGCCCAATATCCACGAATCTCCACTGCCTGAGGCTTTAGCGTTGCCTGCCAGCGCTTTCGTTTACGATTTGGTTTACAATCCGCGAGAAACAAAATTGGTCAGAGACGCAAGGCAACGCGGCTTATCCGCCGCCACTGGATTAGGCATGTTAATCGAACAAGCCGCCCTAGCCTTTGAACTCTGGACGGGAGAAAATCCGCCACGCAAAAATTTATGGAAAGCAGTTGAAACATAAATCTGCCCACCGCCTTCTGCTTACTGCCTTCTGAAAACTGGAGACCGAAATGCCCCTACGCTTCCTAACCGCTGGCGAATCCCACGGACCAGCGCTAACTGCAATTCTTGATGGACTGCCCGCTGGACTTCGTATCACAACTGAAATCATTAACACGGAACTTGCCCGTCGTCAGCAGGGCTATGGCTCTGGCGGACGAATGAAAATAGAAAAAGATACTGTGCAAATCCTTGGCGGCGTGATGGCTGGAGAAACCACAGGCGCGCCGATTGCCTTGCTTGTTCAAAATGACGATCATGTCAAATGGAAGAGCAAACCCATTGAGCCGATGACAGCGCCTCGCCCAGGTCACGCGGATTTAACGGGCGCAATCAAATATGGATATAAAGATTTACGCCCCGCATTGGAACGCGCCTCCGCCAGAGAAACCACCATGCGCGTTGCTGTGGGCGCAATCTGCAAACATTTACTCAATCAATTTGGAATCATCATTGGCGGTTATGTTTCTTCCATTGGCGAAGTGAATGCGACATTGGATGAT
>JADZCC010000097.1 GCA_020851785.1 Anaerolineales bacterium
TCGGCGAGCAGGCCATCATCGCTACCCAGATGGCCTATTACGGTTTGATCAATGATCAAGAAAATCTGGAACTGGCTACCATCGAATGGCAAATGGAACTCACAGATGGGGGCGCGCCAGGCAATACGCTGGCCAACGAGGTCAGCCAGCAACTTTCCAAACTTGGCCCCGACGCAGTGGAATTGATCGGGCAATATGGGAATGACATCATTCCGCTTTTATTAAAGCATAAAGAAGTCGCTGTAGATATTATTGGAGCGTATGGCGATAAGGGCATCGCTTTACTGACACGGTACGGCAATAATGCAGTAGATTTAATTACTACGTACGGCACGCCCGCTGTGGATTTAATGATGAATTATGGCGATGATGCGATTGAGGTGTTATCGAACAACAACCTGTCACCTTCTGAAATCTCCTATTTATCGAAACTGCCGGGTAAGGCTTCTGAACTGTCCCAAGATGTCCAACTTAAAATTGGGGTTGATTATAAGAATAGCCCAATGCGTATGGAATATGAAGGCAAAGTTTCAGATTTGGCTAAACAGTTGAACCAGATGATACAAAACAATAATGGGATAATTACAGAAGCAGACGCACGGGTATTGTCAGAGGCCAGGCGTAACTTGGGCATAGAATACAAAAATATGACGCCAGGTCCTTTACGTGACTATATTTATGAACTAAACACAATAAGATATGGTGATCCGTTGGGACCAGATTGGAAATATTTGATGAGAAAATATGATGGAAATTATCTTGAAATTGCAGAGGCAACTGCCCACCCAAACAAGGATATTAATAAATTTCTATCAGATTTTAGCGATTGGCTTGGTCTAAAAGATACGGAGTATCTTTTAGAGGCAGAGCTAAGAGTATTGCGAGGAGAATAATGAACAATATATTTATTCAGCACCACGATATTCACGCGCTTATCCTTGAGTATCAACCTGGTGTGGGGCCTGTCGATCAAGTAGCGCGTGAATATATACCTATGAGCGCCGAGATTGATAGGGGATTTTATGTAGAAGTTAATGAAATATTTATTGGCGTGTTTGCATCAAAAAAAGGCCCCGTTTTCTTTTATGATACGCGCGAATTTTTTCTTGCAGATGCAAAATATAAAGTGAAAGTTGAAAGGCAAGCCGGAGAATACATTTTCACATTGAAATACAATGAAAAAGTTTGTGTAAATCTCAAGTACCCACCAGTAAAATACAAGAATTACGACAACTGGTCAGATGAAGATATGGTGGATTTCTTTCTATGGCTGGAGAAGTCATTGAATTTGCATCGAGAACGTTTCGTAAAATATCGCACATTAGAATAGTAAGCTGTGTGAAATTGATTATCCTGTAGTGTGGATTTTATGGACTTACATGTAATTGCTTTGCCTGCGCCTTGCTGGTCAGCTTTGTGGTTGGGGTTGGGGTCAGGAAAGGCATGATGAACTTAAGCGCCTGAAAGACAAAGCATTCTTCGCCAAATCAGCCACAGCAGGATCATTACCAAACTACAGACAAGAAGCCTATTTTTGCAATCCTCACGAGCAATTTGTTTCAGCGATTAACCTTTGCAATAATGCTTCTTCCTGCGTTTTGGAAGATAACGCGCCATCCAGCCAGGCGGTGCGAAGTTGCCCAAGAATTTCGCCAAAACGCGGGCCGGGCGCAAGCCCCTGCGCCTTCAGTTGCTCGCCGGTTGTATAAGGTTTGACGTGCCGCCAAAAGGAGATGTAATCCAACAGGGCTTTTTCGCCTGAGATCAAATAGATTGCATAAATGGAGAGCAAGGGCAGTTTCTCCAGCGCGTAGGCCCATTCGCTGGGTTTTGAGCCAAGCAAATAGGGCAGGCTTCGCTTCAGTTGCGCGGCGGACCAAACGTCCAGCGTTTGCTCGTTTGAAAAACCCAGGCGCGCGGCAATCGCGAAGATTTCGTCTTCCGTTAAATTTACAAACCATAAGATGTAGCCCAGGCTGATGCGGTTGGCCGGTACGTCCAGCGTGGCGTCCATTTCGAGGACTTCGTCATAGCTTGGGTTGAAGTCTGGCAGGGCAGAGTAGATGCGCGTGACAACGCCCAATTGGTTTAATTGGCGCATGATTTCAGCGGCCCGCTCTTCTTCAAAGATCAAATCCAATTCGTGGCGAATGCGTTCGCCGCTTAACTTTGCGAGCGTGGATAACGACTCGGCGTTAATCAAGCTCAGGGTTGCAGGCTCCAAGTTGAAGGCATAGCGAAGCTGATAGCGAATGGCGCGAAAGATTCTGGTTGGGTCATCCATGAAAGATTGAGCGTGTAAAACGCGGATGAGCTTATTTTCCAAATCCAGCGTTCCATGCAACGGATCGAGCAGTTCGCCAAAATGCTCCCCATCCAAACGAATGGCCATTGAATTCATTGGGAAGTCGCGGCGGCGCAGGTCGTCCTCCAGCGTGGCAGGCGTAACAGTGGGTAAAACCCCCGGCCTTTCATAGGTTTCTTTACGGGCGGTGATTAAGTCGAGGGTTGCAGGTTGAAGGTTGAAGGTTGCAGGGATGTGCCAGATAGCGGTGTGAAATTTGAAATGCGGCGTTAACTTGCCGCCATAGGTTTCGACGAGTTTTTTACCGAGCGTAATTGCATCGCCTTCGACGACGATATCCAAATCGTTGATGGGCGCGCCCAACAACAGGTCGCGGACGAAACCGCCGACGATGTAACAGGGCATGCGCAACGCCTCGGCTTGGGCGGCGATGTTTGAGAGGAGAGTCTGCTTTTCGGGCAGAACCCGGCCTGGGTCGCGTAAGCGGCGGAGCGCGTCATCTTTTTGCATAAATTCAATTTTACCCTTATCTAATCCCCGCGGTCATAAATTGCGCTTTCCCATTTCTAAAAAAAGCGCATTTTATGCCGAGTGCGGTATAATCGGCGCATGTCGCTAACCCCGAACCCGTCCCCTAGAATGTGTAACTCCTCCAGGTCTGGCTAGGTTCGCTTAATCGCGCCCAAACGGCTCCCCAGACTTGGCGAGCCGTTTTTTATTGGGCTTGAATCATAAATCACAAAACAAGGACAAGATGGCAGAAGATAAATTACCCACCCGAGCAGAAAATTTTTCCGAATGGTACAACCAGTTGGTGGTGCGCGCCGACATGGCGGATTACGCCCCCGTGCGCGGCTGTATGGTGGTCAAACCGTATGGCTGGGCGCTGTGGGAAAACATCACCAGTTGGCTGGATCGTGAGTTCAAGGAAACCGGCCACGTCAACGCGGCATTTCCAACGCTCATCCCCATGTCTTTTTTTGAAAAGGAAAAAGATCATGTGGAAGGGTTTGCGCCCGAATTGGCGGTGGTGACGCATGGCGGCGGCGAAGAACTGGAAGAGAAGTTGGCCGTGCGCCCCACTTCGGAAACGATCATTGGCTATATGTATTCCAAGTGGGTTAAGTCCTGGCGGGATTTGCCGCTCTTGATCGTGCAATGGGGCTCGGTCTTGCGTTGGGAATTACGCACCAAATTATTTTTACGCACCGCCGAGTTTTACTGGCACGAAGGCCATACCGCGCACGCCAGCGCAGAAGAAGCGCTGGAAGAGATGTATCGCATCCTCGACATTTACGAACGCTTCTGTCTGGAAGAAGCGGCCCTCCCCGTGATCAAAGGCACGAAGAGCGAAACCGAACGGTTTGCGGGCGCGCACACGACCACCTCCATTGAAGCGATGATGTGGGACAAACGCGCTCTGCAATCCGGCACGTCGCATTACTTCAGCACGAACTTCGCCAAAGCCTTCGAGATTCAATTCCTCAACAAGGAAAACGTTTTGCAATACGCCGAAACCACTTCGTGGGCAATTTCTTCGCGCATTATCGGCGCGATGATCATGGTGCATGGCGACGATCAGGGGTTGGTTCTGCCTCCCCGCCTCGCGCCGATTCAAGCCGTGATCGTCCCCATTTACAAAAATGACGATGAAAAAGTCAAAGTAATGGAAACCGCCGATCGCATTTTTGCGGAACTGAAATCCGCCAAAGTGCGCGTCAAAATGGACGACCGCGAAAACGTCAGTAGCGGCTTCAAGTTCAACGATTGGGAAATGCGCGGCGTGCCTTTACGCATTGAAATCGGCCCCAAAGATTTGGAAAAAGGAACCGTCGCTTTGGCGCGCCGCGATCTGCCCGGCAAAGCTGGCAAGACCTTCGTTTCGCAAACGCATCTGGATCAAACTGTGAGCGGCCTGCTCGCCGAGATTCAGGCTTCACTCCTCAGCAAAGCCACCGCATACCGCGACGCAAACATTCACGACCCCAAAGATTACGAAGAATTGAAGCAGGTTGTGCAAGATGGCTGGGCGTTTTCCTACTGGTGCGAATCGCGCGAATGCGAAACTAAAGCCAAAGAAGAAGCCAAAGCCACCACCCGCAACATTCCTTTTAACCAGCCAGAGCAAAGCGGAGCTTGTATCGTCTGCGGCAAACCCAGCAAACGCAAGGTGTATTTCGCCAGAGCGTATTAGAGTACCAAGTGATCGTGTGTTAGGTGTCAGGCTTCGGTTTTACCTGACACCTACCACCTACCACCTGATACCTGATACCCAATACCTGACACCTGATACCCAATACCTGACACCTGATACCCAATACCTGACACCTAATACCTGACACCTGATACCTGATACCCAATACCTGACACCTTCCCTCCCCATGCCCGCCATAGACCTCGCCCGCCTGCGTAAACAAGCCGCCCGTTTAGCGGATTTCTTCTTCCTGCCAAACGAGTTTATGAAGCATTTGCGCGAGATTTTAGACTTCTACGTCAACTACACCTTACGCGCCAAAGAAAACATCTCCCCTGGCTCCAACCTCAAAACCTATCGCACGCCCCCGGCCGTATTGACGCAAATTGAAAATGAACTCAAAGCCACTGCCGAAGCGCATCCGCATTTCGCTTTGGAACTGGCGGATATCCTCTGGGACGAAGGCGCGCTGGAAACGCACTTACTCGCCGCCTACCTGTTGGGGCGCATCCCGCCGCAGGAAGAGCGCCTACTCCCCCGCTTAACCGCCTGGACGCAACAAGTGCGCGACCCGGAAGTCCGCAAGGCCTTGCTTTCCACCAGCCTGACGCGCATGAGAAAAGAAACGCCGGAGCAATTTCTGACGCTGGTGCGCGAATACCTGCATCCCGAACGCGCGCGCGCCTGGTCCAACGGCGTGCAGGCGCTAATTCCCATGATTGCAGACACGAACGACGACAACCTACCGACCATCTTCGACCTCGTCGAACCGATCATCGAAGAAGCGCCCGCCGCCCTGCAAAACGACTTGGCTGATTTAATCGTCGCCTTGTATCGCGCCTCGCCCAGTGAAACCACCTTCCTGCTTAAACAAATCCTCCAAGCCACAGATCACCCGATGACCGCCATCACCCTGCGGCGCATCGCGCCAACCTTTCCGCGCCCCCTGCAAAACGAATTACGCGAACTCCTGCGCCCGCAAACGCTGATTCCCTCCAAGCCGGAAGAACCAGCCGACTTTGTGCCAGAACCGCCCGCGGCGGAAACTGAAAAGAAAAAGCAAAAATCACTGGAACATTCAAAAATCATTTACCTGCACGGGCTGGAAAGTACGAGCCAAAGCGGCAAAGCCCGCCAATTTGCAGAACTCTTCCCCGGAATGCTCACGCCGGATTTCAGCGGCTCATTTGAAGAGCGCATGAAACAACTCAAGCCGATTTTAGGGCGCAAGAAAAACTGGACGATCATCGGCTCTTCTTTCGGCGGACTGATGGGGACGGTCTTCGCCTGCACACATCCGAGTCAGGTGCGGAGGTTGATTTTGCTCGCCCCAGCCCTGCTTCGCAACCAATTCGGCGCCTATCTGGACCTTCAGCCTGTTTCTGTTCCAACGATCATTATCCACGGGATACAAGACGACGTTGTGCCGCCGCGGCCGGTGCGCCAGCTTGCAGAAAAATTATTCACCAACCTTGAATACATTTCGGTCAACGACGGGCATCGTTTGCACAAAACCTTTAACGAACTGGATTGGGAAGAAATATTAGAGTAGGACAATTCTCAAATTGTCTTGCGGGAGGCAGACATGCAACAACGTATCTATTGGCACACCACCGTTCAAATGCCAGGCGTTTCTAATCTCACGCCCATCCCCGCCAAAGTGGATGTGGCGATTATCGGCGGCGGGTACACGGGCTTGAGCGCGGCGCGGACGCTGGCCAAACACAACGTGAAGGTTGTGGTATTGGAAGCGGAGACCATCGGCTGGGGCGCGAGTTCGCGCAACGGCGGCATGACGCTCACCGGCTTGAAGCCGACCATGCAGGCGGTCATCAAAACCTATGGACGCGAGTTGGCGAAGGAATTGTTTCAATGTTCATTAGACTCTGTCAATCTCGTTGAGCAGATTGTTCAAGCAGAACAGATTGATTGTGGCTTTGCAAGATATGGTCACTTATTAACGGCCAACAAACGCAAGCACTACGATGCGCTCCAAGCCGAAGTGGATTTTATGGCAAAGGAATTCAACCACAACGTGCGGCTGGTTGCGCCAAAAGACTTGCGCGCTGAAATTGGCTCGAACGTGTATCACGGCGGGCTGGTAGATGAGGTCAGCGGCGGGTTGAACCCGGCTCAATATGTGGCGGGGTTGGCGGCGGCGACTGAAAAGGCGGGAGCAGAACTTTGCGCGCGAGCGCGAGTCACCAAGCTGGAGCGGCGTCAGAAGCGTCGCCCTGAGCAAGTCGAAGGGCGGTTCTTCATCCAAACTGAAAGAGGAAATTTGGAAGCGGAATCTGTGCTGGTGGCAACCTCTGGCTATACAGGCGCGGCGACGAAGCAATTACAGAAGAAGATTATCCCGATTGGGTCGTACATCATCGCCACTGAAAAATTGCCAGATGAACTCGCGCATGAACTCAGCCCCAAGAATCGGATGATTTTTGATTACAAACATTTTCTAAATTATTTTCGGCTATGGGACAACCGCATGATCTTCGGCGGACGCGCGGCGTTCTTCCCTGAAAATGAAAATACGCTGGCGCAAAGCGGCGAGATTTTACGGCGCGAAATGCTTGGCGTGTATCCGCAGTTGAAAGACGTAAAAGTGGACTATGTGTGGGGCGGCACGCTTGACTTTGCGTTTGACCAGATGACGCACGTGGGCGAAGAAGATGGAATTTTTTATTCGCTGGGCTATGCCGGGCATGGCGTGGCGATGGCGACCTATTTGGGCGCGACGGTGGCCGAAGCGCTGTTGAAAGGGAATATCAAAGAACACCCGTTTGCGAAGTTCGCCTTTCCAAACGCGCCGCTGGGATTGTATAACGGCAATCCGTGGTTCTTGCCGTTTGCAGGCGCGTGGCATAAAATTTTAGATTGGGTGGAGTGAAGATAAGCTCATCACAAAGCCTGCCAGCGCGGGCTTAAATTTTGGAGGTTTAATTTGATTCGTTCCTTATACTACTCCCCCGGCAAGCCCATCCGCACCGACATTTCAGCGGATGAATTTCCGCGCCTCCTGCGCGATCGCAAAGGACTGCTCTGGCTGGATTTTATGTCTGAGCCGGCAGAAATTGCCGAGCCGATTCTGCGGGGTTTTGACTTTCATCCGCTGGCGATTGACGACGCCCTGCGCGAAACTCACCTGCCCAAAATTGACGATTGGGGCGATTACATTTACATCGCGCTCAATACCATGAATTATAAGCACGAGCATGGGATTTTCGAATCTGAAATTGACGAGTTGGATATTTTTCTGGGCAAAAATTTCGTCATCACCATTCACGATCAACTGCTCGCTTCGATTGAAGACGCCTGGTCTGCCTGCCAGCGGGACCTGCGCCACGTGCAGGACGGGCCCGATCACCTGCTCTATCGCATCACCGACGCGCTGGTGGGCAGTTACATGCCTTTGATTGAAAAGATTGACCATCAAATTGACCAGATTGAAGATCAGGTGTTTGACAACCCCACGCGCAACACGCTGGAGCAAATTTTCGCGTTGAAACGGCTTTTGCTTTCGATGCGCCGCATCCTGCTCCCCCAGCGCGAAGTGCTCAACAAACTGGCCAGAGACGATTACCGCGTGATTGACCCGAAAGATCGCATCTTCTTCCGCGATATTTACGATCATCTGGTGCGCCTGCACGACATCAACGAAAGTTTGCGCGACCTGGTGGGCGGCGCCATGGATACCTACCTCTCGGTGATTAACAATCGTATGAACGAAGTGATGAAGGCGCTGGCCATCATCACCACGTTGTTCATGCCAATCACCTTTGTGACCGGCTTCTTTGGGATGAACTTCTTTGAGCCGGTGGCGGGGTTGCTGGGCTGGACGAGCGAAGCGCTGTTTCAAGTCATGCTGGCGGTGATGCTGGGCCTGCCGCTGGTGATGTACGTCTGGATGCGGCGCAGGACCTGGGTGTGAGAGAATTCCCTCACTGCTTCGACAGGCTCAACACAACGCCTAACCCTCTCCCATTGGAGAGGGGCTGGCTGGGGATGAGGGCTAACAGAAGGAGGCGTATTTTATGTACAAGCGCATTCTGGTTCCGCTGGACGGCACGTCGTCTGCCGAAAAGATTTTGCCCCATGCCAAAGGGCTGGCCAGCGATATGGGGAGCGAATTGATCCTGCTGTACGTGATTCCCACCGCCGTGGCGGAGTTTGCCCCGCCAGCCCGCCCTTTTGCCAAAGACCTTGTTTATAAAGAAAAGCGCAAACTCGTCCGATACTTGAAAGACCTGTGCGCGAAACTGGAAAAAGAAAATATACGGGTAAATTATTTACTGAGCGAAGGGGGCATCGCTGAAACCATTTTGGAAGTCGCCGACTTAATGGAAACCGACGTGATTGCCATGGCCACCAACAAACACTCGCCAACCCAACTTCTGCTTTTAGGAAGCGTCGCTTATGACGTGGTAAGACGTTCGCCCCTGCCGGTTTTGGTCATTCGGGCATGAGATAAACCCGCTTAATTTCAGGATGAAAACGAATACATCAGTTTCTGGTTTTTCGGACAAAAAGTATTAGAATAGACGCATATCTCTTTCATTTAGGAGGCACGCATGGCAACAAAGAAGGAACTGGAAGGCGAGGTCTTTTATCCATCCGAGCAGGTTGTGGCGCAGGCGCGCGTTAAAGATTGGGACGCGCTGGCCAAGAAAGCGGATAAAGATTTTACCGGCTTCTGGGCGGACGAGGCTTCAGAACTCGAATGGTTCAAAAAGTGGGACCAGGTTTTAGACGACTCAAACAAACCTTTTTATAAATGGTTCACTGGCGGGAAAGTTAATATCGTCCATAATTGCATTGACCGGCACTTAAAGACTCATCGTAAAAATCAACTGGCCCTCATCTGGGAATCGGAAGACGGCAAGGAAACCCGCTCGTTCTCCTACTTCTCCATGAACCGCGAAGTGACGCGCATGGCCAACATCATCAAAGCCATGGGCATTCGCAAAGGCGATCGCGTGACCATTTACATGGGGCGCATCCCTGAAATTGCGTTCGCCATGCTGGCCTGCGCCAAGATCGGTGCGGTGCATTCGGTGGTCTTTGGCGGCTTCTCCGCCGACGCCCTGCGCGGACGCATCGAAGATAGCGATTCCAAGCTGGTTATCACGCAAGACGGCAACTTCCTGAACGGCAAGATCATCGAACTCAAACGTACGGTGGACGAAGCGGTGAAGAAGTGCGCGTCCGTGGAGAATGTGCTCGTGATTCGCCGCACCGGGCACGAGGTCGAGATGGACCCGCTCCGCGATCACTGGTATCACGAGATGGAGAAACTCCCGATCGCCAACGGCAAATGCGCCACCGAAGAAATGGACGCGGAAGATCCGCTTTACATCCTCTACACCTCCGGCTCCACCGGCAAGCCCAAAGCCATTTTGCACGTGCATGGCGGCTACATGGTTGGCACGTACTCCACGCTCAAATATGTGTTTGACTTGCAAGACAGCGACCGCTATTGGTGCGCGGCCGACCCGGGCTGGGTAACGGGACATTCCTACATCGTTTACGGCCCCATGCTCAACGGCGTGACTTCGTTTATGTTTGAAGGCGGCCCCACCTACCCGTACCCCAACCGCTGGTGGCAATGCGTGGAGCGCTACGGCATCACCATCCTTTACACCGCGCCGACCGCCATTCGCGGGTTGATGCGCTTCGGCGAGGCCTGGCCCAACAAGCACGATATTTCCTCCCTGCGTTTGCTCGGGAGCGTCGGCGAGCCGATTAACCCTGAAGCGTGGAAGTGGTATCACCGCGTGATTGGCAAGGAACAATGCCCGATCATGGATACATGGTGGCAGACCGAAACCGGCATGTTTATGATTACGCCTACGCCGGTTGTGCCGCTCAAACCCGGGAGCGGAACACGCCCGTTCTTTGGCCTGCAAGCCGAGATTTTAGACGAAGCGGGCAAACCGGTGAAAGATGGCGACGAAGGCTTCCTCGTCCTCACCCGCCCGTGGCCTTCCATGCTTCGCACCATTTACGGCGATGCGGATCGCTACGTAAAACAATACTGGTCCAAATTCCCGGGCAAATACCTGGCCGGAGATTCCGCCCGCCGCGACGCCGACGGCTACTACTGGATCATCGGCCGCGTGGACGACGTGATCAACGTCTCCGGGCATCGCCTCGGCACCGCAGAGATTGAATCCGCTTTGGTCAGTCACCCGGCCGTGGCGGAAGCGGCCGCCATCGGCCTGCCGCACGAAGTCAAAGGCACGGGCATTCACATCTTCTGTATGCTTCGCACCGGCTTTACCGCCTCGGAAGCGCTGGGCGAGGAACTCCGTCAGCATGTGGCCAAGGTGATCAGCCCAATTGCCCGCCCGGAAGACGTGAAGTTCGTGGATAAACTGCCCAAAACGCGGAGCGGCAAGATCATGCGCCGCGTGCTCAAAGCCCGAATGCAGGGTCTGCCCGAAGGGGATTTGAGTACGCTGGAAGATTAGAGAACGGTTGCAGGTTAGGAAGTTGGAGGTTGCAGGTTTGAAAGTTGGAAGAGTAGGGATTAGAGCGTAAGCGTTAGGAAGTTGAAAAGCGTTCCCTGTGGTGAATTATCGCAGGGAACGCTTTTTTAGATGATGAGTGTCGCCTCATATTACAAATTTGTAATTTATTCGGTATTTCAAAACCATTCAGGCGGCTTTATAATCAGCAAAATTTTTATCCAGTTTAGGAGCTTTCCAAATGAAGAAGATCTTTAGCAACGAAATCTTTCTGGGGACGATGATCGCCGTCCTGTCCGTTTTTACCGCTTTTGTGAGTTATCAGGGCGCAATGGCCGACTCTGAGCAGAACAAGTATGAAATTCTCGGCATGCAACAGCTGAACGACGGCAACGCCGAATACCTGCGCGCCAATCAGGAAATTACGCAAGATTACAATTATTTTGACAACTGGTACATCAACGAAGGCGAGCGCCCGGAAATTGCCAGCTATTACAAAGACAATTTCTCCGAAGCGCTGAACAACGCCGTGGAAAGCGCGCCAGATACGGTCTGGACTGACGACTACTACAACAGCATGTACGCAGACGCCACCGGCCTGTGGGACGACTCGGATACCAATTTCAATTTAGCCAGCGAATACGACGAACGCGGCGACCAACTCCAACTGGTGATGTTAATCATGGCGTTGGGGTTGGCCTTTGTCGCCTGGGGTTCGCTGGTCAACGAAGAGAGCAACATGCGCGTCCTGTTTTCAGTCTTCGGCACGGTTGCCCTGCTGGCCGGATTCGTCGTGTACTTCACGCTCGTACCGGCCGTAGCCGTCTAACTTGAATTCGCTTCATCGTTAAAATAAAAATCGCCGCGTATGCGGCGATTTTTATGTTCAGCCATCAAGGCGTCCAAAATTTTCCATAGCCCATCATCGCCAGCCCCAGCGAAACGATCAAAATCAGGGCGCCGAGGGCCATTAAAACCCGGTCTCGCTTTTGATAGGTCAATTCGTCAAACCAGGTGCGCGGCGCCACGCCAAAAGCGCGCAAGTCCATCGCGTCAATGATGTCTTCGCTTCCCATAATCGCATGAATCACCACTGGCACAACGATCGGGCCAAGTTTACGCACCTGCCCAATCAGCCCGCCTTGCAGTTTTTCCAGTTCATAGCCGCGCGCGCGTTGCGCATCCATCGTCAGTTGAAAGTCGCGCCCAAAAGTGGGGATGAAGCGCATGGTCAAATCCATGGCATAGGCAAATTTATCCGAAAGCCCGAGCCGCTTAAAGGTAATTCCATAGAGCGCCGGGTTCAGGGAATACGGAATCAGAATCGTCATCAGCGCAATGCTGGAAATGCGGACGAGTTGGCTGGCGGCGAAGAAAATCCGTTCGACGGTTATTTTCAGGGTGGGCGTCCAGCCGAAGATGGAGAAGCCCGCGGTAAATTCGCGGAGCGTGCGCTCTTGAGCGTACACTTCCATGCCGCCGCGTCCGGTGAGGAAGGTGAGAAACGCATAGAACAGCACAAAACTGACAATAAATAAAAATGCGCGGCGCATTTCCACCCAGGTGACCCGCGAAGTAAAAACGGCAAAGAATGCGATGGTCAAAAACGGCAGTAAAAAGCGCACGTCCCAAAACGAAAGGACGGAGATTAAAAAGCAAACGAAAAAAATGATCCAGGCGCGCGGGTCGAAGCTTTGGATCAATGAGTTTTCACGTTTTCGATAACGCCAGGCGGCAAGCATAATTCACCTAAATTTGTTCAAGGCCGCGTGGCGGCCTTGAACAAATTGCTTTCAAAAGATTTAACGACCAGATTGTTTCTGCACAGAAGCGTACGCGCCCACCAGCATGGGGACGAGAATCGCCGCGAAGATTAAGTTGGGGCCAGCCGCCGGCAAGAACTGACCGACGATAGTGGTGGCCAACGAAAAGCCGTTGACGAAGATATCCGCCAGCGAAGAGAACAGCAAACCGAGGATGTTGCCCAACATGCTCCACATCACCGCCGTGGCGACTGCCTCGTTTGAGGCGAAACCAAAGCGCACAGCCAAAACCAGGATGAAGCCAATCAGGATGGAGATGCCCGCAAACAGAGAAATGCCCGCGTCGCCGAAGATATTGTTGGCCGCGTCAAAGAACATCATATTCGGCGTATTGCGGTTCAGGAAGAAGAGCAGAGCCGTAATCACCACCAACCCGCCGCTGATGTAAAGCACCGTATTCATGCTTTGCTTGCGGTCTTTGAAGAGCATCCAGCAACCGGCGATCATACCAACCAGGCCGTTGCCAATGCTCCACTGCGGGGATAAGCCAAAGCCAGTCAGCGCGTCGCCGAACATGTTGCCCACCGCGCCGGTAAAGAAGCCAACCACCGGCCCAAAAGCGTAACCAAAGAACATGGGAATGGCAATCGCCGGGCGCAACGCCACCTGACTGACCGACGGGACGACGAAGATCGAAGCGTTGAACAGCCACGAAAACACGGCGTACAACGCCGCGCCGATGGCCATCCAGACCACCTGACGCGTGCCCACTTCCCAGGCTTCGTTCTGTCTGGTGAAGTAGTACACGGCAAAGGCAATCAGCAAGCCGATGACCACAAAGACAAAGCGCATCATGGCGCTACTCGGGTCCACCTCAAAGTTCAGGTTAATGCTTCCCTGCCCAACCGGCGCGCTTCCAAAGCTACCGCGCGGCGAAAGCGCAAAAATCGCCACCGCAAACACTACCAGGACCACTGCCAAAAAGATTAAAAAGTTCTTGAGCTTGCCATCCATCGTACATTCTCCTTTTTTGTTATTCTGGAGCGCGCAACCCAAACGGTCGCCGTCTCCTAAATCACAGGTTGAAATGCGCCAGCGCTTCGGCGCGTAGAAAGCGCCCGGTGGTTGCAAAATGCTTGAGGTTGAGAGCCAGCAGTGAGGTCGGCACGAGGCGGTTGGCTTTGAGCTTCTCAAAATCTGCCAGCGTGTCGTGCGGGCTTCCATCCGCAATCAACCGGCCGTCATTGACGATTAAAACGCGGTTGGCGTAAATCGCCGCCAAATCCACGTCGTGCGTAATGAAGAGGATGGCTTCAAACGTGGGCATTTGCAAAATCGAATCCATGAAGTTCATGTAGTTCTGATAATCCTGCCCGGCGGTGGGCTCGTCCATCACCAGAATGCGCGATTGCATCGCCAGAATGGCCGCAATGCTCACGCGCTTTTGTTGACCAAAAGAAAGCGCCAGCGGCGGGTCGTTTTCCTTGTCCGTCAGGTTGACAATGTTCAGCGCTTCTTTCACTTCCAACTCAACCTGTTCTTTGGCGTGTTTCAGGTTCGTCGGCCCAAAGGCCAGTTCTTCGCGCACGGTGGGCGCAAACAGCATGTGGCTGGGGCTTTGAAAGACATATCCCAACATGCTCGCAATTTCGGCCACGCTGGCAGAGTGCGTATCGCGCCCGTCCACCAACACTTTTCCGGCTTTGGGTTTGAGCAATCCAATCGCATGTTTGACGAAGGTGGTTTTGCCCGCGCCGTTGGGGCCCAGCACCGCAATCACATCGCCGCGATTAATTTCCAGGTTGACGCCATGCAGGACTTCGCGCCCAGCCTCATAGCCAAAAGCCACGTCTTGAAATTTGACCAGCGCTTCTTTTTCTGCGCCCAAGCCTGCCACCCGCGGCAAAACTTTAATCTCCGCCGGAGCCGGGTCCCGCTTCGCGCGCGCCAGGACGTCTTCGGCGGGCAGTTTCACCTGATGATAATTAACCAGACTTGATAACCCCTGAACCGCGCCGAGGTAACGCATTTGCCCTTCGCTCATAAACATCACGCGGTCTGGCTTAATTCGTAGCACGTCTTCCACACGATGTTCAACGAGCAAAATCGTCATCCCCTGATCGGCCAACAGGCGCACCATGTCCAAAGCTTCCTGCGCCGAAGCCGGGTCGAGGCTGGCTAAAGGCTCGTCCAACAACAGGATGGACGGACGCATGGCCAACACGCCCGCCAAGGCCACCTTTTGCTTTTCGCCTCCCGAAAGGCTGAAGGTATCGCGGTTGCGTAACTGTGGAATTTTGAGAAACTCCAGAGACTCGTTTACGCGCGTCACAATCTCTGTGCGCGGCATCCCCAGATTTTCCAGCCCGAAGGCCACTTCGTTGACGACTTTTGTGCCCAAAATTTGACGGTCGGGGTCTTGTAAAACCGTCCCCACTTTTTGGGAGATTTGCGAGAGCTTCCAATCTTTTACATCCTCGCCAAAGATGGAAATTTTCCCGCTCAGTTCGCCTTTATACGAACGCGGAATCAAGCCATTAATACAGCGAACGAGTGTGGTTTTACCACACCCGCTCGCCCCGGCGATCAGTAGAATTTCACCCGCGTGCGCCTCAAAGGTCAGGTTATGAATGGCGGCGCCCGCTCGATCGCGATATTTGAATGAAAGGTCTTCAACGATTAAGGGAAGATTGGTCATCACCCGCCTATTTTACACTATCTAAAAATACCCTGTATAATCTTTTCCCATGAAAAGATTGATTGCCCTCTGCTCCATTTTGTTTTGCTTCTCCGGCGCAAACCTCACCCATGCCCAAACCATCAGCGAGCCGGAAAGCGGCGGCGTGGTTTGCGAACCGGGGGTTTATCTCGCTGAGCCAGCGGACTGCCTGCCGCTTGGGCCTTCTTCCTATTTAACTGGATTGGCCCAACTCGGCATGACCATCCCTCCCAGGCCCCTGCCCGCCTCCAAACCGGACCTCAGCCTGACCGACCTGCCCTATTCATATTTTCACCTTGACGATGATTACGTGCCCATTTACAGTACCCCGGGAGAAAAAGGGAGCGGCGTGCAACAATATCCGCCCGGCTTTGTGTACGTCAGCTATACTGACCGCGTGGATCGCGGCGGAATCTATTACCTTACCCAAAGCGGCGGCTGGATTCCCGGCAAAGGCGCGCGCGTTGGGGAAATTTCCAAATTTCAGGGGCTGGCGTTCAAGTCTACTCCGCGCAATTCGTTCGGCTGGGCGTTTGAGCAAATTCCAGTCTTAAGCGCGCCCGGGTACAACGCCGCAAAAACTGGAAAACAAATCATGCCCTTTGAAGTCGTCAACGTGTACACGACTCAAACTGTTGACAATGAAGATTGGTATTTAATTGGGCCGGATCAATGGGTGGAGGGGCGCAAAGTCGCCAGAGTGGTCATCAACCCAAACCAGCCCGAAGGCGTGACCGCCAACCGCTGGATTGACGTGGATTTGGCGGAACAAACATTGGCAGTTTACGAAAACGGTAAATTGATTTTTGCCACCGTGATTGCCAGCGGGCTCGAACCCTTCTGGACGCGCCCAGGCGTTTTTCAAATCTTTCAGAAAAAAGCCACTGAAACCATGCGCAACAACGACCCCAGCGATTTTTATTATCTGGATAACGTCCCGTGGACGATGTACTTTGACGGCGCGCGCGCCCTGCATGGCGCATATTGGCGGACTCGCTTTGGCTATCCCCAATCGCATGGATGCGTAAATTTATCTGTTGGCGACGCGCATTGGCTTTTCAATTGGGCCGTCGAAGGCGACTGGGTTTACGTGCACGATCCCAGCGGTCAAACGCCCACCGACCCGGCTTTATACACTGGCGGCGCATATTAGGGCAATCGCATTTGGGCTTTTTTTATCCGTCAATCTGCGCCAATCTGAGCGAATTTTTCTGAAAAACTGTTGCGAAGTCGTAAAAATGAACAGATTCTCAAACAAAAAGCCTGAATCCTCGATCAAAGTTTTCTAATGCGATTGCCCTACGGCGCATATTGACACTTGTATATCCTCATGGTAAACTCTCGCCCGCTTGTTAGATGGTCCCGTGGTGTAGCGGCCTAACATGCGGCCCTGTCAAGGCCGAGATCGCGGGTTCGAATCCCGTCGGGACCGCTAGTACTAACCCTCCCACTATTGTTGATGAGAGGAATAAGCGCAAAAGTTAGTTGTACGCCTACTAAACTGCTTCAGTTACGCACTGGAGCAGTTTTCGTTTTTCAAGGTACGAAATCTTCTGCCACGCGGCGAGTTTCCATTTTCACTTCGCCTTCAGCCGAATAACGCAAAAAATCCCGACATACAAAATTCGACAAATTCCCTGCGGTCGAATATCCTCTCGAACGACAACTTTGGAATATAGAAAATAATCCAGCGTTGTTGCATTACCTGCAACATGCCTCCTGTAAAGTGGAGAAAATCCACAATCCGGAGGCGCTACAATGGCACGAAAAGTTGAAGAAACGAAGTTAGAGAAAATTTACGAAACGGTGGAGGAAAACCCAGGCAAGAAAGCGGGATTCATTGCCAAACTGTTGGGATTAAATCGCTCGGAGGTGACCCGCTCGCTTCCTGCATTAGAATCCAAGGGGCTTCTTGTATATGAAGACGATGAAGGGGGACTGTATCCCCACAAGGAAAATCAAGCGTAAAATTTATGACGAAATGTTGCAGAATTCTGTAAACCAGGCGCTATGCTGTTATCAGTAGATTCAGCGCCCACTTCCCGCCCGCAGGCTTTACTGCAACATGAGTAAGGGGAGCCTGCGGGAAGTACCAACAAAAAACGGCGACTATAAACGCGTATTTGAGGAGCAAGCATGAGCGGAAAATCAAAGTCAGAGCGATTGGAAGAACTGAAGCGGCTGTACATCCAGCGTGCCTATACCGATATTCAGCTGGCAGAGAAGTTGGGCGTTGCACGCGAGACGATCTTTCGAGACCGCAAAGACCTCACGTCTGAATACCCGGTTGAACAGGACAATGAAGGGCGTTGGCACATCCCAAAAACAAAACTCATCTCTGAGATCAAGTTGAACTTACACGAAGCGCTAACCTTATACCTGGCGGGACGCAAAACCTCCCGCCAAACGCGCTTTCATCAACCGCACATGGTCAATGCGGTAGAAAAACTGGCGGCTGTATTGCGTCAGCCGATGACCGAGCGCCTCTTGAACTCGGCGAATCGCATGCTGGAGCAGGAGAAAAATCCAGAGAAGATCAAGATCATCGAAACCGTCACCCAAGCTTGGGTGGAGCAGAGAAAAGTTCGCATTGAGTATCAGGCATTTGGGAACGATAAGCTGACTCGTCACACCATCAGCCCGTATATTATCGAGCCGTCCATCTGGAGCGACAGCGTGTATGTGATTGCGAAGAGCGATTTCAACGATCAGATCTTCGCCTTCAAAATAGATCGCATCCTTTCCGCGTTTCTTTCTGGCGAGGTGTTTGAAGTCCCCGAATCGTTCAACGACGAACAACTGCTCAAACATGCCTGGGGCATTTGGGTGGGCGGCAAAGAGCCAGTCACGGTGAAATTGCGCTTCTCCCCCGCTGTGACCAGGCGCGTAAAAGAAAGCGTGTGGCATCCGCTGGAGAAAGTGACCGACACCGAAGATGGCGGTTGCCTTTGGAGCGTAGAGATCGCCGAATGGCGCGAAATGCTCCCCTGGATTCGCGGCTGGGGCGCGGATTGCGAAGCGTTGGAACCAAAGGAGTTGAGAGACAATCTAATTCAACATGCCCGCGATCTAGCAACTCAATACAACGTTATATCTTCAGGAATTAAACCTTATTCATATCTTTGGGCAAAAGCGGATAGACAGGACCCAACAAAAATTCACCGCCTTGTCTACCATCTGATTGACGTGGGACAAGTAGCTTTAGCAATGTGGAGCAAGGCAATTGACGTTGAATCTAAACGCCAGTTTTGCCAATGGCTTGACTGTGATGAAGAAACCGCAGGGCGCACGCTGGCATTCCTGATCAGCCTACACGATTTGGGAAAGGCTTCACCTGACTTTCAGATCAAAGTTAAATCTATAGCAGAAGAAGTTATGAAAGCAGGGTTTGAATTTCCAAAAATGAAATCACCCAATCCTGCCGCGCATGGAATTGTCAGCGCTTATGCGCTCAAAGATTTATTGCAAAGCGAAGTAAACCTCTCCAAACAAACTGCAAAATATCTTGCTCAAGCCATCGGCGGACATCACGGAGCATGGATTCATCCTTCTGCCTGGCAAGCGGCGCACACAGATAACGTGGGCGGCGCAGAATGGAGCGCAGCGCGTCAAGAGCTTCTGCAAGTCATACTGAAGATATTCAGCCCTAAAATTGGGTTTGAGATTCCAGAGAATAATGAAGAGCGTAATTCCTTCCTGACCGTTTTTTCAGGCTTCACCAGCGTAGCGGACTGGATTGGCTCGATGACCGAATATTTTCCTTACGAGAAAAACGTCAACATTCCGCTGGAAGAATATGCTTCACGTTCCGAGGCGAATGCGGAAAAAGCCCTGACTGAATTAGGTTGGTTCAATTGGCAGGCGGATGGAAAAACTTTGACTTTCAAAGAAATGTTTCCACTCATCACTCTGCCTAATTCCATTCAGCAAAAAGTTATAGACGAGGTTACGAAGGCATCCCTGCCCGCATTGATGATTCTCGAATCGTCCACAGGATCAGGTAAGACCGAAGCGGCGCTTTACGCGGCGGATATCTGGCTTCAGTCTCAGCATGGAAGCGGTATGTATATCGCCATGCCCACGCAAGCGACCAGTAATCAAATGTATGATCGCGTGACAAAATTCTTACGGCAACGCTATCCCAATGAAATTCTAAATCTCCATCTTGTTCACGGCGGCGCATTGCTGGAAGATAAAAAAACAGTTGAAGCGCAGGGAGTTTCTGACGATGACGACCAAAACAATACCGATGGCGGAATTCGCGCCGAGACATGGTTTTTGCCGCGCAAGCGGACTCTGCTCGCGCCCTTTGGCGTAGGGACAGTGGATCAGGCGCTGATGAGCATTTTGCAAACCCGTCATTTCTTCGTGCGGATGTTTGGCTTGCAAAACAAGGTGGTTATCTTCGATGAAGTCCATGCTTATGATACCTACATGTCGGAACTATTCAAACGTTTGTTGGCGTGGCTCAGGCAGATTGGCGTTTCGGTCATTCTTCTTTCTGCGACTCTGCCAGAGAAAACGCGCCGCGAACTCACTGCCGCCTATCTTGGCGAAGAAATGAATTTGCCACCCGCCGAATATCCGCGCTTGACACTTGCCAGCAGTGCGGGGATTCGAAGTATTTCGCTTGATACGCCCTCTTCGCGTACAGTTCAATTACAGGCAAGCAACGTTCAACCTCAGATCATCATCGAACATTTGCAAACCGCCCTGCAACATGGCGGTTGTGCGGCGGTGATTTGCAACCGCGTCAAACGGGCGCAAGATTTATACAAGGAGATCCAAGCGGCGGGACTTGTGCCAGAGGAAGATTTGATTTTGTTCCATGCCCGCTTCCCTTTTGCATGGCGCGAAGAAATCGAAAAGTCGGTTTTGGAAAAATTTGGAAAAGGCGAGAATGGCGAACAAAACCCCAATCGCCCCAAAAAATCCATCGTGGTTGCCACGCAAGTCATCGAGCAAAGCCTTGACCTGGACTTCGATTACATGGTCTCTGACCTTGCTCCCGTTGACTTACTCATCCAGCGCGCGGGACGTTTGCACCGTCACAACCAGAACGACCCCGACCGCCCAGAGAATTTGAAGACACCTACTCTGCTGATTACCTTTCCACAAACGGGCGACATCCCCGAATTTGGACATGACGAATATGTGTATGACCGCTCGGTGATGTTAAAGACCTGGCTGGCGTTGAAGGATAAATCAGCGATGAGCTTGCCCCAAGAAACCACCGCGCTGATTGAGTCAGTGTATGGCGATGAAATCGAAATCAGCGATGAAGCCTTGCAAAAGGAAATGGAAGAAGCCATTGAGAAGGCAAAAAATAAAGAGAGAGCAAATATTTCCGATGCTATCAAGCAACTTATTTATCCGCCTAAAGACAAGGGTCTACTCAATCAAGGAAACAATAATCTCGAAGAAGACAACTCAACCATTCACAAGACATTCCGCGCCATGACGCGCAATGCCGAGCCCAGCATTTCATTGATCTGCCTGCACCGTGTCAATGGCGCGGTATATCTTGACCCCGAAGGCTCTACGCCTGTTGACCTTTCCGCCAAGCCAGACAAAGAATTAGTCAAGCAATTGCTCAGGCAAAGCATCAGCGTGCAGAACCGCATGGTGATTGATTACTTCATCGAAAATAAACCTGAAACTGCATGGAAGGAGACAGCCGCTTTGAAATATGCCATTCCAGTTATTTTTGAAAATGGACGATTTACGCTCGAAGGTAAAAAATACGTTTTGATTTTAGACCGTCAGACAGGTCTCACCGTTCAAAAGGAGGAACAATGACCTATTCGTTCAATTTGATTGACCAGCCCTGGATTCCTTGCGCCAAGTTAGACGGGAGCATGGAAGAACTCAGCCTGCGCGAAACGCTGGCAAGGGCACATGGACTCCGCGCCGTACAAGGCGACTCACCGCTGGAGACCGCCTCGCTCTATCGCCTCTTGCTGGCGGTGATTCACAGCGCCCTGCGCGGACCAGCAGACGAAAATGATTGGGCTATGCTTTGGAAAGCAAAGCAATTTGAAATGAACCGCTTCGATAAGTATTTCAAGCAGTGGCATTCCCGCTTTGACCTGTTCGATAAAGAGCGCCCATTTTATCAATTCAAAGACAAGGACATGGTTGAAAAGAGCGCGTTGCTTTTGCCTCATGGTATGAGTACAGCCAATGAATTGTTTGAACATCAAATGGTGGTCGAAACGAATTCAATTGGATTTCCACAAGCGGCTCGAATGTTGCTGGTTGGACAATATTTTGGATTAGGCGGATTGGTGTATCCAGGAAAGCCACCTAAAACTATAACTCGCGCTCCTTTGCTCAATGGGGTCCTATTTTTGGTGGAAGGCGATAATCTGTTTGAAACACTTCTGCTTAATTGCCTTCAATATGCCGAGCATAAGCCCTTGCCAACACTTGGAACAGATGAGCCAACGTGGGAAGCGGACAAACCATTCAAGAAACGCGAACAACCAAACGGCTATCTTGATTATTTGACATGGCAAAATCGAAAAGTTCTCTTAATTCCCGATGAATCCATGCGGGTAAAAGCCATGCAAATAATGAGAGGGTTGGATTTAGACAAAGATTTGGAAGACCCATTCAAATTGTATTTGAAAAAGGATAGTGGTTGGAAGTTTTTACCTTTCACGAGAGAAAGAAGTCTGTGGAGAGACAGTCATACGTTGGTTAAGCGACATGACCCAGATAATGTTCATCCGCCCCAAACTGTAAAATGGCTTGCCTTGCTTTTAGATGAAACTGACTGTTTAAAGCCAAATCAAATTTATCGCTATATGGCATTAGGCGCAGGTGTGCATTACAAAGACGCAAAAATCTATTTTTACCGCCACGAAAGTATGCCATTGCCTTTGACTTATCTTGTTAAGGAAGACTTAGTATCCAAGTTGAATGACGCCATGACACGCACAGAGCAAGTGAAATCAGCCCTGAATAAAGCGTCTTTCTCCCTTGCTAAAAATTTCATCTCCCCTTCCGCTGAAGAGAAAAATGGCAGGCAGCCAGACGTAAACGACATCAATAAATTGACGAGTCATTGGAACATAGAAACACATTACTGGTCAAAACTGGAGGTTCCTTTCAGTATGTTCGTTGTAGATTTGCCTATCGAAACAGAATCCGCCTTCGACCGCTGGAACGAAACCCTCAAGCAAACGGCGCAGGAAGCGCTGGCAAGCGCGGAACGCATGGCGGGCGAAAGCGCCAAGGCGCTCAAAGCCGCCGTAAAAGCGCGCGGCGTATTGGAATATCAACTGGCGCAAGTATTTCAAACCACCCAAACCCAAAAGGAGGTCGTAAATGAGTAATCAAGAAATACATCCGTTGATCCGTTACCTGCAAAAACTGGAAACGGAAAACAACCGCGGCGCGTTGGCTTCTCTGCGGCGCGGACTCGGTCAACCGCCTGGCACGGTGGCGGATATGTATCGCTACGTTGAGCCGTTCCTCGGCGGCGATGCGCGCTATAAAGAGTCTGCCTATTATTTAGTAGCGGCTCTGTTTGCCCTTCACCCTTCATCCGCCGAATTTGGGGATATGGGCAAACACATGGCGGCGACCCGCACAGAGAACGGCTCAGACGCGCTGGAGCGGCGCTTCACTGCCCTGCTTGCCGCGCATCAAGATGATCTGCCCGATTATTTACGTCAGGCAGTCAGTTTCCTAAAATCCAAAGATGTTCCAGTCAACTGGAATCAGTTATTGCGCGACCTGCAAAGCTGGGGTCATACTGATCGTTTCGTTCAAAAGCAATGGGCGCGCTCCTTTTGGGGTGGACGCCAACTTGTCAAATCCAACACCAATTCAGAAGAAAAAGGAGAATAAACCATGTTCATCGAACTTCATCTCTTGCAGAACTTTGCCCCTTCCAACCTCAACCGCGACGACACGGGCAACCCGAAGGATACCGAATTTGGCGGCGTGCGCCGCGCGCGCGTTTCTTCGCAGGCGGTCAAGCGTTCTATTCGCCTTCATCCTGTCTTTGCAAAAACGACGAATGTCGAGCCTGCTATCCGCACGCGTTGGATGACGCGGCTTATTACTGAAGCGCTTGTCAAGTCAGGCAAAAAGGAAGAGGAAGCAAAGGAAGTTGCGAATGCTTTTTCTGTTCAATATAGCAAACTGGAAGAGAAAAAAGGTCACACCAGTGTTTTGCTGTACCTGAGCAAAACCGAAATCGAAATGGCAGTGAAATCTCTGACCGAAAAATGGAAAGATGTCACTAAAAACCTCAAAGATAGCAAAAGCCCTGAACTGGATACACTTGCAAAAGAACTGTTCAAAGAATTGAAAGATCGTACCAGCGCTCCCGACATTGCTTTGTTTGGTCGCATGTTGGCGGAAAAGCCCGAACTAAATATTGACGCCGCCTGTCAAGTCGCTCATGCTATTTCCACCCACCGCGTCAACATGGAATTGGATTACTTTACCGCCGTAGATGACTTGCAGAAAGATGAAGAAAGCGGCGCGGCCATGATTGGCGTCACTGCCTTCAACAGCGCCTGCTTCTATCGCTACGCGCGCATTGACTGGGATTTGCTCGTCAAAAACCTCGGCGGCGATAAGGAACTCGCCAAAAAGACCGTCGAAGGCTTTTTGCGCGCGGCGGCGTTGGCGATTCCCTCTGGCAAGCAAAACAGCTTTGCGGCGCAGAACCCGCCAGATTTTATGCTCGGCGTGGTTCGCAAAGACGGTCAATCGTGGTCGCTGGCAAACGCTTTTGAAACGCCTGTCAAGGTTGGGCGCGATGGCGGCTTGATGTCTGCCTCCATCGAAAAGCTCAACGAGTATTGGACAAAGTTGAGCAAGGTCTATGGCGGCGCTGGAATCACCTCCGCCACGCTTTCAATGGACGGCGGCGACAATATGGAAGGCTGGCTGGGAAAAATGCTCGGTCCGTTGGAGTAGCCCATGAACACACTCCTCATTCGCTTAAGCGCCCCCATGCAATCCTGGGGGACGCAAAGTCGCTTTACCGTGCGGGATACTGGCTTGGAGCCATCCAAGAGCGGCGTATTGGGTTTGTTGTGCGCGGCATTAGGCATTGACCGCGAAGATGACGACGGTTTACAACCGCTGACAGAACTCCGCATGGGAGTCCGCGTTGACAGGGAAGGCTTGCTACAAGTGGATTATCACACGGCAAAAGACGTCCGTATGGCGAATGGCAAAATAAAAGGCACAGAGCTTTCCAATCGTTACTATCTTGCCAACGCGGTCTTCCTCGTCGGGCTGGAAAGCGATAACCTCCCCCTGTTGGAACGGATTCAAGCCGCGCTTCAAAAGCCCGTCTGGGCGTTGTTTCTTGGGCGCAAGGCTTTTGTTCCAAGTGAGTCCGTCTGGCTGGAGGACGGACTGCAAAAAGGCGAAACGCTCGAAGCGGCTCTACAAAGTTATCTCTGCCTGTGCAAGACGGAGAAAGAAAAATTGCGCGTCGTGCTGGAAGATAAGGACGGCTCAATTGTCCGCAGTGACCAGCCGCTTTCCTTCTCGCGTGAACGGCGCAAATTCGCCCCGCGCCGCGTGCGTGTGGATTTTGTCCCCGCGTCAAAAGCAATCAAGGAGGCAATCTAATGTACCTCTCCCGTCTCATCCTCAACCCGCGTTCGCGGCAAGCGCGGAACGAACTGGCAGACCCCTACGAAATGCACCGCACGGTTTGCAAAGCTCTGCCCAACGCCAACTATCAAGCCAACGAATCAGCGGGCATTCTCTTCCGCGTGGATTTACATCCGCGCACACGCATCCCTACTTTGCTGGTGCAATCGCGCCAAAAGCCTGATTGGACCTTTCTGTCTGCCGAGAGAAAAGATTACCTGCTCAGCGAGAGTGAACTCCCGCTGGACGTGGAGAACCCCGCCGTCAAGGAAATGCTTTTGAATCTGCAAGAAGGGCAGACTCTGGCCTTTCGTCTGCGCGCCAACCCAACGGTCAAGAAAGACCGCGAAGGGAAAAAACAGGGGCGGCGCATGGGCTTAATCCACGAAGCGGATCAGCAAAAATGGATTACGCGCAAGCTTGAAGCGGCAGGCGCCACATTGATCAACGTCAATATCGTCAACGAACAGTTCACGCGCGGAAAGTTATTCAAAGAAAAAGAAAAAGCCTCGCGCCTGAGTTTTCTCTCTGTGCAATTCGACGGCATTTTGCAAATCAGGGATTCTGCAAAACTACTGGAGAGCGTTTCAACAGGCTTTGGCAGCGCCAAAGGACTCGGCTTCGGCTTACTTTCGCTTGCCCGCACTTAAAACCTAAAGCCTGGCGCTTTTACTTGCACCTTAACAATTGAATAGTTCCTCTTTCTCCGCATTCATTTGTTTTACAAGGAGGTTCTTATGCAGGATTTACATGGATTACCCAAATTACGCGATAGCCTTTCGTATCTCTACGTGGAACGCGCGGTCATTGAGCGGGCGGATCATGCCATTGAATTATGGCAGGAAAGCGGGCGCACCCTTGTGCCAGCCGCGTCGCTTTGCGTGCTCATGCTGGGACCAGGCACAAAAATTACGCATGCGGCAGTGAAAATACTGGCCGAAAACGGCTGTAGCATGTTGTGGACGGGCGAAGAGATGACACACTTTTACGCGCAGGGACTGGGCGAAACGCGCAAAGCGTATCACCTGCTGAGGCAAGCCGAACTGGCTTGCAACCCTGTCAAGCATACGCGCGTCTGCATTCGTATGTATCAAAAGCGCTTCACAGAAACGCTTGATCCTTCGCTAACGCTCCCGCAAATTCGCGGCTTTGAGGGCGTAAGAGTTCGTCGCATTTATAAAGAGGCAAGCCAAAAATATGGCGTGCAATGGAATGGCAGAAGTTACGATCGTTTTAATTGGGGAGGGGGCGACCCAATTAACCGCGCCTTATCTGCCGCAAACGCCGCCTTAAACTCCGTGTGTCATGCCGCCATTGTTTCGGGTGGGTATTCGCCAGCCATTGGTTTCGTCCACAGCGGCAAACAACTTTCTTTTGTTTACGATGTCGCCGACCTCTACAAAGCCGACCTGACGATCCCGATCGCATTCGCAATTACAGCCGAGAGCGCCCAAAATATTGAACGGCGAACGCGTATGGCCTGTAGAGAAAAATTTCGTGAAATCAAACTGCTGGAGCGGATTTTGCCAGATATTGACGAACTCCTGGAAATCAAAGATGAGCCCATTAACCAGCTTTTAGATGTAGATGCAGACCCCGCGCTTCCAACCGACCTCTGGCCGGATTCCGTCCAAGAAGGAGATTCCACGCCATGATGATGATCGCCCTACAAAACGTCCCTAAAAAACTAAGGGGCGAACTGACCCGCTGGCTATTGGAGCCTACGCCGGGCGTCTTCATTGGGCATGTCTCTGCCCGGGTGCGCGACTTTCTCTGGGAAAAGTGCAAGACTGAATGCGGCAACGGCGGGGTCGTTCAGGCTTGGAACACCAATACCGAACAACGTTTTACCATGCGGATGGATGGCAATACCAAACGCTCCGTGGTGGACATGGAAGGGCTAAAACTGGTTTTTATCCCCGAAAATACGGTTCCAACCCACGACAATAGCCCAAGTGAGGAAAGCTAAAACCTAAAAAAGCCCTGAAAAAGGCCATTTTTGTGGTTAAATAAGGGTATTCCCCACACACGTGGGGATGAACCGGCGAGATTAGCGCTCTTGGCGATACCGTAAAAAGTATTCCCCACACACGTGGGGATGAACCGGAGAAAATATGAATACAACTCATAAAATCGTAAGTATTCCCCACACACGTGGGGATGAACCGACAACAAGCGCAGGTACAAAGATATTAAGCAAAGTATTCCCCACACACGTGGGGATGAACCGAACAAAGACGTTTGCAAGTTGCCAA
>JADZCC010000098.1 GCA_020851785.1 Anaerolineales bacterium
TGCGTTCCAGTAATCAACCCCATGCGATAGGCCACCTCTTCAGGACAGCCGATCATTAATCCCTGACGCTCCTCCACCGCTTGCACAAAGTTGGAAGCATGTAATAAATTTTCATGCGTTCCGGCATCCAGCCAGGCCACGCCGCGACTCAAGATTTGCACATTCAACTGTCCCTGCTCCAGATAAGCGCGATTGACATCCGTAATTTCAAGTTCGCCGCGTGGGGAAGGCTGAAGGCGTTCGGCGATCTCAACCACCTGCTGATCATAAAAATACAAACCCGGCACAGCATAGTAAGATTTTGCCTGAGCAGGCTTTTCTTTGAGATCCACTGGATTGCCCAGCGCATCCAACGCTACGGCCCCATACGCGCTGATGTCGCGCACGGTATACGCAAAGATGTTTGCGCCTACTTCCAAGCGCGAAGCGTCCTGAACTTGTTTCCAAAAACCGGTTCCGAAGAAAATATTATCCCCTAGCACCAAGCTGACGGACTCCTGCCCGATAAAATCCCGTCCCAGTAAAAAAGCGTCGGCAATCCCACGTGGATGGTCCTGCATGGCGTAGGTAAAACGCAGTCCCCATTGTTCGCCGTCTCCTAAAAGGCGCTGAAATTGCGGCGCTTCATCTTTGTTGGTCACAATCAGAATGTCCCGAATTCCAGCCAGCATCAAAACGGAAAGCGGATAATAAATTAATGGCTTATCGTAAACCGGCAGGAGTTGTTTGCTCACCGCCAAAGTAACAGGGTGTAATCTGGTTCCCCGCCCGCCCGCCAAAATAATGCCTTTCATCCCTGACCACGGAACTCATAGTTTTGTTTAACCCACTGCAGATACGCCGCATCCGTCAAAATTGAATCCAGCCAATCCAGATGGTCGAGATACCACTGGATCGTTTTGTCCAGCCCAGATTCCAACCCATGTTTAGGCGTCCATTGAAATATCTGTCGGACTTTGGCAATCGCCAACGCATAACGGCGGTCATGTCCCGGCCGGTCGGAAACGCGCTTAATCAACTGGCGATACGGTTTCAGCGCAGGCCGAAGTTGATCGAAGCGCGCGCAAATTCTCTCTACAAGTTCCAGGTTGGTCATTTGATTTTCTCCGCCAATGTTGTAACTTTCTCCAGCCTGCCCATCACGGAGAATTAAATAAAGCGCTTCGCAATGATCTTCAACATATAACCAATCGCGGATTTGCAATCCATCGCCATAGATGGGAATCTCTTGCGCTTGCAGGAGGTTTGCAATCGTCAACGGAATAAGTTTTTCGGGAAACTGGCGCGGCCCATAATTATTGGAGCAATGCGACAAGGTGATTGCCATTTGATAAGTATGGAAATAAGCCTGCGCCAGCAGGTCTGCCGAGGCCTTGGAGGCTGAGTAAGGCGAACGCGGATGATAAGGAGTACGTTCCGTACAAGCCGCTTCCTCTGGGTTCAGGGATCCAAAGACTTCATCCGTAGAGATTTGATGAAACCTGCCCCTCATGCCCGCCAGCGCCCAATATTTTCGGGCTTCTTCAAGCAAAGTAAAAGTTCCATGCACGTTTGTTTTGATGAATTGATCCGGCTCAACAATGGAACGATCCACATGCGTTTCAGCCGCGAAATTCACAATGGTATCCACTGCGTATTTTTTTAACAACTCCCCCACCAGCGCAGAATCGCAGATATCTCCCTGCGCAAACGTATGGCGCGGCTGACGATTCAGGCTGGCAATGTTTTGAACGCCGCCAGGATAAATGAGTAAATCCAAATTAACGACGTGAACCCGGGATTCTTTTTCCAACAGATAGTTGATAAAGTTTGAGCCAATAAAGCCCACGCCGCCAGTCACCAGGACGTTTTTTATGGCTCACCTCGGCGGGCCATCAGAGTTTCACTCCATGTCGGTCTGCCAGAAGCCGAAGCGTACGCTCCACCTCCGCCGCAGTCTGGTCGCCATTCCAACCCAACGCCTCCCCCAACACATCGGCCAATTCCACCAGCGCGGCTCGATCCACCCGTCCCAGCATGGCCAGCAGAGTCCTGCGTAAGATCAGATCGTCCAAGTGGATGATTTTTTCATGTTGCGCCAGAAAAATAATTTCGCGCTTTGTATACTCCGGCAAGGATGCCAGCGGCGCGTCGCCAGCCAGAGCCATAAAACTGGCCAGCGCCTCCACCCGCGAACCATAGCGTTGATATAAAACTTGCAGGCGGTCTTTACTCAACCCGGTCCAGGCCGCCAAGCCATCCAATTGCCGCGCCTGTTCATCGGTCTGGACGGCGAAGCCGCGCCCGCCGCCAATGGCCAGGTCGCGCGTGTTTTTCTTGCGTTCCAGGTTCAGGAAACTTAGCGCTTTATCTGTCACCTGTTCCGCAAACGCGCGGAAGGAAGTCCATTTACCGCCCACCAGAGCGTACACCGGGTAGGTTAAATTGGTCCATTCGCCGCTCAGCGCTTCAATGCTATGATCGCGACTCAACTGGCCGGAGCTTTTTGCCGCGTTATTCGCCAAAGGACGCACGCCGGTAAAACGAAAGACTATCTGCTCGCGCGCAACCTGAATGGTTGGGAAAACCCGGCCAATCATTTCAAGGAAGTAATCTACTTCTTCTTCCGTGCAGGCCGCTTCGTCGGGGTGATTAATCTTGATGTCGGAAGTTCCCACCAAAACGCAATCGAAGAGCGGAAAGATCAACACAATCCGCCCGTCTTTATTCTCAAAGAAAAATTCATTCTCGCCAATCAGCGCGCGCAGTTCGGGATGTTTCAAAACCAGATGCGAGCCTTTTGTGCCGCCAATATATTTCGTCGAAAGGCCCAGCCCGTAATTTGTAAAATCAATCCACGCGCCGGAAGCATTAATCACCAATTGCGGATGAACTTCGTAAACTGCGTCGTTGAGTTCGTCGCGCAGGAGCACGGCATTCTTCCCGCCGCTGACCAAACTCACATAATTCAGCGCACGCGCGTTTGGGTTTTCCGCTTCGGCATCCAGAATCAGTTCCAAAGCGAGCTTTTCGGGGTGTGAAATCAGCCCATCGTAATAGACCGCCGTGTTCACAATCGCAGGATTTAGCTTGTCCCATTTTTTCAACGAAGCCGCGCGCGATAAAAATTGATGGCGCGGCACAACCTGACTTGAACCGGCGTACGCGTCGTAGAGCATTAATCCAAGTTTGATAATCAGCGAGCCGCGCTCGGAAGGTTTATCCAACAGCCCCAAAAACTTAAGCGGCGCGTTCAGCATTCCAGAAAAGCGACTAAAAATAGGAATCGTCGTCGCCAGCGGCTTGACGATATGCGGCGCATTCTTAATCATCCGATTGCGTTCCTGCACCGCCTCACGCACCAGACGAAACTCCCCGTTTTCCAGATAGCGAATGCCGCCATGGGCCATATGCGAAGAAGCGGCGCTGGCGCCCGAACAAAAATCGCCGCGCTCCACCAGCAAAACGTCCACCCCATTTAGCGCCAGGTCGCGGAACGTCCCAATGCCATTAATCCCCGCGCCCACAATCAGCACGGAGACCTTGGGGTTTTCTCTAAGGGAGGAAAGGATTTCGTTGCGATTCATTGATTATCCAAAGAATTTTTGCCGCGAATTTCACTGATTGACGCAGATTTTTGATTTTGTTTTTGCGACTTAATAATACGCCGGTGTTCCAAAGAGTTTGCGCCAAAATTTAAAAGTAATCCGAGTTGCAACCCTGTCGCAGTTAAGTAGTGAATGGTTTGCGCTTCATGAGCAGAATTGAAGCGCGAAACCGACTTGATTTCGACAACATTTTTTCCATCCACCACCATATCGCTTTCGTATTCGCCAATCATGTCGCCTTTATAGGATACAGGTAGCTTAACTTTTTTTTCAAAAGGAATCTGACGAAGCTGTAATTCCTTTTCAAGCGCAGATTGATAAACTGCTTCAAGAAAACCAGAACCAAGAACAGTATGTACTTCCATCGCCGCTCCTATAATTGCATAGGATAATTCTTTGTAAAGCAGTTCAGCCATAATTTCTCCCAGGAATTATAATCTGCGAAAATTCGCGTAATCCGCGGCAAAGAATTATTCAACCCAATTAAATGTTTTGGTCACGGCCTTCTTCCAACCCGAGTATAAACCCTCCCGCCGATTCGCGCTCATCTTTGGCAACCATTCCCGATCCCTGCTCCAGTTGGCGCGCAGTTCGTCATAATCTTTCCAAAAGCCCACCGCCAGCCCCGCCGCATAGGCCGCGCCCAAAGCCGTCGTTTCCGCGACTTTTGGACGAATTACCGGCACAGCTAAAAGGTCCGCCTGAAATTGCATCAGCAATTCATTGAAGACCATGCCTCCATCCACCTTGAGGGCTTGCAGTTTCACGCCCGAATCGTTTTCCATCGCGTCCAACACTTCGCGCGTCTGATAGGCAGTGGCCTCCAAGGCGGCCCGCGCAATATGATTTTTATTGACATAGCGCGTCAGCCCCACGATGACGCCGCGCGCATCTGAACGCCAATACGGCGCGTACAACCCGCTAAAGGCCGGGACGAAGTAAGCGCCGCCGTTATCTTCCACCGCGCGCGCCAACGCCTCCACCTCCGCCGACGATTGAATTAGTCCCAAGTTATCTCTCAGCCACTGAATCAGCGCTCCAGCAATCGCAATCGAGCCTTCCAATGCGTATACTGCCTTTTGAGCGCCAATTTTATAGCCCAACGTGGTTAGCAACCCAAATTTGGAAGGCATGGGATTTTCGCCAGTATTCATCAACATAAAACAACCCGTGCCATACGTGTTCTTCGCTTCGCCCGGGGTATAACAAGTTTGACCAAATAACGCGGCCTGCTGATCTCCCAAATCCCCGGCAATGGGAACGCCCTCCAAAATCATTTGCGCCCGGCCGTACTCCTCCGCAGAAGAACGGATTTCAGGCAAAAGCGCCTTTGGAATATCCAGCAATTTTAATAGGTCGTCATCCCAATTCAAGGTCTGTAAATTCATCAGCAACGTGCGCGAGGCGTTGGTTACGTCGGTCACATGCTGGCCCGTCAAATTCCAGAGAATCCAGGTATCCATGGTGCCGAAGAGCAACTCCCCTTTTTCAGCCTTGGCACGCGCGCCGTCCACATGATCTAAAATCCACTTTATTTTTGGGCCGGAAAAATAAGTCGCCAACGGCAGGCCGGTTTTTGCACGAAGCCGATCCTGCCCGCCTGCTTTAGATAATTCATTACAAATGACGTCGGTTCTTGTATCCTGCCAAACCAGCGCATGATAAATGGGCTGACCAGTTTTTTTATCCCAAACAACCGTTGTCTCGCGTTGGTTTGTGATTCCGATGGCCGCAATCTCTGTAACGGAGCAATTGGCCTTTTGTAACGCTCCCCGCATCACCGCCTGTGTGTTTTCCCAAATTTCCAGCGCGTCATGTTCCACCCAGCCCGGCTGAGGGTAAATTTGCCGATGTTCCTTCTGATCCACCGCAACCGCCCGCCCCGCTCGATCGAACAAAATGAAGCGGGTGCTGGTCGTGCCCTGGTCAATCGCGCCAACATATTTGGACATAGGAATTTCCTTTGATTAACTCACCTTACGCAGTTTTGCGAAAATTCGTAAATTCTCCCTCACCCTAGCCCTCTCCCAAAGGGAGAGGGGACTCCCTTCTCCAACGGGAGAAGGGTTGGGGATGAGGGCGCGTAAGGTGAGTGATTAATTGTAAAACAAAAAGACGGGCAAATCTGCCCGTCTTTTGAAATTCGCTAATTGCCACTCACATCCACAAATTTTAGCTCTGGATATTTTTCAGAATAATGCTTGAGCAGGAAGGTCGAGCCGAAGAGCGCCACCCAGGCTTCCCGTGAGTCCCGCGCGATGATCACTTCCCCACGATTGGGCAAGGCCTCCACGGCCGCATCCGGGCCTTGAATCCAGCGGAGCAAAACGTGCGACAAACGCTCCAACTCGGTGGGGACATTGTATTCCGCTTTCAGACGCGCCTGCACCACCTCAAATTGCAACTGCCCCACCACGGCCAAAATCGGCTCGCGCTTAAAGGCATTGACGTTATACATGATCTGCACTGCGCCTTCGCTTTCCAATTGCGAAAGCCCTTTCGCAAATTGCTTTTGCTTGTTCAAATCCAAATTTCGCAGTAAGGCAAAATGCTCCGGCTGAAAACGCGGAAGCGCGAGGAACTTCACCGGTTTACCGGCGCAGAGCGTATCGCCAATCGCAAAGCCGTCGTTGTTGGGAATGCCCAACACGTCGCCAGGGAAAGCTTCGTCAATGATCTCGCGTTCCGTCGCAAAAGGTTTGTATGGACGAAGTAAACGAATCGGCTTGCCGCTTTGCGTATGGAGCAAATCCATGCCGCGCTCAAAGCGTCCCGAACAAATTCGTAAAAACGCCACGCTATCCCGATGTTTGGGATTCATGTTCGCCTGAATTTTGAAAATAAAGCCGGAGAAATCCTCCTCTTCAGGAGAAACAATGCCTTCTTCGCTTTCATACGGCTGGGGCGCAGGCGCGTAACGGATGAACGTATCCAAAAATTGACGCACGCCAAAGTTCGTCACCGCGCTTCCAAAGAAAACCGGCGTTTGCTTTTCGCTCAACACGGCCTGATGGTTAAAGATCACGCCGACTTCATCCAACAACTGGACGCTCTCAATCAACGCATCTGCGCGCTTTTGGGATATTCTTTGTTGGGTAACGAGTTCTTCAAGCGGCAGAAATTCCTCCAAAGCCATGCGCTCGTTACGCTCGGTGCGTTCAAAGAGGTACACGCCTTTTTCGGCGCGATCATACACGCCCTTAAATTCAGAGCCGTCGCCAATCGGCCAATTCATCGGAACCGGCTCCATGCCCAACACTTTTTTAATCTCGTCCAGCAAATCCAGCGGGTCGCGGGCGGGACGATCCATCTTGTTGATAAACGTAAAAATGGGAATGCCGCGTTTGCGACAGACTTCAAACAATTTCAAGGTTTGCGGCTCAATGCCCTTCGCCGCATCCATCACCATCACCGCGCTATCCACCGCCGAAAGCGTGCGATAGGTATCTTCAGAAAAATCCTGATGGCCGGGCGTATCCAGCAAATTGATGACACAATCTTTATACGGAAATTGCAAAATGGTGGAGGTGATGGAAATGCCGCGTTCGCGCTCCATCTCCATCCAGTCGGAAGTGGTGGCGCGTTGATTTTTACGCGCGCGCACGTTGCCCGCCAATTCAATGGCGTTGCCATACAACAATAATTTTTCGGTCAGCGTGGTTTTTCCCGCATCCGGGTGCGAGATGATCGCAAAGGTGCGCCGTGCGGCCGTCGATTCTTGAACAGACATGAACTCTCCTAAAAGCGGTACATTTTAGCATGAAAAAAAGTCCACGCTTCTGCGAAAACTTACAACGTTATGTTTCCCAATTTGGATTGCCAGCCAGGAAGGCTTTCCCGGACATCCGCTTCTTGCCCGCCGGTTGGACTTCCTCCAAAATCAACGCCCCATCCGCAGACATGATTGCGGGCCGCCCCTCGACCGTGAACCTGCTCGCCACGCCCAAGCCTTTTCCCTCGCCGACAAAAGCCCTGCCAACTTTCAGAATGTTTCCATTCCACTCAAACCACGCGCCCGGCCACGGGTTCATGGCGCGGACTCTTCTTTCTAGTTCGATGGCCGGTTGATGAAAATTAAGGAAACCGTCTTCCTTCTTTAGCATGGGCGCGTAGGTTGCGCCTATTTCTGGTTGCGGTTGTGGAGTCAGGTTTCCAGAGACGTATTCTGGCAGGGTCTCGATTAACAGATCCGCTCCGAGTTGGGATAAGGCCTGAAGCGCCGAACCAGTCGTCAGGTCTGGCGTGAGGCGCATGGATTTTTTCGCCAGCATGGGGCCGGTATCCAGTCCCACATCCATTTGCATAATCGTCACGCCAATCTCTGCATCGCCCGCTAAAATTGCGGCGTTAATCGGCGCGGCGCCGCGCCAACGCGGAAGCAGGGAAGCATGGACGTTAATGCAACCATATTTGGGCAGGCTTAAGACATCCGCTTTGAGGATTTGCCCAAACGCGGCCACGACAATCAAGTCTGGATTCCATTGATGTAGTTGTTCGAGCGCTTGCGGCTCGCGCAGTTTTTGCGGTTGTAAAACGGGCAGGGCTAATTCCTGCGCCAGCGTTTTAACCGGCGGGGCTTTCAACTCACGCCCACGCCCGGAAGGACGGTCGGGCTGGGTGATCACGCCAACGACTTGATGGCGCTGGGCTAAAGCCCGCAAACTGGGCAGGGCAAATTCGGGCGAACCCATGAAAACGGTTTTGATGGACATGCTGGGATTTTAACATGCAACCTTGCAGTACCAAAGTACGAAACAAAGGGTTTGCGTTTTGCCTTGAAAGGCTGTAAAATAATTGAAGTTCAAACTTATTTATTCGGAGGAATAAACCATGTCTCAAGCGCCAATTTCACCAGATGTCACCAGCGACGATAGATTATGGGCCGCGTTAGCCTATGTATTTTCGCCGCTCATCCCCATCATCCTCATGTTGATGGAAGACAAAAAGAATCGTCCGTATATCAAAGCCAATAATGTCCAAGCCTTGATTCTCGGTATTATTACTGTTGTTACTTCCGCGTTTTGTGTGGGCATTCTGGTTTTGCTCTATCAACTGTATTGCGGCTATCAGGCTTATCAAGGTCAGACGGTTAATATCCCCATTATTTCTGACTTCGTAAAGAATCAGGGCTGGGCGTAAGGTTCAACGAACTGTAATAGGCTCACTGTCACCGTACAGTGAGCCTATTTAGTTTCTAATTGGAGCAAGCCATGAACATCGGCAAATCATTTTCATTCGTCTTCGACGATAAAAACTGGATGAGCAAATTAGGGCTGGGCGCGTTGATTACGCTCGTCCCCGTCCTCAACCTTGCCTGGAGCGGATATTTGGTCGGCATCCTCCGCAACGTGATGAACGGCTCATCAGAACCTCTGCCCACCTGGGACGATCTCGGCAAGAAGTTCACAGACGGCCTATTGTTAGGCATTGCAGGTTTTGCTTATACCCTGCCCATCATCATTGTCTTCTGCCTGCCGCTCAGCATTATGATTGTGCCATCCATGCTGGCTATGGAGGATATCGCAAATACCGTTGCCGGGGTTGGCAGTATTTTATTAGCGTGCTTGTCATGCTTCGCCCTCGTTTATATGCTGGCGTTATCGGCGATTTACCCCGCCATCTTTGTCATCTTCGCCCGCGAAGGGACGCTGGCTTCGTGCTTCAAATTCCGTGATGTTTTCGACCTCATCCGCCAGAACTCATCCCCGTTTATCACGGTCTGGGCGGTAAACCTCGGTTTGAGTTTTGTCCTCAGCATTGTTGTCGGCGGCCTACAAACTGTGCTTGGCTTCATTCCTTGTCTTGGTCAAATCATCTCTGTTCCAATCATGTTTATCGCGATCGTGTATGTCTCGGCCGTTTCCTTCCATCTCTTCGGTCAATTTGGAAGGGAAATCGCCGGATCGAACGCGCCGATCAGCATCGCTTAAACATAACTCAAGCATAAATAAAACGGGCTGTCCATCTCGGACAGCCCGTTTTATTTATGGGATGGAGCCTGCCAAATCCGAGCCTACTCGAATTTCAATATCTACCGTTGAGGTTGGGTCGGGGCTAAAGCGAATTTGACTGGCACTGATGCCCAAGGCGCTTTGTAAATAGCGCAGGGTATATAACTTCGGCCCGTACACAATCACCACGGTCTGACTGTAGGCTTCGGTGGCCGTGCCAATTTCCGTCACGCCCAAGCCCTGGGATTGGAAGAAACTTCCAGCGCGTTGATCCAGGCCCGGGGTAAACGTGCCGTCTAAAATTCGCACGCGGGCTTCTTCATTACGCATCAACGTCACCGGATCGCCTTGCGCGATTGGGCTGGTGGGGCCGGTGGTGGTGAAAATTTCGTCGCGCAAGACGCGAATCTTATCCGAGATGGGTTTCATAATGCTGGCATCCTGACCGCCCAAAACGACATTATCAAACGTAACCATAGTCGTATCAATCACGCCTTTTTTAATGGCGGTTGGCGAAATATCTTTGGCGAGGATGGCCAATTTGATTGCGTCTTCAAAAGACATGTTGGTATGAATGCCGGAGGAAAGTTCATCATATAAAGCCGGAGCGTCCTTGATCAAGACCGGGAAGGCCGCCGGATCGAAAATTTTCTTCTGCAAGGCCAAAATTACTTCCTGTTGGCGCGCGGCGCGGTCAAAGTCGCCGCCGGAGGTGTGACGGTTGCGGGCATAGGCCAGCACCTTCCAACCCTGACATAAATTTCTACCGCCGCCAGTCGTCAGGCGCATGTGATCTGTGCCGGAGCCGATTGGGTCAAGCACCATATCTTCGTTGGGGAAAACCTCAATACAACCAAAGCGGCCAATGATGTGATCCACTAAAATCGTAAACACGTCAAAGTCCACCTGGGCATAATAATCCACCGGCACGCCGATAAATTGAGAAACCGTCTTCATGGCCAGACCGGGGCCGCCGCCGGGGAGTTTGCTCCCCTCCCCATTGGAATACGCCGTGTTAATGCGGCTGTAGCCAAAGCCGGGGATGTTCACCCACATATCGCGGGGAATGGACAACATGCCCGCCGTTTTACTAATTGGGTCAATCGTCAACAACATCAACGTATCCGAGCGCGGCGGGCCGTCCTGTCCCACGTCGCGCGCGTCAATGCCAATGAACAGGATGTTGATTCGGCTGGCGCCATCCCAGGCGGGCGGAAGTACCAAAGCCGGGGCTTCCGGCATGGGCGTGGGCGGAGCGGCGATGGCCGTTTCGCCAGGTTTGGGGGTATAGCCCGGGGCTGTGCCTGCATTTTTACAAGTGGCCAATTGCGGCCCGCCCGGGAGTTCCGTCAGGTTCCAGCAATCGGTTAAGCCTCTCACAAAGACAAACGCAAAAACGGCCAGCGCCAGCGTGGCAACCCAAAAGATCATTTGCCCAACGCTCAATTTACGCAACGACGGCAGTTTTATATTTTTCAAGAATTCAAAATTTTTCATCCATTGTTCCTTAAGGCTTAATATATACCATATCCAGCCCCAACCGTTCCAAGCCAACTTGCGCCCAATATTGCAAGACGGCCGATTCGGCGTTCAGCGCTTTCATCAACACGGCAATCGCGCGATAATCGTGGATTTCCGCCAGCGCACGCAAAGCCAAAATGCGGACGCGCAGGGGCGCGTCTTCCTTAACCTTGAGCAGGCTCAACACCGCCGGGGCGCCGATCTTAACCAGCGCATTGCCTGCCAAACCCGCCGTCAGGGAATCTTCGTCGGCGAGCGCGCCCACCAACGCGGAGATGGCCGCGTGGTCGTCATGCGCGCCGAGGGCCAAGGCCGCGGCGGCGCGCACTTGCGGGGCAGAGTCGCTGAGGAGCGGAAGCAGGTCTTCGGTCCGGGTGTGTGGCGAAGCGGCTAAGGCGCGCAGGCCCCACCAACGTTCATCTTCCACAGCCGAGCGAGTCAGCTTAATCAACTCCGGCCGCGCCGCTTCATCCAAACCGGCCAACGCCGGAATGACTTTTTCAGCGCGGGCGTCGTCGCCGCTGGTTAATTCAGCCAACAAAACTGGCAGGTCGAACACGGAATTATTTTGCAGGCGGCGGAACCGGAAGCGCGTTTTGCGCGGTACTCACCCACTTATCGCCTTCGTCAATTAACATCACGGGGATGTCGTCAATAATCGGATATTTGCGGTTGCATTCCTGACAAATCAGCCAGGCGTCTTTATGCAAGACCAGCAAGCCTTCTTTTTCGCGCACGCAATTTGGACATCGTAAAATTTCAAGCAGTTCAGCGCTAACCATTGTTTCTCCTTAACAAATTGATTCTACCATGCTAGGTATTGGGGGGCAGACAGAGGTTCTTCCGCTTTGCGGCTTTCTCCGGGTCTTCGGTATCGGGGCCGTATTGACAAACGGCGTGCCAGGGTTCGTAGTGCGTTTGGATGGTATCGGTGAAATACACGCCGCCGTTGCGATAGACAGTGCGCGTCACGGTCACGTCGGCGCCGTTGGCGGCATAATCCACTTGTTTAATCTGACCCGCTTTCAGGTCTGGGTTTTCTTCAAACAACGGCGGCGGCGCGGAAACGGTATTGGTTACGCCGGTGGTTTGCCAATCCACCGTTCGCCCGTCGGAAGTGGAATAAATCTTCCAGGTAATGGTTCTGGCGCCTACATCCACGTAGGTTTCCATCAACAGCCAATAGGGCGTGTCGTTGACGAATTTGAAATCCACCAGCGGAAAATACACGGTGGCGTCCAACCCGGCCATGCTGGAATCGACATGCCCGCTGGCGTTCATTTCATAATACGAAACGCGATAGGCATGGGAGTATCTTTCGGCGATGGGGAAACCCGCAAAGAAGACGGTGCGAAACAGCGTGGTGCTCACCTGACACACGCCGCCGCCGACGCCTTTGATGGTTCTGCCGCCGTAGATGATCAGCGCTTCGGCGAAGCCATTTTCAAGGCTCACGTCGCCGAGGTAATCGCCCATGGAAAACGTTTCGCCGGGCGCAACCAACAAGCCGTGATAGTGAGAAGCGGCCGCTTCGATGTTTTGAATCCGTTCGGGGCTGGAGCCATAAAAGTATGTGGTCTGCGAAGCAATTAATTCTTTAATCCCCAGCTCTGCATTGGTGGCGGTATCAGCCACGGATGGTTGTTGTTCGTTCACCACCAGCGGAACGGTATGTTCGCCGCGCAGAAGGGCTTCGTTGATGGCCTGCACGCTGGCTTCCACGTCCATCTCGCGGCCCACTTTGGAAGCGGAGATGGGTTCAATGACGCCAGTTTCGTCGTTGAAGACAAAGCGCGCATTTTCAGGGATGCGATCCACAAACGGCTTGAGGTCGTTCAACGCGGCGCGTAAGGCGTTCGGGTCTAACCCAACTTGCAGTTGAAATTGGCCGCCGTTTTCGACGAGGTTTACGCCGAGCATGTTCGCCACCACCGGAATATCAAACGTCCAGGGGCCGGGGTCATTTGGCCCCGCATTGGGGAGCGTCAGCGCCAACGGCTGACTCAAAATCCGTTGGGCGACTTCGGCTTGGGCCGAAACGTCCAGCACCTTTGGCGCGGCTTCCGCCACCACCAACGGCACTTCGCCGTCTCGAAAAGTTTGCAACTGCCCGCCGAGATAGACCAACGTGGCGTCGAGGTTTAACAAGCGCCCCATCTGCCCAGCCTGCGAAACCACGTTCGCGCCTTCGAGGCGTAACGCGCCTTCCACCACTGGCTGGTCAATTTGCGCGGCAATATTTTGCAAGTACACATACGCCACGCGCTGATCAAAAATTACCACCGGCGGAACGTTAATGCCCAGCCCGCCCGCCTGAACTTGACGAGTCAGCGCGCCAAACAAACCATCCGAACGCCCAAGTTGATAAGCGGCTTGCGCGCTGGCGCTTGGGTCAAAGACCAGTCCCAACTCCACCGGCGAAGCCACCCACAGTTTATCGTTGCTCCGAAAAAGAATCTTGCCGGTCAACGGGTAGGATAACGTCTGACTTAATTTTTGCGCCGCGTCGTTCGGGGTCATGCCCGAAACATCCACGCCCGCCACGCTCACGCCGGGGAAAATCCTTCCGGCATAGGCCAGTTGATACCCCACCGTCCAAATCAGGACGATTCCAAAAAAGAGGACGATCCCCGCACAAACTGCAATTGCAATTTGTTTCGGCAAATCTTTGCGTAAGTTCAAGGTAGTGTTCATCAAATCATTATACCCGCACGGGCGATTCATACTCACCGGGAATCGGTTATGATTAATCGCAAGGATGAATCGCCATGCAAAAAATCTTGACGTTAACCGCTTTGCTGATTGCCGCTTCGCTGGCTTGCAACTTCGCCGCCACGCCCCCGCCCCAGCCTGCTCCCGTTACTGAAACATTCAGCCAGCCGGAAGTTTCCCCCACGTCCACCTTCACCGCCTCCCCCATTCCCGCAACTGAAACCTTTACGCCGCCCGCGCCCACCGCCACTAATTTACCAACCGCCATTCCGGCCGTCGAAAGTTTGAAAGCCGTCGTCACCGCCGAGTTGTTAAGTTGCCGCTACGGGCCCGGCGCGGAATATCTCTATTTATATGGCTTGCGACAGGGAGCCAACATTGAGTTGATCGGCCGCACCGAAGGCAACAACTGGGTGGAAGTGGCCGGAAAAAACCTGTGCTGGGTAAACGCCAAATATTTGAACATTCAAGGCAATCAGCAGACCTTGAAAATCACCTACCCGGCGGAATACAAACTTCCCGTTTCGCCATACTACGCGCCGCCCGTGGTACTTAGCGCCACCCGCAACGCCGCCAACCCAAATCAAGTCACCGTTACGTGGACGGATATCACCCTCCGCGCGGGAGACGAAGAAGACGCGAACATGTTCATTTACATCATCGAAGTTTGGAGATGTGAGGGCGGAAAAATCGTCTTTGACCCGCTCGCTTCAAATTACCCAGAAGTGACCTTCACCGATGAAAGCGGCTGTTCCGCTCCCTCGCATGGACGGGTTTTCTTTCAGGAAAAACATGGCTTTGCCGGGCCGGCCGAAATCCCGTGGCCCAAGCCATAGCCCGCTAAGGCAAACGCTGAATTTGCGGAATCTTCCTAAACACGATTAAAGATAAAAGCAAACTCAACGCGGCAAAGAGCGCCACTGAAACGCTCAAGCCAATCGATTCGGAGATCAGCCCGACGATTAAATTTCCAAATGGCGAAAATCCAAAAAACGTCAGGGTGTACAACCCCATCACGCGGCCGCGCAGACGGTCCTCCACCCGCGTTTGAAGCAGGGTATTAATCATCGTAAATTGCACCATGAAGCCCATCCCCAACCCAACGGAGAAGAGCAGGCTTAAAGGCACATAGTGGGTAAAAGCAAATAAAGTTAATATAATCGGGAAGCCAATGCTGGAGGCCAGCAACCAACTTCCGCGCCAACGCTCGCCGTAGTGGTTGGCGATCATAAACGCGCCCCAGACCGCGCCCACGCCAATCATCGCATTAATCCAGCCATAAATTACCGCGCCTTGATTAAGCACGCGCTCCACAAAAGCGGGCAGGATGGTTGAATAGGAAATGCCAAAGACGCTGAAAATTAACGAGAGCAGTAACAGCCCCTTCAGTTCCGGCTGTTGAGCGACATACTTCAACCCGCCAGATAGTTCTTTGAACGGCGAAGCGCTGTGCGCGGGAGCCTCATGCGGTTTCAAGTCCATGGCCAGCAAACCGGCGATCACCGCCAGATAAGAGAACCCATTAATCGTAAAGCACCAGGAAGCGCCGAGGAGCGCCAGCAAAAAGCCGCCCAGCGCCGGGCCGATCACGCGCGCGATGTTAATCATCATGGAATTGACGGCAATCGCGTTCGGCAGGTCTTCGCGTCCCACCATCTCCACCACAAAGGCCTGACGCGCCGGGCCGTCAAACGAATTGACCACGCCAATCCCCGCCGCCAATAAAATGATATGCCATTCCTGAACGACGTTCGTAAACGTCAGCGCCGCCAGGATAAAGGCCAAAAGCATGGCGCTGGCTTGCGTTAAAACCAAGACCGTGCGTTTGGGAACGCGATCTACAATCACGCCGCCCCATGGGGAGACCAATAATGTGGGGATGGCCGAGGCGAAGCCCACAACGCCCAGCGCCAGCTCAGAATGACTAATTTGATAGACCAACCAGCCCTGCGCGATGACCTGCATCCAGGTTCCGGCGTTGGAAATTAACTGCCCGCCAAAATACAATTGGAAATTACGATGTTGCAAAGCCGCAAAGGCTCCGCCCCTGCTTTGCAACGCGGTTTGTTGCGCTTTTGACTCCATCTTCAAATCCTTCGAGGTAAAAATTCTGCAGTGCGTTCAGCAAGGCAAACTATATCAGAAAACGACTCCCCCATTTGACTTTCCGCGGCAAAAAACTTAAAAGCAAAACGCCCCAACTTTTCAGTTGAGGCGTTTCTGTGCTCCTCGAGTAGGACTTGAACCTACAACCTAGCGGTTAACAGCCGCTCGCTCCGCCAATTGAGCTATCGAGGAAAGCGAACGCCATTATACGAACAAGGGTATGGAATGTCAAGAGAAGTTCAATACGGCATCGAACTTAGATTATCCAATTTATCGGTGGTGTGGATGGCGGAAATTTGCCGCACGGTGCCCGTCAGCCCGCGCACCACCAGGCTATCCGTCGTGATGCGATCGCCGTAATAACGCACGCCGCGCAACAGTTCGCCGTTGGTAATGCCCGTCGCCGCAAAGAAGACATCCTCCGAAGAGACCAGGTCGGGCATGGTCAGGATTTTTTCAAAATCATAACCCGCTTCGCGCCCGCGCCGCATTTCATCTTCGTCACGCGCAAATAACTTGCCCTGAATTTCGCCGCCCATCGCGCGTAAGGCGCAAGCCGCAATCACGCCTTCAGGCGTGCCGCCAATGCCCAGCAATACATCCACGCCAGAATCAGGCCAGGCCGTCATCAAGGCCGCGGCCACGTCGCCGTCGGGAATTTGGCGAATGCGCGCGCCCGCTCTGCGAATCTCCGCGATCATATCGTCATGGCGCGGACGATCCAGGATGATCGTCGTCAGGTCTTCCACGTCTTTGCCTTTGGCTTTGGCAATCGCTTTTAAATTTTCGGTAATCGGCCGTTCAATGTCAATTTTGCCCTTGGCTTCCGGGCCCACGGCAATCTTGTTCATATACACAAACGGGCCGGGGTCAAACATCGTCCCACGCGGAGCAATCGCCACCGTCGCCAGCGAATTGGAGCGACCAAAGGCCAAAGGACGGGTGCCATCAATCGGGTCCACCGCCACGTCCACGTCCGGTTGCGACCCGTTGCCCACTTTTTCTCCATTGAACAACATCGGGGCCTTGTCCTTCTCCCCTTCCCCAATCACGATGATGCCGTTCATATCCACCGTGGAGAGGATTAAACGCATCGCATTCACCGCGGCCTGGTCTGCCCCTTCTTTATCTCCGCGTCCCATAAAGCGACCAGCCATCATTGCCGCCGCTTCGGTAACTCTAGCGAGCTCAAGCGCAAGGTTGCGAGTGGGGGTAGCGCCAAGAACAGACATGTTGCCTCCAGAAAGTTTTACAGAATAAACCAAACGAGAAAGTAATAGCCGATGACCGTGCCCCAGAGCCACGAATCAATACGGTCAAAAAAGCCGCCGTGGCCGGGGATGATCTCTCCAGAATCTTTGATGCCGGAGAAGCGTTTAATCATGCTTTCGCCCAAATCGCCGAGCGTGGGTAACGCGCCCAACAGTAATCCCAAAATTGCGCCCTGCCAGAGCGTCATATCGGTTTTCAAATATCCATAAGTCGTAAAAACATACAGATAAAAAGCGCCGGAGATTAACCCGGTGAAGACGCTGGCCGCGTAGCCTTCCCAACTTTTTTTCGGGCTGAGGCGCGGCGCGATTTTATGTTTGCCATAAAAACGCCCAACGGAATACGCGCCGCTATCGCCAAGCCAAACGCAGAACATCACCAACATAAACCACCAGCCGCCCTGCGGCAGGTTGCGTAGGTCGAACAAAAAAGAACCCAGCCAGCCGAGGTAGGTAACGCCGCCGATGGTTAAACAAAAATCGAGCGCGGACTGTTCGCGTCCACGCTCATAAGCGCTTAGATGGTAGGTCATTGCCAGCAGGATGCAGGCAATGAAAATTGGTTGGGCGGCCTGCGGAAAGAACATGCGGGCCATCGTCACCAGCGCCACGCCGCCGATGGTAATTTGCGTTTGCGGTTCATACTTAGCCGCCTTAAAGAGATTCACATATTCCCAGGCGGCGCCGATTAAGAACGTGCCCATCAGCGCGTAATAAGCAATTCCGCCGAGCATGATGGCGGGCAGACCAATCGCCACCAGCCCCAGGGCCGAGAGAGTCCTTCTAAGCATTGTTTTCCTGTAATTCCGCCGAAGAGACTTTGCCAAAGCGTCGGTCGCGGTTGCCAAAAGATTCCAAGGCGCGGCGGTATTCTTCTTTATCGAAATCGGGCCAGTAGGTGGGCGTGATGTACCATTCTGAATAGGCGGCCTGCCAAATCAGAAAGTTACTGACGCGCAATTCGCCGGAAGTGCGAATGATCAAATCCGGGTCTGGGACTCCGGCGGTGAATAGATAATGGTTCACCAGTTCGTCCGTCACCGCGTCCGCCGCCACGCCATCGTTGATGATCTTTTGAATGGCGCAGACAATTTCGTCGCGTCCGCCGTAATTAAAGGCCACATTCACGACGAGGCGCGTGTTGTTTTTAGTGAGTTCAATGGCTTTGAGGACTTTTTTTTGAATGCGCGGGTCCAGCCGTTCGAGCCGCCCAATATGGCGGAGTTGCACGCCTTCGCGATTAAGCTCGTTCAATTCGCGGTCAATCACGTCTTGCAGGATGAACATGAGGCCTTGCACTTCTTCTGGCGGACGGCCCCAATTTTCGGTGGAGAAGGCGTAAATGGTGAGGTACTTAACGCCAAACTCCACGCTGGCGCGGATGATGCGACGAAGGTTTTCCGTCCCGGCTTTGTGGCCAGCCAGACGCGGCAGGCCGCGTTGAAGCGCCCAACGTCCGTTGCCATCCATGATCATGGCGACGTGTTGAGGAACCTTTTCGGGCGGAAGCGAATTTGTAGATTGGGCAACCATGTTTCAGTTAAGGAAGAAGCGGCTAGACTTCCATGATTTCTTTTTCTTTGTTTTGTCCGTGCCGGGCGATCTCTTCCACGAATTTATCGGTCAATTTTTGCAGGTCTTCTTCGCCGCGTTTGAGTTCGTCTTCGGTGATCAGCTTTTCTTTTTCGTAATCGCGGATGTCGTTATGCGAATCGCGGCGGATGTTGCGAACGGCGATGCGGGCTTCTTCGAGGCGATGCCCCATGCGTTTGACGAGGTCGCGGCGGCGCTCTTCGTTGAGCGGCGGCAGGTTGAGGTGCAGAACTTTGCCGTCGGAATTTGGGTTTAAGCCGAGGTCTGAAGTGCGAATCGCTTTTTCAATTTCTTTGAGCGTGGAGCTATCGAACGGCTTGATGGTGATGGTGCGCGGCTCTGGCACGCTGATGGAGGCCAGTTGTTGCAGTGGAGTGGGAGCGCCATAATATTCAACGGGGAGTTTTTCCACGAGAGCGGGGCTGGCCCGGCCGGTGCGGATTGCGCCGAGGTCTTCCAACAAAGATTGAATGGCTCCTTGCATACGGCTTTCGGCGTCTTTCAGTAATTCTTTAATTTCTTCAGCGCTCACTTGCTTCCTCCTAAAAAATTTTACAAACGCAAGGATACCCTAAAATAAGAATTTAGGCTATGGGCTTGCAAAATAGGCGAGAGAAAATGAAAAAAGTTGAGAGACTATCAAAAAAATGAACTGCTTTTCTTTAGCCTGGCGCTCTGACAGTTTCAAAATTGGACGCGGACGAGCGCTGATGGACGCGGAAAAATTACCTTTTTCAATTGAAAGCTTAGCAATATCCGCGTTTTCCGCGTAAATCCGCGTCCCTAAAGAAAAGTGTCGGGCGCGAGTCTTTAGCAAGGAAAAAATTCGAGTCTTAATTGGCGAAATCGTTACTTATGGCTGATCAGCGTGCCGACTTCTTCTCCGCGCAGGGCGCCGACCAGCGCTTTTTTGTCCCAATAGTTCAAGACCAAAATCGGCAGGTTGTTGTCCATGCAGAGCGTGACGGCGGTGCTGTCCATAACCGTCAGGCGGCGGTTGATTAAGTCAATGTAGGTCATTTGGTCGAATTTTTCGGCGTTGGAATTTTTCTTCGGGTCGGAGTCGTACACGCCGTCCACCTTGGTGGCTTTGACGATGATTTCCGCGCCGATCTCCGTGGCGCGCAAGGCGGCGGCGGTGTCGGTGGAAAAGTGCGGGCTTCCAATTCCCGCGCAGAAGATGACGACGCGACCTTTTTCGAGATGGCGAATGGCGCGGCGCCGAATGTACGGCTCGGCAACGGCGCGCATATCAATGGCGGACATGACGCGCGTATACACGCCGGCGCGTTCCAGCGCGTCCATCACGGCCAGCGCGTTCATCACCGTGCCCAACATGCCCATATAATCCGCGGTGGCGCGATCCATGCCATGATCGAGGCCTTGTTTGCCGCGCCACAAGTTGCCGCCGCCGATGACCACGGCCACTTCCACGCCCATTTCGTGGACTTCTTTGATGCGGCTGGCGATGGATTCCGCGTCGTCCACATCAATGCCCAATCCGGTAGCTCCGCCCAACGCTTCGCCGCTTAACTTCAACAGGATTCTTTTGTATTTCAATTCAGCCATATTTGCCTCCGATCAATCATTTGAAAACGACAAGTTTGCCATAAAAAAAGAGCCAACCCAAAGGCTGGCTCTTAAACTTATTCTGTGTGGGAGGCGCTTTCGCCGAGTTCCCAGCGTTTGAAACGACGGACGATGACGTTTTCGCCAATTGCGGCGACATTTTGCAAAATCAACTTTTCAATCGTAATCGATTCATCGCGGATGTAGGCCTGACGCAGGAGCGAAACTTCGTCCTTGTATTTTTCAACGCGGCCTTCAACAATTTTGGCCAATACGTTCTCCGGCTTGCCTTCTTCTTTCGCGCGAACTTTGGCAATTTCGGCTTCGTGTTCCAACTCCGCGGCGGGGATTTCTTCAGCTTTGATATATTTGGGAGCGCTGGCGGCAATTTGCAAAGCGATCTCGTGCGCCAAATTGCGGAATTGCTCGGAACGGGCGACGAAATCCGTCTCACAGTTCACTTCGACCATCACGCCCACGCGCCCACCGCCATGCGAATACAATTCCACCACGCCGTTGGAGGCGTCGCGGTCAGAGCGTTTGGCGGCGGTGGCCATGCCTTTTTCGCGCAACCAATCCACCGCTTTTTGAAAATCGCCGTTGGCTTCCTGCAGGGCTTTGCGGCAGTCCAACATCGGCGCGCTGGTGGCGGCGCGCAGTTCTTTAATCATCTCAGTCGTTATTTCCATGTTCTATCCTTCAATCTCAAACAATCTCAAACCGTTATTCGCCAGCTTCGGCAGGCGCGGCAGGCTCAGCGGGAGCGGCCGGTTCGTCCTTGCGATTCAAATTCATCTTGGCGAGGGTGGCTTCGCCTAATAAAGCTTCATCGTTTTCATTTTGATCGCCATCTACGACGGGCTTGCGCGGCGCGCGCGATTTTTTACCTTCGCCCTTCGCCTCAGACGCGCCCAATTCTGGTTCTTCATCCTTACGCAGGGCCTTCCCTTCAAGCACAGCATCCGCCACTTTGGCCACCAGCAGTTTGATGGCGCGAATCGCGTCGTCGTTGGAGGGGATGACATAATCCACATTTTGCGGGTTGCAGTTGGTATCCACCAAGGCCACAATCGGAATGTTCAGCAAATTGGCTTCGCGGACTGCGGAAATTTCGCGTCCCACATCAATGATGAAGAGCATGTCCGGGCGGCGCTTCATGGTGCGCGAGCCGGAAAGGCGGGTCTGCAAACGGGTAATTTCGCGTTCGATGAGCAAGCCTTCTTTTTTGGTCAGGCGATTGATCTCATCGGAGGAATGGATGCCTTCGAGGCGTTCCAGTTCCTGAATGCGCTGATACATGGTGCTCCAGTTGGTGAGCATGCCGCCCATCCAGCGTTCGGTCACGTAGGGCATACCGCAACGAGCGGCTTCTTCGGCGATGGTTTCCTGCGCCTGGCGCTTGGTGCCGACGAAAAGGATCGTACCGCCGTTGGCAACGGCGTCGCGAATCACTGAAAACGCGTGATTGAGCAATTTGACCGTTTGTTGCAGGTCAATAATATGAATGCCGTTGCGTTCGGTGAAGATGTACGGCTTCATGCGGGGGTCCCACTTGTTGGTGCGGTGGCCAAAATGCACGCCGCTCTCAAGCAGGGCTTTCATAGAAATGCTAGCCATGATTCAAAACTCCTTAACTTGTGCCGTCTTCCAGCGGACGATTCAAAATCGCCGTGAGACGGAATGAGTTTAGTGGGAATAAAAGACCCACTCAGGGACGCTTTTTGCCCGTCCCAGGCAAGATGTTGCTCTTTTTTGAGCGGCGGGATTATACCACAGCCGTCTTTCACGGGGGTGGTATAAATAAAAAAGATGCGATATAGTCGCCAGCATTCCAGTCAGGAGCAATCTATGCGCGAAACGCCCTCCCCTTTACAAATTCCGATCAAGCCTGCGAAAACCGCGTTTTGTTTATTGCTCGGCTCATTGCTGGTCATGGGCTTAAGCCTGTTCGGACAACGCTTTCGGTTTTTTGACGGCTACCGCATCAGCGGCCCGGTGCAGGATTACTTCCTGCGGATGTTCATCAATCAGTTCTTTGTCAACAGCGAAGGTAACGTCGCCACTTTTTGGAACGCCTTAATTCTGATTCTGATTGCCGGGCTGGCTTTCATCATCGCGGCGCTTAAGTTTTCCGAAAAAGACCGTTATCGGTTTGAGTGGTTCTTCCTCGGCGCCGTGTTCTTATTCCTTTCCATGGATGAGGCTTCCGTCATCCATGAGAAGTTTAATGTCCTGCTCAAAAACCTGCCAGACCTAAACGGCTGGACGCATTACAAATGGCTCTATGCCGGAGTCGTCGTCGTGGGGCTATTAACGTTGGCTTTCGTCCGCTTTTATCTTCATCTGGATTGGCGCAACAAGATTCTGTTTCCCGTGTCCATGGGCTTGTATCTATTGGGGGCGTTTGGCGGAGAATTATTCAGCGGCAAATACGCGCAATATTACGGGACGAAAAATATCACCTACACGCTTTTGACGCACGCCGAAGAACTTGGCGAACAGATTGGAATTATTCTAATGATCTACACCCTGCTGGCTTATCTGGCCAAGCATTATTCACAAATTCGCTTCCACGTAGAAGGGGAAAACGACTAAACATGGAAAAGACACAACCTACGCTTCGACTTCAACCACGAAAGCTTGCCCTTTGGCTGGCAGGCATCTCCACGCTGATTGTGGTTTTCAGCTTAATCGGCCAGCGCCCAATTGAGGAAGGCAACCCAACCACAAAATTCTTCCTGGATCTGTTTGCCAAAGAATTTTTTGTAAACAGCGGAGAAAATATCGCCACGTACTGGGAGATGCTTCTCCTCATCCTGCTGGCAGGAATAGCCTTCCTCATCGCCGCGATTCAATTCAGCCAGAAAGCTAAAAACCGAAGCGCGTGGCTCACGCTTGGCATTCTGCTCGCTTATTTTGCAGTGGACGAGTTGGCGCAAATCACCGCCAAGTTAATCATCCTCCTGCAAAAATTGCCGGAGATGGAAGGCGGCTTTCGTTTTAACTGGCTGTATCCCACAGCCGCCGCGATCCTCTTGTTGCTAATTGCATTTTTGGGGTGGTTCTATTTTCAACTGAATGCAAAGAAAAAATTTCTTTTTCCGACTGCGCTGATTTTGTACGGCTTAGGCGCGTATCGAAATTTTCTCTTCAGCGGGAGCTATGCCAAACTACACGGCGAAACTTCAACCTACTTATGGCTATCTCACCTTGAAGAGTTGGCCGGTTTAATTGGCGTCATCCTGATGATTTATTTCTTATTAACTTATCTGGCAAGTCATCAACTGGAAATAGCATTGACGTCTAAAACATAATAAAAAGCGGGCTGTTCAAACGAACAGCCCGCTTTTTGATTAGATCACAGCCGCCTGGCCGTAAAGTTGTTGCTTAATTGAAACAATATCGCGCCGCAAGCGGTCGTCGCGTTCAATTTGATCGGAGATTTTCTCAATGGCATACATGACGGTGGAGTGATCGCGCCCGCCGAGGATTTCGCCAATTTGGGGGAAGGAAAAATTCGCCTCTTCTCTTAAGATGTACATGGCAATTTGACGAGGGAGAGCCACATCTCTGGAGCGGTCGCGCCCGAGCAGTTTCTCGACGGTGGTGTTGAATTTTTTGGCGACCAAATCAAAGACGCGCTCAGGTTCCACGTCGGTGCGGGAGGGGAGCAAGTCGGCGAGGGCCACTTCGACCAGGCTGGGCGAAAGGGCCGAGCCGCTTAAATCCGCAAAGGCGATGATGCGGTTCAAGGCGCCTTCCAATTCGCGGATGTTGGATTGGACGCGCTTGGCGATGCCTTCCAAAATTTCATCTGAAACTTGTCGGCCGGTACGTTCAGCTTTGGAGCGTAAGATGGCCAAACGAGTTTCCAGGTCTGGAGCTTGGATGTCGGCGGTGAGGCCCCACTCAAAGCGCGAGCGGAGGCGTTCTTCCAAAGTCACCAGCGACTTGGGCGGGCGGTCGGACGAGACGATGATTTGTTTATCCTGGCCGTGCAGGGTGTTAAAGGTGTGAAAGAATTCCTCCTGCGTGGATTCTTTTCCGGCGATGAATTGAATGTCGTCAATCAGCAGGACGTCGGCGGAGCGATATTTTTCGCGGAAGGCCTGGGTGGTGTGCGTGCGAATGGCGGTGATCATGTCATTCGTGAATTCTTCGGAGGAAACGTAGAGGATGTTTAAGCCGCGCGCATGGCAGGCGTTGCCAATGGCGTGCAATAAGTGCGTTTTGCCCAGCCCTACTCCCCCGTAGAGGAAGAGCGGGTTGTAGGCGCGGGCTGGTTTCTCCGCGACAGCCTGACAGGCGGCATGGGCTAAACGGTTGCCAGAACCAACTACATAGGTATCGAAGGTGTAGCGCGGGTTGAGGGTGACGTGGCGGGGCTTTGCTTCGGGTTGGGTAATTTCAATGGAAGCGGAAGCAGGCTCAGGGTCGGTAGCGGCGGCGGGTTCGTCGTTCTGCGCGACGACAAAATCCACAGCGACGTTGGAGTTGAGGATGCCGATCAAGAGGCGATTGACCGTGCTGGCCAGGCGGCTTTCGAGCCAGTCGCGCGCATAGGCGTTGCGGACGGCGACGGTTAGCGCGCCGTTTTCGTAGCTAATTGGTTGTGTATCGCGGACCCAGGTGTCGAAGGAAGCGCGGGGCATTTCCATTTGGAGTTGAGCCAGAACAGATTGCCAAGCTTGATCAGCGTTCATAAGTGCGGCCTTTTTGGATGTAGGGTATATAAAATCAAACCGCCTGTTTGCGGCTGGATGGACTTGCTTATGGCTTTTTCAAAAAAACTTTGAAGGGATCAGGATGCGGTCTGGCTTGCACCTTGTGTTTCAGCGTGTTTGTATTCTAGCACACACTTTAAAGATAACAAGGCGTTCGACCTACGTTAAGTTTAAAAGATTTGTTTTTTTAAGGTTGTTGAATCTTAAAGAAAGCGCGTGGGTTGAAGTTCTTTTTTTGTTTTTAGGTAGAACAAGCGTTTCAGCCAAAAGCAACCCCAAACGCGGACTCACCCCCCATATATGGGCATGTTGGCGCATTTTTGAGGGTTGGGCATAGACCTTCCTTAAAGAATTAGGAATTATAGATTGCCTATTCATTGAAATTGAATCTCTTGTTTCTGTGATTCAATTTTATGATTCAAACGAATCGTCGGTTTAAGATTTATTTGGATATGGAATCCAAACTAAAATGGCGGCGCCTTCGCCGGGGGTGGATGAAATTTCGAAATCGCCGCCCACAGAACGAATGCGGGTTTGCATGTTGGCGAGGCCATGCCCGAGGGCGGTTTGCGTTTTATCCACGGCAAAGCCTTGGCCGTTGTCTTTGATCTCCATCAAGAGGCGATCTTGCGCGGTCCAGAGCGAAACTTCCACTTTTTTGGCTTTGGCGTGCTTGGCAATGTTGGCCAACGCTTCCTGACAGATGTGAAATAAGGCGACTGATTGCGCGTGAGAGAGTTCATCCAGTTCGACGCGCGGCTCGATCAGGTTCGTTTCGGAGAACGTATTGGCGCGATATTCCGCCAATAGCCGTTTAATGCCGTTGATTAAGCCTTCGTTGCCCAGTTGACGGGGCCGCAAATCTAAAATATAGGCGCGAATGTCTCGAATGACGTGATTTAATTGGTCAATGGCGCGTTGAATCTGCTCTTTCGCCAGCGCTTCAGCTTCAAGGCTGTGCTTGGCGCTCTCCAAACTCAGGCCCACGCCATAGATGGATTGGATGATGCCGTCGTGCAGATCCATGCCGATGCGGTTTCTTTCTTCCAAAACGGCCAGCCGCCGCGCATTGGCGTGTAATTGCGCGTTTTCGATGGCCAGTCCCGCCCAGGTGGCCACGGCCACGAGCATCTCCACGTTTCTTTCATCAATTGGTTCGGCGCTTCGGGTGGCGGTGTTCATCACGCCGATTAAGTTTTCGCCGGAAAGCAGTGGGATGCAGGCAATTTGTTGAAACCCGGCGCGGACCAGTTCCAAGCGAATGAAATTCTTATCTGCGGGCAGGTGCGAGCCGATTAGCGGTTTGCGGGTTTGCGCGACGATTCCAGGATACCCCTCCCCCAGGCGAAAGGTTTTGCGATTCCAGAAGACTTCGGCAGATTCGCCGCGATGCAAGACAAGGCGCAGGGTGTTTTTATCCTCTTCCAGCAAAAAGATTTCACCGGCTTCCACGTTCAGGTAGTTCATCACCAGCGCCAGCGTATGCTCCAGAATTTGGTCAAGGTCCAGGCTGGAGGTTAAGGTTGAAGCGATGTCGTTGAGCAGGCTCATATCCAGGTTGCGGCGCGTCAGGGTGGTATCGCGCCCGCGCATTTGCTCCACCAGCCTTGCGTTTTGAATGGCCACCGAAGCGTAGGCGGCCAACATTTGGATGATCATCTCGTCGTTTTCATCGAAGGCGCCGACGTCCATTTTATTGGTCAGGTAAATTTGGCCCAACTGCTCGCTTCCAGAACGAATGGGCACGCCTAAAAATGGAATCATTTCGGGATGGTCTTTTGGAAAGCCCACCGATTTGGGATGTTCGCGGATGACCGGCACGCGCAAGGCGTGTTCGGTATCCATCAACTCGCCAATCAGGCCCGCGCCCACCGGCGGGTGCTGAATCTTTTGAACTTGTTCGCCGTCCAGTCCAACGGTCAAAAAGGTAATCGGCTCGCCTTCCCCGTTCGAGACGCTCAACGCGGCATATTGCGCCCCAGCCTGCTGACAGGCCGCCTTGGCGATCTGTTCCAATAAATGTTCGAGCGAAACGTCTTTGACCAGTTCAAGGCTGGCTTGATGCAGGGCTAATAAACGTTCTTGAAGTTGTTCGCGCGTTAAAGGCATAATGGGATATTATAATCAACCGATTTCATTTGGATAGAATTCCGACCTGACGCTTGGACAACTCAATGACCAATTCTCGCATTTCTGGATTTTACAACCTGAGCCTGGAAGAACGGCGCGCCAAATTACTGGAAGCTTCGCGGCTGACTTGGGGAGATCTGACTCCGTTTACAACGGGCGGACTCTCCGCTGAAACCGCCGAGCATATGATCGAAAATGTGATCGGCATGTATTCCCTGCCAGTGGGCCTTGGGCTGAACTTTCAAATTAACGGGCGGGATGTCCTCATCCCGTTTGTGGTGGAAGAGCCTTCGATTGTGGCGGGCGTTTCTTTTATGGCCAAATTAATCCGCACCGGGGGTGGGTTTACGGCCACCTCCACCGAAGCGCTGATGATTGGTCAGATGCAATTGCTGAACGTGGTGAATATGGATGAAGCGCGGCTGAAGTTGTATGAGCACAAGGCCGAGTTGTTGGAAAAAGCCGATCGCGCAGAATCCACCCTCCGCAAGTTGGGCGGCGGCGCCAAAGATTTGGAAATTCGCCTGATTGAAGATTCGCCGATTGGCGCGTTCCTCGTCATCCACTTAATCTATGACGTGAAAGATGCGATGGGCGCGAACGCAGTCAACGCGGCTTGCGAAAGGCTGGCGCCGGAAATTGAGGCAATTACCGGCGGGAAAGTGCATTTGCGGATTCTTTCTAACCTCACAGACAGAAGAATCGCGCGCGCGCGATGTACCGTGCCAGTGAGCGAATTGACGGTTGGGTTTGAATCGTTCAAGGGCGAAACGGTGCGCGATGGAATTATCGCCGCGTATGCTTTTGCCGCAAGCGACCCGTATCGCGCCGCGACTCACAATAAGGGAATTATGAACGGCGTGGATGCAGTGGTGGTGGCGACGGGCAACGACTGGCGCGCGATTGAAGCGGGCGCGCACGCTTACGCGGCGCGTTCCGGCCGCTACACTTCATTAACCACCTGGGGCAAAGACGCGCAGGGAAATTTGGTCGGCACGATTGAGCTTCCGATGGCGGTGGGCATTGTGGGCGGCGCGACGAAAGTGCATCCCGCCGCGCAGGCCGCCATTAAGTTAATGGAAGTGAGCGCCGCCGCCGAACTTGCAGAAATTATTGCATGTGTTGGCTTAGCTCAAAATATGGCCGCGCTTCGCGCCTTAGCCACCGAAGGCATTCAACGCGGACACATGTCCCTGCACGCGCGGCAAATTGCCCTCGCCGCCGGAGCCAAAGGGGATTTAATCGAAAAGATCGCCGCGCAAATGGTGGCGGAGAAGTCCATCCGCGTGGAACGGGCCGAGGAAATTTTGAAGGGGCTGGAAGAGTAGATAGGTTTTGCAAGCGCGTAGCGCCTAAAATGAACCGGTGAAAGTTTTTGCTTATCTAACGCTTGCTTTGAAGCAACGCCCTGGGTTGAAGGCTTGACGAAAACCTGAAAAGTATATATTATAAATATATATTCAAGGAGCTGAGTATGGAAACTGCAAAACTTTTTCAAAATGGCAAAAGTCAAGCCGTACGCCTTCCCAAAGAATTTCGGTTTGGTAGCGATCGCGTTTACATAAAAAGAATCGGAAACGCCGTGGTACTTCTCCCCTATCAAACGCCCTGGGAAACTTTATTGGATAGCCTGACGCTGTTTTCAGCAGATTTCATGACCGAGCGCGAGCAACTCCCCAACCAAACTCGTGGGGATGCGTTTTAATGAAATACATGTTGGATACAAATATTTGTATTGGCCTGATTCGACAAAAGCCGCAAACCTTAATTCAACGCCTCATGTTGTGCAAGCCCGGCGAAGTTGGCGTTTCCAGCGTCACCCTTGCGGAACTGGCACACGGCGCAAATAAAAGCAATCAGATTGAAAAAAATCTGCTGGCGCTGGAACAGTTTTTACTTCCGCTTGAAATCGCAGATTTTGACCAAAGCGCATCCGCCGCTTATGGAGTAATCAGAGCCCATCTGGAACGCGCGGGCAAAATTATCGGTTCGATGGATCTACTCATCGGAGCGCACGCATTCAGCCTTGGCGCCACGCTGGTCACAAACAACGTAGCTGAATTTCAGCGAATTCCAAACCTAAAAATTGAAGATTGGATGGCGTGAATTGTCCGCTTTAATCCGTGAGTCCGCGACGAAGTCCGTTGGCAAATGTTTCGCGGGTTTGAGATTTGGAATACGTAAAGGTAACAAATGATACCTACAGAACTGTGTCATTACACCAAGAAAGACATCGCATTAGAAAAAATCTTTTATGAAGGAAAAATCAAGTTTAATCAACTTGGGCGCACGAATGATCCTAAAGAATCCGTAGTTTACCCAACTGTTACTTATTTCCCTTCTTTGGGAGATAAAAATGCAGATGAGTACTATAAATTACTGGTTAACGAATTCCAAAGAATTCAAAAGGAAGAGTGGAAAGTATTGTGCATGACAATGCACTCGCCCAAGAAAAAGAATCAAAACAAGGAAGCGTCAACATTCAGATACGGATGGAATCGACCTGTAATGTGGGCGCATTATGCAGAAAACAATTCAGGAGTTTGTATTATTTTCGACGGAAACAAATTATATACAAGCATCAAGTCTGACCTTCGTCAATACAAATTAATCTCCAAAAAGGTTTGTTACGAAAAACCTTCTACGCAAATCAAGTATTATGACGATTTCCAGAAAGTCATCAAAGAGCAACCAAAAATTGCTGATTTAAGAGCCCAAATAAGAAAGCATCTCGAAGAAAAACACGCAGAATATTTTTTTTCAAAGTTTTCCACGTGGAGAGATGAGACAGAGTATAGATTTCTGGTTCATAACATTAGCAATCAGGATGAATTCGTAAACATACATGGCGCAATTAAATCTATTTTGGTAGGTTCAAATTTCCCAAAGGTTTATATTCCCTCTATCGAAAAGATAGCGATGGAGTTAAATATCTCGGCTGGCAAAATGCTCTGGACAAATGGAATTCCAACTCCGCAATTTGGCAGTATTTACAACCCGAAAAAATTGAAGGCAACTAAATGACAACCCCACACCTCCATTCCCCCACCCTCCTCAAACCCGCCAAGCCAGTTGGCATTATCGGCTACGGCGCGTATGTGCCAAGATTCCGCTTGCCTGCGAAAGAAGTCGCGCGCGTCTGGACTGGCAAAAGTGGCGGACTGCCCATCAAAGAGAAAGCCGTGCCAGGCTTAGATGAAGACGTGATCACCATGTCCATCGAAGCGGCGCGCAACGCCATGAAACGCGCGCAAATTGACCCAAGCGATTTACGCGCAGTCTGGGTTGGGAGCGAGTCTCACCCGTATGCGGTCAAACCAACTTCCACGTTAGTCGCTGAAGCGATTGGCGCCGTGCCCAACACGCAAGCCGCCGATTGGGAATTCGCCTGCAAAGCGGGAACCGAAGCCTTCGTCGCCGCGCTGGGCTTGGTCGGCTCGGGCATGGGCAAATATGCCATGGCGATCGGCATGGATACCGCGCAAGGCAAGCCCGGCGACGCGCTCGAATACACGGCTGGGGCTGGGGGCGGCGCGTATATTCTCGGCCCGGCGGAAGAAGCTCTGGCCGTCGTCAATGGAACGTTTTCCTACGTCACCGACACGCCCGATTTTTGGCGACGCGAATATCAAAAATATCCCGAACATGGTATGCGCTTCACCGGCGAACCGGCCTACTTCAAACACGTCACTTCGGCCGCCACACACCTCATGGAAGCCGCAGGCACAACCGCCAAAGATTATCAGTGGGCGGTCTTTCACCAGCCGAACACCAAATTTCCGCAACGCGCGGCTGGTCAACTTGGTTTTTCGATGGAACAAATTGAGCCTGGGCTATTAGTGCCGGTGATTGGGAACACCTATGCCGGAGCGACGATGATTGGCTTGACTGCCGTGCTGGATATAGCCCAGCCGGGCGATCGCATCCTCGCCGTTTCTTTCGGCTCTGGAGCCGGGTCAGACGCCCTCGACATTACCGTCACCGACGCCGCCCCGCTCCGCGCAGGTCTCGCCACGAAAACGCAGGAATACATTGCCCGCCGAAGCGAAATTGACTACGCCACCTATGTGCGTTATCGCGGAAAGTTAGCGTTAAAGTAACACTCCGCTGGTTGAGACGCAAGCAGTCGAAACCAGCGCTAAAAGGTAAAAATAAAATTGAAAGTAAACTTGTAATTTGTGGTTTCGATTCGGCGATGGAAAAACACCGTCGCCTACTCAACCACCGGATATAAATTATGGCATGGATGTATATACTCAAATGTTCAGATAATTCATATTATGTTGGTTCAACCAAAGATTTAGAATATCGCTTTTCTGAACATCAAGCAGGCAAAGGAGCAAAATATACATCAAGAAGATTACCGGTTGAGTTAGTCTACTCAGAAGAATATGAAAGAGTAGTTGATGCTTATATCAGAGAAAAACAAGTGCAAGGCTGGAGTCGCGCAAAACGTGAAGCCTTGATAAATGGTACACAAGAACTTTTACCAAAACTTGCAAAGAAAAAATTTAAGAAGAAACCGTTGGTCGAGTAGGCGGCGGGTTTCGATCCGTCCTTGCAGGACTACTCAACCGCCGCCGTATCGAGACCAACAATAATAAAAAGAAACACAAAATTTAATATATACATGAAAGCTGTGGTCTCGATACGCCGCAAAGAACAAGAGCGCGGCTACTCGACCACCGAGGATATATATGACAGAAATCATCATCGCAGGGATCGGGCAAACCGAAGTTGGCGAGCATTGGGAGATCGGCCTGCGCGAATTGGCCTATCAGGCCATTCAAGCCGCAGTTCAAGATTCTGGCGGGCTAAAACCGCAAGCCTTGTTTGTGGGCAACATGCTCGCGCCCAACCTTTCGCATCAGGCGCACCTCGGCGCTTTACTCGCAGACTATGCCGGTTTAAACGGCATCGAAGCCATCACCATCGAAGCGGCGGGCGCTTCCGGCGGCGCGGCCTTGCGTCAGGGGTATCTCGCCGTGGCCAGCGGATTTGTGGATGTGGCGCTCGTGGTGGGCGTGGAAAAATTCACCGACCAAATTGGCGCCAGTGTAGATGAAGCCATCGCCACCGCCAACGACTCGGACTTTGAAGCCGTCCAAGGGTTAACGCTCGCCGCCCAGTCCGCTTTATTGATGAAGCGTTATCAGCACGAACACGCAGTTCCCAAAGATGGCTTTGCAGGCTTTGCATTAACCGCGCACGCCAACGGCGTCGCCAACCCAAACGCGATGTTTAGAAAAGCCATCAAACCTGAAACCTATACAAAAGCAGAAATCGTCAGCGACCCGCTGAACATGTTTGATATTGCCCCCAATGCGGATGGCGCCGCCGCGCTTCTTTTAACACGCCGTGAGTTGATTGCCCAACCCGGGCATCATCCACTCGTCAAAATTACCGGCTCCGCCTCTTCATCCGACACGCTGGCTTTGCACGACCGCAAAGACCTGCTCTATTTTGACACGGCCCAAATCTCCGCTGGCAAAGCGCTAAAACAGGCGGGGTTGACTTTGGATAAAATTAATTTATTTGAATATCACGACACGTTTGGAATCTATGCCGCTTTGCAATTGGAAGCGGTGGGCTTTGCGATCAAAGGCAAAGGCTGGAAGCTCGCCGCCGACGGTGAAATTGGACTGCGGGGAAAAATCCCTTGCGCGACGATGGGCGGGATGAAAGCGCGCGGGTTTGCGGGCGGCGCTTCCGGCGTGTATCAGGCTGTAGATGCCGTCACCCAGCTTCGGGGTGAGTCAGAAGCGAATCAAATTCCGAATGCGAGGACTGCGTTGATTCAATCGCTGGGCGGACCCGCCTCCACAGCGGTAAGTCATATTTTGCAAAAATTTGACTAGAAGAAAATGAAAGATAAATCCTTTAGTCCGCTTTTCAAACGCCTGCAAAACTTTGACTTCCTGCGCGGGGTTGATGCGGCGGCGCTGACGCGTCTTGCCGAAAGCGCGACGTGGAAAGTCTTTGCGCCCGACGCGGTGGTATTTTGGGAAGGGGACGCTGGAGCTAGTTTGTATTACCTTCAATACGGGTTGCTGAAGGCAATGCGTTCCGCGCCAGATGGACGCGAACAGGCGCTGCGGTTCATCGAAGCGGGCGAAATCTTCAACGAAGTAGGCGCGTTGACAAAGCGGACGAATCCCGCCACTGCAATTGCGCTGGAAGAATCGGGCGTTTGGTTAATTCCGCGCCGCGCTTTGGAAGAGGTCATTCAAGCGTATCCGCAAGCGGCGATGCAAATCATCGAAAATATGGCGGACAAGATTGTCGGGTTGGTCACGCTCGCTTCCGATTTGTCGCTGAAAACTGTCGAGGCGCGTTACGCTCAATTGCTTTTGGAACAAGCCAAAGATGGCGCAATCGAACGCCGCCGCTGGATGAATCAAACCGAACTCGCCGCTCGTCTCGGCACTGTTCCCGATGTGTTAAGCCGCATTATCCGCGAGTTGACGAAAGCGGGTTTAATCAAGGTGGATAAACAGCAAATCCGAATTCTAGATCGCGGCAAGTTGGAAAAACGCGCGCAGGGCGGATAAATTCATCTGAAAAAGCCGACAAAAGTCGGGGCGGAAAATCAAAGATAAGGGTAAAGTGGGGAGACAAGGAGAAACTCATGTCTGAAATTTGTTTCATAGATACGAAGTCCAAAGCGGTTTTCTCCGCCGAAGGGCCCAAACCGCAATTCATTTTTGATGCGCCAACGTTCAAGGCGTTGGTCGTCGGCTTGGAAGCGGGGCAACAAATTCCTCTGCATCCTGAAAAAGCCGCCATGTATCATTTCCTCGAAGGCGAAGGCTTAATGACCGTTAACGAAGAGAGTTTCGCCGTCAAATCCGGCTCGACGATCATCGCGCCAAACGGCGCAAAGCGCGGCATCAACGCCAAAACGCGCATTATCTTTCTTGCGTCAAAAAGCGGAGAGCAGGCATGAGTCAACTTTCTAAAGGCTACCATCCCTTGCAAGTTAGCCTTCACTGGTTAATCGCTTTTTTGGTCTTCGCCGCGTTTATCGTCGGAAAAGTTTCAAACCGTCTGCCCAACGACGACGCAAAACTTCTGCCGCTCGCTCTCCATATGACGCTGGGGATTCTCACGTTGATCGCAATGATCGTCCGTTTTGTCGCGCGCATTAAATTCCCCGCTCCCGCGCCTGTTTCTACGGGAAAAGCCGCGCTCGACTGGATCGGTAAAGCGGTTCATTATGCGTTATATCTGCTGGTCTTTTTGATGGCGGTCAGCGGCATGACGCTCTCGCTTCAAGCAGGGCTAACGCCCATCGTCTTCGGCAGATCGGGTTCGCCCCTGCCCGCAGACTTCCTCGTTTTCACGGCGCGCGCCTTTCATGGTTTAGTCGCTCCCGCATTGTTAATTCTGATCGTATTGCATATGGGCGCGGCGTTTTATCATCAATTCGCGTTAAAAGATAACTTAATGGCGCGGATGGGTTACTCAAGAAAGGAAAATTAACATGTCGTTTCCCTATCTCATTACAACGTTGCTTTATACCTTCGTCGCCATTCTTGTCGCCGCAGACGCCTCTTTCGTCAGTTGGAATCTACTCGCTACATTCCCCGCCCTGCGCTGGATTCGCGTTCACTTCATCACATTGGGAATCGTATCGCAGGTCGTCTTCGGGCTTCTACCCGGCATGGTCGCTTCGCTTGCCAAGAAAACCAAGCCCGTCATGCGCTGGGACATTTGGCTAACGCTCAACATCGGATTCGTAGCGCTGATCGCCGGGTTCTCCGGCGTCAATCATGCAATGATCTTTGCCGGCGGCTCTCTAATCTTTGTCTCCGTTTCTTTGCTTCTCGCGCATCTTTGGAAATTGCGCGGCGGTAACGCGCCCGCTTCTCTCAAGTTTTACATTGCCGGTTTATTCTATTTGATGGTCGGCATTATTATCGGCACGGGGTTATGGCTCAATTGGAGCGACGCGCTCTATATCAAAGTTCCTCTTGAAGCGCACATCCACGCCAACTCCTGGGGATTCATGTCGCTGACGTTTGCGGGGCTATTCGTTGATTTCATCCCGCTGATTGCCGCGCGCGCCCTCGCTTCTGAAAGAAGCATTCGCGCCATCTTTTGGAGTATGACGACGGGCGCGTTCTTCCTCGTGCTGGGGCCATGGCTCGGCGGGAACATGCCCATCGTTGTTACAGGGTTGATTTTGCACCTTGGTTCGACGCTCTGGTTAATTTATCTAGTGACTCGCGCGCTCAAAGACAGCGGGCGACTCGCCACGCCGGGCGGCTGGCATTTAATCCTAGCCTATGTTTGGATTTTAGCGCCCGTGTTAATTGCGCCGTTAATTTTGACCAACGTCATTGCCGGCGGTCCTGTCGAATCAACCGCGCCGCAACCTTTAATTTACGGCTGGGTTTTGCAATTCAGCATTGCGCTCATCCCATACATTATGCGGCGCTCCTTCCTCAAAGAAGAAAATCCGCCGCTGGGTGGATGTTGGGGCAGTCTCTTCGCTCTGGCGCTAGGCGGGGTTCTTATCTGGATCAGTATTTTCCTTCTCGCGCCTGCAAAAGGGATTTTATACGGCGCCGGCTTTGCATTCTACGCGCTCGCGCTCATTCACCCTATGAAAGAAATTTTTGAAATCGCAAAAACAAGTTTAGAAAAACGCGAAACGGATTAGCAAAAAAGAGACGGTCAAAGCCCGTCTCTTTTTTATCGTCTCATAAGCGGCGATGGAGCATTGCGCTTCCGGCGTGTATCAGGCCGGGGCGAATCAAATCTCCAAGGCGAAGACGGCGCTGATTCAGAACCTCGGCGGGCTGGCCTCCACGGCGGTGAGTCACATTTTGCAAATCTAAAATTTATTTTGTGCCAATCACAATATCTTCAAAATATACCGTCATTTTAAATTCCGTGGGAACGTTACCCGATTCTGAAGCGGGTACGGCGAAATAACTGGCGGAGATGGTGGCGTCTGTTCCGGCGACGAGTTTGATCGGCTGGGAAACGCTCGCAACTTCCACTCTGTCATCGCAAACCAGTGGAAGTAAGCAAGGGAGAAAGAGCAGAAAGGAGCTCACGGCGACTTCATCTGGATCCACTTCCATTTGCACGACGCTAAGCTTAAGGTCATACATTTCGCCGCTCCCGGCCAAAACCTCCACGGTGGCGGTCGCTTGCGAACTGGAACTGCGCGGAAGCGAAGATTCCACAAGGCGCACCGGCACAGGCCGATGAGACGAACTGGCGCTCTCTAAAACTTTCTGATTCTGCTTCAGGTTGACCAAACCGCGAATTTCTGAAATTTGATAGCGCCCTTCGGGGCTGTTATTCCAAACAAAGCCATAGCCCGAAGGTTTGAAGGAAAAATCTTCATCCCCTCTGGCGGACTTAGACTCGCCTGAAAGATAGACCGCCTTACATTCTTCCGTCAGGAGAACCTGGGCGACTCTCCCTGATTCGTACCTGCGATGTTCAGTGATGGAAACGCAGGCGTCCAAACTAAAGCTATTTACCGGAGCGGCGTCGCCGAAGTAGGAAACATGCACATTAAAAAATGAGCCTTCCTCCGGCCTGTAAAATTCAGAGTGAAACGAAGCGCTAACGATCACGTCCTGCGCTGAGATCGGGTTGGCCGCCTGAGGTTGAACGGCTTGCGGCGAGGCGAGGGCGGTTGGTTCTTCGTCCAGACTCGCTTGCGTTTGGCCGATGATGGTCACGCCTTCGGTATGGCCGGTCAGGATGAGACCTTCGCTCACGTGAATTTCAGCCGTAATTTCATAACTGGCGATGCCAGTTGGGGGGTCTCCCATGGTAAATACAAATTGACAGTACCGATCCTGTGCGGGAACTTCAACGCAAGGCATTTCCTGCTCCGCCAGTTTTTGTTTCTGAGCGTCGTACAGGTTTAGTTTTGCAAAGCTCTGATATTGGTTTCCCGCCGAAATTCCGCGTAGATGTCCAAACAGGTACAGGTTGTTTGGCGTGAATTCCGACATTTCAACAATCACTGAAATTTCCGGGAGGGGCGTTACGGTCAGCGCCAGCGTTGGCGTTGCCGGTAGGGTTGCAGTTGGCGTGGGCGGCGCGGCGCTGGCCGTTTGCGTGAAAGCCAACTCCGCTGTTTGAGCAATGAAGGTGTTGATGGCGCCTGGTCCCTGGGTGGGCCCTGCAATTTGGTCTGGCCGGATTTGGACTTGTAGGCGGCCGCACGCCAAAGAGAGAATTAAAAAAACGGCGAGAATGAGACGCTTATGCTGTTTCATACCAATCTCCTTTCACGATCTGCGCTTGAAGAAAATAAGCGCCAATGAACTTTACAAAAACAACCCGTCAAAGTTGGCGCGGTTTCTAGCAAGACGACCATTTTGGCGCGTAGCATAAATTTTTGAGAGCGTTTGAGAGATTCCCCGGCTGAAATGTCTCCCCAAAAAAATGGCTTAACTTAACCTTGATAGCGTTTGAGAGTCGCACGGGATAAAATTATCCTTGCGAAAGGAAACACAATCATGGAAATTCCAAGACATTGGCGCCTCAAAAAACAACGCTATGGGCTGGTTGGCGAGGTTTGCCCCCACTGCGACTACAAAATCTTCCCCCGACGCGACGTCTGCCCAAACTGTGGCGACGAAGCCAAGGACTTATTTACTTTTAGCGGTAAAGGCGAAGTCTATTCATTTACGACAGTTTACGAAGCTCCGGCTGGGTTTGACGCGAACGCGCCGTACACGGTGGCCATCATCAAACTGGACGAAGGTCCCATGCTCACGGCCCAACTCACCGACGTGGATAATTCCGCCGTTGAAATCGGGATGCCCGTTGAAATGGTCACGCGCAAAATGCGGAATGACGGCGATGAGCGCGGGTTGATTGTCTACGGGTATAAATTTAGGCCCGCAGTCGTTGCATAATTTTCCGCAAGCATAAAAATCAACCGCCCTGCCGGATTTTGGCAGGGCGGTTTTGTTGATCATCCCAAAATCCTTCGTTATTCAAACAAGCCCTTCACATCCTCCTGCGTGAGGGACTTGAAAAAGCTGGCTTCGGTGGCGATGATGTTTTTGATGAGGGCGCGTTTCTTTTCCTGCAATTGCAGGATTTTTTCCTCCACGGTGTCGCGGGCGATGATTTTATAAACGAAGACGGGCTTGGTCTGCCCGATGCGGTGGGCGCGGTCGGAGGCTTGCATTTCGACGGCGGGATTCCACCACGGGTCGAGATGGATGACGTAATCGGCGGCGGTCAGGTTTAAGCCCACGCCGCCCGCTTTGAGGCTGATCAGGAAGAAGGGAATCTGATGAATGGCAATCTGGCGCAATCTCAACAACCCTTCCAACACTTTGAAACGGACGTTGTTCATGCCTTCGGTTTCAATCAAGTCCAGCAGTTCGGCGCGATAACGCTCACGGGTTTGGTTGTAAAACTTTTTCTGCGCCGAGTCCATGTCGGTGTAAACAACGCGTTCAGTGCGCGGCGGCAGTTCAAGCGCGACCTGTTCTTTGGTGCGGCGCAAAATAAACGGATACACCAGTTTTCGCAACAACTCAGCGGATTTTTCATCTCCCGCGCTTTCGATGGGATTGGCAAACTGACTCTTGAAA
>JADZCC010000099.1 GCA_020851785.1 Anaerolineales bacterium
CGCGAATGATCAATACGAAATCTCGGTTGTAAATTTTCGCAAGTTGGAAACCGTCTATCTTGACGAAACTTCTCATTGGGTGGCTAACCCCGGCTATCAGTTTGCGGAAATAGGCATCAAGGTGAAGAATCTGACCGGCTCGCCGGTGAAAGTCGGCTGGGGTGACGTTTACATCATTGATTCAGCAGGTACTTGGTATCCGGGTTGGGGCTTATATAAAGCCGTAGCAAATGGGATTGAACTCAACCCTAGAACCTTTAGTTTTGCTGAGATCAAAAGCCCAGACGAGCCAATTGAATTTAACGACGTGGCATTCCTGCGCGCCATTTGGCTGACCCCAACGGATAGCCCAACAGGTATTTTGGTAGGCTTTGACGATTCGCCGCTCGTTCAAGTGATGGTGAAATAATCTTTTTATGCGGGAGTATAAGCAGAAGTTGGCGCTCTAAACGCAGCTTCTGCTTATACTCCTCTACTGATATAATTCGCCCGCTATGGACGGATTTTTAGGCAATCAAACTGGCGGCTACAAGGTTCAAATCCCGGATTACGAGGGACCGCTTGACCTTTTGTTAAATTTAATTGAACGCGCCGAATTAAATATCACTTCAATTTCCCTTGCGTCAGTAACCGATCAATACCTTTCATATATTCACGGGCTGGAGCAACTGAAGCCTGATGAAATTTCCGCCTTTTTAGTAATTGCCGCCAAACTTGTGCAAATCAAATCGGAAGCGCTACTGCCTCGCCCGCCAGAGCGTGACCCCGGCGAAGAAGACCCCGGCATTTCTCTGGTGGAGCAATTAAAGTCGTACAAACGCTATAAAGAAATTGCAGTTTGGATGGACGAACTGCAAGAAAAAAATTGGCACACATTTTTACGCGTTGCGCCGCCGCCGAAGGTGGAAGCCAAGCTGGATTTATCCAACTTAACTTTGGAAGGTCTGCTCTCTGCCGCAGAATCCGCTTTTACCAAAGGCAAAGGCCGGAAGCCGTTAGCGGTTGTATTGTCTGCGCCGCGCGTGACCATCCGCGAAAAAATTGATTTCATCACCAGGACGATGAAGAATATTCAAAAGATGACCTTCAGCGGCCTGATCACAGATAAAGCCACAAGGGTTGAAATTGTGGTGACATTTTTGGCGATGCTTGAGTTAATTAAACGCTATCATATCTCCGCCGTGCAAAATGAATTGTTCGGCGAAATCGAATTTGAAAAAATGGGCGATTGGAAAGAGGACGAAGAAATTGAAATCGAGTTTGGGGAGTGAGAGCATGAAGAGCGTTCAGCGCTCCGTCGAACGGGCGTAGCGCATTCTCAAATAACCTAGCCACAAGGCCGCCATCGCGCCAATATTATCAAAAACCAACACGTCAGTAATGGACGGCGAACGCCCCGGCACAAAGGATTGATGAAACTCGTCCGTAGCGGAGTATAAAACCGCCAAAAACCAAGCCAGGCATATATGTTTAGGCTGAAATCCCAAAGCGTAATAGAACGCAAACGCCAACAAACCATAGCCAACAGCATGGCTTGTTTTTTTTATGACATAGTCCCAGCTTAAAAAATTGGGGAGTTGTGTTGATGAACGTGATGAAAATAGGAAAATAATCAACATCATCAAAGCGGCGGGGAGCCAACGGAGTAAAATGGAATTGTTCTTTTTCATAAGCCCTTCAAAATTAAGAGGTAAATTTGATTGAAACAAACGAGATTTTACTAAAGCAGGGCGCAGATTGGCTGTATTTTTCCAAACCCTATCAAATCATCACAACGCAAAGCGCAGAAGAAATTGAAGAACGCTTGGAAGCAGTAGAGAATCTCGTCAATGAAAATAACTGGTATGCGGCAGGTTTCGTCAGCTATGAAGCGGCCAAGGGGTTCGATCAAAACCTGCGCGTCTTAGACACTAACGACTTTCCAGTGATCTGGTTTGGCTTATACCCACAACCCGAAAAAATAAAACTTCCCTCTCCAAACTCCCCTCTTGAGGCGTTACGCTGGCAGGCGAACGTCAAGCCGGAAATTTACAACTCCTCTATTCAAAAAATAAAAGAATATATTGCGGGCGGAAAAACCTATCAAGTGAACTATACCATGCGCTTACAGACAGATTTTCTGAATGAAGCCTGGGATTTTTTTCTGCATCTCGCGCAGAGCCAAAATAAATATGGGGCTTACCTTAATATGGAAAGGCACGCGATCTGTTCGGCTTCTCCCGAATTATTTTTTGAATTGGACGGAGATTTAATTACCAGCAAGCCGATGAAAGGGACAGTTAAACGAGGTAGAACAACGAGTGAAGATTTAGCTAATTCGGCTTGGTTGCGCGCATCTGAAAAGAATCGAGCCGAAAACGTGATGATCGTAGATATGCTACGCAATGACATCGGGAAGGTTGCCCAAATTGGCAGTGTGCAGGCGCCGAAATTATTTGAAGTGGAAACCTATCCTACTCTCTTTCAGTTGACCTCGACTGTGCAAGCCAAAACTCACGCGAGCCTGACAAAAATTTTCAAAGCCTTGTTTCCGTGCGCTTCGATCACCGGCGCGCCGAAAGTGAGCGCCATGCAAATCATTGCCGAACTCGAAAACTCTCCGCGCAAAATTTATACGGGTAGTATTGGTTTCGTTGCTCCAAATCGTAAAGCCCAATTCAATGTGGCAATTCGCACGGCTCTAGTTGACAAAAAAAAGCAAACCGCAGAATATGGCGTGGGCGGAGGCATTGTTTGGGATTCTGAAAGCGGCGATGAATATAACGAGGCGATTCTAAAAGCGCGCATTTTATCCAAGCCGTATCAGGAGTTTTCGCTTCTCGAAACCCTTTTATGGACTCCGTCCGACGGATATTTTCTACTCGCTAAACATCTCGCTCGCATGGCAGATTCCGCGAAGTATTTCAATTTCCCATTTTCAGAAAATAGCTTTATCAACTTGCTGGATGAAATCAAGCCGAAATTCGCTTCCCCACAGCGCCTGCGAATTCTACTCAACCCGGCAGGGCGATTGACTTACGAAGCAAGCGCATTTATAAGCGAAGAAAAAATCCTCCAGTCAAGGCTTGCAAAAGAAGCAATCAATTCAACCGATATTTTTTATTTTCATAAAACTACGCGCCGCGAAATATACCCGGCAGAGGCGGGCTATGATGATATTCTGCTCTTCAACGAAAAAGCCGAGCTAACTGAATTCACCATTGGCAACCTGGTCGTTAAAATAGAAGGAGAGTTGTACACGCCGCCAGTCTCATGCGGGCTTTTATCCGGCACATACCGTGCTCATTTGCTAGAAACAGGCCGGGTTGCAGAAAGAAGCGTTTCTATCCGCGAGCTAAAAAACTGCGAGGAGATTTTTCGCATAAATTCTGTGCGCAAGTGGGAAAAGGTCAAGCTTGCCTGAGGACAGCGCCTTAAAAAAAGATTAATATTTATAAGTCTGTTTTTTTTCTTTGCGGGTATACTGCCGCGTTAATGGCAGTATATTTATAGTTTATAGAAAAGGAAATAAGCATGACGGAACAAAAAATC
>JADZCC010000100.1 GCA_020851785.1 Anaerolineales bacterium
ACACAGCCAACGCGCCTGCCAAATCGCCATAGGCCATTTCTTCCAATGCCAGCACATTCGTGACAGCATTACGCTCGCCAAAGCCGCCATAGGATTCCGGGATGGAGGCCTGTAATAAACCAATCTCCCAGCCTTTGTTGATTAATTTTCCGGGCAACGATTTATTCTCTTCATTCTCATGGGCCGAGGCGCGCAAATCATTTTCCGCATATTTGCCGACGGCATCCATAAGCATTTGTTGTTCTTCGTTTGGTTCAAATGAGTACATTGATTTCTCCTTATTACTATGGACGATTGACCGCAGAGCATTTCAACATCCACCGTCTATGGTCTATCGTCAGCTTTTCAACATCCCTTTCAGCATAAATTCCGCATAATCGTCCGCAATTTGTTCGATGGATTTATCGCCGCCCGGCTGATACCAGGTCAGCGTCCAATTCATCACGCCCATCAAGGCGCGCACGGTCAAGTTAACATCTTTCAATTGAAAAATTTTTGTGCGCACGCCCTCATTAAGCGCATCCCGCCATAACGCCTCAAAACTATCTCGATGAGGGACATGGCGGGTATGAGTCTTTTTATCCAACGAACGATGTTCAAACAATAACACCGAGGTTAAATCAGCGTTTTCAGATAACGCGGATAAATATCCGCGAATCATTTGCCTTAGCTTTTGGTCGGCGGGGATGGCTTGGGCGGCGATAACGGCGATATGGTCAGTCAACATACCCAGGGCGCGATCCAGAAGCGCAAGCAAAATCTCCTGCTTGGATTTGACATGATGATACAAACTGGGCTTTTGCACCTCCAGCGCTTTCGCAATATCTGCCATGGAAGCGCCATGAAAGCCTTTTTGTCGAAAAACCTGCGCGGCGGCGTCTAAAATATCTTCGCGAGTCACAGCCTCTCCTTCCCTACCGAACGGTAGGTAGAAAGAGTATATCGTCAAAAAGCTGGAAAGTCAAGCAGACGACAAGTCCTAAAATCGTCCCTTGACGGAGTCCGGGCGAACAACAGGCGCTAAATTTTCAGAAACTAGGGTGTGCTGGAAAATGCCGGAGCTTTACTCTCTAGCTTCGCGAAGTTGCAAGTCTGTGAAGCCAACTTCCACCGCCGATTTATCGGACGCCTCCGCCACCAGTTGAACCTCGCCCGCCTCGTGGAGCGAGTCGCGAACCGAAGTGGCTAATAAGTCGTTTAGATAAATGTGCAGACGGTCCTTTTTGGCGACGAAGCGCAAGCGATTAACTTCGTTTAGCCCGGGTTTTAGAGCCGTGTGCTTCGTCCAATTGAGTAAATATTTCCAAGTCAATTGCCCGGCGGCGTCTCTTTCATAATAAGACAGCGTATAGGTTCCCAGCGGCGAAATCAACGCCATGTAAGCTCCGAAGTCCTTACGAAAGCGCAACATGATTCCTGCGCTAACCTCGTCCACGCTATCGGCGTAAAATTTTATATTCACGCTGGCGTCCACGTCGTCGAAAAAGCCGGACGAGTACAACGCATACCACAGCCCTCTTTTGGCCGGGTACTTAAAGCGCAACTCAGGCGGAGCGCCATTCACAAGCTGGACGTTGTCTTTATTTGGAAAATCCCAGCCGAAAATCGGCTTTTGACGAAAATCCGCGTCCAAAATCAACTTGCCCAAATCCGACTCAGGCGCAGTTGCCTTTGGGGCGTGAAAGGTAACGTTACAATACTGGCATGTAATCAAATCTACATAAGCGCGGGAAGCCTGCAACGCGGCTCCGCAATTCGGGCAGACTAATCGTTCCATGGCGCAACTCCAGACGCATAAGATAAGTTGAATATATCGCGAGATGTATAAACGGCCTAGGACAAAGAAGCCCCTTCCTGCTCACCGCCTCTAAATTTAGATTGACCCATCCGAAGGGAGAACGTATAATCTCATTGCCCGACTCTTCAACTCTTGTAAAAAAAGAAGGAAGTCATGGAAAACAAACCAATTTATCTCACCCAATTCGATTTTGAGCGTTTAAATAAACTTATTATCGAGGCGCAATCTACCGATTATCGAAAAAGCGAATACTTGGAGAAACTTCGCGCAGAAATTGCGCGCGCCGTCATCGTGACCCCACAAGACATCCCTGGCGATGTCATTACTATGAATTCAATCGTTTGCCTTAAGGACGTCGAAACCGGAGAAGAAGAAACCTATACGTTGGTCTTCCCGGAAGACGCCAATCTTCAACACGGCAAGTTGTCGGTCTTGGCGCCGATTGGAACCGCCATGCTCGGATATCAAGTCGGTGATTTTTTTGAATGGGATGTCCCAGCTGGAAAGCGCCGCTTGCAAATTACAAAAATCTTATACCAACCCGAAGCTTCAGGCGACTTCGATCGCTAACCGGACAAACCAATCGCAACCGCCCAAACTTCGGGCGGTTGTTTTTTATCAGTCCGACAAAGCGGAAAACTCGCGCAGGATAAGTTCCACAATTTCATCCGGCGGAAGTTGAATATCAACAACAGTTGCGTTCAACGGTTCCTCCAACGCTTCAAACTGACTGTTCAGCAGGTCTGCTTTCATATAGTGATTCTTACGCTCAAGCATTCTCTCTCGGATCAGAGCATAACTGCCTTTGAGATAGACAAATTTTACATTTGCATGATCCCCAACCAATTGTTGGCGATATTTTTCCTTTAATGCAGAACAAGCCAACACGCCGGAACGCCCCTGTTTCAGCGTGGACGAAACCAACTTGCTAAGCGTCGCCAGCCACACGGCGCGGTCCGCGTCGTTCAACGGGAGGCTGTTTGCCATTTTGGCGACATTCGCAGACGGATGAAAGTCGTCCGCATCATAAAAATCCCAGCCTAATTTTTGAGCCAACATCCTGCCAACCGTCGTTTTACCAGAGCCGGATACGCCCAGCACAATTACAAACCATGGCTTGATCATCCTAAATATTTTACAGCGAAACTTCCTTGCGTAATGCATCAAGATAAAATGTTACTTTGGTAGTAACGTTGCATCAAGAAGGAATGTTACCGAGAAATTTTCCAAAGTTTGGCAGTTTTCTGGTCAATCCGACGCCGAAGTTCAGCGGGGTTGA
>JADZCC010000101.1 GCA_020851785.1 Anaerolineales bacterium
CAATCGTGAGTGAGCCGGTACACCAATCGTTCGTTCCCGGGTTCGAGCAGTTGAGGCTGGCATAGATTATGGGCGGCCGATCCTCGGATTGGGGCTGGCAGGTGACACATGCGCCATTGCTACAACAGCCTACATGGCAATTGGTTCCGGTGCCGCCTTCGCCGCAGGTGGCGTACGCGCCTTCAGGATAGATGGAGCGCAGGGGCGATTGGGTTTGCGGGACTTCGATGATTTGTCCGCGATAGGCGATGAATTCTGGTTTGGTGTTGACGGGGAGCAGGTAGAGGACGATCACAACGAGACACACAGCTATAAAACGGATGAAGCGTTTATGGTTTGGTTTGGTTTGGTTTGGTTTGGTTTGGTTTGGTTTGGTTTGGTTTGGTTTCAGACATCCGATTATCTCTCCCTTGCATGGATTTATCTCCGCCACATTGTAGGACGCTTGTCTATATGTGTCAAGAAAACGGGAGGGTTTTATTCGCTTGGCGCATCGAAGCGTAGCGCGAGACAAGGTGAACCAGCCAACTGGATAACCGCGCCTGCGGAATCCCATTTCGCAAAACCTGGCGCAGTCCTTCCGGGGTTGAAAACGGCTCCAGCACAAGGAGCGCCTGCCCCACCTCAAAAGCGGCGTGCGCGTCCGAGCCGACCGTGCCGGGCAGATTATGCTTCTCGGCAAACCATTTCGCCCGACGATTAAACTGCGGAAACATGCAACGCGCATTAAAGACTTCAATCGCATCCACCTCCGGCAAAATCTCCAGCAAATCCTCCTCGTGCCATGCGCCATTTCTAAACCGGTCAAACGGGTGCGAAACGCTGATGAAGGCGCCCTGCGCCTTCAAGCGCCGTAACGTCTCTTGTGGAGATAGCCCGGCCGGAATTTCTTCCTGCACAAACGAGGCCAGTAATTCGCCACGGGTGGTCATAATCTCCTCGCCGACGATGACCAGTTCCGGGTCCAACAGCGCGGCGGCCTTTGCTCCCGCAATCGAATTGTGATCGGTGATCATCAGGCGCTCAATCCCTTTTTTGCGCGCCACGCGAATCAAATCCTCCGGCTTGGTCAACGAATCTTTGGAAGCGTTTGTATGGCAGTGAAATTCAACTTTGAGCATGTGGTCAATTTTATCCCAATCCAAATTCCATTCAAAATTAGGCGTTCCCTCTGGTAAAATTTTAAGCATTGATTCAAAGGAGAGACGCATGGCAAACCTAATTGGTCCCGATGTCAGTTTTTATCAGGATGACGATGAAACTCCTCAAGGCATAAACTTTGTAAAAATGAAGGCCGCGGCCGGTTATGTGATCATCCGCGCCGGACAAAAAACCTGGCCCGACCCAGACTTCAAAACCAACTGGCACGAAGCCAAAAAAGCCGGCCTGCCGCGCGGCTCTTATTGGTATTATGACAGCCGCTACGAACCTAAAAAACAAGCCGAACTATGGGTGGCGCAGTACGACGGCGACTTTGGCGAACTGCCGTTGGTAGCGGATTTTGAAGAAGAATATGGCGGCATTTACAAAGGCTGGAAGAGTTGGGGCACCTTCCTTGAAACCGTCAAAAGCCTCGTCCCCGGCAAAGAGATCATCATCTACACCTCTTTTTATTACTGGCGCGACAACGCTCCCAACGCCACCTACAAACCCAACGACCTGAATTACTTCAAACAATTCCCGTTATGGATCGCTCATTACAAAGTCCAAACGCCAAAAATTCCGCTCCCGTGGAGCGAGTGGCTCTTTTGGCAATACACCGAAGGCGGCGATGGAAAACTCTACGGCGTGGAATCGCGGGGCATTGACTTAAACTACTTCAACGGCGACCTTGATGCCTTCAAAGAGCGCTTCAAACTGACCGAAGGGCCGGGTCCTGAACCCGAGCCGGAACCAGACCCCGATCCAGACCCAGACCCCGATCCAGACCCAACCGCCAAGCAATATCTAGTCACCGCTTCGCCGTCTCTGCGAGTCCGCAAAGGCCCGGGTACAACTTACGAAGCGGTTGGAAACTTGTATTACAACGAAAAAGTGGAAGAGATCAGCGCCAACGCAGACCGCTCCTGGATTCAGGTCACACGTCTGCCAGATAAAACGCTCACCGGCTGGTCTTTTGCCGGATATTTAAAACTGATTGGCGGAGACCCTAACACCCCGCCCCCACCACTCGGAAATTATGCGATCGGGCCGGATGTGAGTTTTTATCAGGACGACCCCGAAACCCCGCAAGGCATTGACTTCAAAAAGATGCAAGCGACGGCCAAATACGTCATCATCCGCGCTGGCCAAAACACATGGGCCGACCCGGACTTCAAAGTCAATTGGCGCGAAGCCAAATTGGCGGGTTTGCCGCGCGGCTCCTACTGGTTTTACGACAGCCGCGCCGACCCAAAAAGACAAGCTGAATTATGGGTTCAGCAATTTGGCGGCGATTTTGGCGAACTGCCCCTCTTTGCTGATTTTGAGGAAAGTTATGGCGGGCCGCACAAAGGCTGGCAAAATTGGTACACCTTCCTCGAACGCTTAAAGCAACTCGTCAAAGGTCACGAAATTGCCATTTACACTGCCTACCATTACTGGCGCGAAAACGCACCGGCGGGCGCCTCGAACCTGCAATATTTCCATCAATACCCATTGTGGATCGCCAATTATGGCGCGGTCGTCCCGCAAGTTCCCCCGCCGTGGCAGAGCGACGAATGGCTCTTTTGGCAATACACTGAAACCGGTGACGGAAAACTCTACGGCGTGGAAAGCGCTGGCATTGACTTAAATTACTTCAACGGCGATTTGGATGATTTTACAGAGCGCTTCAAACTCGGCGAAACTCCCGACCCTGATCCTGACCCTGATCCTGATCCCGACCCTGACCCTGACCCTGACCCTGATCCCGATCCTGATCCTGATCCTGATCCAGGCACGCCAAGCGGAAAAATCTACAAGGTGATTGCACACCCTTCCTTGCGCGTGCGGAAGGGCCCCGGCACAAGCAACGAATCAGTCGGCTTGCTCTATCCGAACGAACAGGTTGAAGAAGTCGGCGCAAATTCAGACCGTAGCTGGCTTCAAATTGAGAAACTCCCCAACCGCGATCTCAAAGGCTGGTGCTTTGCCTCCTACCTGCTCCCGGTTGACCCGAACGAGCCGCCCCCAACGCCCACCCCGGGAGAGCCTTCCAATCCGGTCAACTTTGATTCGGATAAACCCTGGTACAAAGTCATCCTTTCCGCAATTCCAATTCGAGAAGAGCCGAGCGCTTCCGCAAAGATTTTGGATAATCTCATCGCGGATGATAACGTCCCGGCCTTGGACGATCAGAGCAACCCACAATGGGCGCAAATTCGGCGCTTGGATGGGTTAACCGGCTGGGTTGAGAAGAAATACATCACATTCCTCGCCAGCGCGCGCCCAACTTCCATTCGGCAGAACCTCTTCAAAGGCATCACCTATCTCCGCAAGGACATTACCTCGCCGCGCAAGATCACCGCGCACGTCCTGGCCATTGACCTTCAAACTTCGGGCCTGGAATTTTTAGTAACGCCGTCCAACCGCACCGACGGCATCATCTGTTCGCGCACTACTTCAAAATTCCTCGAAGAATTCAAGGTCAACATCGCCATCAACGCGGATGGATTCGGCTACCTCAACCCAACCATCTTTCCGCCCGCCTCGCTTTGCGCCAGTGGTGGGGAGCCACTGCGGCTCAACGGGTTGGCCGCCTCGCGCGGTAAGGTCGTCTCGCCGCGCAACAATGACCGGCCGGTTGTGTACATCAGCCAGAAGAATCTGGCGACGATTGATCAGGCTCCCGGGACGATCTTCAACGCCATCTCGGCCGATCGCGTCATCATCAAAAACGGCGCGGTCGTCAAAAACCTGGCCGCTCTGGAGCCGAATCCGCGCACCGCATTAGGGATTAACAAAAACAGCCGCTGGCTGATTCTGATGGCAGTAGATGGCCGCGAGTTTGGCGTGAGCGAAGGCGTTACCCTGCCGGAGTTGGCCAACCTGCTCATCTCTTACGGCGTTTATTCAGCCGTAAACCTGGATGGCGGCGGTTCGTCGGCCATGGTCATCAAAGACGTGGAAGGCAAAGCCCGCACGCTCAATACCGCCGTGGATCAAAACGTCCCCGGCAGGCAACGCGCCGTTGCCAATCACTTGGGCGCGTTTGTAAAGTAAACTTTATCAGTATCCCGAAGGTTGGTTTTTGATTCGCTTGAAGAAACCTTCGGGACGGTTAACCGCAGAAATATATGACTTACGTAGATCAAAATCTTTTGCCGCGAATTACGCAAATTTCGCTAATTTTAAAAACAATTCGCGTGAATTAGCGAAATTCGCGGCTTGGTCTTGGGGTTTTGCGTAAGTCCTAAAATAAAAAGAAACCGAGCGTTTGCTCGGTTTCTTTTTATTGACGATATTCCTTAATCTTGTCCGTCGCTTCGTCCAGCCGAGCCACATCCTCAGCGGATAAACTCCAGCCTGCGCCGCCCGCGTTCTGCTCCGCCTGAAGCGCGTTCTTCGCGCCCGGAATGGGCAAAGCGCCCTTGCAAATTAACCAATTCAGCGCCACCTGCGCGACGGTCTTATCGCCGTAATTCATTCCAATTTCTTGCAACAACTTAATCACCGGCGGAATTTTCTTGATTAAGTCCGCATACTGCGAACTGCGGATTCCCGGCGGCGGATTCTCTGGAGAGTATTTTCCAGTCAATAGTCCCTCCTCCAGCGGAGAATAGGCGATCAGGCGAATCCCCAACTCCTGACAACGCGCCAAAGTCCCATTCTTTTCCACATCCCGATGAAGCAAACTATAATGCACCTGATTGGAAGCCAGCGGAATCCCGTGCCGCGCCAGCGTGGTATACGCGCGAATCATATTCTTCTGCCCAAAGTTGGAAACGCCCACCGTGCGCGTCAATCCCTCTTGAACGCACACCGCCAGCCCTTCCATCATCATCTCTGAAGACATCACCCATGACGGCGCATGAATTTGATACAAATCCACCGCTTCCAACTCCAGCCGCTCCAGGCTATGCTTTAATGCGGAAAGCAAAGAACCCTTGAAAAGCCGCCACGGCCACGGAAAGAACTTCGTCGCCACCAAAACTGGCTGTTCCGTTTCTTTTAAGAATTGTCCCAGCAGTCTTTCCGAATATCCCGAACCATAAATTTCAGCCGTGTCCACAAGGCGAATCCCCAAACTCAGCGAAATGTCAAACGCTTTTCGCAAGTCGTCGTCGGTATAGGCTTGCCCATATCCCCAAATCATCCGGTCGCCCCACTGCCAGGCCCCCAAGCCCAAAGACACTGCGTGTAAAAATCTGGTTTCCTTGCTTACATCATTCATCGTCGCTCCTTGTCAAACTGGCTGATTCTATCTTAAAAAATAGCTCCCCGAAAAAATTCAGGTTACAATTCAGCCCGCTCAATTTTTTAGGAACTACGCGAACGACGCTTCCTCACCGCGCGTGAGGGGATATCGCTCCCTGAGTTCACCGGGAGATTTCCATGACCGCACACCCTCATTCTCAGCGGGATATCGAACCCGCCTCAGCCCTGACCTTGCGGCTGGGCCTGCCCTTTGAAAATTTATCCCTGCTGACGCGCGCGCTCACGCACCGCTCCTACGCAAACGAGCATTTGGACGAAGCCAGCGAAGATAACGAACGCCTGGAATTTCTCGGCGACGCCGTGCTGGATTTTATCGTCGGCGAGTGGGCCTATCATCGTTTTCCAGAATTGCCGGAAGGCGACTTGACCAAAATTCGCTCCAGCCTCGTCAAAAACGAACAGCTTGCAAACTTCTCCCGCCAGATCAACCTGGCCGCGGCGTTACGACTTGGGCGCGGCGAACAAACCACCGGCGGCCACGCCCGCGAGAGCGTCCTCGGCTCTGCTTTTGAGGCGTTGGTCGGCGCCCTGTATTTAGAAGCAGGCCTGGGCGCAGTCCGCAACTTCATCAATCCCCTGCTGGAAGCGCGGCGCGACTCGATCCTTGATGAAATTGAAGATCCGAAAAGCGCGTTACAGGAGCATTCGCAATCCATCAAACTTGGCATGCCACATTACAAGGTGGTCAAAAGTAGCGGACCTGACCATGCCAAAATTTTTGAAGTAGAAGTTGAAATTGCCGGAGAAGTGAAAGGGCACGGCTCTGGCGCCAGTAAGAGCGCCGCCGAACGCGCCGCCGCCAAAGATGCGCTGAAGCGCCTCGGAATAAAATAGAAATCTAAAATCATTCATCCAAATTGATCAATCAAAATGCCTCTTCGCCTAAAATCACTTGAACTGCAAGGATATAAAACTTTTGCCTCCCGCTCCGTCTTCGAGTTTGCGCCGGGCGTGACGGCCATCGTCGGGCCGAACGGCTCGGGCAAATCCAACATCGCCGATTCGCTTCGCTGGGTGTTGGGCGAGCAGTCCTACACTTTATTGCGCGGCAAAAAAACCGAAGATATGATCTTTGCCGGTTCAGAGCAACGCGCCCGCGCCGGTCTGGCGCAAGCCACCATCACGTTTGACAATTCCACGCAATGGTTGCCGGTGGATTTCTCCGAAGTGGAAATGTCGCGCATTGCCCACCGCGACGGACGCAACGAATATTTACTGAACAGCCAACACATCCGCCTGCGCGAGATGAACGAACTGCTTGCCCAAGCCGGGCTGAGCGAACGCACCTACACCATCCTCGGCCAGGGTTTGGTGGACGCCTCTTTGGCCTTGAAGGCCGACGACCGCCGCCGTCTGTTTGAAGAAGCCGCCGGGGTTGGCCTTTATCGCGCGCGCCGCGATGACGCGCTGAAAAGGCTCGAAAACACCAAGCACAACCTGGAACGCGTGTTGGACATCATGGCGGAACTGGAGCCGCGCCTGCGCAGTTTGGAACGTCAGGCCAAACGCGCCATTGATTTTTCCCGCGTGCAAGCGGACTTGAAATTAATCCTCCGCGACTGGTATGGTTTTCACTGGCACCGCTCCCAACGCGACTTGACCGACGTGCGCGAATCGGCGCGCGCGCAAGAACTGCGCGTGCAGGAAGCGCGTGAAATTCACGAAACGGCGCAGGAACAATACGTCGCCTTCCGCGAGAAACTTTCCGGGTTGCGTTCACAACTTAACCACTGGCATCGTCAATCCGCTGAACTGCACACGCAACGCGAAGCCATCAGCCGCGAACTGGCCGTTTTTGAAGAGCGCCGTCGCGCCCTCACTTCCACACAGGTTTCAATCCTCTCAGATCAGGAACACGCCGCCAACGACCTGCACCTGGCCCGCGAAAGGTTTACCGAAGCGGAGCAGGAGACCGAACGCATTCAAATTGAATTGAAAGAAGCGCAGACGCAATTGGCGAACGCGCAAACTTCATTGCAAGTCCGCCAATCGGAACGCGCCGCACTCGAGGAACAGATCGCGCAAGCCCGCAATCAAATTGAAACGCTCAGCCAGTCCCGCGCTGAAAACAACGCGCGCTTTGACGAATTGAAATCACGCCTTGAAGCTCAAGGTCAGAAAATCGAACAAACTAAAATTTCAATCCGTTCCAGCGAAACTTCCGCCAGTCAGGCCAAAGCGCTCTTTGAAAACGCGCGGCATGCAAAAGAACAAGCCAGCCTGGAACTGCAAACCGCCGAAGCCCATTTGCTCAAGACAAAAAGCGAAGCGGATTCAATTGAACAAGCCCGCCGCGCCGCGCTGGAAAAACGCACCATCGAAGAATCCGAACATTCGCGGGCTAAAGCTCAACTGGAAGTGTTGGAGCAAGCCGAGCAAACTTTGGCGGGCTACGCCGAAGGCGCGCGCTATCTGTTGGACGCCACTCGTCAATCCAAACTCTCAGGCGTGCGCGGCGCATTAAGCTCCGCGCTGGACGTGCCCAGCGAACTCGAAACCGCCATCACCGCCGCGCTCGGCGACACGCTCGACGCCGTTTTGCTAAACGCTGACCAATTGGAAGACGCGCTGAAATTGCTCGAAGCTGGGGAATCCAGCCGCGCCGCTTTACTGCCCATTGACCAAAGCGCGGAAATCATCCGCCTGCCAGAAAATTCAAGCGAGATTCTCGGCGTCGCTTCGGAATTAATCAACGCGCCAGATGAATACAAGAACGCCGTAAAAACCATGCTGGGGCAGACTTTGATCGTCCAAAACCGAAATGCGGCGCGCAGGCTGATTGGCAGTTTACCGACTCACGCCAGAGTTGTGACTCTGCGCGGAGAAGTGTTTCGCGGCGACGGGCTGGTGATTGCGGGCAAGACCGCCTCTTCCTCGACCCTGAGTCGGCCACGCCAAAAACGGGAAGTTGAATCCACCCTCAGCGGACTCCTCGCCCGCCTCGCCGAATCAAACTCCGCCGTTGAGAGTCTGTCAAATCAACTGGCGCAAACGCAACGAGATTTAACGCGGGCCGAAACTGACGCGCGCGAAGCGCGCATTCGGCTGGGCGAAATGCAAGAGCGCGAGCAACAGGCTTCGTTGGAGTCTGAAGCGACGGCGCGTCAACTTGAATGGCAGAAGAGTCAATTAAATCAACTGGAAAATGAAGCGCAGGAAGCCCAAGCTAGTCAGCAAAAAATTCTGGAAGCGCAAAGCGCCGTGGAAGCCCGCGCCGCCGAAGCCCAAAGCGAATTGAAAACTATCCTCTCCAAACTTGGCGAAACCTCCGCCGATGAAATGCAGGAGCAAGTCTCTTACTGGGCCACGCGCGCGGCGGTTGCCGAACAAAGCGTGAACGCAACCAACGCCAAAAAGGCCGAAAGGTCTAATGACATTGCCAGAGAAGACGCACGGCGCGTGGAATTAGCCGCCCGCCTGCAAGAGGCTGAAAAATCTTTAAGCGGTTTGGATCACGATAAATCCGGCTCGCGTGAGCGCGAAAGCGCCTTGCATGTTGAAATTGAAAATCTGCGCGTGACGATTGACCCGATTGAAAAAGATTTGGGATCCGCCGAACAGGAAGAGGCGCGTTTACAGGAAGCGGAAGCCAACGCCCAGCGCAGTTTAGCCAACAGCGAAAGGTTGTTTGGGCAGGTGCAGTTGGAGCAAACGCGCAAGCAAGAGGCTTTGGATAATTTACGCCAGAAGATCATGGATGATTTTGGACTGGTGATGTTCGAATACGCGGCGGACGTTTCTGGCCCGGTGCCTTTGCCTTTGGATGGCATGGTGGAGCAACTGCCCGTAATTACCGAACTGGACCCGAAACTTGAGGAACAACTTACGCAGGCGCGCGGACAGATTCGCCGCATGGGGCCGATTAACCCCGATGCAAAAACTGAGTATGAGCAAGAGAGCGAACGCTACACTTTTATGAAGTCGCAAGTGGAAGATTTGAACAAAGCCGAAGCGGACTTAAAACAAGTGGTCGCCGAGTTGGACGAATTGACCAAGCAGGAATTTTCGCGCACGTTTGACGCAGTGGACAAACAATTCCGCGAGACGTTCGTGCGCTTATTCGGCGGTGGCTCTGCGCGGCTGGCCCTCACCGACCCGGAAAATTTGGTGGAAACGGGAATTGAAATTGAAGCGCGTTTACCCGGACGGCGCGAACAAGGACTGGCTTTGCTCTCCGGCGGCGAACGCAGTTTAACCGCCATTGCTTTGGTCTTCGCCTTGCTTAAGGTCTCCCCCACGCCAGTCTGTGTGATGGACGAAGTGGACGCGATGTTGGACGAGGCGAACGTGGGGCGCTTCCGCGATTTGCTGGTGGATTTAAGCAAGGACACGCAGTTCATCGTCATCACGCACAATCGCAATACCGTTCAGGCCGCAGACGTGATCTACGGGATTACGATGGGCAAAGATTCGGCCAGCCAGGTGATCAGCTTGCGGCTCGATCAGGTGACTGACGATATGTTGAAGCGCGGGTAAATGCGGATGGGAAACGGAAAAACGGATAACGGATGGAGCAATGCCCGCATCTGTAACTTTATCTGAAACAATCGTCCCAGCGGAGAAGGGAGTCCCCTCTCCCTTTGGGGGAGGGTTAGAGTGAGGGAGAATCTACAAATTTTCGCAAAACTGCGTAAGGTGAGTTAACGAAAAAGCAGTCCCGGAGGATGTCTCCGAGACTGCTTTTTGATTAATGACTTGCTACGGAATTACTCCGGCGTGGCCGTGGGCTGAGCTACAAAGGTGGCCGTTTCGGCGGCGATGGATGTTTCTGCAATTTCGGTAGCCATGGTGATGAAGCTCGGTTCTTGCGGTTCACGCTGTTTCCAGAAGCTATCATAGGTTTCAATCGTGTAGTTCTTGCGGAGATCGGTCAGCCACTTATTAAAGGCTTCGTCTCTGGCGGTCTGAAGTTCGCTCTCCGTACGCGGAACGTCGCGTTTGGCAATCAGTTGGATGATGTGATAACCAAACTGACTCTTGACTGGCTCCTGCGTGAAATCGCCGGGCTTTTCAAGGGCAAAGACGGCGGCGTCAAATTCTGGAACCATTCTCCCAGTCCCAAACCACCCCAAGTCGCCGCCGTTGGCGGCAGAGCCGGTATCAATGGAGAATTCTTTGGCCAGGTCGCCAAAATCTCCGCCAACTTTCAATTTGTCAATGATTGTCATGGCCACTGTGCCGTCGGCCACCAAAATATGACGGGCCCAAACCTGCTCTTGCGTGGCCTTCACGTCTGTAATCACCTGATCTTCCAACTTTTTTTGCAAGAGGCGCGTTACAACCAGGCGGCGGTAGTCCGCTTCGTCCATGCCAAATTTTCCAAAAGTTGCAATCTGGGTGGCGTATACATCTTGAAAGCCTTCCAGCGTGTAAGGCGTGGCGGTTGGCGTGGCCGTGGGCGGAGGCCCGGCAGTGACGGTGAGCGTCGGCGCGGCCGTGGCCGTGGCGGTGGGCAAAGGCGTGGAAGTTGCCGTCGGCGGGGCAGTGACTGTCGCTTCTACTGTGCCGGTGGTGGCGGGGTCAATTGTCAGCGTGGGCAAAAGCGTGGCCGTTGATTCCGGCGTGGGCGAAGTGAGCGGCGTTTTCGTCACAATATCAAAAACTTCGGCGGGCAGTTCCGGCGTCAAAAATTCAGTTGGCGTGACTGTGGGCGTGGGGCTTCCGTTGGGGTAGTAGCCAAAATCATCTTGCATGGTTTTTTCAACCTCTGCGTCGGAGACGGTGATCCCGCGCTTCGCCGCTTCCTGGCGGAGGATTTCTTCATTTACTAATTGATCTACAATGACTTTCCCAATTGAGCCGGGCGTATCCAAATACGTTTGGATTTGTTGCAATTGCTGGCTGAAGTCCATGCCAAATTGCTGATATTGCATATACGTGGTGTAAGTTGATAACATTTGCGAGCGTTGCATTCTTACGCGCTCTTCAAATTCCGAAGCGGGGATTTCCACGTCGTTCACTTTGGCCACCGGCTTGTTCAGTTGAAAAAAGTTAACGTCTAAAAAGCCATAGACCAGCAAAGCCACCACCGCCGTCAGAATTCCAACAAACGCATACATGGCGATTCTGGTTTGCTGGCGCTCGCGTTCGAGACGGGCGACGTGCTTTTTGGAATGAGCTTTGGGATGAATCGGTTCATTCGACATATTCCGTACTCCTTACAGGTTAAAGCATCAGCCTGCTGAATGGGCAAGCTGTGCAGGATTAAAAATACAGGGCATGGGCTTTCCCATGCCCTGTATTTATTTAAGGTTAATTAACGGTCGTTGAGTTTGCCGTCGAAGGGCAGTAAGGCCACATGGCGGGATTGTTTCACCGCGGCGGCCACCAAACGTTGGTGTTTGGCGCAGGCGCCGGTTTGGCGGCGCGGGCGAATTTTGCCTTCTTCGGTCACATACTTGCGAAGCAAGTCGGTGTTTTTGTAATCAATGGTCAGCGCTTTGTCGTTGCAAAACTGACAGACCTTGGGCTTGGCAAAGAACTTGCGGTCGCCGCCGCCAGATTCGCCGCCGGAAAAATTTCGTTCGTCACTCATAATTTACTCCAAACAATTTCGCCTAACTTTTGGTTAAGCGCTAGAACGGGAATTCATCTTCAGCGGGAGCGGAAAGATGCTCCGCTGAATTTGCGTCTTCCTCTTGAGCATGGTGGTTGTTGCCGTTGTGCCTATCGCCCAGCATCATCATCTCGTTGGCTACAATCTCCACGCTGGTACGCTTCTGACCTTCTTTATCGTCCCAGTGGCGGGTTTGAAGCCGACCCTCAATGTAGACCTGCTGGCCTTTGGTCAAATATTGCTTGCAAATTTCAGCCAGGTTACCCCAGGTCACCACGTTGAACCACTCGGTTTCATTGTGGCGTTCGCCGTCGGCGCTGTTCCAAGAGCGACTCACCGCCACCGAAAAAGTGGTCACCGGCTTGCCTGAAGGCGTGTAGCGCATTTCGGGGTCTTTTCCAAGATGACCAATGATTTGAACTTTATTAAGTCCTCGGCTCATATCATTCTCCTTTATTTATCAACCTGCCGGGCTAAGACAATCAACTTTAATTCACCACCGAAAGCATATGGCGCATGATGTTTTCCTGATAACGAATGTTTCGTTCCAGGTTGGCGGTTGCGGCGGGCGCCAGAGAAACGTTCAAAAGCACGTATTGACCTTCGCGATGCTTCTTGATGATGTAAGCCAACTTGCGTCGGCCCCACACATCCACCTTCTCCACACTGCCGCCAGATTCGCTAATCCAGCCCTTCACCTTGTCGAGCGCGCCGTTAAACGCGGTCTCGTCCAAGTCGGGTTGGAAGATGCAAACTAACTCATATTTACGCATTGGGAAATCCTCCTTTCCATGGGTATGTTCCTGTTCAAACCGTTGGCTTGCCAGAAACGGAAAGGCACGTATAAAACGTACCTAAATTGACGGGCGTGAGTTTACCACATTTTTTGGATGAAACCCCGCCCCAAACCCCGCCGCAGTCTGCTCCCGTCCGAAAGGCATTTGTTCAGCGGACGTAAATTGGGTTGCTGTAAATCCAGCCGCGCCGCTTGCCCAAATAATGACGATACGCCTCAATTCGATAGACGCCCGGCTCGGTGGCGATGTGCGTGCAAATTTGTTGATTCTTCAAGGTTTGCAAAACCTGGCCGTCTTTAATCAGGCGCAGTTCGGCCGCAGAAGGCAGTTTGGCCTGCAGAGTCACGCCGCCCTTCGCGGGGATTTCAGCGCCCATCGTGACTGAATCCTCCTTCCCCTGAGCGGTGAAGCGAAAATTTCGAGTGGACGCGGGCAAGTCGTAGCCGATAAAACAACGTCCTTGCGCGAGCGCGTCATAAATCAATTTCTTATCGTTCTCCACATCGCCGCTGAGCGGCTCGGCAATTAAGACGTGCGTGTTCACCGTCCGAAAATGAAATTCGTAGGGGAAGATAATTTTATGAATCAAGCCCATGCTCATGTGCAGAGCGTGCGCGTCGGAGCCGCCAATCGCCGCCACCTTTTGGCCGCTAGCGAGGAGTTCGTCCCACTTGGTTAGCGTGGCCGAAATGGGTCCGCTGGCTACGAATTGCGGAAAGAAGGCATAAAATGCGCCATGCAATTTCGTCGGCACAACGGTCTTCAGTTCGCTGAGCGCGTTCCATAGTTCGATGCCGGTGTAATTCTGAACGGACCAATCCACCCAGGAAATATCCGTCTCGCGGAAGGCCGGAGCTTCGGGGTCGTGCGGGTGCGCCAAAAAGGCCAACCCGCCAGATTCGCGCACGGCGTTAATTAACCGTTGCGGATCATCCGCAAACGCGGCGGTCTCGCGCGCGGCATTCAAGACGAGCAGATGATTCTTCTGTGGATTGCGCGCCTGATCGTGAACCTCTTCGCCGATGAGCAGGAGAACTTTTTTGTTCTTTTCCTTATAGTAACCCTCAAAGCCGCGCACTAAAATATTATGGTCGGTAACGATGATTGCATCCACGTCCGTTTTGAGGGCCGCGGCGGCCAAGTCTCTGTGAAGGCCGCTTCCGTCAGAATAGCGGGTGTGCATGTGCAAGTTGACGACAACTTCGTGCATGAAGATTCCTCATTGCCGGGTCGCAATAACCCTTGTTGACGATTCGCTTTGCAAACAGGTATAATTTGCCCGCTAAATTTAAGGAGGCGCTTCGAATGTCAAACTTTTTGGATATTTCTCTGATTATAACCTCGGTGGGGTTAATCCTCAGCGTGATCTTGCAAAGCAAGGGCGCGGGGTTGGGCGGCCTGACCGGCGCGGATACTGGCGGGGTCTTTACGGCCCGGCGTGGCGTGGAACGCGTGCTCTTTTGGATGACCATCGTCTTGAGCGTGATTTTCTTCGGACTCGTCATTGCCATCATCATCAACGGAAATTAATCGTCCATCCCCCCAACAAAGCCGCCATGCCATTCCTCAACGCAATTTTTAGCGTCGAGTCGGGCGAAAGCGGCTTTCTTTATTTACCTAACCTATGAAGAAATTACGTTGGCAAATTCTGGTCGTGGCAGTTACGCTGGTAATTGTCGCTTTACTGCTCCTTAGTCAACAACAGCCGGGGATGATTTCCATCCTGCCGCAGGCCGCGCCGGGCGGCATTTACACGGAAGCGCTGATCGGCTCCATTGGCAGGCTTAACCCCGCGCTCGACTGGAACAACTCGGTGGATCGCGATATAGATCGCCTGATCTTTAGCGGGCTGATGAAGTTTGACGGGCAGGGCCTGCCCCAGCCAGACCTGGCAGACTCGTGGGGCGAATCTGCCGACGGCATGACCTACAACTTTTCCATTCGGAGCAACGCCAAATGGCACGACGGCCAACCCGTCACCAGCGACGACGTGCTCTTCACCATCGAAACCATTAAAAGCGCCGGTTCGCTCTTCCCGCAGGATATCAAAGACCTTTGGTCGCAGATTGAAGTTCGCAAACTGAACGATTTGACTTTGCAGTTCATCCTCCCGGAGCCGTTTGCCCCATTTTTGGATTACACGACGTTTGGCATTTTGCCCAAGCATCTGCTGGAGAACACGCCTGCCGATCAACTGGCGGCGGCGGAGTTTAACCTCAAGCCGGTGGGAACCGGGCCCTACAAATTCGATTCGCTGATTGTGGACAACGGCCAAATCACCGGCATTACGCTCAAAGTCAACGAAGATTATTATTTGCCGCGCGCTTTTATTGAGCAGGTCGTCTTTCGCTTTTATCCCACCTCCGCCAGCGCATTGGACGCCTACAACAGCGGCGAAGTATTGGGCATTAGCCACATCACCGAAGACGTATTGCAAGCCGCGCTGACTGAACCGACGCTTTCCATTTACACCAGCCGCCTGCCGCAGTTGAGCCTGGTCTTCCTGAATAACAACAATACCGCCGTGCCATTTCTGCAAAACGCAAACGTGCGCCGGGCCTTATTGCTGGCTACCAATCGGAATGTAATCGCTTCAAAGATTTTGAAGGGCCAAGCCATTATCGCAGACGGGCCGATTTTGCCCGGCTCCTGGGCCTACTACAACGAGATTGAGCGCGTAGAGTATGACCCGGATGCCGCCGCCGCTTTGCTCAAACAGGAAGGCTATGTCATCCCTGCGGGCGGAGGAGACGTGCGCGCCAAAGACGGGCAATTCCTGACCTTTACTTTGACTCATCCCGACGATGAGCTACACACGAAAATCGCTCAGGCGATTCAAGCCAACTGGGCGCTCGTCGGCGTGAAGGTGGATTTACAAGCCGTATCGTACGATTCGCTGGTGAAGGATTTCCTCACCACCCGAAATTATCAAGCCGCTCTCGCGGATCTGAACACCGCCCGCACGCCAGACCCAGACCCTTACTTGTTCTGGCATCAGGCGGAAGCCACCGGCGGACAAAACTACTCACAATGGGATAACCGCACGGCCAGCGAATATTTGGAAACCGCGCGCACCACGGCCGATTTTACAGACCGCGCCAGGTTGTATCGCAATTTTCAAGTGATCTTCTCAAAAGAATTACCCTCTCTGCCTTTGTATTACCCCGTGTACACGTACGCGGTCGATTCGCAAGTGCAGGGCGTGCAAGTTGCGCCGCTCTACGATACCAGCGACCGGCTGGCCTTAATCAGCGAGTGGTATCTCGTCACCCGCCGCGCTTTGGAACAAACGGCCGTGCCGACGGCTGGGCCGTGAACCCTGTTTGAGAATCGCTGAGGCAGGCTTCAGCTTAAGCGCGAAGCGCAGTTCGAAAAATATCATCAACATAAAAAAGGAGCACAAGATGTTAAACAACGCCCTTGAATACGCTCGTCAAAATCAGGCCGGGTTTCTGGAACAACTAAAAGAAATTTTGGCCATTCCGACAATTTCCACGCTGGATGAAAATAATCAGGACATGCAACGCGGCGCGGAATGGACGGCCAACAAATTAAAAAGCATCGGCATGAATCACGTGCAGATTATGCCAACGGGCGGACATCCCGTGGTGTATGGCGACTGGCTGAACGCCGGAAAAGACGCGCCGACCATGATGATTTACGGCCATTACGACGTGCAACCCGTGGACCCGATTGAATTGTGGAAGTCTGACCCGTTTCAGGCGGAAGTGCGCGGCGATAATTTATACGCGCGCGGCTCTTCGGATATGAAGGCGCAGGTTTTGGCTTCGATCTATGCGGTGGAATCTGTTTTGAAAACCGGCGGGCTGAAAGTTAATATCAAGTGGCTGATTGAGGGCGAGGAGGAAATTGGCTCGGAACATTTGGGCGAGTTCATCAAAAAACACAAGGGCATGTTGAAGGCGGATTTTTGTTTGAATCCGGACGCAGGGATGCTTGGCCCGAACGAACCGGCCATCGTGACTGGCTTGCGCGGTTTGATGTACGCCGAATTGCGCGTGTATGGCCCGAGCAAAGATTTACACTCCGGCGGGTTCGGCGGCACGATTCACAACCCCGCGCAGGCGCTGGCTGAATTAATTGCCGGAATGCACGACAAAAAAGGCAAGGTCACTTTGCCGGGCTTTTACGATAAAGTCCGCAAGATTAGCGCGAAGGAACGCGCCGAGTTTAAGCGCCTGCCAGGCAACAACCGTAAAGAGTTGCTTAAAATTACCGGCGCGCCAGAACTGTGGGGCGAGCCGCAATTTATGCCCGCCGAGCGCGTGGGCGGAAGGCCCACTTTGGAAATCAACGGTTTGCTTTCCGGCTTTACCGGACAAGGCTCCAAAACCGTTTTACCGGCCTGGTCTATGGCGAAAATTTCCTGTCGTTTGGTGCCAGATCAAACGCCGGAAGAAACTTTCAAACAACTTAAAGCCTATTTGAAAAAGAGCGCGCCGAAGACCGTCAAATGGGAATTGATTGGTTTACATAATGCCGGCGCGGCCTTGACCGAAGTGGACAACATTGGCGTGCAGGCGTTGGCCAAGGCGCAGGAAAAAGTTTGGGGGCGCAAGCCCTACTTCGCGCGCGAAGGCGGCTCGATTGGCGTGGTGGTTCAACTGCAGGAATATGTGGGCGTGGATTCAGTTTTGTGCGGCTTTGGCCTGCCAGACGACGGCGCGCACTCCCCCAACGAAAAACTCCATTTGCCAACCTGGCGCAAAGGCATTGAGTCCATTATCCACATGATTCACAACTTGAGCGCTTAAGGATGGAAGATCGCATTATCGCTTATGGCGGACAGGCCGTGATCGAAGGCGTGATGATGCGCGGGCAAAAGGCTTTCGCCATCGCCATGCGCGCGCCAGACGGAAGCATCGCGACGCACACCGAGAAGCTCGCCAACGTCTATCGTTCCCGAATTACAAAAATCCCGTTTTTACGCGGCGTTATTTTGCTGTGGGATGCGCTGGGATTGGGCATGAAAGCGCTGACGATTTCAGCGAACACGCAAACCGGCGAAGATGAAAAACTGGAAGGCCCGGCTCTGTACCTGACCTTGGGCATTTCGCTGGCCATTGGCATTGGACTCTTCTTTTTGCTCCCGGCCGGGCTGGGCGGGCTGGCCGAGCATTACCTCGGCTGGAGCCCGTGGCTGAACAACCTCGCCGAAGGGGTGTTACGGCTGGTCTTCTTCATCGTTTACATTTGGGCGATCAGCTTTACGCCGGACGTGAAGCGTTTATTTATGTATCACGGCGCGGAACACAAAACGATTAACGCCTACGAAGCCGGAGCGGAGCTAACGCCCGAAGTAGTGGCGCAATATCCCATTGAACATGCGCGTTGCGGAACTGCGTTCTTACTGACTGTGATTTTATTTTCCATTCTAATCTTCACCGCGCTGGGGCCGTTACCCATGCTCTGGCGTTTGCTCAGCCGCGTGCTTTTCCTACCCATCCTCGCGGGTCTGGCGTTGGAATATATTCGCTGGACGGCCAACCATTTGAACAATCCATTGGTGCGTTTACTGATCAAGCCGAATCTGGCCATGCAACACCTGACCACGCGCACGCCAGACGCATCCATGCTGGAAGTCGCCATCGCGTCTTTTCAGTCCATGCGCACAGCGGAGTCCGAAGTCGCGTTATGATGGATTGGGTCTTAAAATTTAGCTGGGTCTTGCTCATTGAGTACATTCAAAACCTGCCAATCATTTGGGGAATCATTTTCAGCCTCGCAAAGTTGAAGCAGGGCTGGTCGTGGCGCCAAAGCCTGCTCGTCATGCTGGGTAGTAGTTTTCTGTGCGCTTTGATCATCACCTCCACAGAGCCGCTCAAAATTCTGCCTACCACGCTGGAGCCAAGGCCGTTTACCGTCGCCACGTTTCTATTCTCAGGGGTGGTTTTCTTCATCGCCTGCGCCCTTTTGTTGATTTATATGATTTTCACAAGACCACTAAAAAAGCCTTACCTTGCCGATATCATCTTCGGCGTTTTAGTGGGCGGCGGAATCGCCATCAGCGAAGCGCTGAACGCTTTTCCTCTTTTACTGGTGATGCTTCATGCGGCCGGGTTTGTCCTCGCCAGCGGATCTCTGGTGACGCTGATACGCTACGCCGCAGACAGCGCTTCGCAAAAAGCGTTGTTGACCAAAATTGGGTTAATCACCTTATTGATGACCGTCCTGATTGCAATTTTCGATTACGCGCCATTTATTAGCGCGGCTTAACCTCCAGCCCTACCCGTTCTTAATTAACTTGCAAGCTAAAAAGGCTGGAAGATATTGTAAAATTCAATATCTTCCAGCCGCAAGGGTGACTTCCATGAGTTTTGCATACACTCCCTACATCCTACCGTTAATGGCCACGGCCATCATCGCGCTCATTACCGGCGGTTATACGTGGAAACGCCGTTCAGCCAGCGGCGCCAGCGGGCTTTCGGTCATGTCGTTTTCCATTTTCATTTGGGTCATCGGCTACGCCCTGGAAATGTCCGGAGCCACGCCCGAAGCGAAATACTGGGGGGTACTTCAATATCTCGGAATCCCTTTTGCAACTTATGGATGCTTAATCTTCGCCCTGGATTTTAGCGACCAGACGCGCTTCCTTTCCCGACGCTGGAAGGCGCTCCTGGCCATCATCCCGGCCCTGACCGCCCTCCTCGCGCTCACCACCAAATATCACGGCTGGATTTGGAGCGAGTACCACATTCAACAAGCCGATGGTTTTTCCTTTTTATCCGTTACGCATGGGCCGTGGTTCTTCGTCCATTTTGCCTATTCTTATCTGAGCTTGTTGGTCGGGACGATCTTAATCGTCCGCGCCATGCTCCGCAGAAAAGGCATGTATCGCGGGCAGGCCATTGTGATGAGCGTCGCCGTGCTAACGCCCTGGGTTGGCAACATCCTCTACTTTAGCGGGCTGAGTCCTGTTCCCTATCTGGATATTACGCCCTTCGCGTTGATGATTACCACGCTGGCCTTTACCTGGGCCATGTTTGGCTTTCGGATTATAGACCTCACCCCGATTGCGCGCGATCTAATCATTGAGGCCATGCAGGATGGCATGATTGTCCTCGACTTTAAGGGAAACGTGGTGGATATCAACTTATCCGCCGCGCGTATGATTGGCGTGCCGGTGGCCGACGCTCTGGGAAAGGATGCCGCACACCTCTTTGCGCCCTGGCCGCATCTGATTGAGCGCTTCCGCAATGTACTGGAAGCCAGTGAAGAAATTACCGTCGGCGCGGGGAATGCGCTTCGCAAATACCAGATTCATTTTTATCCGCTGATTGATTCGCGCGAGAAGGCTGTTGGGCGGGTGATGATGATTCGCGCAATGGGTCAGGCTTCCATTCCGCAACCCCGGTTTGCATCCGAGCGGACGATTCCACTCAGCGAGGCGAATGCCTTTCGCGGCGAACCCAGCCAGAGCGTGGAAGAAGCGCGGGTTGGGCGGAGTTCGCTATGGGAAAGTTCCAAGCGTTTTTACGCTGTCCCCATCAACGAAAGTTTGAACATCCCGCCAAACATCAACCCAGCCTGGCATAAAACCCGCGAAAGAATTTTCACCAGCATTACCCGAATCGCCGCCAGCGTGGGGACGTTTGGCTTTTTGCTTTCCCTGATTCCCAGCGAACGGGTTACGGCTGTGGATTTCATCTATGGGCTATTCTGCCTGCTCCTGTGGATTTTAGGGGTGTACCGCCAGCTTAAATACCACCTGCGCGTCTTTGGTTTTCTGTTTATTATTTATTGCTTTGGATTTGTCGAGACTTTCAACTTTGGGTTTTCAGCGGAAAGTTTCACTTTCTTTGCCAGCTTCGCAATCATCACGGCCATCTTAACCGCCTGGCGCGAAGCGCTCTATTCATTAGGGTTGGCTACAGCGACGATTACCGTCTTTGCCGTGGCGATTGGCTCCGGGTCGTTTCTCCCGCCTCAGCTTTTACCAAACGAAAGCCTCTCGCCATTATCCGTTCAGGCTGGGCTGGCCAGCGCGGTGGTCTTCCTGACCTGCGCCGGAGCCCTGCAAACTTCCGTGGTGATGCTCCTGGAAAGCCTGAACGCCGCCTGGCAAAAAGAAGTGCAGGCGCTGAACTTGCTTCAGCAGGAGCGCGACTTGCTCGAACAGCGCGTGGAAGAGCGCACGCACGATTTAGCCCAGTCGCAAAAAATGCTGAAAGAAAATGAAATCCGTTTTCGCCAGATCGTTGAAAACGCAAACGACATCATCTACCGCACGGACGCATACGGTCGTTTTGTTTACATCAATCCGATCACGCTTCATCTGATGGGGCTGGAAACAGAGTCAGAAGCGCTCGGCCGGCACTTCACTGAATTCATCATCCCGGAATGGCGGCATCGCACCAAACGGTTTTATGAAAAGCAATTCTTGAGCGGAGTGGAGCGGACGTATTTTGAATTCCCGGCCACGATTTATACCGGCGAAACCATTTGGGTTGGGCAAAACGTACAATTAATCAAAGAGAGCGGGCAGGGCGTTGGCTTTCAAGCTGTGGCGCGGGACATCACGCAAATTAAAAAAGCGGAGGAAACGTTTATCTTCTCGCGCGATCAGGCGCTCAACGCCAACCAGTTGAAAAGTCAATTGCTTTCGCGGGTGAGCCATGAATTACGCACGCCGCTGGGCACGATCCTCGGCTATGCCGAATTGCTCCAAATCAAGGCCTTTGGCGGTTTGAGCGAGAAGCAAAACGGCGCAGTTAACAACATCATTGAAAGCACAAATTACCTGACGAACATCATCAACGACCTTTTGGACGAGGCGCAAATTGAAGCCAACTCGATGAGTTTGAACGAAGAGTATTTTTCGCCCCAAGAGTTTATCGAGAAAATTCAGTCCCATATTGCGGTGCTGGCCAACAAAAAAGGACTGACTTGCAACGCCAGCATTTCGGACGAATTGCCCATTGAACTGTACGGAGACGTAAAAAGGCTTCAGCAAATTGTGATTAATCTGGCGGGCAACGCCGTCAAATTTACGCGAAGCGGCGGAGTGGAAATTAACCTCACGCGCCCGCAACCCGCCTTTTGGGCCATTGAAGTTAAAGATACCGGCGTGGGAATCGCCGAGGCGGATCGCCAGCACATTTTTGAGCCTTTCCGTCAGGCCAGCAACTCCATCACCCGCGAAAATCGCGGTTCGGGGCTGGGGTTGGCCATCACCAAACAATTAATTGAGCTAATGGGCGGTACAATTGCCCTTGAAAGCACACTTGGTCAGGGAAGCGTTTTTACCGTTCTCTTGCCGATCAAAAACGCCCCTGGAGAATAAAGAGCAATGCCCAAACCTTACGCCATCGTCATCGAAGACGACCCCAAACTCAGCGCGATTTTTCAAGCCACCTTGGAACAAGCCGACTTCACCACAGCCGTTGACCACAATGGCGACCTCTACCCGGAACTGCTCGATCATGCCGAACCGGCGTTGGTGATTTTAGACCTGCACCTCCCCTTCGCTTCCGGCGTGGATATTCTCGACGCGATTCGCGCCCGCTACGCGCACACGGTCGTCGCCATCGTCACCGCTGATTTCATCAAAGCTAAAACTGTCACCGGCAAAGCGGATCATGTTTTGATTAAACCTGTCAGTATTGCAAGATTATTGAAAATTGCAGAGAGCGTCAAAGTTTGACGTAGTACCCTGTTCCTATCTGCGAGGCGAAAGCGCTTCGAGACCCGACCCAGCCTGGTTCAGTCTCGAAGCGCTTTTTATTTTCCCGAAAAAATGGCATCGTAATCGTTTTGCAATGCGGGCAAATAAATCTCCCACTTACAATAATGCAAGTACACATTACATTCCGCATCGTTCAACATTCAAAGGAGAATATCAACATGAATCTTAAAACCATCCTCCGCCTCTCTGTTTTGCTAACCTTGCTGATTAGCGGCTTTAGTTCCGCAATCCCCGTCAAGGCCGCGCCCGCATCGGACATTATTGACCGCACATTAACCTATTGGGACGCAACCTACACCGGTTATGTGGACAGCAACCGTTTCGAAAAATGGCAGTTTGTCTTCGGGCAAACCTACACCTTTACGATTACCGCAATTCCATCCAGCGGAGATTTAGTTCCCGTCGTGCGCGTGTTAGATCAAAACGACAACGAGATCACCACGCAAAACGGTTCGGTCACAAGCACGCAACCTGCTGGAACATACTACGTCCAGATTGAACCTTACACTGGAAGCGGCACCTACAACCTGACCATTCGCCAGACGAACAGCTCAACCGCCACGCCCACGCCGATTGCGCCGCCCGCCACGTTTACCCCCACGGTTTCCCCGGCAACGGCCACGCCCACCTTCACGCCTGGCCCGGCAACCTCCACCCCAACCAGCGTCGTGACGGCCACCGCCGGGCCAAGCGCCACGCCCACGGCCACCACAGCGCCCGCAACCGTCACGCCCACTTCGGTAGTTTCAACTTCCACACCTACGGCCACCCTGCCGGTTACGGCCACGGTCACCCCAATTACCCCTTATGTTTCCATCGTCGTTAGTCCAGCCAGCGTCAACGTGGCCGGGGCTTCAACCGGAACCGTCACCCTCCACAACCCACCCGCTGGCGGCTATACCAGCGCGGAATTCACTTGTACCTACGATTCAGCCCTGGTGGAGTTGAGCAACTTCACAGCGGGCGGAGTATTCGGGCCCAGCCCGGTGATGGTGGTGAACGGCCCGGCAAGCGGCTCATTCATCGTTGCGATTGCCGGTAGTAA
>JADZCC010000102.1 GCA_020851785.1 Anaerolineales bacterium
CATAGTCTGACCAATTTTTGACACGGTATAATGGCTTTGGGTGTGATCGTGTTTTCTTTTGTTTAGGCATAAACCAAAATTACACGGTCTCGCCCTTCTTTGTCAATCCTTTTATGCACCAAAGCCTCAACCGTCTATAGATTAAAGAAAACCAAAATTGGAATTACAAGCAGAAACAGCAAAATTAAAATCCCGACAATCGTGCCGACGATTCCGCCAAAAGTCATCGGGCGCGCCGCTTTGATCTCATCTCCGTCAATCCATTGTTTAACGGCGCGAACTGTCTGTTGCAAAAGAGCGTCCGTATTCCAACGATCCACGCCAGCCCAATCCCAACCTTTTTTGAAAACAGGAATTAAAATCTTCTGCGCCGGGCTTTGCGCCACGGCTTGCGCAATATTTCCATCTATCGCGCCGCCCTCCACAGCCATCGTCCAGGAGCCTACAATCAGCCCTGCCTGATTAATTTTCGTCAAACTGGCTTGCTTCGCCTCGTCATTTTCCAAAGGCAATGAGATCAAATCAAAATTCAGGTCTGGTTCGTCGCGTTTGATCCGGTTGAGCAAGGTTTCGCCAAAGTTCTGTTCTTCGGCAATCAGCGCAATCCGCAGATCTTTCAAGCGCAAGGCGCGCTCACGACGGTTCGTCTTTCCGTCGCCGCGCAAAACAAAGCCGTGATACAACCAGACAAAAATCCCAACGACCGAATAGGCAAACGCCTGGGCAATGCCGCCTAACAAACTACCCTCGGCTGGTTCGCCGAGGACAACCAGTAATAAACGATAAAGGACATACACGGCGCTTGAAAGGACCGTCATCGTGGCCAGGAAGAGAAAAACGTATAAATAAACCTTTCGCGGCGTTGAACTTCGCGCCTCCGAGCCTGCCGGGGCTGGAGAAACCGCTTCAACCTGGGCCTTTCTCCACGGGAGCAACCAAACTGGAAGTCCGGCAAGAAGCGCGGCGGTAAACCAGGCCAATGCTTCTCTCATCGTGTCGTCAAAGAAATTTGAAAAAGAGCGGATGACCACGCTGATATCTCCGCTTAAACCGATGAGAAAAGCGGATAGCCCAATCCCGGCGATCAAATACAAATACAGCCTGCGGATTCCGCCTTGCCTTGTCGACTCGCCCGCCAAGGCGGAATCGCGTTTCAATGTATAGGCATGATACGCCCACAAAACGATCATCCCGAAAATCGTTGGGAGCGGAATGCGAATATCGCCCGTTGATTCCAAGCTAAGTATGCGGCGAAAAAAGCCCGCAAGGATTGTGGTGGCGTTTGTTACCGCGCTTAAAGCGGCCACGCAGATTATTGCGTAAAGGTAAAACTTCCTCAAAGCAGATTCACGCTCGGACTCAACGCTTTTTCCAAACAAGGCTTGAGCTTGTAGCCAAAAGACAATCCAAAGCGGAACGCCGACCAGCAGACGGGAAATTTCATCTGTCAAACCTGCGTCGTTGTCAGCCATATTTGACCCAGGCATCAACTCAAACAAAATCCAACGGATGATATGAATCACAGCGATTGTGACCATACTCACCCCCCAGGCGCTAAATATAAACATATACAAGCGACGCATGGTCGCCAAACCTTCGCGCTCGCCGATAGATTTCACATCATCCGCAATCACGCGTTTTTGATAAAACCAAAGCAAACTGCAAAAGCCGATTGCGATCAGGCAGTAGAGAATCCTTTGAAAACTATTTCCATAGCCGGCATAAAATGGGTCGTAGCCCGGTTTACCGGCGATCGTCCATAGCGTAAACGAAATCAACGTAAGGAGGTTTGCAATGATGGGCGCCAAAAAGCCCGCCAACATGCCATAGTGATAAATACCGCGCAGGCCAGCCTCGCGTTCATTCATATCTTGCCTGGCCAGGCGTTGCGCCCACACCCAATGCACAAGGAAGATCGGCAGGGCAATTACGATCATTGCAATTTGAAAAGCAATGGCCGCGACAAACCCGCCGCCGCCAGCCAGCAGATTGCGCAATAAAGCGATTACGGCCCAGGCCATGGCCTGTAAACTAACGGCACAGACGAGATAAATATACCAACGACGCGCTGTATTCATTTTGACCTCTCTCATCAATCAAATTTGTGGTTTAGAATATTCTGCCGCCATGCTTAATAGAAAACAAATTTTATAATTTTCCACTGATTTTCATGATCTCGACGGAGCGTGATCAAAAGCGTGCTGGTATATTGACCGCTATCAAACAATCCGTTTTCATAAAATTTATTAATCTGCACTTTCACGTTCGCCAGTGCGCCGTCTTCGTTTGCATAGACGATTTCAAATGAAGACGATCCGCTCCGTAAGTCGTTAAACCCCCAAAAAGCGCCGTTCGTGTTATCCGCAAGATCTTCGGCGCGGGCCGGATAGCCTAAAATATCTGGCGACAAATACTCATAAGCGCGTTCATAATCTTTTTGCTGTAAGGCCAGTAAAAAATTATATGAAACGCCTTCGGGGGTATCTTCCGATTGATGCGCAGGCTTGGGTTTGACCAGCGCGATGGTAAACGCCACTACCACCAACGCAACGATCCCCAACACAATGCCGATCAAAAAAATATCAACTTTTTTCAGCATAACTCCTCGCTTCCGTTTCCTGGGCTGTTTTTCAATTTCATCAATTGTATGCGATAAGCTCGCAAAAAGCCGCCAAAAACTGCCGAACTTCCAAGAAGCCTTCAGTTACAATACCTATATGAATTCTACTTGGCGCTTAATCCACACCTCCCCCGCTTCCGGCACATGGAACATGGCCGCAGACGAAGCCATTCTTGAGCATGTTCAACGCGGCGAGACTTTGCCCACTTTACGTTTATATTCCTGGAATCCCGCTTGCTTGTCTTTAGGACAGGCTCAGCCTTTCAAAGATGTGGATGGAGAAAGACTCCAAGCCCGAGGCTGGGATGTGGTGCGCCGCTTAACTGGGGGACGGGCGATTCTGCATACGGACGAATTGACCTACGCTGTGAGCGGCAAAACCGAAGAACCTATTTTAGCTGGCGGCGTGTTGGAATCTTACAACCGACTCGCGCAAGCTTTGTTATATGCCATTCGTGAATTGGGCTTGCCCGTTGAGATGAAAGAACGCGAATCTGCAGGTCATGCATCCAGCGCGACAAACCCCGTTTGTTTTGAAGTCCCTTCCACTTATGAAATCACCGTGAACGAAAAGAAATTAATCGGCTCGGCGCAAGCCAGAAAAAAAGAAGGCGTGCTTCAGCATGGCTCGCTTCCATTATTCGGCGACCTGACCAGAATTTGCGACGCGCTTATTTTCAAGGATGAAGCGACAAGAGAAAACGCCAAACAAAGGTTGCTCGAACGCGCCACAACCGTTGAGTCCATGCTTGGACGAAGAATCAGCTTTGAGGAAGCTGGGCAGGCTTTCGTTAAAGGGTTTGAGGCGCAGTTGGG
>JADZCC010000103.1 GCA_020851785.1 Anaerolineales bacterium
CTCAACCCCGCTGAACTTCGGCGTCGGATTGACCAGAAAACTGCCAAACTTTGGAAAATTTCTCGGTAACATTCCTTCTTGATGCAACGTTACTACCAAAGTAACATTTTATCTTGATGCATTACGTGTGAAGTTAGCTCTTCTTTTGGATTCTAAACCTGCGGGTAATGCCTTCTTTTAGCAGGGCGACTGCGTCTGCATGACCGGATTCAGCGGCAATGTCCAACGCAGATTTTCCGTCCCGGCTTTCAATGGTCATATCTGCTCCGTTGAAGAGCAACGTTCGCAGGCTTTGCAGGTCCCCGTTTTGGGCGGCGGCATGGAGCGGCGTGAATCCGTTTTGTTCGCGTACGTTTGGGTTGGCATTGTGATTAAGCAGAAGCGTGATGAGGTTTGCGTGTCCCGCGGCGACTGCCGAATGAAGCGGCGCGACTTGCAGGGAGTTTTTGGATTGCGAATTGATATTTGCGCCCGCCTTGATCAAATATTCGGCGGTTGCGTACTGCCCGAAGAAGCAGGCCAGCCCCAGCGGCTGAAAGCCATCCTCGGCGTACGCGTTTAGCAGATCGGCATTGTGAGCGGTTAACAACATCACCTGATTGGTTTTGCCTAGCGCGCTGGCTTCAAAAACGGCGAGCGGCCCGGTTTTTTCGGCGAGGAAGTTGGCGATGTCAAATTCATGATGATAGGCGGCGACCAGGATGGGACTGAGACCTTTTTCTTTTTGATGAATTAAACCTGGGTCTTGCGCGAGTAAAGATTTGACGATTTCAAAATCCCCGCTTGTGATGGCGCTGAAAAAATCTGCAGACATGAATATTGCTCCCTAAACATGGAATTTCACCATTATACGACTGTTCGCGCGAACCTGCTTTCTAAAATCGGCTGTTGATGCGGCGCAGAGGCGATTAAAAAAAGAAGGGACTTCCGTGAAAGAAATCCCTTCTTTGCCATCTAAATAGCGACTTCGTCGCTAATCTTTATATTGCGCTTCGATTTCGGCGATCATCTTTTGGCGTTCTATGATTTTTTCGCCAGTCGGTACGCCTTCAAAGCTGTTGTTGATTCCTGTAAACCAGAGGATGGGCAGGAGGATGACCATGGCTACGGTCAGGTAAAACACGGGTAGGTTGGGCGGGAAGAAGCCGGTGGTCGCCAAAAGAAATACGCCGATGGAGGCGACCGTTGCAATTGGCTTGGATAAAGCGCCTAAGTTGAACGGCCCTTTTTGCGTCCAGGTTTTGCCTTCCGCGAAGATGCCAGCCACGACCGGAATCACATACGAAATATACAGGAAGACCGCGCAGGCTGTAGCCAATACAAGGAAGATATCCACTTGCAGGCCAAAGGCCTTGCCGATATTGCCGGTATAAGAGGTGACCAAAGCCAAGATTACGGAGACCCAAATGGCGTAGGTGGGGGTGCGGGTTTTGGGGTCAACGTACGAAAGGCTCTTTGAGGCGGGCAGTCCGCCATCGCGGGCAAAGGCAAACATCATGCGCGAGGCAGAAGTGACGCAGGCCAGCCCGCATCCATAATTGACCAGGAAGATTCCAATGGCAAGGATGACGCTTAGCGCGGCGGGCATGCGGGAGGATTCCCAAACATTGGCAAAGAAGGCGCTGAAGCCTGAGCCGGCGGCGGCGTCTAAGTTCGGCATGGTTAAGATAAAGGCGGCGACCAGCGCCAACCCAAATATCCATGAATAGAACACTGAAGTCCACATCCCTTTGGGCACGTTGGTTTGCGCGTCATGCGTTTCTTCGGAGGTGTGACCGGAAGCGTCAAAGCCGGTGATGGTGTACATCACGTAGATTAAGCCAAAGAAGAACGCCATGGCGATGCTTCCTGTAGCTGGCACCACGCCGCCGCCCGCGTCGCCGGTGTAGTTGGTGAAGGTGACCAAACGGGAGAGGTCAATCGCGACGGGCGAAAAAACAAACAGGGTGACGATCAAAATGACGGTCAGCGCGAAGATCAGGTAACCGCTCAAATCGGTGATTAAAGTGGTTAATTTAATTCCATAGTGATTTAACAACGCCTGTGAAATTAAAATGATCAGGAGCGCGACGGTTTGATGCCAAAAGCCAAAGCCCGAAACGTCCACGCCGAGGGCCGCGCCGAGCAGTAAATCTCGGAAGAAGACCTGGTACACAGCCACGTCCACCGAGGAGACGACGAACAGCAGGCCCAGCAGGTTGAACCAGGCCGTCAGCCAGCCTAAAAATTTTCCGCCGAGGATCGAGCCCCAGTGGTACAGGCCGCCCGCCGTCGGGTAGGCAGAGGCGATTTGTCCCATGCTGAGCGAAACCAATAAGGAAAACGCGCCGCCCACCAGCCAGCCGATGAAAGCTCCGCCGCCGCCGGTGGAATTGAAGGCCAGCGGAAAGGCAGAAATGCCGCCGGCTAAAATACAAATAATCGAAAAGGAAATCGCAAAGTTTGAGAAACCGCCCATGCGACGGGAGAGTTCCTGTGCATACCCCAAATTGTTCAGCACCTTTTTGTCGTGCTCGTTACTTTTAGTAGCCATAATCGTAATTCTCCTTGAGTTGACAGTTTGTAAATCAAGAAACCGAGCTTACGAAAAGCGGAGATTAATATTTGCCGATGGGCCTCCTCTTCCCAAAAGGGAGAATTACGTTCAAGAATTTGTTATAAGAACCCCAACTATTTTATGCAGGTACGGTCAAACCTGCATAAAATAGCGTATCTCACTTAATTAGAGCAGTTGGCTAATGTGTACCACGCCGTCAAACCCGGCTAAACTGCCTTTGCGTAGTTCGGCTTTTTCCCCGTCCGGGTCGCCGAGGCAGGAGACAATCACATCGCCCGCGCTCACATCTTCTTTTTCGGTGTACCCATTGGTGGTCACAATTACCTTCAGTCCGGCGGCTTTTGCGGCGTTGACTCCGTTTTTAGAGTCTTCCACCACGAAGGCTTCGTCCGGCGTCAGCCCCAGTTTGGTCAGCGCCAGGTTGTAAATCTCCGGGTCTGGCTTTTTCTTTTGCACAATATCGCCTGCCAGCACTTCGTCAAATTTGATATCGGACAAAACTTTTTCGGTGATGGCTTTCGCCGCCTGCTCGTTGGATGTGGTGCAGATGGCGATCTTCAGCCCCGCTTCCATCGCTTCTTTCATAAACCGATGAATGCCAGCCCGTAGCGGCAGTTTGCCCGTCTCGATCAGTTCCACGAACAGGGCTGTCTTGCGTTTGTGCATTTCTTTGACAAGATTGTCAATTTCCTCTTCGGTCAGCGGCTTGGAAAACCCTTTGGTCTTCCAATGATGCTTCATGCGTTCCTTGCCGCCCGCAATTTGCAGAAGCTCGTGATAATACTCCACGCTCCATTCATCGGTGAAGCCAAATTCTTTGAAGGTCATATTGAACGACACGCGGTGACCGTCGCGTTCGGTGTCAATGATCACGCCATCCTGGTCGAAGAACACTGCTTTTATTTTGGACATCATTACCTCGATTTAAAAATGATGAGCGACGGCGGACCATAGACCATAAACTGTGGCCTGTCGTCCGCCGTCCGCGATTGGAATTACTTCTTCACTCCAAAAAACTCGAGAACGGTATTCACAAACAAGGCGTTCTCTTCTTTTGAACCAACCGTCACGCGGAACCAGCCATCGCTCCCGTATTTTTTGCTTTCGCCGCGCAGGATGATGCCCTTGGTTTCGGCATACTCCAAAACTTCCTTGCCGGTTTTGCCGGTTGCGCCGCAGTCAAAGAGGATGTAATTGGCTTTGGACGGCATCACGTGGAATCCAGGGATTACGCTTAAAGATTCAGAGATGTAATCCACAGCGTCATTATTAAACTTGACGCGCTCCGCCAGCCCTTCCTGATCTTCAAAGGCCGCCAGCGCCGCCCACATGGGAATCGTCCCCACGTTCCACGGCAATAACGAACCGGCAATTTGCTTGATCACTTCTTCGTGACCAATCGTGTAACCAAAGCGCATTCCCGCCAGACCATACGCTTTGGAGAGCGTGCGGGTGATCAAAACGTTTTTATATTTCTTGGTTAATTGAACCTGAGACTTACCCAGCCCGGCGTATTCAACGTAGGCTTCATCCACGATTAACGGAATTCCGGTTTCTGCAAATGGGATGAAATGTTCCGGGTCCATGTAATTGCCGCTGGGGTTGTTGGGATTGGGGATGACGATAATCTTGGTTTTGTCCGTGATCGCGTTCATCAAACCTTTGTGGTCAAACTTGAGTAGATGGTTTTCATACAACATCGGCACAGAGACCATCTTGGCCCCGAGCAAAGTTCCGCGCAGGCCGTAAATGCCAAAGCAGGGGGTATGTTGAATGACTTCGTCGCCCGGCTCAAGGAACATGCGGAAGATGTTATCGTACACTTCGCTGGAGCCGTTGCCGATCATCACGTTTTGCGGGCCGTCCACGTGGTTGAGTTCCGCAATTTTTGAGCGAACCACCAATCCCTGATCGGGATAGCGATTCGTCATTTTGGCGTACTTGAACATCGCTTCCAATACCTTCTCGGATGGCGGCAATGGGTTTTCATTCGACATCATGCGATGCAATTCCGGCTTGCGCCAGGCCAATTCGATGTGATTCGAAATATACATCGGAATCCCTTTAACCCATGGGGCGTAATATTCTTCAATGGCTTTCATTTTTATCTCCTAATTTTATTTCTATACGATGGTTGAGTAGCCGCGAAGCGGCATATCGAAACCGTCACTGCCTACTACTCACTTACTCTCACGCCTTGCCCGGACAGCCGAGTTTATCCATCCAACTCATTACGGCCTTGCGCGTAGCGTCGCGGACGAAGACATCCAACTTGCCCGGGTCATATTCCTCGCGGTGCGCGCTGATGTATTCCCATTTCGCGTCAATCAAGGTGTGCTTCAACTCGGTGGAGACGTTGAACTTTGCGCCGCCCGCCGCCAAAAGTTTGACGATGTAATCGTCGGGCAAGCCGGTTCCCCCGTGGACGACGAGCGGGGTTTTGATCCCATTGCTGTTGAGCATTTTGTGAATCGTCGCCATGCGTTCAAAATCAATTTTGGGATTTTTGGTTTTGTACACGCCGTGCGCGGTTCCGATGGCGGGGGCGAAGATATCCACGCCGGTGCGCTCAACGAACTCGATGGATTGTTCGGGGTTGGCCAGTTGCGCTTCGTCTTCCGCCACTTTGATTTGATCTTCCACGCCGCCCACCGTGCCCAGTTCGCCTTCGACGGAAATATTCCCAACGCTGTGACAATAATCTACGACCTCTTTTGTCTGGCGGATGTTTTCTTCATACGCCTGTTTGGAAGCGTCAATCATAATGTTGGTGTAGCCCGCGTCGGCGCACTTCTTGCAGTAGGCCACGTCCGTGCTGTGATCCAAGTGCAGGCAGACCGGCACCGGCGCAGACTCGGCCAGCGTGCGATAAATATTCACCATCAACTGCGTGCCGATAAATTGCGACGGCTTAACCGAAGTTTGCACAATCACCGGCGCTTTCTTCTCAATCGCCGCTTCCACCACCGCCTTGAATTGAAGCAGGTCGGTCACGTTGAACGCGCCCACGGCCCACCCTTCCTTCGCGGCGGGGATCATAATTTCTTTTGCATTTACGATAGACATTGTTTTCTCCTTTTTTGAATACGCATCAAGCCTTCAACCTTCAACCTTAAACCTTAAACCTCAAACCTCAAACCTATTACTTGCCTTTCTTCGCTACATCTTTTAGCCATCGCTCCCATCTGAAATCACTGACATGCTGACGAAATCTTCCAAGCCATAAATCAGCATAGCCTTGAAAATCTTCTTCCAATTTGGAAATGCCCGTTTGGGTCGTGCCCCACATCGCTTCGTGTAGTTCGGACATTGGCCACATCAAACGTAATCTCGCGTAGTGTTTATCGGTCACTTCGCCAAAATACTCATATAGAAAATCTTCCACCTGCTCTTCGTTCAAACGATGATGGTGTGAAAAGTTTGCCAGGTCAAAGAAAATGTCGCCCATCCCGGCATATTCCCAATCCAGCAGGCGAATTTCGCCAATTTCGCCAGCCACTTCTTCTTCCATCCAGTTCAAATTTAATAAATCATTATGGCAGGGCGTTGGCGTGTAGGGGTCTTTTTCCAGCGCGGTTTTAGCTTCGTTCATTTTTTGCAAAATGAAATCCCAATCGTTTGGAAATTTACAATTATTTTTTTGCGAAGTCCTGGTCAGCATCTCAATCCGTTTGAAGACATTGAACTCGCTTTTGAGTTTTGGCCCGCGACGATGAAACAGCCTGAGCTTTTCCGCAATTCGCGCCAGATAATCTGGATGAACAATATCTTTGGGGCTGACGTGCCTGCCGTTGACAAAACGCGTCACAATGTAACCTTCCGATTCGATGAAGTAAACGACCTCAGGCGCAATGCCCAGCTCACCGGCGGCTTTGTTGGCCACATGCTCCACGTCGCGCTTGATGCCCAGTTGATCCGTGCCTTCGCCCGCCAGACGCAAGACATACGCCTTGCCATCCGCCTCAATCTTGAAGTTCAAATTGGTGATTCCACCGCTCAACGGAATCTTTTTGATGTTTTTTGATTTCGCCAAAACCGGGACTTTTGCGATTGCCTTGTCAATTGCGAGTGTAGCCATCATATACATGCTCCTCTTTTGGATTTATGAACAGCGTTTCTTTACTTAACTGACAATTGGTTCTGCTTCGACAATATTTTCCTACTCTGACAATGGAAGATAGACCATTGACCATCTTTTGTCGTCCATCGTCTATCGTCTATCGTCCAATTCACGCCTTAATTCTTTCTCCTTTCGCATCCCACAAAATGGGCTGAGCCACTTCCGCACCAACCTGTTCGCCGAAGCATTCAACTTCCAATTTTGTGCCGGGTTTTGCGTATTCCATTGGCAGGTAGGCATACGCGATGGATTTGTTAACCGAATACCCAAACCCGCCCGAAGCCACCCAGCCGATTAATTGCTCTCCGACCCGAATCGGTTCCTTGCCCATGACAACCGTGCGGTCGTCGCTGAGCGTAATGGTGCAAAGCTTTTTCTGGAAGCCTTCCGCTTTTTGTTTAACTAAAGCCTCTTTGCCAATGAAGTGTTCTTTATCCAATTTCACTGCAAAGCCCAAGCCGGCTTCATAGGGCGTGTAATCGGGGGAAATTTCCCCGCTCCAATAGCGGTAGCCTTTTTCAAGGCGCAGGGATTCAATCGCTTTGTAGCCGCCTGCTACCAAGCCTTCGGGCGCGCCCGCTTCCCATAGGGTATCCCACAGCCGCAGTCCATACTCCATGGGGCAATAAAACTCCCAGCCCAACTCGCCGACATACGTCACGCGCGAAGCGATCACGGGGACATCGCCCACGCTCATTCGTTTGGAAGTCATGTACGGGAAACCAGCGTTTGAAATATCGTCCGTTGTAATTTTTTCAAGAACTTTTCGGGCTTTGGGCCCCCACAGGCACAGGCAGGCATAATTGGAACTGACATCTTCAATGCTTACGTCCCCACTTTCGGGCATGTTGAGCGAAAGCCAGGACAGATCGTGCTGACCAAATGCAGTTCCCGTGACGATGAAAAACCGATCCTCCGCCAAACGATTGACTGTGAAATCGCATTCAATGCCGCCGCGCTTGTTGAGGCATTGCGTGTAAACTAAATGTCCAACCGGCACATCAATTTGATTGGCGCAAATCGTGTTCAGGAAATTTAACGCGCCTTTGCCGCGCACTTCAAATTTATTGAAGGAGGTTTGATCGAACAGTCCCGCGTGTTCGCGGGTCATCAAATGTTCATGCCCAATGGCGCGGCTCCAGTTGTGGCGCATCCAGCCGCGCGGTTCGTGACCATGCGTGGCGAGTTCTTCATATTTGCGAAACCAGTTCGGGCGTTCCCAGCCCATCTTTTCGCCAAAACTACAACCCAAACTTTGTAACCTGAAATAGGTGGGGGAGAGGCGGACATTCCGTTTTGACAAGCGTTCTTCGCCCGGATAATGAATGTCATAATATTGGGTATAAGTCTCAAAGGTTCGGGCGCGGGCATATTCCAGGCTGTTGTAGTTCGGGCCAAACCTTCTTACATCCAGTCGCCAGGTATCCCATTCAGGCGAGCCGTCCACAATCCATTCGGCCATCACTTTGCCCATGCCGCCTGCGCCAGCCAGCCCGTGCGCGCAAAAGGCGCACGCCACCCAAAACCCTTTGACCGAGGTTGGCCCCAATAAAAACTCGCCGTCGGGCGTAAAGCCTTCGGGACCGTTCAAGAGCATTTTGACTTCGGCGGTTTCAATCGCCGGCACGCGCCGAATTGAATTTTCCATGAGAGGGCTAAAACGCTCCCAATCTGGTTCAAGCAATTTGAATTTGAAATCGCGTGGAATGCCGTTCATGCCAAAGGTGGCAGGCTGACGTTCATACCCGCCGGTGATAAATCCGCCAACTTCTTCGCGCCAATAGACTAATAAATCCGGGTCGCGTAAGTTTGGGAATTTATTCGTGACGCCTTCGATGGGTCTGGTCATAATGTAAAGATGCGCCATCGGAATGACGGGCAGACTCAACCCGACCAGTTTGCCAACTTCGCGGCCCCACATGCCCGCGGCGTTGACCACGATTTCAGTTTGGATGGCGCCTTTATCGGTTACGACTTCGCTGACGCGCCCGTTTTTGAGGTTGATCTTTTCAACGTTGGTGTTGGTGAAGAATCTGGCGCCGCGGTTTTTCGCGCCAATGGATAAGGCGTTGGTTAAGCCCGTTGGGTCAATGCTCCCATCATTCGGCGTGTAAGCCGCGCCAATCACTCCATCTAATGACATGAGCGGAAATAAATTCTGCGCCTCTTTGGGAGAAATCAATTCCATCGGCACGCCAAACGAACGCGCCATGCCAACCAGACGTTTGGTCTCTTCCATCCTTTCAGCGGAACAGGCGAGGCGAATCCCGCCCACTTCGCGCCACGAAGTATCCTGACCTGTTTCCGCTTTGAGGCTTCTGTATAAATCGGTGCTGTAATGCATCATGCGCGTTAGATTCGCATCCGAACGCATTTGTCCCACCAGCCCGGCCGAGTGCCATGTGGAGCCAGAGGTGAGCTCATGTCTTTCCAGTACAACCACATCTTTCCAGCCCAATTTTGTGAGGTGATAGGCGATGCTGTTGCCGCCGACTCCGCCGCCGATGATGACCACTTGCGCCTGTGTTGGAAATTCTGACATGAAGCTCTGCTCCTCGAATTTCTGGCATTATACGCAAAATGTCAAAATCTTGCAAATTCCTTCAAATTCCTATATAATCTTGCAGATGGGTAAACCACTCATTCCCGCCCAACGCCGTGAAAAAATCCAGGAATATTTGGGGCTTCGTCAAATTGCGCGTACGACAGATTTGATGGAACTGCTGGAAACTTCCGAAGCGACGATTCGGCGCGATTTGGAATGGCTGGAGCAAAAAGGCGTTTTGGAAAGGACTCATGGCGGGGCCATTTTGAATCAGCGCGCGCTCTTTGAGCAGGAATATCAACAACGCGCCCAAAATTTTCCAGAAGAAAAAAAACTAATCGGCGAGTTCTCCGCCTCCTTAATTGAAGAGGGCGATATTGTTTTCATCAACAGCGGCACGACCGCCACGCAAGTTCTCAAGCACATTCGCCGCGACCCGCGCATCACCGTTTTTACAAACAATCTCAACGCCGCCTTGGAACTTGGCGAACCGGGCTTTCATTACTATTTGATTGGAGGCGAATTTCAGAGTCGCTCCAACTCTCTGGCGGGACGCTTCGCGCTCGAAAACCTGGGGCTGGTCATTGCCAACAAGGTCATTCTTGGCGTAGACGGAATCTCACTAAAGCACGGTTGCACCGTGCCGACCAATGCCGAGGCGGAGGTGGTGCGGAAGATGATTGAGCGCACCAAAGGTCAGGTGATTGTCGTTGCCGATCACAGCAAGTGGGGGACGGTCTCCAACTTTCCAGTAGCGAACATTGACGAAGTGGATAAAATCATCACGGATCGAAAGCTAAGCGCCGAAGTGACGCAAGACCTGACGCAACGCTCTGTCCAGGTGTTGGTGGTGAAGTGATTCGCCCGCCGCGCTTTTAGTTGGCCAGTAATTTTTTATGAAAAAATCAAACGTCCCCGCTTATGTTGGCTTCGGTATGTTAACGCCGGTCTTCATTATGGCTTTGGATCAACTTCCAAAACATAATACCGGCGCAATTGTGCATCAGGTCAGCGAGTATGTCTATGACGATGCGGCCATCATTGCCTGTAACCTGGCGCAGTGGCAGGCCCCGGCCGCGATGATTGGCACGGCGGTGGGCGACGACCTGCTGGGACGCGCCGTTGTGGATAAATTAAAAAAGTGGGGCGTGCAAGGCAAAGTGCGCTTTACGAAAAAATACCCAACGCCGTTGGAAGTGAACGTCTCGGACAAAAAAGGCGCGCGCACGTATTTTTGGCAGAGGTCGGAGGAAATCCTCAGCACGTTGGACGAAGCCGATTTGGCTCCGATTAGAAAGGCAAAGTTGCTTTATGTGGATTGGTACGACGGCGACGCGCACATTCTGCGGGCGATGGAATACGCGCAAAAACATAACGTGCCGGTCTTTTTGAATTTTGAGCATGGCCATACCAATAAAGACCTGCTGAAAAAGTATTCCGGTTTGGTCACCATTTGTCAGGCGGTGACAGATGCGGCGCAGATTGGCAAAAAACAGGCCATGCTGGCCGTGGCCAAGAAGTTATTTCAGGCGGGGATTCAGACGGCGATTATCACCATGGCCAGTCAGGGGTGCATGGTGGTGCAAGGCGAGGAGATTCTCCGCGTGTATGCGCCGAAGGTCAAGGCGGTGGATGGTTCTGGCGCGGGGGCGACGTTTTCTTCCGGTTATATCTATGGCTATTTGCAAGGCTGGAGTTTGGAAGACTCCGTCCGCTTTGCAATTGCGGCGGCTTCGCTGAAGGTGACGCGCTCTGGGTTGGAGATGTTTTCCATTCCGGAAATTAAGGGGCTGGCGCGAACTCTGCGCGTGGAACGTATGACCTACCGCGACAATCAATTTGTGAAAATCGGCAGGCTGTTCAAAATCCCAGAGGATAACCCGCTGGTTGAAGAAACCCGTAAGCTTACGCAGAAGCTCCTGCCGCCCAAAAAGACAGAACGCGGGAAGTTGAAGAAGTCGCTGGTTGAGTAGCCTCCTCCGGCAGGGTTTTCTAAAATTACGTCACAATAAGGATGATCATGTTTCGTATTTTCAAACGCAAGGAAGATAAATTTCAAAAGTTGATCGAGCGTCAGGCTGAACTGGCGTTTGAAGGTATGAAACTGCTGGTGAAATATCTGGAGACCTCCAGCGCCGAAGTGGCTGAGCAACTTTCCTTTATGGAAAAAGAAGCGGATGAAGTTCGGCGCATTCTGATTGACGAGTTGAATCACACCTTCATCACGCCGTTTGATCGCGAGGATATTTTCACGCTTTCGCGCTCGATTGACGACGTGATTGATTACGCCGACACGACTGTGGTGGAGATGACGATCCTCAACGTCAAATCCACGTCGTACATGCAGAGGATTGCGACGTTACTGCGGGATGCGGCTTATGAAATTTGGCAGGCGGTGATTCGTCTGCCCAAAAACCCCAGCGTTTCCATTGACCACGCCCAGCGCGCCAAAGCTTTGGAGAATCGCGTGGAGGCGGTCTATCGCGAGGCGGTAGCGGCGTTGTTTAGCGGACCGGAGGATATTCATCATGTGGTGGAGATGTTGAAACTGCGCGAAGTCTATCGGCATTTATCCAACGCGGCGGATCGCGGCGACGAGGCGGCGAACATTATCGCCGACATTGTGGTGAAGAAGACGTAAAATGCCGTTCTCTTTTGAACTCCTTCTGGTCATTTTGCTGGCCTTGATCTTTGAGTTTATCAACGGCGGGCAAAGTTCCGGCAATATTGTCGCCACGATGATTTCTTCGCGGGCTTTTCCTCCGCGTTTGGCGTTGAGCATGACAGTCTTGGCGGAATTTGCGGCCCCGTTTGTGTTTGGCACGCGCGTCGCCAAAACCATTGGCGACGGGATTGTAGAAGCGCACGCGCTGACCTTGAAAGTGTTGATTGCCTGTTTGCTGGGTTCTATTTTGTGGAATGCGTTCAATTGGCTGTTTGGCATCCCGAACAGTTCCACGCACTCGCTGGTTGGCGGCTTGCTTGGCTCCATTCTCGTGGCTTCTGGAACCAGCCTGATTCAATTTGCCGGGCTTTCGGGAGTTTTACTGGCTTTATTTTTATCCCCTTTTATCAGCTTCCTCACGGGCTTTTTGATCTTACGCTTTATTTACTTTTTGGTTCGCAACGCCAGCCCGAAGGTTAATGAGTTTTTTCGTCAGGCTCAATTGGTTACGGCCATGGCGTTGGCGTTTAGTTATGGCGCGAACGACGCGCAAAAGACGATGGGATTAATTACGCTGGGGCTGGTAATCAGCGGCGCGCTCAAGGAGTTTGCAGTTCCAACCTGGGTGATTCTAATCAGCATCAGCAGTACCGCTTTGGGAACCCTGCTCGGCGGTTGGCGTTCCATCCGCACGCTGGGCGGCAAGTTCTATAAGATTTATCCCGTGCATAGTTTTTCCGCGCAGTTAACTTCCGGGCTGGTTTCGCTGGTGGCTTCGGTGGCTGGTTTTCCGGTCAGCACTTCGCAGGTGGTCAGTTCTGCCATCATTGGCATTGGCGCTTCAGAACGCTGGAGCAAGGTGCGCTGGGGCGTGGCGGGCGAGATTATCACCACCTGGCTTTTCACAATCCCGGCCAGCGCGGCGCTTTCGGCGGGGATTTACCTGGCGCTGAATCATTTTTTATAGCGGCAGGGTTTGTCTGGTCAATTCTTCAGGGTCAACAAACGGTTGGTTTGACTTTGAATATTGAAAATGCTAAAATGTCAGCCACAAGTTGACAGAAGGAGGTACAGAGAACAAAGTATTGCAAGTTGTTTCGTTCGTTTGATCAATCATGTCTATAATAAGGAGATAGAGAATGCGTACGAACAAGTTTTACACAGCGCTTGCTTTATTTATAATTGCCGCCACGGTACTTTCTGCGTGCGGCGGCGGGAGCACCGCTCCCGACGTAGCCGAAGGCTATACTGGCACAGTGATTAAGAGCGTCCCGCAGGATTTAGTCGCCGCCTGCCAAAAAGAGGGAATGTTAACCATTATCGCCACCCCGCCAGACTGGGCGAACTATGGCGAAATCTTCGCAAGTTTCCAAATGACTTCCGGCGTGAAAATCAATTCGCTTGACCCGAACGCAGGTTCGGCGGATGAATTAGCCGCGATTGAAGCCAACAAAGACAACAAAGGCCCGCAAGCCCCAGACGTTGTGGATGTCGGTTGGGCGTATGGCGACTCCGGCAAAGCCGACGGCTATTACCAACCTTATAAAGTTTCAACCTGGGACAAGATTCCAGATACGCTTTTGGGCGTCGCCGCGAAAGACCCGGAAGGCTATTGGACTGGCGGTTACTATGGCGTGATGGCCATGCTCACCAACGATACAGTCGTCAAGAACCCGCCGCAAACCTGGGAAGACCTCTTGAAGCCTGAATACAAAGGCCAGGTTGCCCTCACCGGCGACCCGCGCAGTTCCAATCAGGCGATCCAATCCGTCTTCGCGGCCACGTTGGCCAACGGTGGCTCTTTGGATGACGCTCAACCCGGTTTGGATTTCTTCAACAAATTAAATCAGGCTGGCAACTTCGTTCCAGTGATTGCCAAGGTTGGAACCATCGCGCAAGGGGCAACCCCAATCGTCTTCACCTGGGACTACCTGGCCTTTGGTTATAAAGAAACCTGGGCTGGAAACCCGCCCGCCACCGTGGTTTATCCTTCGCCCACCATCGCCAGCATGTACGTTCAGGCGATCAGCGCTTACGCGCCGCACCCCAACTGCGCCAAGTTGTGGATGGAAGTTTTGCATTCCGACGAAGGCCAATTGGCCTGGATGAAAGGCTATGCTCATGGCGTGCAACAAGCTGAGTTGGAGTCCCGCGGCGCAATTCCTTCCGACTTGGCCGCCAAACTGCCGGCCTCCAGCGCTTTCTCTTCGGCGGTGGCCCCGAACGGCGATCAACTTTCCGCCGCGAAGACTTTGATTACCGAAGGCTGGATGAGCACCGTCGGCGTTGACATCCCCACGCCCGCTCCGTAATTCCATGACCGTTCAAAATGTAGTAGAACAGGGCGCGCCGCAAGCGCGCCCTGCCTCTCGAAAACTTTCCTGGGCGTGGCTGGGATTAACTCCGTTTTTTATCTTTACCTTTCTGTTTTTGCTCTACCCGGCCTCCACGTTGGGCGTGCGCAGTTTTCAAGATTCGCGCACGCACGCATTTACCTTTAAATACATCGTGCAACTCCTGCACGATCCCTACCTGTTAGGCTCCTATTGGATTAGCATCAAGATCAGCGTCATCACCGCATTGGGCGGCGGCCTCTTTGGCTTTTTGCTGGCCTATTCTGCCATTCGCGGCGGACTGCCCAAGTTCATGCGCTCCAGCTTAATGACCTTTTGCGGTGTGGCCTCCAACTTTGCGGGCGTGCCTTTGGCGTTTGCTTTCATTGCTTTATTAAGTCCCTCCGGCGAGTTGACCAAAGTCTTAATCGCGTTGGGCTTCAATCCATATCATCACGGTTTTACGCTTTACACTTTTTGGGGGCTGAGTATCGTTTATATGTATTTTCAATTCCCATTAATGGTCTTGATCATTACCCCGGCCATTGATGGCCTGCGCCGCGAATGGGTGGAAGCGGCAGAAAACCTAGGAGCCAGTTCCTTCCAATACTGGCGCTATGTGGCCTTTCCAATCCTCCTGCCCGCCATTTTAGGCGCGGTGGTTTTGCTTTTTGGAAACTCCTTTGGCGCGTTCGCCACCGCGCAAGCGTTGACCGGCGGCCAAATTAATTTGGTGACGATTGTCGTCGGCTCGCAACTCCGCGGAGATATCCTCAGCGACCCGGGCCTGGGCTACGCCCTGGCTTTGGGCATGGTCGTAATCATGGCCTTTGCCATCATTGCGCGCGCCCTGCTCCAACAACGCACCGAAAGGTGGTTGCGATGAACCAGACTTCGGATAAAAAACGCGGTGGGAAATTTTGGGCCTGGTTTTGGATGATTTTGGGCATCCTCTATTTCTTCCTGCCGCTCGTGGCCACATTCCTCTTTTCCCTGCGCGCCAAACTCGGCGTTTTGAGTTTTACGGCCTATCAGCATGTCTTCAACGACTCAAATTTTATTTACAACTTTTCCTACTCGGTGTTGTGGGGCGTGCTGACGATTATTGTCGGCGTGCTGATCTTCGTCCCCACCGCGTATTTAATTCGCCTCAAACTGCCCAAGTTTCGGCTTCCCGTTGAATTTATCACCATGCTTCCCTTCGTCATTCCGGCGATTGTCTACGTCTTCTCGCTGGTGCGCACGTTTAGTCAGCCGCCTTTGCTCATTGTCAACAGTCCGGCTTTATTGGTTGCAGGGTACGTGATCTTATCCATGCCGTATATGTACAGCGCGATTGATACCGGCTTGCGCGCCATTGACGTGCAGACGCTCACCGAAGCGGGGCAGAGCTTGGGCGCAGGTTGGGGAACGATCCTGTTCAAGATTATCCTCCCAAACATCCGCACGGCCATCCTGAGCGGCGCATTTTTGAGCTTTGCCATCGTGATCGGCGAATTAATCCTCGCGCAATATCTGGTCAAACCGGCTTTTGCGCCTTACATGACCTACTTGATTCAGCAGAAAGCCTACGAACCGGCGGCGATGGCCATTATCAGCTTTGCCCTCACCTGGGCGGCGATGGGTATCATTCAGTTCATTGGCCGCGGTAGCGAGCAAGGTCAAATTGCCGGCGGGCATTAATCCCTCCAAAGGAAATTTTACATGACACATCTGGCTCTTTCTAAAATATCCAAAGACTTTGGCGGAACGACAGTCGTGCAGGATTTCAACCTGGACGTGAAGAAAGGGGAGTTCGTTTCTTTTCTTGGGCCTTCCGGGTGCGGGAAAACCACCACCTTACGCATGATCGCCGGCTTTGAAATGCCCACCGCCGGACAAATCGTCATGGACGACGTGGACATCACCAACCAGCCTCCCAACCAGCGCAACGTGGGGATGATCTTTCAGGCTTACGCGCTCTTCCCCAACATGACTGTCACGCAGAACATTGGCTTTGGTTTGCAAATCCGCAGAGAATCGCGCGCCGTGATCAAACAGCGCACGGATGAAATGCTGGCTTTAATCAACCTCGAAAAACATGCGGATAAATATCCCTATCAACTTTCCGGCGGGCAACAACAGCGCGTTTCTTTGGCCCGCGCGCTGGCGGTTCGCCCGCAGGTCTTGTTGTTGGATGAACCGCTCTCTGCGTTGGACGCTAAAATCCGCGTTTCCTTGCGCTCTGAAATTCGCGCCATTCAAAAAACGCTGGGCATCACCGCCATCTTCGTCACGCATGATCAGGAAGAAGCTTTATCCATTTCAGATCGCATCGTCGTGATGAACGCAGGCGAAATGGAACAAGTCGGCACGCCCTTTGAAGTTTACAACTTCCCCCAAACGCGCTTTGTGGCCAACTTTGTCGGTTCGCTGAACACCGCCAACGCCGAAGTGACCGACCCGGCCAAAGGGCTTTTAAGTGTGGGCGGCGTTCAATTCATCACCGCTTCAGACCTTGCCGCGCGTAAAAAAGGCGAGGCCGTGCGCGTCTCCATCCGCCCGGAACGTTTTAGTTTTCTTTCTGAACACAAAAAAGATAACGCGCTGGACTGCGTGATTGAAAACATCACCTTTCTTGGTTCGGTCGTCCGCATTCAAATCAAAATCGGCGATTCCAATTTCAATATGGATACGTTCAATAATCCATTTTTGGAACTGCCCAAGCTCGGTTCAAAAGAAAAAGTCACCTGTTCCAAAGAAGCCGTTTTGGTTTTGGATGAGTAAATAAAAATCGGAAGCCTCAAAGACTTCCGATTTTTTATTGATCCCTTCGATGAACTCAGGGCAAGCCTGCGATTAACGCTTTGACCAGTTCGCGGTTGAAATCGGGGATATCCGCCACCACCCGCCCCCAAACCTGATTGCCCTCCCGAAAAGCAGGTTCATCCGCCCAAACCCCGCCGACGTTCACGAGGTCGTCCTTGATGCCCGTTGAGCCGGTTACGCGCTGACCTTGCTTGATAATCCCCGCCGAGATGGCCGTGGAGCCGCCGTGACAAATAATCCCGATGATTTTATGGGCGTCGTTCATTTCTTTGACCAGGTTTTTCACAACCGCATACCTGCGGAGTTTATCCGGTGCGAAACCGCCGGGGAGGATTAATGCAAAGAGCTCGCTCGACTGCAACGCTTCAATTTTTGCGTCTGGCGTAATCACTAAACCATTTTTTCCTTTGACAGGTTTTAAATCAAGGCTGGCGCTCAAAACTTTCGCGCCTTCTTCTTGTAAGCGCATCAGCGGCACATAATATTCAAGGTCTTCCACCCCTTCGGCAATTAACGTGGCAATCAGTTTATTTTGTAAGCGCATCATTTGCTCCATTTCCTGAGTGTAAATTCCGCATCCAAATGACGCGGAGTATAATCACGCTTTCTTTGAAAGGCGAAGTCTATTTTAATCCACAAAGCGAACGTAGAGGAGCCTGCCGGTGAAGAGAATTACGAAATTTATCAGCTATGCTTTCGGCAATTTCGCCAATACAATTGCCTACGAAGTTTTTCAAAACCGAATCAAGTTTTATTATGTGGACGTGCTGGGCGTTTCCAGCGCGGTGATTGGGACGCTTTGGGCGATCTACGGTTTGTGGAACGCGATCAACGACCCGCTGATGGGGCAACTCTCCGACCGGACGCGTTCCAAATTTGGCAGGCGCGTACCCTATGTGCTGTATGGGGCCATCCCATTGGGCTTGTCATTCTTCCTTTTATGGACTCCGCCCAACCATAGTCCGTTTGTCCTCGCCGCATATTTCCTGATCATCCTGTTTGTGTTCGATACGCTTTACAGCTTAACTTATATCGCTTATAACGCGCTATTCCCCGAAGTTGCGCCCACGCCGCGCGACCGCGTGGACCTTTCGGTAACGCGCGAGGTATTGGGAGCGTTTGCGCTCTTACTCGCCTTCATCCTCGCGCCGATCCTTGCGGAAAGCGTCGGCTATCTGACGATGGGCGCAATCATGGGCGTGTTAATCGCGGCGGGCTATTTGATTTCCATGCTGGGGGTGAAGGAAAAGCCTGTTCCCGAAAACGAGGAAGGCATGAGTTTGGGCGCGTCTTTGCGGGCTGTCTTCGGCAGTCGCCCGTTTCGTTGGTTTCTGGGCGCCAACATTGCGAAGGAATATATCTGGGTGGCCTTGGCCGGGCAATTACCGTTTTGGAGGAAGTACGCGCTGGGCATTCAAGCCCCCATTGAAGTGCTTGGAATGAAATTGGGCGGCGGCGACGCCGAAGCGGTTTTGCTGGGGCTTCCAATTTTGCTGTGTATTCCAATGCTCCTCCTTTGGCGGCCGCTGGTGGCGCGCCTGGGCTATCGCAAGGCGTGGATTGCCGGAGCGCTTGCGCTCATCCCCGGTTTGCTGGCCATGACCTTCGCCAAAGATTTTTACACCGGCTTGCTGGGGACGTTGTTAATTGTGCCGGGGTTAACTTCCACACTGCTCATGCCTTTTCCAATTATTTCTGAAGTGATTGACGAAGACGCGAAGCGCCACAATGGGGTCAGCCGCGAAGGGCTCTTCTTTGGCATGAACGGCGGGCTGACGAAAATTGCCTTCTCTTTCGAGGGGATTTTCTTCGCTTTTGTGATGGGCATGACCGGCTTCGTCTCTGGTTCGGACGTTCAGCCTGAGTCTGCCATTTGGGGGGCGCGCTTTCTGATTGGGATTATGCCGCTGATCGCCTGCTTGTGCATCGCGTTTTGCATGTGGCGTTATCCGCTGGGGCGCGAACCGATTAAATCGTAAACACTATCTTTTGGAGATTAACCATGCGCATCCCGCAAACTGGAATTAGCAAAGAAGAAATCCTCGCCACTCTGCAAGCCTTCAAATCGCGCGATATGGATTGGAAGGGCGGAAAAGTTTTCGGCTACACCTACAGCCCGGGCGCAGAGTCAGCCGAAGTCATGAAAGAGGCGTATCTTTCCTTCCTCACTGAAAACGGACTCGACCCGACCGTCTTCCCTTCGCTCCTAAAACTCGAAACCGACGTTGCGCGCATGGTTATCAACTTGTTGCATGGCGACGCGAACGCGGTGGGGCATCTCACTTCTGGCGGTACGGAAAGCATTATGCTGGCGGTGAAGACGGCGCGCGATAAAGCCCGCGCCGAAAATCCGCAGATCCTTCAGCCCGAAATGGTTTTGCCAAAGACCGCGCACGCCGCCTTTCATAAAGCCGCGCATTACCTGAGCGTTAAACCTGTGGTGGTGGATATTGACCCGGCGACGTTCAAAGTCCGCGCGGAGGATATGGAGCGGGCGATTACCGCAAACACGATTCTGTTGGTGGCTTCGGCGCCGAGTTACGCGCAAGGCGTGCTTGACCCGATTGCGGAGATTGGCGCGGTGGCGCAGAAACATAACCTGCTCTTTCATGTGGACGCTTGCGTGGGCGGCATTCATCTTTCGTTTATGCGTCAGCTGGGTTATGAAATTCCCGATTTTGATTTTACGGTTCCGGGCGTCACGTCAATTTCTTGCGACCTGCATAAATACGGGTACGCGGCAAAAGGTTGTTCGACGGTGATGTATCGCAATAAGGAACTGCGCAAATATCAAATCTTTGCCTGCACGGATACGACCGGGTACACGCTGATCAACCCGACGATGTTGAGCAGTAAGAGCGGCGGTCCGTATGCGGGCGCGTGGGCGATCCTCAACTTCCTCGGCGAAGCGGGGTATAAAAATCTCGTTCAAACGGTGCAAGACGCCGCAAAGAAATTAATGGACGGCGTGAACGCGATTCCTGAATTGCGCGTGCTGGGCAAGCCGGATATGTGCATGTTCTCTTTCGAGTCGGAGGCGATCAACGTCTATCAACTGGCGGATGAGATGGCCAAGCGCGGCTGGTATTTGCAGGGACAATTTTCCACGCCGCTCACGCCCCGCAACTTGCACATCTCGGTCAGCTTTGGCAACGCTCACAGCGCGGACGCCCTGCTCAAAGACCTGCGCGAGTGCGTGGAGATCGTCAAAGCGAAAGAGCCGATTAATTCGGAGGGAATTAAAGCCATGATCGGAGCCGCGCTTCAAAGCCCAGACCCGCAAGCAGCGTTCAGTCAACTGGCCGCATCCGCCGGGTTGGCTGGCACGGAACTGCCTTCGGAGATGGCGTTCATCAACGAGGTGATGGATAACCTGCCCGACCCAATTTGCAATATGTTTTTGATCAACTTTTTCAACGATTTGTACGTGTGAGGGTGTAGCGGATGGGAATCGGAGAAACGGATATGGCGCGGCCTTCATCCGTTTCTCCGATTGGATCATCCGCTGTTGAATAGTGATGATCGAAGATTGTGGGTTATGATACGAACGGGTTGAGGTTGGTGTCTTTGTCGTAAAAGTCTTCATTTTCGGCGCGCTTCAATTTGCCGACGATGAGATAGGTGAGCGGAGTCATCACGACTTCGATGCCGGTTTTGAAAAGATAATTTGTAACCGCGAGCGTGAAGAAGAGACTCCACGGAAACACGCCGAACGCGGAAGCGATGGCGATGAAAATCAGCGAATCAATCGCTTCGCCCACCAGCGTACTGCCAATTGTCCGAGTCCATAACCAGCGGCCGTTGGTCAGGACTTTCATTTTGGCGAGGATGGCGGAATTGAAAAATTCGCCGAACCAATATCCGCCCAAACTGGCCAGCACAATTCCGCCTGAACTCACCCCGCCGAGGATGGCTTGATAGGCTTGATCGCCTGCGTAGGTTTGCCAGGTCGCTTCGCCGGGCATGAGTCGAATGATCCAGAGGGTAAACGCGGTCAGAATCAGCGCGAAGAATCCGGTCCAGATGACGCGACGCGAGCGTTTATACCCATACACTTCGGTGAGAACATCCCCAAAAATATAACTGATCGGAAAAAGCAAAGTGCCCGCATCAAAGGCCAGGGGAAGCCCAAAGAGATGCATGCCCCAATCCACGATTTTTGCGGAAGAGGCAATGTTGCTGACGATGAGCACGGCAACAAACGCCGCCATGATTAAATCGAAATATTTGTAGGGTTTCACAGGCTGGTCTTTCGCATTGAGATTTTATTCGCCAATGATCTTGATTAGGACGCGTTTGCGACGGCGGCCGTCAAACTCGCCGTAAAAAATTTGCTCCCAGGGTCCAAAATCCAACTCGCCGTTTGTCACCGCCACGACCACTTCACGCCCCATAACCTGACGTTTCATGTGCGCGTCGGCGTTGTCTTCGCCGGTATTGTTATGCTGATATTGCTTGATAGGCTCGTGCGGCGCCAGTCGCTCCAGCCATTTTTCATAATCGTCGTGCAGACCGCTTTCATCGTCGTTGATGAAAACTGAAGCGGTGATGTGCATGGCGTTGACCAGGCACAGCCCTTCCTTGATTTGGCTTTCACTCAAAGCCTCTTCAACCTGCGCGGTGATGTTGATAAACCCGCGCCGCGCTGGAACGTTAAACCAGAGTTCTTTGCGATACGATTTCATGCGATAACTTTTTTAGTCAACTCAATGGCTAGCCCAATATAATTTTGCGGCGAAAGCTTCTTTAGCGTTTCGCGCGTTTCAACATCCACGTCAATTGAAGCGCACCAGTCCAAATATTCCGCTTCGGTCAACACTTGTCCGCGCGTTTTTTCTTTCAATGTTTCATACGCATCCGATTTTCCAACAGCCCGCAGGATGGTTTGCGCGCCTTCGGAGACGACTTCCCAATGGGCATTTAATTCCGCGTTGAGTTTTTCCTCGTCAGGAGCAATGCGCTTCAAGCCGCGCTGGAGGTTGGTCCAGGCAATCAGGCTGTGACCTAAGCCCGAGCCAAACGTGCGGCGCACGGTTGAGTCGGATAAATCTCTCTGCAGGCGCGAGACGGTCAGCTTTTGAGCATAATGAATAAATAGCGAATTGGCAATGCCTAGATTTCCCTCCGCATTTTCAAAGTCAATCGGGTTAACTTTTTGCGGCATGGTGGAAGAACCCACTTCGCCTGCGATGACGGCTTGCTTCAAATATCCATCGCTGATGTAGCGCCAAACATCCTGAGCGAAATCCATCAGGATGGAATTGGTTAAACGGATTAAGTCGAAGTAACGGACCCAATTATCGTAGGGCAAAATTTGCGTGGTCAGCAGGTTGGGTTCAAGCCCAAAGCCTGAGACGAAATTTTCGCTGAATGCAATCCAGTCCACCTGCGGGGCGGCGGCTTGCAGGGCGTTGAAGTTGCCAACCGCGCCCGTTAGTTTGGCTTCAAAGCGAAAAACGGCGATTTCATCGCGCGTTTTTTTCAGGCGCGCAATAAAAACTGCAAACTCCTTGCCCAGCGTGGTGGGTACTGCAAATTGTCCGTGCGTGCGGGCGAGCATGGGAATGGCTTTGTAGTCGTCTGCCAGATCGGATAGATTTTCAATCAGCGCATTGAGCGCGGGCAGGATGATTGCGTCGCGCGATTCTTTCAATGCCAGCGCCTGCCCCAGGCTGTTGGTGTCTTCAGACGTTAAGCCAAAATGAATCCAGGGGATTAATTCCTGCAGGGCTTTGTCGCTGGTGCCCAGTTCGACGGGCTTGAAATTTAATTTGCTTTGAATGAAATATTCAATCGCCTTCACGTCGTGGCGCGTCTTTTTTTCGTAGGCGACGATTGATTCGGCGTCGGCGAAGGAAAAGTTTTTTTGAATGGCTGTCAACTGCGCGGACTCAAAGTCGCTCAAAGGGCGAATCAGGCCCGTTTTGGAAAGACCAAGCAAAAAGTCCAGTTCGACGCGCACGCGATCGCGCAGAAATGCGAACTCGGAAAAATAATCAATCAGCGGCGCGGCAATTTCCGCGTAGCGTCCATCCAGTGGCGAAAGAAAATGTAAGGTCATGATTTACCGTTGGCTCAGTTGATAATTTGGCGCTTCCTTCGTAATGATAACATCATGCGGATGGCTTTCGAGCAAGCCCGCGTTGGTGATGCGCGTGAGGCGCGTTTTGGTTTGCAGGTCTTGCAACGAAGCGGCGCCCGCGTAACCCATGCCCGAACGCAAACCGCCGACGAGTTGATACACATATTCGCCGAGCGCGCCTTTGTATGGCACACGCCCTTCAATGCCTTCGGGGACAAGTTTGCCGCTACCCGCCTGACCCGTTGCATAGCGATCCACGCCGTAGCCTTTCATTGCGCCGAGGCTTCCCATGCCGCGATATTCTTTGAAGCGGCGACCTTCATAGAGCATCACTTCGCCAGGCGCTTCTTCCAAACCTGCAAGCATACTGCCGAGCATCACAGCGTTGCCGCCCGCCACACTCGCTTTGACAATATCGCCGCTGAATTTAATTCCGCCATCGGCAATGATGGCAATGTTGTGTTTGCGAGCAACCTGCGC
>JADZCC010000104.1 GCA_020851785.1 Anaerolineales bacterium
CACCGCCGCAAACCCCAATACGCAATACGCGCCGTACGTCTTTGCGCGCCTGCTCGGCATTGATCCGGCGCGATTATTTGTGTTGAAACTCTTCCAGTGGGTTGGCTTTGGCGTCGCTTTTTGTAACTTGCTCCTGCTTTGGTTCGTTCAAAAGTCCAAGCTCGATTCTGACGGATTAATTTCCATCACGTTGTTGTTTTGTACTTTACCCTTCCTTATTGAAACGGCCTGGCATCACTATTTTATTTTTTTGCCCTTTATTCAATTCGTTTTTTTCAAAAGCGCAGAGAAAAGCGCAAAGCTCTACGCCGCGCTTTCGGCGATTTTATCCAGCGTGTTCATCTACAATTTTTTCTCAAGTTGGGAAAACTACGCCCAATGGGGATTTTCGTTTTTCTCCGCTTTGGCGATCCTGATTTGCGTTTACCAGACGGTTTTCAACAACTGGCGTTCACAGCGGAGAGCGTATGCACAACTATGACGAGTTCATTCATCAAGAATTAGCCGCGCGCCTCGCCCCCGGCGAAGCGCTGGAATTGACGGGGTTTCTCTATACAAAAGCGCTGGCCAAAGTAATCGCCACGCATGGGTTAAGCCTGATCGGCGACGGTTATTTCTTCGCGGCGCTGACGCGCAAAAGAATCTTCATCATCGCCACCGAGATGGGCGTGGCTTCATTGAAAATGGTCAACAAAGAAGTAGGCGAGATCGCTTATGCGGAGATTAAATCCATCCAGCCCAGCGGATTCTTGAATCAAAAAATGATTGCGCTTGAATTAACCGACGGCAAAACGCTCGTCTTTCGTTTGAATTCTTTGGCCACACATTACGCTTCGGGACAAAAACAATTTATCGAAACGCTGATGAATTTTCATCAGGCGGCGACGCGGCCCAATGGCTAGAATCAGCCGTCGGTTAAGCGCACAGCGAAAGGTATAATTCAGGCAGATTTATTTAATTAATCCAGAGAGGTAGCCATGACATTTCAACTCGTTTATTTTTCGCAACAAGATCCAAAATGGAAAGATGAGACGCTGGGCAACGGCACAGGCTCGGATACGATTGGCTATGTGGGATGCGCATTAACCGCCGTGACCATGTTGCTGGATGGGCATGGCTACAACGAAACGCCAAAATCTTTGAACCAAAAATTAAAAAGCGTCGGCGGGTTTGTCGGCGCGTCCATCGCCTGGGGGGCAGTGAACAAAATTTATCCGAATGTGACGCTCAAGGCTTTCATCCCGTGCGGCAACAGCGACGCGCCGCTCGCGCAAATTGACGCGGCTTTGGCGGCCGGGCAACCCGCCCTCGTGCAGGTGGATCGTTCGCCCGCGCCAGGGATTCAAACGCATTGGGTGGTTTTATACGCCCGCAAAGGCAACGATTATTTAATGCTCGACCCGTGGCCCTACCAAACCGACATAAATCAACCTGATTATTTGATGAAGCGCTACGCGCAGGGACGTTCGTTACAGGGCGCGATCTCGCATGTGATTTTGTATGAAGCGTACGCGACGAACAACCCGCCGCCCGCCACGCCGACGACGGGTACGCCGACGAAGGGCGCCGCCTCCGCCCGCGTGAAGGCCACGGTTACCTGGGGCTTGAACATCCGCTCCAGCATTGACACCTCTTCGACGAAGAACGTGGTGGCCATCGCTTCGGCTGGGGCTTTGCTGACTTTGCTCGAAGCGGACGGGGCTTCCAAAGTGGGCGGCGTGAATCAGTGGGTGCGCGTGCGGACGGAAGACGGCAAGGAAGGGTTCACCGCGGCCTGGTATTTGGAGCAAGCGGAAAGCGCGCCGCCAGTATCTGCGCCAACGCCGCCTGCCACTCCAGCAACTACGCCGCCAGTTTCCACGCCCGCGCAAACGCCAGCCATCAATGAATTCGTGATTGTGGTCAACGCGAGAGTGGGCCGCTTGGGAGCAAGCATTTACGAAAGCGCTTCACAGAAGGCCAAAGTGTTGGCCAACCAGCCGATGAAATCTCAACTGACGGTTTTGGAAGACGCGAAAAAGGCGCAGGCGAAAATTGGCAAAGCCAATCAGTGGATTAAAGTGCGGACGAAAAACGGCGTGGAAGGTTTTGTAATCGCCACGCAGGTGAAACTGCCGTAAGGCTGTCGCTTAATCGCAGAGGCGCAAAGTGAAAGTTATTTTTTTACTAGCCACCTGACAGTTCCTAAATTGGACGCGGAGGAGCGCTGATGGACGCGGAAAAAACCGCCTTTTTAATCGAAACTCTGAAAATATCCACGTCCCAAAAGAAAAGTGTCGGGTCGCTAGTTTTTTTTATAGCCTGGCGTTAACTCGCGTAAATTTCATTCAGGGCTTGTAGAAACGCTGAGGCCATTTTTTGCAGGTTGATTTCCTCGGCCACAATCCGATACGATTCGGCCCCCATGCTTCTCAAACGCGCTACGTCGGTTAGCGCGTTTTTAATTGCGCCAACCAGCGCTTCGTAATTTTCCGGCTCAATTTGCCAGCCATTTTTCTCGCGGACTAAATCGTCCTGCGTGCCGTCGCCTTTGGCCACGATCACAGGCAGGCCGTAGCTCATGGCTTCCTGTACGGCCAGCCCGCCCGTGCCGGGCAAAACAAACAAGTCGGCTTGCTCAAAATAGGGTTTGAGTTCCGCGCCATGTTTCGCGCCGACAAATTCCGCGCCTGGATAAATTTCTTGCGCGAGCGCTTGCAAGCGCTCGCGTTCTGGCCCGGAGCCGACAATGATCAAACGCGGTTTAGATTCCAATTCGGCGCAGGCGCGCAACAAAGAGTCGACTCGTTTGCGGGCTTGCAGTCTGCCGACGAATAAGAGCGTGGGACGCGGGCTGAAACTTGCGGGCCGGTGCGGCAATGGAAAATCTGGAGCCAGCGAAACTGAATTATGCGCGGTGAAAATCTTTTCGCGTGGAAAGCCCAATTGAGCGTATTCCTCCGCGCCACGCTGACTGTAGGCGATTAGCCCGTCAAACTGATGGATAAAATTTTTCCAGAACGCGTTTTGTTTGGGCGCACCCAGCCCCCAGCCAATGGACTTTCTTCCGCGTTGGCGCATCCAGCGAATTGCGGCGGGCGCGGATAAATATCTTGGGTTGGCTTCCAGGATTAATGCGTTGGGGTTCGCTTCTTCCAGCCAGTTGATTAACCCTTTTTGATGGCACAGATAAAACCTGCCGCCCAGTAAATGGACGTTTTGCGCCGGACGAAATTCCGCAACCTGTGGTTGACCGCTGAGGATCATTTCGTTTGGACGCGGTTGGCCGGCAAACAGCGTCAGGTTGTGGGCGCAATGGCTGGCTAACAAGTCAAAGAAGGGGACGCGGTAGGCAGGCAGGACGCGCTGTTGAATTGCGAGTTTGCCGTTGAATTGATTCATGGCTCCTCTTGGCGGGTGAAGAAGACGGCGTCATCGTCTTTATAAATTTGGAGCCAGTCCGAAGATTGCGAAACCGCTTGCAATAATTTTGGTTGCGCGGCGGAAGAAAGGAACAGGTTTTGGATGCGGTTCTCGTCAAAGAAATTTTGCCAGCCTTCGGCGTTTGTCACACGGACGTAGGCTTCCCATTGCTCCGGCGGGTAGGCATTGAAGCGACTGTCCATCCAGGGTTTGCAGGTGGGGAAGGCAAAGGCCAGGTAGCCGCCAAAGGCGTAATCGGCCCAGAGTGTGGCGCAATGTTCGGGGTGTTGAATCAGCCATCCCGTGGCGCGGAGCGGGGTGATGGCCGTCTCATAAACGGGTATGGAACTCCCCATCCACTTTTCGCGGAAGCCGGTCAAAAAAATCAGGGGAAGGAAAAGTAAAAAGATTCCCAGCGCCAGGTTAATGGCTGGAAAAGTTTTTTGCGGCGGCGTGGCTTTGAAAAAACCCGCAAGGAGTTTGGCGGAAAAAATGGCCAGCAGAAAATGAAACCAGATGACATACCGCAAACCGCTCAGCGCCAGCCAGCCAAAGCCCAGAAACCACAGCCATTCGAGTTTAGTCAGTTTGTTTTTGGCAAATGCCACCAGCGGAGCAAACACAAGGAGCCACGCAAAAAAAATGTTCATTTGCCAGCCTGCGTTTTGCGGCGGGGCCCATTCAAAAGCGAAGAGGTGATCGGAAGGCGATTGAAGCATAAAGGTCAGGTAGCTCCAAATTTTTACGCCATACGGGTTGATGAGCGTGGCCAGCAGAGTAGCCGCTGAAACCCAGAACAAAAATTTTTTATCGCCGTCGCCAAACAGCAAAGCCGAAGCCAGCAGGACAAACAATAAAATAAACGAACCGTGCAAGTTGACCCACAACAAGGCGGCGAGCGGTAAAAGCCAGAGTTGTTTTTTACCTCCGCTTTGCCAGGCGTATAAAACCGCCACGCTGATTGCAAAGAGCGGATACGCCAGCAATTGCGAACGCACCGACCAATTGTTGGCGGTTGAAAACCCAAGGACAACTGTCAGGACAGTAGCTAAGATTGGAGTTGAAGCCCGCGCCAGTAAGCTCCATAAAAGCGCGTAAGTAAAGGCAATCGCCAATCCGCGCACTAAAAAGACGACGGTTATTCCGCCCAGTTGATAGCCGGAATAAAAAATAACGCCCGCCAGCCACTGCTGATAGATGATCGGCCGCCCCGCCTGACTCCAACTGATCGTATCGGTCAATGGCACGCTTCCAGTTTGCAGGGTTTCGCGCCCCACTTGCAGTAGCCACCAAAAATCCTGCGGAGAAACGGCCAACAAAAACGAGAGGCTCACCAGCGGCAGAAGCGTCAACGCCAGCCAAAGGAAGCGGCCAGAGTTTGGTTTCATCATTTAGCCAACGTGCGGCGCCGCATACGCGGGCGATTTATGCACATGCACAACCTTCCACGCGCCGTCCAGTTTCACCATCACGCGGCTTTCGTTATGCGCGGCCACGTTCACGCCCGCCTGTGAAGAAGCGCTAATCAACAAGGTGTAACTGGCAATCGCCGTCTCGCCATAGCGTTGAATATTTAAGTTGGATAAATCAAAACGGGTTTTGCCGGCCTCTTCCGCGCCAAAGACCGCGCCGCGTTCGGCGTTGGACGTCATCATAAATTCGTGAAAGGGCTGGCCATCCAAACGGTGCGGCGTCACCCACCACTCATACAAGGTCAAATCCTCGCTGGTGGTGGCGTAATACACGACAAGGTCATTTTGCAAAATGCCCTGCAAATGTTTGATTAAGAAAGCGTGAATTTCCTGATCCATGATTAATCCTCCAGCAAAATTTTCAGATACGACTCGACCATTGCATCCAAACTAAAAGTGGATTCTGCGCGCCGCCGCGCCGCCGCCCGAAACTGATTCTGTTTCTCTAAAACTTCTCCAGCCGCCTCAGCCAACGCTGAAACATTCGGCATTTCCAACTTCCAGGGGTTGGCGCCGTAGGGGACGATTACGCCGGCTTCCGCGCCGAGCAGTTCCTTGAGCGAGCCGGTATCAAACCCAATCACGGGCAGGCCGCAAGCCAGCGCTTCAATCACCGAGTTAGGGCAGGGCGGGTTGACCTCGGCGCAATACAGCAGGTGAGCGGAGCGAATCAACTGCGGAATCTCTTCACGCGGAAGCGTGCCTAAAAACTTAACCGGAACTTTACTGCGTAATTGTCTTTGAGTCGCTTCGTCCACCGTTCCGGCCACCGCCACTTCCATGGGATATTTTTCAGCGAGTTTTTCCGCCACCGCCACGCCATGAAACAAGCCGGAGTTTAACCCCCGCGCCAGACTGCCCTCCAGCAGTAACAGGCGATAGGGTTGAAGCGGGCGTTGGGTTGAACTATGCGGGTTGTAAAAATCCAGGTCCACGCCGTTGAGGATGACCTGCGCCGGTTTTTCTGCGACTCCGTACCAATCCTCCCACCAGTTTTGGATGAACCGACTTTGATAGATCACGCGCTCCGCAACATGCTTGCGGATGAGGGCCAGCATAAAATTGCCGTAGGCGGCGCGGACGGTGTAACGCACGCCCGACCATTTAACGCGCTGAACCCAGTTCACGCCGTCCAGCCTTTGGACGATACGCGTCCCGCGTTTGCGCGCCTGATTCAAGCCCCAAAGGTTCTTTGTTCCGGCAATCACCAACACCGCATCCGCTTTCGCGGAAAGGTCGTAAGTGACATCAACGCCGCGGGCGGAAAGCCCCTGCTCAAACTTCAAACGGAAAGACGCCATCCCCCCACTGCCCGTCACCTTTGGCGTAATACAAACCTTTGGCTTCATGGACGGAATTATAACTGGACAGTTCCTCCATTCTGCCCCTTCATTCTTCATTCCCAACTTATGGTATCCTTAACTTACATTTTTCACGGAGTTTTTGTTCATGTATATTGCCATTGAAGGCGTGATTGGGGTGGGTAAAACCACGCTGGCGCGCCTGTTACAAAGCGCCTTCAACGCCGAAGTCCTGCTGGAAGTGTTTGAGGAGAATCCCTTCCTCTCCGACTTTTACGGCGACCGCGCGCGCTATGCCTTTCAGACGCAAATCTTCTTTTTGTTGAGTCGCTATCACCAACAAAACAACAACGTGCCGCAAACGCTGGCCGCCGGAAAGAACCTGATCGCCGATTACACCTTCGCCAAAGACGCGCTTTTTGCGCGGATTAACATCAAAGGCGACGAGTTGAACATGTATCACAAAGTCCATGAGGCCTTGGGCGAGAAAATTCCCAAGCCGGATTTGCTGGTCTATTTACAAGCCAGCACAGACACGCTCATGCAGAGGATTGCCCTGCGCGACCGCCCCTACGAACGCCAGATGGAACGCGCGTACATTCACGAACTGAACCTGACGTATGAAGAGTTTTTCTCCAAGCCGTTTGACCATACGCCGGTTTTAAAAATTGACAGCAACGAACTGAACGTGATGCAAAACCCCGAACACCTAAAGTTTGTGGAAAACCGCATCCGCGAGACTTTGGAGCTAATACCCTTTCAGACCAGCCTGCCGCTGGAATAAAAGCAGAGATATAAGGAAGCCATGCGCGTTACACGAGATTCATTAATTCGGATTGCCAAAGAAACCGCCCAGGAACGAGCCTATAACGACCCGGAGATCGTCGCCGCCTATTTAACCGGCTCCCTGCTCAACGTGGAACCCATGCTCGGCGGCACAGCGGATATTGACCTGGTGCTGGTCTGCAAAACCCTGCCCGCGCAAACCCGCGAGTTGGTCAAACTCGCCCCCGATTTTCATTTGGACATCCGCCGTCGCGCCAAAGACGAGTTCAAAAACCCCCGCGAATTGCGGAGCGACCCGTGGCTGGGCTATGAAATGTACGATCCGCAGTTGCTCTACGAACGCGAAAAGTTTTTCGACTTTGTGCAAGCCAGCCTGCGCGCCGGTTTTGAATTTGAACAACCCGCGCTCATGCTCCAGCGTTGCCGCAAACTGCTCAAATCGGCCCGCCAGGTATGGAGCGACCTGACCGAAGTGGCAAGCGCCCCAACGCCCAAAGAACTCCACGCCTTTTTGACCGCGCTCTTTTACGCCTGCAACGCCATCGCCGAAGTTACCGGCGAACCGTTATACGAAAGACGTCTCTTTTTGGAACTGCCGTTTCGAGCAGAAGCGGTGCAAAAGCCCGGGCTGGCCATTGGCGCCTACGGACTGGTTGGCGCGAACCAACTTGACGCCGAAAAAATAACCAGTTGGCTGGGAGATTGGAACGCCGCCTTCAAACTGGCCAGCGTCGCGCCCAATGTGGACGCGCGGATTAACCCAATCCGCTTGAATTATTACGAGAAGGCCATCAAAGCCCTTTTAGAAGGCGAAAACCCAAACGCCGCGTTGTGGCCGCTCCTGCACACGTGGACGCTCTCCGCCGAAGTTTTGACTGGCGATCACCTCAACTTTTGGCAGAGCGCCGTCAATGAACTGGGGCTGGGACTGGGATTTTCAGAGCGCGTGGAAGGGCTGGATCATTACCTCGACGAAATCGAAATCCTTTTGGATGAGCTGGCCGCCGCCAATGGGGTGGAGTAAGCGCTCAAAAAACAACCCTAAAAATGCGGCAATTTCGTATAAGAGAATCTGTTGAACTGGATTTCACAAAAAGCCGCCACATTTGGGGGATGTTGTCTAGCCAAATAAAGGGGTAGAGCCGCTCCAACCTGTGGATAACTGCCTAAAAACTGTGGAAAAAGCCGCTCTCCTGTGGACAATCCCTCCAATTTCCCAGATAAGCGTCTAAAATCCTAAAAATCAGCGCCCCCATATATGGGGGGTAATATTCGAGATTTCCAATATATGGATTTGTGGGTAAAAGTGTGGATAACCTCGTTTTTTGTGGATAAGTTTTCCAAGACTGTTCCACAGCGGAAGAAATTTTCGAGAACGCTGAATCCACCTAGGGCTGGTGGGCGGCGCGGGCAACCCTCCCATATCTGGCGGCGAAAAACATTTCTCCACACTTTCCACAGGCCCTACTAATATTACTATTCCATATCTATATAATTACAATGTGTGAAAGACAAGGCTGAATATTGTAGAATGCAAAACACGTCACCCCTCTTTTTAACCTTCGGAGGTTGCCATGGATATGATCAAAGTTTCAGCCAACTCCCGTACGTCTGCAGTCGCTGGGGCCATTGCTGGCGTCATTCGCGAACACAAACGCGCCGAGGTGCAAGCCATTGGCGCGGGCGCAGTTAACCAGGCGATTAAAGCCCTGGTGTTGGCCACGAGCTATCTCAAGAATGACGAGATTGCCGTGATCTGTATGCCGGAGTTTGTGGATGTCGAAATTGAAGACAAGGTTCGCACCGCGATTAAGCTGGTGATTGAACCGCGCTAACAAAGTTGGGCGCAAAAGCGGCAGTGGTTACAGACTGCCGCTTTTTTTGATTACGTAATGCATCAAGATAAAATGTTACTTTGGTAGTAACGTTGCATCAAGAAGGAATGTTACCGAGAAATTTTCCAAAGTTTGGCAGTTTTCTGGTCAATCCGACGCCGAAGTTCAGCGGGGTTGAG
>JADZCC010000105.1 GCA_020851785.1 Anaerolineales bacterium
ATCCTGAACCGCAAGCGCGGACGGCCTTATCGCTTCCACATATTCAGCCTGTGCCGCAGGGATACGAGCCGCAAAACCCGCCCACTAACCGCGAAGCGATTAAATTCATCAGCAAGAAATTTACGCCGGAAGCGGAACTGGAAAACGTAGCCAAGTCAGTCAAGGGTTATTTGGATTCATTTACAGAAGACGACATCAAACCAACCGTCGCCATTCTCGTGCCGCGTAACACGCGCGGCGTGGAAGCGATTGAAGCGCTGAAAAAGAGAAACGTGGAAGTGATTGAGTTGATTTCGTCCACGTCCACGACGCGCGCGGCGGCAGGTTCGTTGAATTATTTACTGTCTTATCTGGCAGATCCGCAATCGGCGCGAAAGCTATCCAAAGCCTATGAAGTCTGGCGGCGGGATTGGCGCGAAGAAGTGGAAAAAGCCGAATTTGTAAAAATGGTCAGCGGTTTGATTCAGAGGATTGGGCAGGTTGAAAATTTTGTTGCGCCCTCCCTCGCCCCTCACCCCTCGCTTGGGAGGAGCGGAGAGTCGTCAGATTGGCTGGCAGGCATCAGCGCGGATGAAGCGGACGAAGTCATTCAAGAATTAAGTCAATTTCGAATCCACGCGCAGAGATGGTTGAGTGCGGTCACGCTTCCGATTGATCAATTGACGCTGACGTTGGCGCAGGATGTTTTTACCGAAGCGTCAGACTTGGCCTTGGCGCATAAGTTGGCGCTGGTCTTACGCAAAGCGGCTGAGGATCATCACGATTGGCGTTTGCCAGAACTGACGGCGGAGTTGACGCTGATTGCGAAAAACGAACGACGCTTCATTGGTTTCTCAGAAGACGACGCAGGTTTTGACCCGGAGCGGCATCGCGGCAAAGCCGTGGTGACGACCATGCATCGCGCCAAAGGGTTGGAATGGGATCGCGTGTATTTGATGAGCGTCAATAATTATGATTTCCCATCGGGCGCGCCAGGCGACAACTTCATTGCTGAAAAATGGTTTGTCCGCCAGGGATTAAACATGGAAGCCGAAGCGCTGGCGCAATTGACGGCGCTGGAATCAAACAGCGAATACGAGTGGTACGAAGAAGGCCGGGCAACTTTTGAAGCGCGGCTGGGCTACATCAAAGAGCGCTTGCGTTTGTTATATGTTGGCATCACGCGCGCGAAGAGCGAGTTAATCGTCACCTGGAATTCAGGGCGACAAGGCAATGCGACTCCGAGTTTGGCGTTGAGCGAGTTGATGGGCTGGTGGGAGCGGCCCGTGCTATAATTCCAGAAATTCCGATTTTCCGATTTTCTGGAGAAAACCATGACAACCGTTCAAATGCGCGGCAAAGGCACAATCACCTTCCCTGCCAAGTTAAGGTCAAAATACAATTTAGCAGAAGGCGAAGTATTCACGATCATTGATTTGGGCGGCGGATCATTTTTGCTTAAGCCAAAAGTTTTAGAGGTGGACGTATTATCAAGGCGAATTGCGAAACGGCTACAAGAAGAAGATATTGATATAGAAAATTGGCTGGAGACCTTAAGGCAGGAAAGAAAAAAGCTTGTCAAAGAAACTTATGGCAACTCAAAGCCAGTCAAGAAATAGTCTATGCAAAAACTGAATATATTTCTTGACAGCAGCGCTTTAATGGCGGGCGTCATTTCAGAAACAGGCGCGGCTCATGCATTACTTCAATTGGGCGAAGCGGAAGATATTTTATTAATCATTAGCGAACTGGTTCTCAACGAGACAACGCGCTCCGTTGCCAAAAAGTCTGCCGACAACCTAGAAGATGTTCAGAAAGAAATCCGGAAGGCAAAAATTACAATTATTAAAAATCCATCACGCTATGAAGTTCAAGCAAATCTATATTTGATAGAAGACCCAGACGATGTTCCGATCTTGCTTGCCGCAGTCAAAGCCAAAGTGGACTATCTGGCGACCCACGATAAAAAACATTTTCTCAATGACCCAAAAGTCGAAGAACGGGCAGGGATAAAAATTGGAACGCCCAAAGATGTCCTGGATTGGATCAGGGAAAATCTAAGCGCAAAATAAATTCGCCGCACATTGATTAAAATCAAACAGGTCAAGGCTTTGCCTTGACCTGTTACAAATTCAGAAAAAATTATTGAATGCCGGTTGGCGGAGTGGGGCTTTGCGTCTTGGTCGTCTTTTTAGGAGCGCGTTGTTTCTGCTCTTTAGGTTGCAGGAAGAGCACATAGCCATAAATCAGGGTAAAGAAGCCATAGACCACGAGCATCACCCAGCCATTGGTGCGAATCACGCCAATGGATTGGCGGCTCATGCCCATGATCGTCGCGGCAAAACCAGCTACTGAATACGCGAGGAACACGATGGCCATCACGCGTTGAACCTTCGCGCTGGCCATGTCTTTTAACATCCACAGGAACCAGGCCAGCAAAAGCAGGGTGGCGCCAAAGAAACGGGACAGGAAATTAATCGCCACGTATTTCTCGATGTTGAATTGGTCCATCACGAAGTCTGGCATGATCAACAAGCCTGCGCCAAACAAGCCCAACGCCACAGCGTTAATGGTGAACATAAAGCGATAATTCATGATATTCTCCTTGAAGTAAATTGATTTAAACAACTATACAACACCCCCCTTGCATAATCAAAGGAATCCACCCTGCGAACCTTACATCTACCTTTCAGCGCGGCATGACTTTCGGGGGATGCGGTCAAATCCGCCCAGGCCTGCCAGCGCCATCTCCATCGCCGCCGTTGAATCAAAAAGCCGCCCATCTGTGGGCGGCTTTCAGCGTTTAGCCGTCCTGCACTTGCAAATCGACCTTCAATGTGCCAGAGACTCTACTTTTATTCGTCGCGGCAGACTTCTGCAAAATGCCGACCACCTTGTCGCGCGTCCGTTCGTTTTTAATCCCGCGAATTGAAATATTGTATCTCGTTGAACGGGTGGGCGAAAAACTCGTATTGATGCACATATTAAAATTCTCATCGCTCTTGTCCAAACCGCTCTCCAGGCGCGTAATCACATTTTCAACAAACCCCAACAAGCCCCTGGTAGATTGTTCGCCTTCAGAGGCGTTGATCTCAATGCCGTTAAAAACCACTCTTTTGCCCATCGCAACTCCTTGTGAGATTCAAGCAATCTATTTTCAAAATGAATGCTCGAAGCATATTCGATTTCTTTTTAAATGACATTGTTATTTCGTGTTAAATCCCTGAACCGGAGCGCCTCCATCCAGTTTTCACCTTTCAGTTTTGAAAGGCGGCTGACAAAAGTTCTAATATTAATAAATATTGGGATTCGTGTATAATGAAAGCGATGTCATCCGCAGAGCGTAAGGAACCCGCAATGGCTATCGAATCTACAGGGAAGGTAAGCGAACAATGGATTCATCAGGTCAGACCGACGTAAAATCAGCTTTAGCCTTTTCATTCAGCCAGGACGAATTATTAGATGAAGAAACAACCTTCACCGAGGAGGTTGTTTTTGAACCGATTCATCAGGAATCCTACGAGCTAACCTACACCTGCCTGCTCATCCCCCGCTTTCCAGCCCATCAACTCAAAGGCGATCTGGCGCTCTTTTTACCGCAGTGGCTCCAGCAAATTTGCGTTTCCTTTGGCTGGCGCATCGAATTCATCAACACCGACCCGGACTACTTCCAATGGGCCATGTCCGTCCAGCCGGAAACGCCCCCGGTGCGTTTCATGCAACAAATCCGCTACGACACCTCGCGCATGATCTTTGAGAATTTTGGGCGCATCCGGCAGGAAAATCTGTCCAACGACTTTTGGGCGCACGGGTATCTGGTCGTCCTCGGAAGCCGCCCACACCCCAAAGAAATGGTCGAACAATACCTCCGGATGACCCGCAGACAACAAGGACTGAATACTTTATAATACAGGCTCACTTTTACTCAGGACCTGTCAATGTCAAACCTTACAACGAAACGCGCAGGCGAATTATTACGCAGTGTCTTCGAAATTTTGTGGGATAAAAACGAAGGACTCACCGCCAAGGAAGTTTTAGCGCTAATTCCCAATTTTACAAAACTAACCGCAGAAGAACTGCGACCCGCGCCGGAAACCAACGCTCCACGTTACGAAAAAATCATCCGCATCTCCAGCATTCCCTTTGCCCATGCCGGTTGGCTGATGAAGAACGAAAGAGGCCGCTGGTTCATCACCGAAGAGGGCTATCAGGCCTGCCGCCGATTTACCAACGTTCAGGATTTCTACACCGAAGCGATTCGCATCTACAGTTCGCGCCGCCGCATTGCCCCGGAGAGCATCGTTGAGATGGAACTGGCCCAGGAAGCGGCTTGGGCGCAAATTGAAAAACATCTCTACCAACTCAACGCCAACGAACTACAAATCATGCTGGCTGGCTTGCTCCGCGCCATGGGCTATTACCCCTCCTGGATGGCCCCGGCGGACAAGCAAAAAGGGCAAATCAACCTGATTGCCTTTTCAGACCCACTCGGCGCCAAAGGACAGCGCATTCTCGCGCAAATCCGCAACAAAGGACAAGCCCTCACGCTCGAAGGCGTCAAAAGTTTTTTAGCGGCCCTCCCCCCCAACGACTACGGCATGATCGTTTCCATCAGCGGCTTCACCAACGAAGCCCTGCAAGCGCTCAGCGTTAATCAATTTCAACGGCTCACCGCGCTGGACGCTTCGGCCTTTTTCAACCTATGGCAGGGCCATTACGCCGCACTCCATGAGGAAGCGCGCGCCTTACTTCCACTTAAAGCCGTCCACTTTCTGTCCGGCTTTGAGTAATCCATTCAGCCAATGAGTTCAACTTCGAGTCGTTCGCCGAGACAGGGTTTTCACAGCAAGGGATTTCTTGAAGGAATCAACATCCTGCATGACGAAATTGAACTGGCCGTCCGCTGGCAACGTCCCAGCATTTTATTGGCCGCGCTCCAAACCCAGCCGCAACAAACCCTGGCCCAACGCGCCCTTGAAAAAAAACTAAGCGCCGTCGGTCTAGCCGTTCAACAGATTACGCCGCAAACCAACGCCACCGACTTAATCTTGCAAATGTGCCGGACTCCCCGGCGCGAAAAAACGGTCTTCTTCGTCTCCCAACTTGCCAACGTCAATCAACTTACCCACGGCGCCATCTATCGCGCCTTGAACCTGCATCGCGAACATCTCGTCGAGCAAAAAATTTGCGTCGTGTTTTGGCTCACCTCAACGGAGGCCGCCCAACTGCCCCATGCCGCGCCAGATTTTTGGGCCTTCCGGCATCGCGTGGTGGAGTTTGCGCCGCCGCGCGGTTCGCGCCGCCCGCCCATTCCCAGCGAAATTTTCGTCTGGCAGTCCAACCTTCCCGTAGATGAAAAGGCCCGCGCCGAATATGAAACTCAACTCAACGCGCTTACGCCGCAAGCTGAGATTAAAACCCGCCTCGCCCTCACCCTCGGCCTGCTCCAACTCAACTGGCAGTTACATCATCTCGAACATTTTTCCAAACACCTGCAAGGCTTTGCCCAGCTTGTCAAAAAAGAACCCAGCTATTTGGGCTGGCTGGACAACCTAAACGGGCTGAAAGCCTTTAGCGCAGACGAGCGCCAAAGCGCCTGGCGCCATTTTGAGCAAGCGAGAACTTTCGACCCTGCAAACAGCGTCTTCGTGATAAACTCTGCCATCAGCGCGCACAGCCTGGGAAAAAATCAAGCCGCCATTCGCCTCGCCAAACAAGCCGCGCAGGACGACCCGCAAAATTTAGAGGTTTGGAAAACGCTTGGGTGGCTGTATCTCTCCATGGATCGGAGTCAGGATGCAGTTAAGACGCTCGAAGCGGCGTTGGGCAACGCGCCTAATCAATTGGGTTTACGTCTGGCATTGGCGGGCGCTTATCTAAAAAATAATCAACCCGAAGCCTGTCGCGCGCAACTCGCAGAAATTCACAGGCTGGGTCTGCCGCGAGACCTTTTACAGGAAGCCTGCCTGGAAATTTTGCAAGGCCATGCGGAGCGCGCGCTGAAAAAACTTCGCGCGGCGTATCAATCTAAAGCGCTTGGGGCCGGACAAATTTTGCAAAACCCCAACTTGCGCGCGCTGGTCAGTTTACAAGTTTTATCTGAAACTACGCAACCATGAATCCCGCCGTTTCCATCTTCCTCTTAATTGCCGCCCTCACCGGGTTGCTGATTCTCTTCCTCTATAAAAAAGCCTCCGGGACCCTCCTGCTGATGTGGCAGGCGATTGTGCTGATCCTTTGGATCTGCGCCTATTTTTTATACGCAACCCAACGCATGGTCATCCCCACCAATACGTTCATACGCATTAATGATTTCTGTCTGGCCACGACGGCGACTTTACAACTCTTCTTCGCGCTGGCCTATTCCAACCGCCGCGACTGGATCAATCCGTATACGATTATCCTCTTCCTCGTTGAGCCGCTCCTGCTTCAAGTTTTTTTTTGGGACCCGCAACTGAGAACGACTTTCTTTAGCCCCTTCAACCAGGCCTGGGAACACGTTCACATTTTATATGTGTTGCACCTGCTCGCCGGAAGTTTAATCTTCCTGATCGACACCTTCGCGCATAAGCCGCGCGCGCATTTTTTCAAAGCGTGGACCATCCTGTTGGGCGCAATCATCCCCATCCTGGCGATGATTTTCATCTCGTTTGACAAAGGCGTGGAACTGAATGCGCTGGTGGCCATCCTCGCGTATCCGCTGGGGCTGGCCGGAATCGCCTACGGCAAGTTCAACAGTTCCCTGGTTGAGACCATGCCGCTCACCCGCGAAGCGGCCGTGGAAAGCATGGACGACGGCTGGATGGTGGTGGATGAACAGGGGCTGGTCATTGATATGAACTCCGCGGCCGAGAAAATGGTGGAAGTGTCGCGTGAGAAATTTTACGGCAAGCCAATTACAAACATCTTAAGCGACTGGGAAAAACTGACGCGCTCCACCGCAGGCATTAAAGAAATGGAATTGCGCCGCAGTTTGCGGATGAAAAGCGACTGGCGCTACTTCAACATTCGCGTTTCGCAGTTGATCAAAAATGACGGGCAGGCGCTGGGACATCTGGTGATTTGGCGCGACATTACCGAAAAGAAACTGGCCGACGACGCGCGCCAACAAGCCCGCGATGAATTGTTCGTGTTACTCAACGCCATCTCCGGCACTGCCAGCCGCTCCATTAACCTGGATGAATTTTTAGCGCAGTCCATTTATCAGGTCTTGTATTCTTTCAAAAGTCAGGCGGCCGCGATCTTCCTGGTCCATCAAGATGAAGCGAGCGGCCAGCCCAAACTGGCCCTCCAAACCCAATTTGGCCTGCCGCCTGAGCAACTCAAAGTCATTAACACCGAAACCACCTCCACGCTGATTTATAACCTCCTGATTAACAACGAAGAGAATCGCCCGTTGGCCGTGGACGACCTGAAAGAACACGGGCGGACTCCCATCCAGATCAAAAGCGTTGGGATGCGTTCGGCGGTCTTAATTCCGCTGGTGATTTACGCCCAACAAGAAAACGCATTGTTGGGGTGTTTGTGCCTGAGCCGAAGCGAAGTGAACCCATACACGCAAGACGAAGTCATCCGACTGACCACGCTTGCGAATCAGATCGCCACGCTGATTGAAAGTAACCGCCGTCGCCAAAACGCCATCGTCGCCACTGAGCGCCAACGGCTCCTGCGCGACTTGCACGATTCGGTCAGTCAAAAACTATACGGGTTGGTGGCGCTTACCGAAGCGGCCCAGGCCGGGATTGAAGCGGGTTCGGAAGTCGCGCTCCCACAAGTCCTCACGCGCATCGGCGAAAACGCGCGGCAAGCCGTCAAAGAGATGCGTTTATTCCTCTATGAAATGCAACCGGTGGATTTGAAAGACGGGCTGGTCTCTGCGCTCCATCATCGTTTGGCCGCCGTGGAAGGCCGCGCCGACATCAAAGCCCGCCTGTTGGCGGATGAAAATATCGAAGTGCCCAAATACGCCGAACTGGCCTTGTACTTCATCTCGCAAGAGGCGCTAAACAACATCCTGCGCCACGCCCACGCCAAGACCGTTTCCATCGTTTTAAAACAAACGCGCCAAAACCTGACGCTTGAAATTGAAGACGACGGCGCTGGTTTTAGCCTCAAGAAGGCCGACGACGCCGGATTGGGTTTGAAAAATATGAAAGAGCGCGCCGCGTTAATTCATGGAAAATATAAACTCAGTTCCAAAGTTGGCAAAGGCACAAAAATTTCCGTAACCGTGAGCAGAAAGGGTTAGAACAATGAAGCCAATTCGGATTTTAGTCGTGGATAACGAGAGCATTGTGCGCGATGGCATGGTGGCCATCCTTTCGTTTCAAAAAGACCTGAAAGTAGTTGCCGAAGGGGAAGACGGCTTGCAAGCCATTGCGCTGGCCAAGCAAAGCAAGCCGGATGTCGTCCTGCTGGACATTCAAATGCCCAAATTAAACGGGCTGGAAGCCATTCCCAAAATCAAAGAAGTTGCGCCCAGTTCCAACATTTTGGTGCTGACCGCTTTTGCCGAAAGCGATCAGGTCTATCAGGCCGTGAAATCTGGCGCGCTGGGTTTTCTACTTAAGGATGCCACGCGGGCCCAACTGCTTCAGGCCATTTACGATGTCGCCGCCGGAAAAGCCTCCATTCAACCGGAGATTGCGATGAAGGTGATTCACGAAATTAATCACCCCGCCGAGTTGATGTACACCGCCGACCCACTCACCCCGCGCGAGTTGGAAACGCTCAAACTGATTGCGCGCGGCTTGAGCAACCAGGAAATTGCCGAAACCCTCACCGTGCATGAACGCACGGTGGCCAAATACGTCAGCAGTATTTTGGAAAAATTGCACCTCGCCAACCGGACGCAAGCCGCATTGTACGCCGTCCGCGAAGGGCTGGCCGAACCAAAAAAATAAAGCCGCACATTTCGCGCATAAAAAACATCCGCATCGCAAAGATGCGGATGTTTTTTTATCTCCAATCAAGGGGCAAAAAATAAACATCCTGCCCCAAACCGGCTGGTCATTTCTTACCACGCCGCTGTCGCAAACGCGCATTTTTTGGGCTTAATTAAACTCCAGTATTTAGGACTGGGTTAAATTGCCGCAATCCCTATAATACAAATCAGATATGACTTGGACCTGTACACCATTTAGGAGACTTAGCCTTGTTCCTTGGACATCACCTCACCCAGTTGAAGAGTTCGAGCCGCCTCATGCTCCCCGAAGGCTGGAGCAAAAAACTGACAGACGGTTTCTATCTCACGCAGGGGTTCGACCAAAACCTGCTGATCCTTTCCGCCACGGCCTTCTCGGAACTTTACGAACGCATCTCTGCCTTAAGCCTTTCCGACCCGCTGGCGCGTATGTTGTTACGCATGTTTTTGGGAACGGCCAATTACATGGAATTGAAAGCGGGCGAATCGCCGCCCCTGCCGCCCAGCCTGCTGAGCTACGCCAACCTCAAAAGCAAAGCCATTCTCGTTGGGCAGGGCAAATATGTGGAAATCTGGTCGCCCAGTTCATGGTCGGCGCAGGAAGCGGAAATTCAAGACGCGCAAGCGAACGCGCGCCGCTTCTCCGCCTTCAACCTCGCAATTCATTCATAACCATACTCTAAACCACAGGCAAACATGATGAACAAAATCCGCATCCTGGTAGTTGATGATCAGAACGTAGTCCGCGAGGGCATGGTCGCCATCCTCTCGCTCCAACCAGACATGGAAGTTGTCGGGCAGGCCGAAAATGGCATCGAAGCTGTGAATTTGGCCCGCAAAACCAAGCCAGACGTGATTCTGCTGGATTTGGTAATGCCCCTGCAAGACGGGCTGACGACCATTCCCAAGCTGAAGGATATTTCGCAAAACTTTCGCATCCTCGTATTAACCGGCTTCGCGCAAAGCGGGCATGTTTATCAAGCCATCAAAACCGGCGCCCTGGGCTTCATGCTCAAAGACACGCCCCGCCCCGAACTGTTGAAAGCCGTGCGCGAAGTGGCCAAAGGGCAGGCCTCCTTGAATCCTTCCATCGCCATTCAAGTCATCAAAGATTTCAACAGCAGTCCGGTTGCGCCCAAAGACGACGAGTTCCGCGAGCGCCTCACCCGCCGCGAATTGGAAACGCTCAAGTTGATCGCCTGCGGGCTGAGCAATCAGGAAATTGCCTTGAAGTTGGTGGTCAACGAACGGACGATCGCCAAATATGTCAGTAGCGTGTTGAACAAACTCCATCTGGCGAATCGCACCCAGGCCGCGTTATTCGCCATTCGGGAAGGGCTGGCCTCCACGGCTGGATAATTTTGCATGGTCATTATTGCCCAAACGTTTGTTCGCAAACTGGTCAATAGTTTTCATTCAAAAGAACCAACCTTTTGGGCTACGCTGGCGCGCCCGCAATTTGTACAATAATTGCAATCTTTTAGCAGAGGTCTTATGAAAAGCTTTGAGTACCGAAAAGCCACCGATTTTGATAGAGCCTGGCTCAACCTGGAGCAGGACTTGCCGCTCAAGCCCGGCTCCAACGGACGCGCCAATCCGTTTTATATCCAGCGCCCTGGCAATCCGATCAACGAGTTGACCGACGCTCTGCTCGCCTCCTTCTATCGCCCGCCCAAGTTCTTTTTCTCCGGTCATCGCGGGTGTGGAAAATCCACCGAACTTTTACATTTGTTGAGCAACGTCGAAATTCAAAAGAAGTATTGGCCGATTAACTTTAGCGTGCGGGAAGAGACCGACATTGCCGACCTGGATTTTCGGGATGTGTTGTTGTGCATTGGCAGTCGCTTGTTCCGCGAATATCGCCGTAAAGGCGGCGAACTGCCCGAGCAATTGCTCAAAGAATTAAACGGCTGGAAGGGCAAAGTGGAGAAACAAATTTCCACCATCCTGGAAGGTCGGAACGAATACGAACTTGGCGCTTCGATTGACGCGTTCTTCGCCAACGCCGGACTGAAAATGAAACTGGAACCCGCCACCCGCGTGGAGTTACGTCAGGTGGTGGAAACAGATATTACCGGGCTGATTGCCATCATCAACCACATTGCCGCCGCCATCTACAATCAGGAGCGCCGCATTCCGCTGATTTTGATTGACGATATGGACAAGCCCGACCTGGATCGCGCGCGGGCCATCTTCCACGATCGCCGCGAGATCATGTTGCAACCCAACTGCGCGATTGTGTACACCGTTTCGAGCGCGCTGTTTTACAGCAAAGAGTTCGACGCCATCCGCGATCAGGCGCTCTTTCTGCCGAACATCAATTTACGCGACGCAGAAACCGAAGCGCGCCTGGAAGCCGGCTTTGGCGCTTTGGAAAAATTTGTCGGCGTGCGCATGGATATGTCGCTGATTCAACCGGCGGCGTTGGAAGAGGCGATTGCCTACAGCGGCGGCGTCTTCCGTGAAATGGCTCGCATCGTCCGCACCGCCATCGGACATGCCCGTCGCAGACAAGCGGCCCAACTGGAAGCCAGCGACGTGGAATGGGCCGCCGCTGAAATTCGCAATGAATATCGCCGCATTCTCAGCAATGACGATATCAAACTGTTGAAGAAGGTCATGGATAGCAAGCGCCTGGAGTTTAGCGACCGCTTGCGCTCCCTCCTGCAATTGCTCGCTATTTTGGAATATCGCGACGATGAAAAAAATTGGTGCGACGTCCATCCCGTTTTGAGGAAAATGCTATGAGCCGCTCCGGCTTCCTTCAGCCTGAACCAGCCAACCCGTTTGACGAGCGCGTTGAGATCGCCCTCGCAGAACTCGACCTCGCCCTTCAATGGAATCGAGCCTGCGTCTTGTTGGCGGCTTATAACTCGGAATATGTGCGCGCCGACGCGGAAACCGCGCTTGAAAACGCGCTGATTGAACGCGGGCAAAAAATCACCCGCCTCGAGTTGGCGGAACGCCCCGGGCTAAACTTTGCCGCTTACTTGCAGGGCGTTCCCGCTCCCGAAAAACAGATCTTCTTCATCGGCGGGTTAACCTCCGAAAGCAAAGCGCTTTTCTCCGCTTTGAGCAATCACAAGGATATTTTGCTCAACCGCAACCTGCGCCTGATGTTTTGGGTCACGCCCAAGTTGTTAGCCGAACTGATGAGCGCCGCGCCCGACTTTTGGGAACTGCGTCAGCGCGTGGTTGAGTTTGTGGACCTGCCCAACCCCGAACGCATCCTGCAAAGCGCCGTTGAATCGGCCTGGCTTGGCACCGGCGAATATACCGACGAGTTTACAGACACCGAAGAGAAGATTCATTTACGCGAAGCCTTTCTGACCGAACTGCCGGAAAACGCCGAATCCACTTCCACGCGGGCCAAGCTCATGCTCACGCTGGGCATCCTCAACTGGCGCAAAGGCGATCTGGAAAAAGCGCGCGACTTACTGCAAAACGCCATCAAAGCCGCGATCCGTCTGGAAGATAACTGGTTTGAAGCCGAATGCTACAACGCGCTGGCCTTGGTGAAGTTCAGTCAGGGCAAAAACGACGAAGCGATTTCAGCCTACAAACAGGCGATTGAAATTGCCCCCGAACAAATCTTCGTCTGGAACAACCTCGGCAACCTGTGCATGAAAATTCAGCGCAACGATGAAGCCATGCTGGCTTTTCAAAAAGCCCTGCAACACAATTCAAAAGACCCAATTGCCTGGAACGGACTCGGCACGGTGTACTTCAGAATCGGCTATCTGGACGATGCGATCAACGCCTTCCGCAAAGCGTTGGAACTGGCCCCCACGCTCGCCCAGGCCTGGCTGGGGCTGGGCGAAGCCTACGCCACCGTGGGCCGCGATATTGACGCAGTCGCCTCTTATCAACGCGCGCTCGACTTAAACAAGCGCTTCCCCGCCGCCTGGCTGAAGTTGGCCGAAATTTACAGCCGCCAGGGCCGCAGTAAAGACGCAATTAAAACCTATCAACGCGCGCTGACGGTTGACCCGAAGAATCATCAACTCTGGAATGAGTTGGGGCTCACACTCCTGCGGAGCGGCGCGCCAGCCGAAGCGGCGGAGACCTTTTCCAAAGCGCTGGAATTAAATCGCAGTTTTGCGTGGGGCTATAGCAACCTCGCGCAGGCGCTGGCTAACCTCGGTCAATACTATGAAGCGATTTCAGCCAGTCAAAAAAGCCTGGAGTTGTTCAACGACGACGGCGACAAAGCCATCGCTTTGGATCGGCTGGCAAATTTCTATCGCGCGATTAATGATTACGACCATGCGCTTCAGGCCTTTCAGGCGGCGGATCAAATCAACAAACGGGCCTCTGCCGCGCCGATTGCGGATTCCGTCCGAGGGGCAGAGGTTCAAGTTGAAGAACCAGCCATCCCGCAGGCCGTGGCGACTCCCGCGCCAGTGGCCAGCGCCCAACCCAAACCATCCATGCCCGCGTGGATGTATCAAACTGAAACCGTATCCACCACCTATTCAGAAGCCCTGTTCTGGAAGGAAACCCAAGATCAAGCAACCAAAGAGGAGCCGCCCATGAAAACCAAAGAAGAATTACATGCCCCGCACGGCAGTTCTGCGATTGATTTTCCAATTGACCTGTTTGAAAAGGAAAATGAAATTACAGAAACTCAGGACCCCGAAGTGTGGAATAAGAAAGGCAACATCCACTTCGAGAACGGCGATTATGACAAAGCGATCGGCGCCTACAACAAAGCCATCGAACTGGACCGCGCCTTTGGCTGGCCCTACAGCAACCTGGCGCTGACCTATCAGACGATGGGCAAGTTTGCCGAAGCGATTTTGCTGTATCAAAAAAGCGCCAGCCTGTTGAAAGACAAGACGGAACAAGCCGCCTCGTGGAACAGCCTCGGCAACATCTACCGGCATTTGAACGATTATGAAAACGCCGCCAACGCCTATCAGCAAGCCGACGAACTCGACCCGCAAAATTCCGGCAAACATGAGCGGAGCGATCTGGCGAGCGCCAGTTCAAACTCGCAGAACGCGCAGGTCTGGCTGGAGTTGGGCAACCTGTTCTTCAAGTCCGCTTCCTATGACGAAGCGGTGGACGCCTACACTCACGCCGTGGCCTTGGACACAACTTCCGGCTGGGCGCACAGCAATCTGGCCATGTCTCTGGTTTTTCAAGGCCGCTATCAAGACGCTGTGCCGGTGTACCTGAACAGCATTGAACTCTTTAGCGACGACAAAGACAAAGCCACCACCTGGAATCGCCTCGGCAATGTCTATCGTAAATTGAACGACCAAAGCGCCGCCTTGAAGGCTTACCAAACTGCGGTGATTTTGGCCAATGAGAAAACAAATTTGCTCACGCGCACGCGCTTCACCCTGTTGGGCAATTGTTATGCAAGTTAATCCACAATCGTTTGGCATCCATAAGACAATCTTTACTGGAGGTAAAAATGTCTGAATTTGAATTTTGGAAAGATCTCGGCAACATCTTTGACGCAGTTTTGAACTACCAAAAGAAGAATGTTGAATTCAACAACAAGTTCATTAATCCCTGGATTAGACTTGGCAACATCTTCGAGCGTCAGGATCAACACAAAGAGGCTGTGCAGGCTTATCAACACGCCACGGATATAGACCCCGACTCAGCCCAGAACTGGATGGATTTAGGCGACGCCCAATTTAAAAACGGGAACCACGCCGAAGCCGCCGTTTCTTATCAAAAAGCCATCGCGTTAGACCCGCAATCCGGTTGGGCGTTCAGCAACCTGGCTTTGGTCTTCGTGACGCAAAGCCGCTACGAAGAGGCTGTGCCGCTCTACCTGAACAGCATTGACCTGCTCGGCGAGCCCAAGGACAAAGCCATTTCCTGGAATCGTCTCGGCAATGTCTATCGCAAACTCAACAATTATCAAGAAGCCTTTCTGGCATTCCAACGCGCCGACGAGTTGGACGGCGAGAACACCGGCTTTAGCGATAAGCTGGATGAAACTCCCCCCGTTGCGGAAACTTTGATTGCGCCGGAAGAAATTTTGGAGCAATTGATCGTTGAGCAGGCTGTTGAAGAAGCGGTTGAGCCTTCTGCAATTCGTGAAGCAGTTGCAGAAGAAGCTCCAGTGACTGAAGAAATCTCCGAACCCGTCGCAGAAGTTGCGGAAGTGGAAGCAGAAGCGCCAGTGACCGAAGAAGTCGCTGAACCCATCGCGGAAGTTGCTGAAGTAGAAGTAGAAGCGCCAGTGACCGAAGAAATCGCTGAACCCGTTGCGGAAGTTGCTGAAGTGGAAGCGGAAGCGCCAGTGACCGAAGAAATCTCCGAACCCGTCGCGGAAGTTGCGGAAGTGGAAGCGGAAGCGCCAGTGGCCGAAGAAATCTCCGAACCCATCGCGGAAGTTGCTGAAGTGGAAGCGGAAGCGCCAGTGACCGAAGAAGTCGCTGAACCCATCGCGGAAGTTGCTGAAGTGGAAGCGGAAGCGCCAGTGACCGAAGAAGTCGCTGAACCCGTCGCGGAAGTTGCCGAAGTGGAAGCGGAAGCGCCAGTGACCGAAGAAGTCGCTGAACCCGTCGCGGAAGTTGCTGAAGTGGAAGCGGAAGCGCCAGTGACCGAAGAAATCTCCGAACCCGTCGCAGAAGAACCCAAACCCAGAAGGACGGTTTTGGAACTGATTGAAGACGTAATTGCCAAGGTGGAAGCGGCTGTTTCCCCAAAAGCGGAAAAAGCAACTGAAGAAGAAGAAGAAGAAGAAGAAGTTCAAGCTGAAGAGCCTGCGGTAGAAACTGAAGTAGAAGCCGAAGCCTCTCGCGCTCCCGCCTGGCTGGTTCTGCCCACACCATCTGCCGTTGCCGATGAAGACGTAGAAGAAAGCCTCACCGCGGCTGAATTGGAAAACGAAGTTCCGCTCGCGGACGATTCGGCAGTGACGATCTCTGGCATGTCGCAACAAGCCGGAGTGAGCGAATCGGCTGTCACCCTGGAGGTGGTTGAAACCTATACCGAGCAGGTCAGCGTGATCAGCGAAGCCAGCGCCGAAGTTGGCGAGCAGGCCGAAGCGCAGAGCGAAGCGCTTCCCGCAGAATCAGAATCCGAAGAAGCTCAGGCCGCCTACGAAGCCTTCCTCAAAGATGCAGAGCCAACTCACATTCTGCCGAATCAGACGGATGAAATCAGCGAAACGCCTTTAACCGCCGTAGGTCAGGATGGCGAAGTGCGCATTGCCATGGACACCAAAAACGCGCACGTCTGGAACGAGTTGGGCAACGTCTATTTGAACGCCGGTTCATACGATGAGGCGATTGTGGCCTATGGCAAAGCCCTGGAATTGGATCGTCACTTTGCCTGGCCGTACAGCAACCTGGCGCTGGCTTATGTGCAAAAGGGCTGTTTCGCGGAAGCCATCCTCCTCTATCAACGCGGGATTGAACTCTTCAGCGCCGACAAAGACAAAGCCATCACCTGGAATCGGCTGGGCAACGTCTATCGTCGCATGAACGATTACGACAACGCAATCGCCGCGTATCAAACCGCCGACGAACTGGACCCGGAGAACACCACCCTCTCGCTCCGCGCCAACTTCGGCCTGTTAGGAAACATTTACAACGAACAAAAGCCCGCTTATATCGCCTAAACGAGAGACGCCATGAGCAACCACGAGTATTGGAACGAATTAGGCAACTTATATTTTATGCACGGCGCTTACCAACCTGCCATCCATGCGTACCTACGCTCCATTGAATTGGATGGCGGGTTTGGCAAGTCCTACGGCAACCTGGCGATGGCTTTGGTACACATCGGCAAATATCCCGAGGCCATCAAACTCTATCGGCACAGCATTCGGCTTTTGCCCAACGAAAAAGAGCAAGCCATCGCCTGGAACAAACTTGGAATTTTATATCGGCAGGTGAAGGAATACAACCGCGCCCTGGAAGCTTATCAACAAGCGGATTTACTCGACCCGCACATGGACGCTGAAACCAAAGCCCATGCGCCGCACACCCCGCTGACGGTGGCTCAGCCCGCCCTGAACATTGACACGCTCATAGCCAGCCTGCCAGACGAAGACCCGGCAGTGGCGGAAGACTCGCAGGACATTAACGGCCTGTTGGAACTTGCCGAAGAAGAAGCCAAAGTAGATTGGTACAACGGCGAATTTGTGCCGCCCAACCCGGAGAAGTTCTTTAACACCGGCAGTTCTCTGCATGAAACGATGGCGGGCATACAAAGCGAATGGCGGCTGGCCTACACGGACGAAATCACCTCCACTGAAACGCCAGCGGAAGAAGCGCAAAAAACCGCCTTCGAGATACCAGACCAACTGGAAATGATCGTGCCCATTGACCTGGACGTTGCGCGGGAAACGATTTCCGAAACCGAAGCGCCACACTTGCAGGCAGACGCCGCCCACGCCACCAGCAGTCTCACCCACACCGCAGAGGCGGTGGAAACGCAGGCGGAAGTCGCTGAGTATTCGCTGACGGAATATCCGTTGATGGAGTTGTCCGACGCGGAAAAACTTATCCTAGAATCGGACATCGCCAAATACAAATCCGCCACGCAAAACAATCCGCGCAGTTATCAGGCCTGGCAAATGCTCGGCGACGCCTACAAAGCGGCCGGGTTGTATAAAGATGCGATTAAAGCGTTTCAAACCGCGATCTCGATCAATTCCACCAAGCCCGCTTATTACTATCGGCTGGGGCTGGTGTACTCCGCCGAACGGCGCGAAGCGGAAGCGGTGGCGGCCTTTCAGCGCGTGCTGGAATTAGACCCCAACTACGCTCAAGCCCACGCTTCGCTGGCAACGCAATATCAAAAAATGGGATTAAATGATTTAGCCCAGGAGCATATTGATAAAGCCACGCAGACGCCGTTTGAAGAAGAGACTGAATACAACTTGGCCTGCTGGGAAGCCATTCGCGGCAATAACGACCGCGCCCTGGAACTGCTGGAAGTGGCCCTACAAGCCAAACAAGCCGACCTTAATTGGGCACAAAAAGACCCAGACCTGGAAGCGCTCCATCAAGACCAGCGTTTCCATGCCTTGTTATCCGCGTATGCCGTGAGCGAGTAAGCCTCAAATTCAGACCTCCAGAAACCAGACACCACTCGCCCGATACGTTCGGGCGAGTTTTTTTTTCTGAAGGCCCGCCTTCTTTTTTACGCCCAGACCAGCCAAATGTACGGCGGAAAATTCATGGGCAGAATGTTCCAAAAAATGCCCTTTTAGGGGGGCATAAATGAGTAGAGCGATTAGGAAGTTGTTTAGGTGGCGCAAGCGGGCGAGCCTGACTATGATTGGAATATATTCAAGCGACAGATAGGAGTTGCAAACGTATGGCTAAATTATGGGAATTACTCGACGAAGTTTATTACCTGATCAGCAAAAATCGGTATAGCGACGCGCAAACCATCCTGGATCAAATCCTCAAAATAGACCCGCAAAATGTGGAAGCCTGGAATGCCTACATCCGCATTTGCACCACCCGCCGCGACCTGGAAGGTTTGCGATCCTACATCGCCAAGGTTTGGGAAACCCGCGTGCGCGACCGCGATTACCTGCAAGCCACCCAACGCTTTGTTTTACAACGTCTGGATGAGAAATTAAACGCCTTGTAAGTCACCTCTGGATGGGAGCCTGATTATGCCGATTTCTTCGCACTTACTGGAAAGAGCCTACCAGCTGATTAACGCCAACCAAATGCAAAGCGCCGAATTGGTTCTGGATGCTGTCGTGCGGGTGGACCCGCAAAACATCGAAGCCTGGATCGCCTACATGGAAATTCACCGCAACTGTAGCGATCTGGAATGGCTCAAAGGGCGTCTGCTACGCACGCGGGAGATCAGCGAACAGGATAAGTTTGAACTTTTGCAATATCACGCCGTTTTGGTGGAGCATTTACGCGCGCTCGAAAGCGGCGCAGTCAAGCCCCGCGCCAATTACAACCTGGACATGAAACAACCCCAGGAAAGAAAAGCGTGGCACGAAAACATGACCTTTGAATTACTGAACATCTTTAATTATTCAATCGTCAAACGCGAACCAATTGCCAGGCCGCGACCCGCCCGCCGCCGCTTTTGGAAAGACATTAACCTGGCCACGCCAGCGCACCAAGCTGTGGCCCTGCTCGGCGTGTTCATCGTCGCCGTGCGCCTGCTCCTCTCCGCACACTTGTTTCTTGGGTATGGACTGCTCGGCGCGTTCCTCGTGGGCAGTTTCTATTGCCTGCGAAATTACAAGTTTCATATCCCACTGAACTTCAAAGCCCCGCCCCGCACCTACGCGCTGGAAGATAAAACCAAGCTCACTGAGAAAAAGATTGTGGAAGTCGGCAAAGAAGCGGTCAAGGAAGCTCCAAAAGAAGCGGTCAAAGAAGTTAGACCAGAGGCTCCCAAACCGCCGACCCAGCCCTAACGCGCAACGCATTCCGCCCAAACTGCCAATTGGCTAATTATGCAAATTGCTTTAGAATCGGCGGTTAATGCAAACCATTGGGAAGTTCTTCAAATCCCCCATCGGGGTTATCCTGGTCACCAACTTCTTCTGGCATATTCTCCTGCTAGCCTTCGGAATTCCATTTAACTATCTCGTCAGCGGGGCAATCTTAATTCTGGACGTGGCGCTGGTCATCGCGCTTCGCAACCTACTCATTTACTTCTTCGCTCAATTCACCCTGCCGGTTCAAAACTCCAAAGATCGCAAAGAACTTTCCACGCGGGTTAGAAATTTTGAATTTGACGAGCCCGGCCCGGCCCTCTTCGTCAAAAACGGACGCGTGATTAAGCACAAAGGCGAGGAGGACAACCATGAACCAGGCGTCATCGTCCTGGATACCGCCAGCGCGCTCGTCCTCCGCACCGATACTGAAATCCGCGATACCGTGGGCCCGGGCATCAAATTTACGCAAGCGGACGAATACATTGCAGGGAGCGTGGATTTACGCACCCAACATCATTACATTAAGATTAATGAAACCGATAAACATTCCCAGCGTCACGCCCAGCACACGCAGGGATTAACCCGCGACGGCTTTGAAATTTCCGTCACGCTCAGCGTCAAGTTTAGGATCAAGCGCCCGGCGGAGAATCGGCCCAGTGAAAGCGGCGTCTTCTCCCGCTACGGGTATGATCCGCGCGCCGTACAGAACGCGATTCTGCGCGAACTGGTCATCCTCAACTCCGACGGCAAGCAAACGCACATGGAATGGAATCGCCTGCCCACGCATTTGGTGGTCAACTTATGGCGCGAATACATCCGCAAATTTAGATTAAGCGATCTCTTCACCACCGAGGCCGTGAGCGGCCTGCAAACCATCGAAGAGATGCTCAACCAGCGGGTCAAAAAGCCGCAAGTGATGGCCTTTAACGATACCGGGCAACCCACCGGCGAATGGGTGGACAGCCTCGAACATCGCCAACTGGAAGCGCGCGGCATGGAAATCCTTGAAGTTCGCATTCACGACGTGCAGTTGGATTCCGCCATTGAAACCTCTCTAATTGAGGCGTGGAGTTCCACCTGGCTCAAATTTGCCAAAGAAGCCGAAGCCAAACTCAAAGAAGAAGAAGCCCTGCTTGAAACCATCGCGCGCAAAGAAGCCGACCGGCGCTTTGCGATACTTGCTTCTGAAAAAATCAGCGAAAGGCCGCAAGACAGCAAGTTGACTTCCTTTAGCGCGCTTGAATTCCTGCTCGAACCCATCCGTGATTTTATCGTCACAGAAAGCAACGACAAGAACAATCTGGAAAAAGAAGCGAAACAACTGGACGAAATCTTCAAATGGCTTTTGGAAAATACCTCCAGTAGCGTCTCCAGTTCGTTGCGAGGCAAACGATGAAAGCGCAGTTCAACCTTAAGCGCGAAGCCTGGCTGGCCTATCTCTTTAACCTTTCGGAAAAAGGCGCAAAGTTTAGAAACCTATTAAGCGTTCTGCTGGGCGGAATCGCCTGGCTGGGACTCAGCGGCATGACCGCCATCCTGAGCGCCGCCAACATAACCGATCGCTTTCAGTTAATCGTCATCATCATCCTCAGTTTCTTAAAATATATCCCTGTCCTGTTCGTCATCTATTTTCTGGGCCGCGGCATGGCCGCGCGGTATCTGGCGGATATTTTTGAATTGGAAGACGAAGCCATCGCCTCCCGATTCTTGAAAAAGGCGGCGTTTGGAGTCCGCTACGAAGAAGACATTGAAAACAGCCTGCTTGGCAAATTGCTAAAAAACTTCAAGAAAGAAGAAGAGGATGAAACCAAAAAAAAGGAAGAAAAGGTTACGATCCTCGAAGGGAAAATCTCTAAAAACGAACTGGATTCTTCCATCCTCTTAATTGGCGGCCCCGGGCAAATTCAAGTTAACCTAGACAGCATTGCCGTAGTCGAAGGCGTGAACGGCGTGCCCAAAGTCATTTATCCCAGAAAAAAGGCCTGGCGTCTGGAGGCTTTTGAACGCATCCGCGAAATTGGCAAGTCCGACAAAGCCGGCGAACACGAATACGCCATGTTCAGCTTAAAAGACTTGTTTACGGACAAGTTTTCCGTCAAAACGCACACCAAAGACGGGATTCCAATCGAAGCGCACGGCATCAAGGTGATCTTCAACGTCTTACGCGCCAAAGAAGCCGCTGAATCCACCGACCGCGAAAACGGATTCGCCTATTCATTCGACGAGGACGCGGTTCAAACGCTGGTCTACGGACAAACCCTCACCACGCCCTCCCCCAGCGGCCAAAATGACCTGGCCTTTCCCTGGAACACCAGCGTTATTCCTTTAATTACCTCCGAAATTGAGCGCATCCTCACTTCACACACGCTCAACGAAATTCTCACCACCACCAGCCAAAAAGAAGCGGATATCGCCAGCGCCAACCAGGCCACCATCTCGCAAATCCGCCTTGAAATCACCGGCAAGCGCGAACCCGCCAACAACGCCACCAGCGCCCCATCCGGTTTCCAAACGCGGGCCGAACTGACGGCGCATTTTTTCCAGGAACCTTTTGTTGAAAAAGCAAAAAAACTTGGCATCGCCATCAGTTGGATTGACATCGGCACATGGCTACCCTCCAGCCCCGTCATTTTAAATAAACACAAAGAGGCGCTGGCTCTGATGGAGGAAAATAAAAAGTTCCGCGCCAAAATTGCGAATTCGCGCAAAGCCTATGAAAATCGAGAGATCGTCAATTTAATCAAAGACATTGTCCTCGAAAACTTCAAGAGCATGGAAGCCCTCATCTATAACCGCGGCTACAGGGATTTAATGTTCTTAATCCAGCGCCTCGAATCAAAAAACCTCGGCGATGCAACCCCCGCAGAAAAAGACGAAACCAAAGCGATCCTGACGCTCCTCAAATCGGAGGCGCAAAGCCGAACCATGCAACAACCCCACGCGCAAGACAACGCCAAAAATGTCGCGCAAAAAATCCTCAACGCCTTTCGCACAGAGCTAATCACCGGACGGGATTTAATTCAAAAAGAAGACAAGCCCGCATCCGAAAAGCAGGCCCAAATCGCCAAAATTGATAAAGCCCTATATGATATTGAGCACCTCACTTATCACATCCTCAAATAAACCATGAGACACCCACACCTTTCCCTCTCCCCCGCAGTCAATCGCGCCCTTAATTCCGGCGCGCCAGTCGTCGCCCTCGAATCCACCGTCATCACGCACGGCCTGCCCAAACCGCAAAATTTGGAGCTGGCGCGGGAGATGGAAGCACAGGTGACCGCCCACGGCGCGACCCCCGCCACCATTGCGCTATTGGATGGAAAGATTCGCGTCGGCCTCACCGACGAAGAACTGGTTCGGCTTTCTGAAGCAGATTCCCCGCTGAAAGTGAGTCACCGCGACTTTGCCACCGCCATCGTCAAAAAGGCCGATGGCGGAACCACCGTCGCCGGAACCTTGCACGCCGCCAGCCTCGCAGGCGTACAGGTCTTTGCCACCGGCGGCATTGGCGGCGTGCATAAAGAATCCGCCTTCGACATTTCCACCGATTTACAGGCGCTGGCCCACACGCCCATGCTTGTCGTTTGTGCGGGCGCAAAAGCCATTTTAGATTTACCCGCCACATTAGAATACCTCGAAACGCTGGGCGTGCCGGTGATTGGTTACAAAACGGATGAATTCCCCGCCTTCTATTCGCGCGAAAGCGGGCTGGACGTGAGCGCGCGTTTGGATTCCCCCAAAGCAATCGCCGAGTTCGCCAAAGCGCATTGGGCCCTGGGATTCAAGAGCGCTGTTTTGGTGACGAATCCTGTTCCTGAAAGCGAAGCCATTCCAAAGTCCGAAATGGAACCGATGATCGTCCAAGCCTCGGCAGAAGCAGTCAAGCAAGGGATTCACGGTCAGCAGTTGACTCCGTTTCTTTTATCCCGCATCAGTGAATTAACCAAAGGACAGTCGCTTAAAGCCAACCTGGCGCTCCTGCTCAACAACGCCAAACTGGCCGCGGAAATCGCCGTGGAAACGAACGTGAAAAAACGGGAGTGGGCGATATAAGGTTGGGGATTAGGGATTAGGGATTAGGGATTAGGGATTGGGAGATTAGGGATTGGGAGATTGGGGGTTGGGAGATTGGTAAATAACTAAGTTGCTACCTTGATTGCCAAAACCTCCCTCACCCTAACCCTCTCCCAAAGGGAGAGGGGACTCCCTTCTCCAACGGGAGAAGGGTTGGGGATGAGGGCGCGTAAGGTGAGTTAAATAATAATTGGATAATTGGCTTGCCTGGATGGTCGCCAGAGATGGTTACTGAAACAGGCAGTCCTTTTTTATTTTGGAATCAAACTGCTTACAGTTTGATTTTCAAGAAGCAAGCTTCTTGACTCCATGCTCACTGCTTACTGCTTACTGCCTACTGCTCACTAACTACTGCCCTTCAACAACTCCTGCACCAGCGCGTCTGGAACCTGTACCGCCACCACTTCTCCGCGCACGGTAATTTCTCCGTTGGCCAGAAGCCATTCTTCAATGACCACTTTGCGGCCTTTCACTTCTTTCACTTTGGCGCGCACTTCCAGTTCCGGCCCGAGCGGCGTGGGTTTTAAATAATCCACATGCAAAGACGCGGTGAGATAACGCAAAGGCGGCTCGGAATCCATGCTACGATTTTCAGCGCGGTAGCCCGCCGCGGCGGCCGTCCCCGTGCCGTGACAATCAATCAGCGAGGCCAACAGGCCGCCATAGACATACCCGGGAATGGCAACATGCTCCGGCCTGGGTTGAAAATGACAAACCGATTCGTCGCCATCCCAATAGCTTTTAATTTGATGTCCAAATTCATTTAATCGCCCGCAACCGTAGCAATGCGCCATGTGATCGGGGTAAAAATCTTGAAAGGCTTTTTCAGTCATTTGCTCTCCAAAGGGGATAAAAATTTTACGGCGTGGGCGTGATTTCCGGCGTGAGCGTGGTCAGTTCACCAAAGACTGTAAAACGCCCGATCACTTTCCAGTCGTAGCCCATAAAAATCTGCACTTCATAATCGCCAGCCAGCCAGCCGCCCACCGGGTTTTCACATTCCGTATATCCGCCGCCGCCGCCCGTGCCGCCGTTCCAGGGCTGGGTTTCATAACAAACCAATTTCCTTTCGCCTGCGCCGGTGTCGCGCCACCAGAGCGCGCTCCACTGCACGCCGGGGATGGTGTTGTTATAAGCAAACACGCCATAAATTTTATTGATCGGCGCCTGAAACGTGGTTTGCGGAGCAATTGCATTCACGCCGTCAAAGTTGGTTGAAAATTGAATCGCGCCGAAGACCGCATCTGGATTGGGAGTCACGGGGCCGGTGAAAAGCGCTTCAATGGCGCTGGGCAAAAACGGCGTGGAAGTGGGCGTGGGCGTATCGGTTACGGAAGGCGTGTTCGTCAACGTGGGCGTGAGCGTAATCGTCGGCGTCAGCGAAATGGTCGGCGTGAGCGTGATGGTGGGCGTTAAGGAAGGCGTGAGCGAAGGCGGATAGTAAACGTAAATCAGCGGTTCGCCATAGTTTGGAAGCCAGAACGCAAAGACGATCAACGCGAGACATAAAAAAAGCAGGCGCCAGGCGCTGGCATTTTGCTGTTTTCGTAAGCTGTAAAATGAAACCTTCCGCGCCGCCTGCATGGCCTTAATCGCCGAGCGAATTGCAAAATATGCGCCGAGGATTGAAAAGAGCGCCACTGCCCAAACAAAGGAACGAATATCCATATCAAGAATTATACCCAAGGTTCGCTTCTCATAAATTCGCGCTTCTGTGGTAAAACATGGGCATGACAAACGAAATCCTCTTTCTTAAATTAGGCGGGTCCTTAATCACCGACAAAGATCAAGCCTACACTCCCCGATTGGATAAATTAAAAGCGCTGGCTCTGGAAATCAAAACGGCCCTGGACTCAAACCCCAACCTGCTCCTGCTTCTCGGGCATGGTTCTGGCTCGTTCGGACACGTCGCCGGTAAAAAGCATGGCACGCGCGAGGGCGTACAAACCAAAGCACAATGGTACGGGTTTACCGAAGTCCGTTTTCAAGCGGCGGAGTTGAATCGTTACGTCGTGCAGGCCTTGTTGGAGGTTGGAATTCCGGCCCTGCCTTTCCCCCCTTCCGCTTCAATGGTTTCCCATGACCGCAAAGTAATTTCCTATAATCTAGCGCCGCTTCAAAAAGCTTTTACGGCTGGCCTTCTGCCAGTAGTGCAAGGCGACGTGGCCTTCGATGAATTGCGCGGCGGGACGATCCTTTCCACTGAAGATGTGTTTGCCTTTCTGGCGGAGCATTTTCCGCCGAGCCGCATTTTATTGGCGGGCATTGAAGCCGGGGTCTGGGAGGATTTTCCAGCGCGGACCAGGCTGGTGAAAGAGATTCAACTTTCAGATTATGAAAAGATCCGCGCCGGTATCGGCGGCTCGGTCAGCGCCGACGTCACCGGCGGGATGAAAGCCAAAGTCGAAGAGATGCTGGCCTTAATCCAAAAACTTGAAGGCACGACCGTGCAAATTTTCTCGGCGGAAGAAAACGGACTGCTCACGCGCGCCCTGAGCGGCGAAAACGTGGGGACTTTGCTAAAAGGATAAATTGAAACAAAAAACGTGACGAAACGCCCTTGCCATGTTCTTCAAGAAACGGATAATAGCGGATAAACATCCGCTATTTGTTTTCAAGGAGATTTCATGCCTTCAAAAATACAATCGTCCGCCAAGTCCAAACGCACTTTTAAACCAACCAAACTGAAAATTCTACGTCCGGTTCCGTCGGACCTTGAAATTGCCCAAGCTGGAAAGCTGAAAAGCATCTGGCAGGTTGCGCGGGAATTGGGCATCCGTGAAGATGAATTGGAAGTTTACGGCCCGTATAAAGCCAAAATCAAGTTGGAAATTTTAGAGCGTCTAAAAAATCGTCCCAATGGGATTTACGTGGACGTAACCGCAATTACGCCAACGCCATTGGGCGAAGGCAAAACCACTACGCTGGTTGGCTTGGCGCAGGCGTTGGGGGCGCACCTGGGGAAGAAAACCATCGCCGCCATTCGTCAACCTTCGCAGGGACCCACCTTTGGGATTAAGGGCGGAGCCGCAGGCGGCGGGTACGCACAGATTATCCCCATGGAAGATTTTAATTTACACCTCACCGGGGATATTCACGCAATCACCGCCGCGCATAACCTGGTGGCCGCCGCGTTGGATGCGCGGGTACTGCATGAAAAACAACAGGACGATGTAAAACTCTTCAACGCGCTTTGCCCACCTAACAAGAAGGGACAAAGAAGATTCTCGTCCACCATGTTGCGGCGTCTGAAAAAACTTGGCATTCATAAAACCAATCCAGAGCGCCTCACCAGCGCGGAACGCGCGCGTTTTGTCCGGCTGGATATTGACGAAGAGACGATTACCTGGCGCCGCGTAATTGACGTGAACGATCGCTTCCTGCGCGAAATCCAGGTTGGTTTGGGAAAAGATGAGCGCGGCTTTGAACACTCCTCCGGCTATGACATTACCGTCGCCTCTGAAATTATGGCGGCTCTGGCGCTCACCACTTCGCTTAAAGATATGCGCGCCCGTTTCGGCCGGATGGTGGTGGCGATCAGCAAAAGCGGAGAAGCGGTAACGGCGGAGGATTTGGGCGTGGCCGGAGCGGTGACCGTCCTGATGAAAGACGCCATCAAGCCCAACCTGATGCAAACTTTGGAAGGCACGCCCGCCACCGTCCACGCCGGGCCGTTTGCCAACATTGCGCACGGCAATAGCTCCATCATCGCCGATAAAATCGCCTTAAAACTGGCCGACTACGTGTTAACTGAATCCGGCTTTGGGGCGGATATTGGCATGGAGAAGTTCTTCAATATCAAATGCCGCTATTCGGGATTAATTCCGCAAGTCGTTGTGCTGGTGGCGACCGTCCGCGCCTTAAAAATGCACGGCGGCGGTCCTAAAGTTGTGGCTGGCAAGCCGCTCCCCCCAGAGTACACCGAGGAAAACTTGTCTTTACTCAAAGCGGGTTTGGTCAACCTTGAAAGGCACGTTCAAAA
>JADZCC010000106.1 GCA_020851785.1 Anaerolineales bacterium
ATTTCAGTTTGTTAGCCATGGCCGCCTCCTTGTGGATGGCGTTCTACTTGTTTGCGCGGGGATTCCCAAATCGCATCACTTTGCGAGCCACGCTGGCGCTGATGGCGCTGGCTGTATTTTTTCTGGATACGTACAACTCCTTCTATGCCTCCGTATCGAATGCGGCTCACCTTCGCGCCGCTTTGTTGATCATTTCCCTGGGCTGTTGGTATAGCGTCACCTTTGCCCTGCGCGCGCCGCAGAAGCAGACCCCGTCTTGGTGGAAAGAGCCGATCTTTTACTTGCTGGCCACCCTGGCGATTGTTTTACTCTTCATTATCAAGGTTGGAATTGTCCGCGAGCAGGAGGATATTCTTTACACCGCGCATTTCGATTGGAATATCGCCACCTGGTTGTACGGGATCATCCAGGCCTGGGCGGGACTGGGCATCCTGCATAATTTGGCTACGCTTCAGCAGATTCGTTACACAAAAGAAGGCCGCTCCTTTTTCTTCGCTTCGGGGTTTATCGCCGCCGCGCTGGGCTATGGAGCGCTGTCGTTTATCATCCCGGCTCGCCTCCCGCGGGTAATCGAAGATGGCCTGGTGTTCGGAGGAGTTTTCTTTCTGGGCGTTTCAGTGGCGCGTTACCAGAGTTTGCTTGAACGGCGCACCATCTGGCAGGATTTTCCGCTTGGGCTGTTGGGCAGTTCGATAGTCACAGCGGCTTATTTGACCGTCTGCGTGGTGGCGGGAGTTCCAGCCAACTTGTGGGGCAACATTGCCGCGGCCGTGATTACCTCTCACGCTTTATACGACCTCGGGCGCGAAGCCGTGGAGCGTTGGAGGATTAATGAAGACCGGGATCTGCGTCAGAAGATAAACCAGATCAAGGCGTTGGAAGAAGAAACGCTCTATATCTTCCTGGACAAAGAGTTGAGATTGCTTCTGCAGGCGCTCAATTCCTCCTCAGGCCTGATTGCCACGTGCGAAGGCGATGGGTTGGTTGTGAGGGCGTCGTATAATTCACTGCCGATTAAGAGTTCCGTTCCCAAAGAGCTGACTGTCAGCGAAGGCCTGCTGGCCCTCGATAAACAAATTCCGGGGTTGATCTGGTGTTCTGCCATCTTTGAAAATTCGCAACCGGTGACCTTGGTCGGGATCGGGCTTCCCCAGGATAAGTTGGACTATTCAAGCGGAGAATTGGACCTGTTTGAAGAATTCTCCGATCAGATTGGCATTTTTATTTCCGCATATCGCGCCAGAAATAGCGAGATTCAATCCGCTTCGGATCAGATTGCCAATAATTTGACGGTCAACGTGGATGCGGATTTATATAAATTGGTGGAAGAAGCCTTACGCCATTTTTCAGATGTCGTCTATCTTGGGCAGTCTGCTCTGGCGGATTGGCTGGACATTCAAGGGACGACGCATATTCAACGGGGGAAGAGCCTGCAAAACGTCCTGCGCGAAGCGGTTACATCCTTACGACCCATAGGCGAACGCCCGCCCGAACCGCTCCCGCGCGACTGGTACAACTACGTCGTTTTGCATGACGCCTACATTCAAGGCGTCCAAAATCGGGAAGTGATGGCTCGTTTATATGTCTCCGAAGGGACGTTTCACCGAGTCCGGCGGAGCGCCGTGCGCGGGCTGGTAAGGAGTTTTCAAAAAGAGAAAGCGTAAGGCTTGTTTTGGAGAGGTGCAAACCCGGGGAAAAAAAGATGGATACGCCTAAAAAATAAAATTAACAGATTTTGGCAGTTTTATCTTGCTAAAGCGGCAATAATGAACTGTGGCCTTCAAACCGAGATCTGCCCAGCAAAATAAAGGGAAAAATAACGGCTCGCGCCGAGCGCAGGTCCGTTCTTTTTGGTTGTTTGTAACCTGGTATCTGCTGTTTTGCGCGTTTGAATGCATTTTAGGCGTCGCGCTTTGGTCTGCGCTTGGCGGGTCAGGGAATTTATAACAGTTTTTGGAAGTCTTTTTCCAAAGAACGCTTCATAATGAGTCCATCAAACTGATTCAAGGAGCGTCAACATGAAAAGCAGAAAACTTTCCCAATCCCTATTCTTTGTCCTGCCCGTGATCCTGAGCCTGGCTTGTTCATCGGTGACGAAGTTGGCGCCCAGCGCCACGCCTTTGCCCACTGCGACCGCCAAGCCCACCTTCAGCCGGATGCGAACTTTGCCGTCGTGCTTCCGTTTGCATGGACCATCTCGTTTGAGGAAAATCAGGGCGCGAATGTAGATACGTTTCGCTCGCCGGACGAACAAGCTTCCGCTCAAATTGTGACGGCCAAGCCCGTCGCGGATCAAGCCAAGGCGCTGACGTACACGATGGACTGTCTGAATGACTACTATTCCAATGGCGCGCAGGACGTGACGAAGCCTTGCTCAACCCAGACAGATACAGCCAAACTTATATCAGCTTGACTGGTCTTCGCAATCTGGTGAAAAGAGCGGAACGGCGCTGTACGATCTGCGCGACCCTAAGCGCCTGGTCGTCGTGATCACCGCCGCGGACGAAGACTATATCAATCTTTACTCAGACGTTCTCGTTACAATCCGTAATAGTTATGTGTCAACGCAATAGAATGCTCATTGGGCGCTGTCTTTGAAACGGGACTTGAAGAATCCTTAAACGGGTAAAATCCACCCCTATGAAACGCATCTTCATTTCCGCCGACCACGGCATGGCCATCATCTACTTCCTGCAAAGCGACGTTGTCCCGACTCTACTCCAGGCGGGCGTGGAAATCGTCGTCCTGACCGACGACGACACCAAAGAGAAAATTGCCCAACGCTTCGCGCAGGCCCACCTGACGTTTGAAGGCCTGCGCCTTAAGCAAGCCAACGACTATGCCAAAAAGGTTCAGCCGAGACTGCAATGGCTGTTGGGGTATTTGCGCCGTGTGGGCGGCTCGCGCCACATCAACACCGAGGCGATGGATAGTCACATTTGGGAAGTGTGGGCGGAGAATGGCTGGAAATTCCGCCTGGGCATTTGGATTCCCTCCGCGTTGATGATTCTCCTCCTGCGGAATTTTTCGTGGGCGCGAAAACTGCTGGTGAAAATTCAAAACCGCTTCACCCCAAATATTTATGCGGATTTATTTGATCAATACAAACCCGATTTGGTCATCGCCTCAACCCCGGGCTGGCGTATGGACCGTTACCTTCTGCGCGAATCGGCCAAACGCGGAATCCCGAACATGACCGTGATTGTCGGCTGGGATAATTCATCTTCGTACAATATTTCTGGCGCAGACGTACAATCTGCAACCTGTTGGTCTCAATTGCAAAAGGACGAATTAGTGTATGGCTCAGATTGGAAGCCTGAAAATGTAAACATTGGCGGCATCCCTTCTTATGACGGATATTTCCGCAAGCAATGGCTCATGCCGCGCGCTGAATATTTCAAATTACATGGGCTTGATCCAAGCCGTAAACTAATTTCATACGCCAGTAGCTTCGTCCATTTTGCGCCGAACTTCCCGAACATTGAAGCGCTGGCGAAATTGGTTTCATCGGATTCATTGGCAGAACCTGCGCAATTGTTGATTCGTTTGCACCCGAGTCACTTTCAGGATAAGCCGAAGATTTTTGTCGAAGAACGCGAACGCGTGTTTGAGTTGGAGCAGAAATATCCGCATGTGCATGTGGTTCAGCCGGTGGCCTTGGGCGGCTCGCTGGGTTATTACGGCGGCGAAGACATGGACGAGAAATCTTCGATGATGGCGTATTCGGATGTGGTCGTGACGGTCTATTCGACGATGCTGGTGGAAACCGCCGTCCACGACACGCCGATGATTGCCGCCACAATTGACACTCCCGGTGGTTGGAACAAGCCCAACAAGTTTTCGTTATCGCTGAAAGAGATTGGCGCTTGGCCGACGCACCAAAGATTCAGACTGGCAAAAGCCGGTCGCGTGGCGACCAACCTCGAGCAGTTGAAAGAAGCGTTGAATTTATATCTCAAAGATAAAACGCTCGATTCTGCCGAACGTCGCAAATTTATCGAAGACGAAATTACGTTTACCGATGCGAGTTCTGGAGAACGAACTGCTAAATTTATTTTGAAAACCTTAAACCTGTAACTTACAACCTTAAACCTGCAACCCTTAACTTCCGGCCTATAAATTCATGGTAAAAATGGGGGCATGGAGAACCAATGAAAAAGAAGACCATTACTATTCTTTCTGTTTTAATGTTGACGATTGTTTCGGCGTGCGGCCCCGCGCCGGAGCCGACTTTAAGCGCGGAGGAGATTAGCAACACCGCCGTCGCCAATTTGTGGGTGGCTCTCACCGCCACGCAACTGGCCCTGCCGACCGCCACCGCTACCTTCCCGCCGACGGAAACGTTTACGCCGCAACCCACCTTCACCGCGATTCCGATCAACACCCTGCCGCCGCCACCGCCCGCCGCCACCGCCACGAGTCAGTGCAATCAAGTTCCTGTGCCGGAGCCCAAAGGCAAAGTGGTGAAAGTTAAATTTGTGAACAAATCCAAAGGCAATGTCAATTTGTCGTTTGGGATGCTCGCGCCAAACGCGCAAGGCGAATGCTTCACATATTCCTACACGTTGGGCGCTTTCGATGAGCCGGTGGTTACGGTGTTGGCAGGTTGCTACTGGGCCTATGGTTGGGTGACGGTGATCAACTCCAATAAAACTTCAACCGCGCAAAACATGGAAGCCCTCTGCATCACCGACCCGACCAAAGAGCCGGATATTTGGATTTCGGAAGAAGTCATTTCCTTTCACTGATGAAACTTGAAAAAAGAAAATCAATGGCTCTCTTTTATTTTTCGATTGCGCTGGCGATCTTTTCCAGCGCGTTATATCACTTCAGCGCCAAAAGCGCGCCAGCGGAAATTAACTTTCCGATTGCGTTAACGGTGACGTACGCGATTGCGTTGCTGGTGACGATGTTGACCGCGCTGTTTTTCCCCGCCGAAAACGGGCTCGCCTCCGAGTTAAAAAAACTCAACTGGAGCAGTGTCCTGCTCAGCGTGGCCATTGTGGGCATTGAATTTGGCTTCCTGCTGGCATACAGATCCGGCTGGGAGTTGGGCGTAGCCGCCGTGCTGACGAATGTGGCCGCTTCCCTGCTCCTCGTGCCGGTGGCCATTTGGATTTTCAAAGATAAACTGAACTGGGTCAACGTGGCGGGCATTTTGGTCTGCCTGGCTGGCCTGATGATGTTGAATTGGAAGAAGTAACTTATGCTGTCTCGTTTTAAATCCGCTCTGCGTATTTTGCTCAAAGGCGAATCCAAAAAGGCAAAACGCAACCCCATTCCACCAATCACCGCAGAGGAAGTCGCTGAAGTTCGGCAGTTTTTTTCGCGCGAGAAATTTTTCATCTTTGGCCATGCCCGTTCCGGCACCACGCTCCTAATGCGGCTGGCGCGTTTGCATCCCGAGGTGCATTGTAATTATCAGGCGCATTTCTTTACCCGCCCGCCTTTGCTCAAATCTCTGGTGGACACGCCCGAAGCGGAAGAATGGCTGACGCGCAAATCGAATCGCTGGAATGACGGGCGGGATTTGTCTCCGCTGGTCCTGCGGGCGGCGGCGGATTTTATGATGGAGCGCGACGCTGAGCGCGAAGGGAAAAGAATCGTGGGCGATAAAAGCCCCTCGTCCAATATCCATGGTCAGGCGGTGAGGGATGCGTTTGCCGTGTATCCAGACGCGAAGACGGTTTATATCGTCCGCGATGGGCGCGATGTGTTAATCTCGGAACGCTTTCGCAACTTCGTGGAAGAATCCAAATTTCTAACGCCGGAAGATAGACAAATTATGGAGGACTTGCGTAAAGATCAAACGCAATTTGTCAACGGTTCGCGTTCCATCTTTACGGAAACCTTTATTCGTAACATTGCCAAGCGCTGGGCGGATGATTTAAACGAAATTGACGCCGAATCGAAAAGATTGTACAAGGAAAATTATCTTTCACTGCGTTATGAAGATTTGCTCAAAAACCCGTTTGATGAAATGAGCAGGCTTTGGAGATTTCTTGAAGTAAAGAAGATAGACAAGTCTTTAAGTAGCAAAATCGAAGCCGAAATGAAATTGAACCCTGATGAGCAGTGGCAAGCCGAACGTAATGAGGGAATCGCGTCGTTTCTTCCAAAAGGGCAGGCAGGCAATTGGAATCGACTGTTCACCGAAAAAGATAAATCTATTTTCAAAGAAGTGGCCGGGGATGTATTAATCAAGTGGGGGTATGAGAAGTCAGTAGATTGGTAAGTCAGTAGATTGGTAGGTTGGTAGATTGGTAAGTTGGGTTGGTAGATTGGGAGGTAGTATGAATGAAAAGGAAATGCGCGGGTTTGAGGATTTGGATTGCTACAAACTTGCCTTGCAGGTTTTTCGAGAGGCATACCGCGTTGTCGACCTTCTGCCAGCAGAAGAAAAATACAATCTTGCCGATCAATTGCGCCGGGCGGCGACCAGTATTCTCCTGAACATTGCCGAGGGGTATGGACGATATCACTACCTAGATTGCCTTCGCTTTTATTACATTGCGCGGGGTTCCATGATGGAAACCTTGAGCGCATTGATTGCTTGTAACGAAAGAGGATATACAAGCGGTATACTGGAGAAGCAGAGAGAGTTGTGTCATTCTGCCTTACGCTCCTTGAATGGTTACATTCGTTACGTCCGTGGACAACAACAAGGCAGGCAAGAATATGGAGAGCGGATTCTCAAAGAGGACGCTCCTGAATATAAAATAGACGATCTTGATCTCGATGAACCAATTTCCTAATCTATCCTAAACCAACCTACTAATCTACTAATCTACTAATCTACTATGTCCCAATCTACAAAAAAATACCTAATCGCTGGTCTCGGTTCGGTGGGTCGCCGTCACATGCGGAATTTGATTTCATTAGGCGAAAAAGATATTATTTTGCTTCGTACGCGCAAAGCCACATTACCTGACGATGAACTTGCAGGCTACGCTGTTGAAACAGACCTTCACGTAGCGCTCGAAAAGCATAAGCCGGATGCAGTCATTGTTTCCAACCCGACCGCTTTCCATTTGGATGTGGCCATTCCCGCCGCACAGGCCGGTTGCGCGATTTTGCTGGAGAAGCCGATTTCGCATTCGCTGGAGCGCGTGGACGAATTGCAAAAGGCGGCGCAGGAAAGCGGCTCAAAAATTTTGGTCGCTTTTCAGTTTCGCTTTCATCCGGGTTTGATGCAGGCGAAGGCATTAATTGCAAACGGTGAGATTGGACGTGTCATTTCCGCCAACGTGCATTTTGGAGAATATCTGCCTGCCTGGCATCCGTGGGAGGATTATCGCCTCAGTTATGCGGCGCGGGCGGATTTGGGCGGCGGTGTGGTGGCGACGCAATGTCACTCGCTGGATTATCTCCCCTGGCTGGTGGGGGAAAAGGTGAAATCTGCTTTTGGGTTTACTGGCAAGTTGAGCGACCTTGAAATTGACGTGGAAGACACGGCTAAAATCGCTTTGCGTTTTGAAAGCGGCGCGCTGGGGAGTTTGCATTTGGACTTTAATCAACAACCGCCGGAACATCATTTTACGATTGTGGGTACAAACGGAACCATCAAATGGAATTTGGCGGATGGGGCGGTGAGAATGTATCGCCCTCACCCCAACCCCTCTCCCTCAGGGAGAGGGACAAAGGGCGAGGGAAATTGGGACATGTATCCCCTACCCAATGATTGGGAGCGAAACGTCATGTTTTTGGAGCAGACCAAACATTGGGTCGAGGTGACCGCCGGAAGGGCAGAGCCAACTTGTACATTAGAAGACGGCGTGCGGACCCAAAAGCTGATTGAGGCAATTCATCAATCTCAGGCGAGCGGACGCGTAATCTCGCTTGATTAAAAGAAATAAACGGCGGATGTTTCCGCCGTTTATTTCTTAGTGGATGATGACTTTATCCCACAAAATGTTGGGCGAGTCTTTTCGCAAGTAAACGTTGATCCCTTCGGCAATCGCCGCAGAGACGTAGTCTTTCAAATATGGTTCCGCCTCTTTGCTGGTCCCTTCCCAAATGGAGACGATCACATCCGGCTTTAACTTGCCAAACGAGTAGGCGTAATCCCATTTGGTATGGCCGGGGCGCATGTAGTTTTCGTAGCCGGGGAGCATGAAGCGCACGTCTAAAATGCTCATCGGCGATTTGACCGGGCTGTGCGCGATGACCGCATCGGCTTTGCCGAGGATGTCAATTGTGCGATAGTCCGGTAAAAAATAAGGGATGGTTCCGGCCGCCGCCAGCGCGATGGAAGCGCCGGGCTTGACGGTGTTGCGGAGCGCGAGCGCAGTTTGGATGTTGCGATCCGTTCCGGCGATATAGATGGAGCGCCGCATGAGGGCCAGGCGTTCGATGGATTTCCATTCGCCGACCAGAGCGTTGACGTTGATGAACGCGATGAATAGAAAAACGATCAGGGCAAGTTGTGAAGCGCGTTCAAATATTTTTTTATGTTCAAAGTTGGAGAGAATCTTCCTCCTCATTTCCTCCACCGTGATAGCCAGCCCAATGAAAAAGAACGGCATGGCGATTGAGATGTAGCGATTGGCTCCGCCTTTGTGTTCCCAGGCGTCGCCGCCGACATACACGCTGTAAGCGACCTGACCGATGAAGAGCGCGGCGATGAGTAGCGCTTTCCAGTCTCTGCGAAAGAAGAGCGCTCCCAACGGAAGCAGGAAGATTATCCAGTTGGCGAAATAGGCGAGGTGAATTAATGCGTACAGTCCGCGTGTGATTCTGAGCGCCAGCGCAAACCCTTCGATTTTCAAATAATAGGTGTTTGGTAAAAGTTGACCATAGTAAAAATAGCGCGCCAGCGTTTGCCCGCCCAGAGTCAGCGCCAATAACCCCAGTCCCCAGATCAAATGTTGTTTGCGCTGTTGCGGCTGGAAGAGGAACAAGATTCCAAAGACGGCCAAGTAAGGGACGGCCATGTCAAAGCGCACCAGCGTTGAAATTGCGAGCAGAATATAGGCCCAGGTGGGGAAGCGCGCAGGGCCGTTCCGCAGGACGAGATAAACGGCGGCAGTTAACATTAAGACGAGAATGCTGACTTCCATGCCCAATAGCGCCCACCAAATTAAGGGCGTGTAAAACGCGGTGAAGAGCGTTGCCGCCAGCATGACCAGCAGGCTGTCGGTAAATTCCTCCACAATCTTGCGAACAAAAAACAGGGTCGCGGCCATGAAGGCCAGCCCGCTCAGTTGAATGTATAAGCTGATTGTATTTTGCGGGATTGGAAAAAGGTGAAAGAAAGCCATGTAGCCCACCCAGAGCGGGTTGGTAAAACCCTCCACATATTCTCCGGCGTTCCAAACCAGCCCCAACCCATGCGCCAAATTGTAAGCGTAGCGCATGGAGATCATGGCGTCGTCAAAGAGGATGTAATAGGTCTTGCCGTCTATAAAAAAACTGCTGTCTTGAATATAGCGGCAACCGTAGTAAAGGTAGCCCAGGATGACCAGCCCAAACAAAAAGTTACGTAAAAATTTTGAATTCATGCGGGCTATTATAAATGAGAACGATTTCTTCCCTCAAAATTCACTCGCTGAATTTTGGAGTATAATTGCGCCTTGTAAAATTTGCCGGAACACGGCTCGCTGGTTACGTGCGATGCAGTCCAGATTCCAAACCCGCTGTGTTCCCGCTTAATCACATGGAGATGAAAAATGGCAAAAGCAAAATTAATCGCCCCGTATGGCGGCAAACTTGTCAATCTGGTTGTTACCGGCAAAGAACGCGAAGAATTGCTCGCCAAAGCCGCGCAACTGCCTTCGATCAAAATTACCAATCGTAATTTATGCGATTTGGAATTGATCGCCACCGGCGGCTTTTCCCCGCTGACCACGTTCATGGGCAAAGCCGATTATGACCGCGTGCTGAAAGAAATGCGCCTCGCGGACGGAACTTTATTCCCGCTTCCGATCACCTTAACGGCCGACCCGAAAGAACTGCCCACTGTGGGCGAAGAACTGGTCTTACGCAACGCCAATTTTGACGTGATTGCAATTTTGACTCTCGATGAGGTCTTTCATTGGGACGCAGAGACAGAAGCGACCTTCGCGTACGGCACGACGGACACAAAACACCCGATGGTTTCGGAAATGGCCCGTTGGGGCAAAGTTTGCATCTCCGGCCCGCTGAAGGTGGTGAACCTGCCCAAGTATTACGACTTTGTAGACCTACGCCTGACTCCCGCACAAGTGCGCGCCCGTCTCGAAGACCTCGGCAATGACAACGTCGTCGCTTTTCAAACGCGCAATCCCCTGCACCGCATTCACGAAGAATTGACCAAGCGCGCCGCCGCGCAGGTGAACGGCTCCCTGCTGGTTCACCCCACCGTCGGCATGACCAAGCCCGGCGATGTGGATCACTACACCCGCGTCCGCACGTACAAAGCGCTGGTGGATAATCACTACGACCTGAAAAAGACCATGCTTAGTTTGCTCCCCTTGGCCATGCGTATGGCTGGGCCAAAGGAAGTTCTGCTCCACGCCATCATTCGTCGCAATCACGGGGCGAATCATTTTGTGGTCGGGCGCGATCACGCGGGGCCGGGAAATGATTCCACGGGCAAGCCGTTTTACGGTCCGTATGACGCGCAGGAAAATATGAAAAAATACGAAGCGGACATTCAAGTCAAGATGATTCCGTTTGAGATGCTGGTCTATCTTCCAGATGAAGCCAGATATGTGGAAGAGAAGGACGTGCCCAAAGGCGCGAAGACTGCCACCATCTCCGGCACGCAAGTTCGCAACGATTATTTAGCCAAGGGAAAGTTATTGCCCGAATGGTTCACCCGCCCGGAGACCGCCGAAATTTTGCGCGAGATGTATCCCGCCCGTCACAAGCAGGGCTTTTGTATTTGGTTCACCGGCTTAAGCGGCTCGGGCAAATCTGCCACCACGCAAGTCCTCACCACGCTCCTGCTCGAACGCGGGCGCGAAACCACCATCCTCGATGGCGATGTCGTGCGCACCCATTTATCCAAAGGGCTGGGCTTTAGCAAGGAAGACCGCGACACGAACATTTTACGCATTGGGTTTGTGGCTGGCGAAATTTCACACGTCGGCGGGGCGGTGATTTGCGCCGCCATCAGCCCCTACCGCGCCACCCGCGAAGAAGCCCGCAAAATGGTTGGCGAAAACTTTATCGAAATTTTTATGGATACGCCCGTGGAAGTTTGCGAAGAACGCGACGTGAAAGGCCTCTACGCCAAAGCCCGCCAGGCCATGCAAGACGGCAAGCCGATGGGCTTCACCGGCGTGGACGACCCCTACGAACAACCGATCAAACCGGAGATCACGCTCAAGGGCTTTGGTTCCACGCCCGAAGACAACGCCCGAAGCATTATGAAATACCTCGAAGAACAAGGCTTTGTTCTGCCTTTGAAATAAATTCATAAGCGACAGTCGCTGAATCAAGCGGCTGTCGCTTAACCCTTGTATGACCAAACCCCCATTCGCTTCATTCCTAACCTTTAGCCTGCTGGCCCTCTCCGGCATTTTCCTCATCCTCTATGCCACGCCGCAGGGGCTGATCCTCTCCGACGATTCGATCGCCTACATCGCCGGAGCGCGGAGCATCCTCAGCGGGCAGGGCTACCGCGAAGCCTGGCTGGCCTCCAACGGCCCGGTGACGCACTTTCCGCCATTTTTTTCGGCCGCGCTGGCCATGCTGGGAGTCGCCGGCCTCGACCCACTACGCGGCGCGCGTTTTTTAAACGCGCTGATCTTTGGCGCAAACGTTTTTCTGCTGGGCCTCATCGGCTGGCGGATGACCAAAACGCAAATCGGCGGCGTGGCGCTGGCGGCTTTAGGCTGGGTCAATTATTCATTGTTTCGCGTCCACGCCACGGCCATGAGCGAGCCGCTCTATATTTTTCTCACCCTGGCCGCCTTCCTGACTTTTGACGTGTACTTTCAGCGCAAACAAAAACGCTGGTTAATCATCACCGGCGGGTTGGTGGGCTTGGCCTATTTAACGCGCTATGCCGGGCTGGCGCTGTTCGCCACTTTTTTGGTCAGTTTATTTTTGCTCGACCGCCTCTCCCGCGCCGCATGGTTCGGACTAAGCTTTCTACCTTTTGCGCTGGGCTGGGCCGCGCGTAATCAGCTTGTGGCGCATAACGCCACCAACCGCGCGCTTGGCTATCATCCGCTTACGGTTGAAAACCTGCAAACCGGCTTGTACAACCTTTCGCTGTTTCTCATGCCCGTGGAAGCCTGGCGCAAAGCGCTGATGAAAACCCCCGAAGGATTTAATCTCCTCATTTTTTCAGCCCTGCTGGCTGTGCTGATCTGGCTCTTGCAAAAAGGGCTGACCAAGTTTTTCCGCCCCGCCACCCAAACGCCGGAAATTTTGTCGTTCATCTCCGCGCTGTATATTTTTGGCTACCTCGCCTCCATCCTTTCCTCCATGCTCTTGTTCGACGCCAGCACCAAATTTCAGTTACGCATCCTCGCGCCGATCTTCGTCAGCGTCTTAATTCTGGCGGTTTATTTTCTGGCGCAACTCTGGCGTAAACAAATGCAAATCGCCGCGGGCCTGTTCATCATCATCTTTTTGCTTTCCAGCTACGGCGCGCAAAGTATGGTCGTCCAACTGCATAAAGGCGGGCAGGGCTACGCCTCCTTCCAATGGTACGATTCCGACGCGCTGAAATTTTTACGCAATCTGCCTGCGGGCGTTCGCATCTACACCAACGAAGCCGGACCGGTGTACCTCTACACCCAGCGCGGGGCGTATGTCCTGCCAGATTTGGTGGACCCGGTTACAGGTCAGGCGCGCGGCGGGTTTGAAGAAGGCAAAGCCACCCTGCAAGCGGAAGTCCTCTCCGGCCAAGCCGTCCTCGCGTTGTTCGACGTGGGTAAAGACGATCAAACGCGCCAACTCTATCAGCAACTGGGCGCAGGCTTATACCTCGCATTCGACAAACAAGGCGATACAATTTATACTGCATACCCATGACCATATTTGAAAAATTCTCCTTAAAAGATAAAGTGGCCGTGGTAACCGGCGGCGTGGGATTGATCGGCGCGGAGTTTTGCAAAACCCTGGCCGAAGCGGGCGCGGCGGTGGCCGTGGTGGATTTAAACGCCTCCGCTTCGCACGGGACGGCGGATACGCTGAAGAAAAGCGGTTTCAACGCTGTGGGCATTGCCGCCGACATTACTCAACCTGATTCAGTTAATGCGATGGTCGCGCAGGTGATTTCAACCTATGGTCGTTTGGACGTATTGGTTAACTCCGCCGCGCTCGACCCCAAGTTTGACCCAACGGCCGCCGCGAAAGGCATTGCCCCCGGCGCGTTTGAGGATTACCCGCTGGGCGATTGGAACGCGGCTCTCAACGTCAATTTGACCGGCGCGTTTTTGGTTACGCAGGCTTGCGTCAAGCAAATGTTGAAAAATAAAAAGGGGAGCATTATCAACATCTGTTCAACGTATGGATTAAACGGGCCCGATCAGAAACTTTATATCAAAGACGGCCAGCGCGTGGCGTACAAACCGGTTTATTACACCGTCACCAAGGCGGGCATTTTGGGCTTCACCAAATATCTCGCGGCCTATTATGCGGAAACAGAAATTCGCGTCAACGCCTTAACCCCGGGCGGCGTCTTCAACAACCATGAAGAATATTTTGTCAAAAATTATTCCGCTCGGACGATTTTAGGTAGAATGGCCAAAAAGGATGAAATGAACGGCGCGTTGTTGTTCCTCGCTTCGGACGCTTCCTCCTACATGACCGGCAACAACCTGATCGTGGACGGCGGCTGGACGGCCTGGTAATGACCGACATCCTTGCGCTCATCCCGGCGCGCGGCGGCTCCAAAGGCATTCCGCGCAAAAACGTCCGTTTATTTGCCGGGTATCCGTTAATTGCCTGGAGCATTGCCGCCGCGAAAAAATCGAGCATGGTCACGCGCGTCATCGTCTCGACGGATGATCAGGAAATTGCGGCGGTGGCCAGGGAATGGGGGGCGGAGGTTCCCTTTTTGCGCCCCGCCGAACTGGCTCAGGATAAAACCACCGATTTGCCCGTCTTTGAACATGCGTTGAAATGGCTGGAAGAAGTGGAAGGCTATCATCCTGAGATCGTGGTTCAACTTCGCCCCACTTCGCCCATTCGCCCTAAAAGTATGGTGGACGATGCCATTCGCATTTTGTACAGCCATGCCGACGCGGATTGCGTGCGCGGCGTGGTGGCGGCCGGGCAAAACCCGTTCAAGATGTGGCGCTTCGCAGGCGAAGACCAGCCGCTCCATCCGCTGTTAACTGTGGAGGGAATCAAAGAGCCGTATAACGCGCCGCGCCAAATCCTGCCGCCGGTCTATTGGCAAACCGGCCACATTGACGCAATTCGGACTTCCACCATTTCGCAAAAGAAATCGCTGACCGGCGACGTGATTTATCCGCTGACGATTGACCCGCAATACACCGTGGATATTGATACCCTCTCGGATTGGGTAAAATATGAAGCCGTGATCTACAGCGGCTTGGAAGTTGTTTCGCCCGCCCCGCCAAAAAGACAACTGTCCGAAGTTATCAAATTAATCGTCTGCGACTTTGACGGCGTGGTGACGGATAACTCCGTGATTACGGATCAAGATGGTCGCGAGTCCGTCCTGGCTTCGCGGAGCGATAGTATGCACATCCAGACCTTGAAGGAACGCGGCGTAGACTTGATGATCCTTTCTTCTGAGCCGAACGCCGTAGTCCAGGCCCGCGCCAAAAAAATGGGCGTGGAAGCGCTTCACGGAGTGGGCATGCAGGCTAAAGGTTCGGCCTTGCGCGAAATCCTGCAAAAGAAAAACATTCAGGCGGAAAATGTCGTCTATGTCGGCAACGACTTGAACGATCTGCCCTGTTTTGAAATTGCCGGGTGGAACGTGGCTGTGGCGGATGCGTATCCCGAAGTCCTCCGCGCCGCCGATTATGTTTTATCCAAACCTGGCGGGCATGGGGCCATCCGGGAGTTGTGTGAATTAATTTTGAAAAACGTGACGCGGACATAAGTCGGCGTTACCCAAGGAGAAAAAATGGCTCGTGAAATTAAATTTGGAAATCGAATGATGGGCGATGGTCATCCCGCATACATAATTGCGGAAGTGGGCATCAATCACAATGGCGACATGGAAGTCGCCAAAAAGATCATTGACGCCGCCGCGCACGCCGGAGCCGACGCGGTTAAATTTCAGAAGCGCACGCCCGAAGTTTGCACCCCGCCTGAACAACAAAAGCAAATGCGCGAAACGCCCTGGGGCTACATTTCTTATCTGGATTATCGTTATAAAGTTGAGTTCAACGAAGAGCAATACCGCGAGATTGACCGCTATTGCAAGGCAAAGAAAATTGACTGGATGGTTTCCGTGTGGGACGAACCCTCGGTGGATTTCATGGAGAAGTTTGAGACCCCGGCCTATAAAGTGCCGTCGGCCTCTTTGACCGATCACAACTTATTGAAGTATGTCCGCAAAACTGGCAAGCCCGTCATTATCTCCACGGGCATGTCCACCATGCAACAAATTCATCAGGGCGTCAACGCCGTGGGCGAAGACAATCTCGTCATCATGCACTGCACCAGCACCTATCCCTGCGAGCCGGAAGAACTGAACCTCAAAATGATCGAAACGCTTCGTAAAGAATTCCCGAACAACCCAATCGGCTATTCCGGTCACGAAGTGGGGCTGGTGCCTTCAGCCGTGGCGATTGCCCTCGGCGCTTCGTCCATTGAACGCCACGTTACCCTCGACCGCGCCATGTGGGGGAGCGATCAGGCCGCCAGCGTGGAACCCGGCGGCTTTGAAAAACTGGTCAAGTACATTCGCGTCACCGAAGCCTCTTTAGGCGACGGCGTGAAAAAAGTCTACGACTCTGAAAAAGGCCCGATGAAGAAATTACGAAGGGTTGTCAACGAATAAAAATCGGACGGGCTGGGTAATTTTTACCCAGCCTGCTTTTATCCGTTCCTGCGCCATGATGAAAAAAATCCGCCAAACCATTCGCCCTTTTGTCAAAACCGCTCAAGCCGTCTTAAGATGGAAGCGGTTTTCTTTTCACGACGCGCCCCCCGTTTTTGGAAATTCAAAACCGAAGAGCGGCTCGCATCTGCTTTTGCAAATCCTCAACGGCTTCACGCAAATCATGCCCTATCAATATGTGGAAGCCGAACCCGTACGGACGATTTTGCGCGACGGCCGACGCAGGACCGGGGTTGAGATTCTTGCGGATTTGAAGAGTCTGCCCGCCGGAGTAATTGGCTGGGGCTATGTGGATGCCACCCAAGAGAACGCCGCCTACTTAACCCAGGCTGGGCGCGTGACCTACTTCATCTACCGCGACCCAAGAGATTTGCTCGTCTCGCAGGTCTTCTTCGCAACCGACATGCACGAAGAACATGGCATGCACAACTTTTACAACTCCCTGCCCGATTTCAACGCCCGACTCAACGTGGCCATCACCGGCATTGATCGGGATGGACTGAAGATGGCCTCGGTGCAGGAGCGGTATGTTGGCGTCTTTGGCTGGCTGGAACAAAAGAACGCCATGTGTCTGCGCTTTGAAGATTTGATTAACCATCGCGACGCCACGTTAAATAAAATGTTGGACGAAGTGGAAAAGACCGGCTATCAAATTCCGACTCCGCGAGAGCAGGCCTTGTCCGTTTTGGTGGAAGCGATTCAGCCGAAGAAGAGTCGCACCTTTCGAGCAGGCAAAACCGGAAGCTGGAAAACCTACTTTACGGAAGAACATAAAAAGCTCTTCAAGGATGTGGCGGGGGAGTTGTTGGTGAAATTAAATTACGAAAAAAATAACGATTGGTGAGGGCCCGTCCACGGAACGTATAGTGCAGTTGAAGACGATCGTAACGAAAACATCCTAATTTATGTCAACGGCGAATTGTTTTCTTGTCGGAGTATGAGGAAAATAATAGTTGGCAGACAAAATACCATGATTTGTGACGGTTGTCCATCACAAATCGCGCGATTTGTGATGGACAAAAGGCGATTTGGGGGGTAAAATAGATTCATGTATATTCAACGCTTGATTTTTGAACAAATTAAGAAAAGAATTCTACAATCACCTAAAGTAGTAATTATTTATGGCGCGCGTCAGGTTGGGAAAACCACTTTAGTTAATAAACTTGTCAATGATATTTCACTAAAAACATTGCGAATTGACGCAGAAGATTCCCGTTACACAGAAGTTCTATCAAGCAAAAATATTGACCATCTAAAGTCACTTTTAGCAGGTTATCAACTTGTTGTCATAGACGAAGCCCAGCAAATTCCAGAAATTGGCACAACGCTTAAACTTATTCACGACCATATTCCTGATGTTAAAGTAATTGCAACAGGTTCGTCATCTTTTGACTTGTCCAATAAAGTGGTGGAACCGCTTACGGGCAGGCATTGGTCTTATACGCTTTATCCAATTTCTTATGGCGAGCTTGCGTTAGATCATAATGCTTTTGAATTGGACCAAAAGCTGGAGAACAATTTAGTATACGGCTCTTATCCCGAAATCATTTCAATTGCTTCGCTTGAAGAAAAAAAAGAATACTTAAATCATTTAGCTTCTGCTTATTTGTTTAAAGACATATTGCAACTTGTTCAGGTTCGTAATTCGCTGAAATTACAACAACTCCTCAAGATGCTTGCTTATCAGATTGGAAGTCAAGTATCGCTTAATGAAATTGGAGCAAAACTTGACATGAATCGAGATACGGTTATTCGCTACGTTGATTTACTTGAAAAATCTTTTGTGATTTTCAGGCTGGGCGGATTAAGTCGCAACTTACGCAATGAAGTGACGAAAATGGATAAAATTTATTTTTATGACTTGGGGATTCGTAATAGCGTTATTGATATGCTCAAACCATTTGGCGATAGAAATGATATTGGTCAGTTGTGGGAAAATTTCTTAATCATCGAAAGAATGAAACATAACGCTTATTCAAACATTCAGACCTCAAATTACTTTTGGAGATTAAGCACAGGGGCGGAAATAGATTTTGTGGAAGAAAAAGAAGGTAAGTATGATGGTTATGAATTTAAGTGGGCGGATAAACAGGCGAAGCCCCCGGCTAGCTGGCTGGCTGGTTATCCCGGCGCAAGTTATGCAACCATTAATCGAAGCAACTATTTACCTTTTATTACCAATCCATAAAGCCCTAATCCCTCTGAAGAACTTGAAACCTGACAGGAGGCCCCATGCCCGTCCACGGAACGCATAATGCAGTTGAAGACGTACGCAACGAAAACATCCTAATTTATGTCAACGGCGAATTGTTTCCGCGCCACGAAGCCAAAATATCCGTCTTTGACAGCGGCTACCTCGTTGGTGATGGAATTTGGGAAGCCCTGCGTTTGCATGACGGCGTGTTAGTTTTTCTCGATGAACACCTCGACCGTTTATGGCAAGCCGCCGCCACCGTGGGCATGGATTTGAAAATGACCCGTCAGGAATTGACCGATAAATTGTGGCAAACGCTCAAAGCCAATGACATGCACGATGGCGTGCATGTCCGTTTTATGGTGACGCGCGGAACGAAGAAGACTCCTTCGCAAGACCCGCGCCTGACGATTTCCGGCCCTAATTTAGTGATCATCCCTGAATACAAACAAGCCAGTCCGGAGTCGCGCAAGCGCGGAGTCGCTTTATTTACCAGTTCCATTCGCCGCGGCTCGCCGGACTATCTCGACCCGCGTTTGAATTGTCACAGCAAATTGCACGAAGTCATGGCGTTGGTGCAAGCCATTGAAGCGGGCGCGGATGAAGCGCTGATGCTGGACATTCACGGCTTTGTGGCCACCTGCAACGCCACGAATTTTTTTATGGTCAAAAACAACGAAATCTGGACCTCCACCGGGCAATATTGCATGAACGGCATCACGCGCGCCAAAGTGATCAAAGTTGCGAACGATCATAATATTCCGTGTTATCAAAAAAATTTTTCATTGTTCGACGTATACGGCGCGGACGAGGCCTTTGTCACCGGCACGTTCGGCGGGTTGACGCCCGTCGCCAAAGTGGATGGTCGAATCATCGGCGCTGGAAATGCTGGCGCGTGGACGGAAAAATTATCAGCGTGGTACGAGGCTGAGGTTCAGCGGGCAGTTCAAAAGGCGCAGGAGGCGTAGCATGTCATCCAAAAAAATCTGTTTGTGGAGCGGGCCGCGCAACATCTCCACGGCGCTCATGTATTCCTTCGCGCAACGCAATGACTGCCAGGTTTTTGACGAGCCGTTGTACGCGCATTATCTTTCCAAAACTCCGGCGAAAGCATATCACCCGGGCGCGGATGAAGTAATTGCGAAAATGGAAAATGACGGCGAGATTGTTGTGCGCGAGTTGATTTTGGGATTTGATTCCAGTCCGGTGGCTTTTTTCAAACACATGACGCATCATTTATTTAACCTGAAGCTGGGTTTTCTTTCAGAGACAGTGAACGTGCTTTTGACGCGCGACCCGCTGGAGATGTTGCCCAGTTATGCGGTGAATGTCGAGAAGCCAACTTTGCAGGACGTGGGCTATCAACAGCACATTGAACTGCTGGAATATTTGCAGTCCATTGGGCAAACTCCGCCGGTATTGGACTCGAAGCAAATTTTGTTGAACCCGAAAAAGGTGTTGAGCGAGTTATGCGCGCGCGTGGGCATTGATTTTCAAGATGCGATGTTGCAGTGGGAAGCGGGCGCAAGAACTGAAGATGGCTGTTGGGCAAAGTATTGGTACAAGTCGGTACATCAGTCTACTGGCTTTGGGGAATATGTTCGGAAAACAGAGCCATTCCCGGAAGCGTTGAAGCCTTTGCTCGAAGAATGCCAGCCGTATTACGAGCGTTTGAGTCAATTGGCGATACAGGCGTAATTTATTTGGGACGCAGATGAACGCGGATGTTCGCTGATTTTTAATTTCTTTATCCGCGTTTTCTGTGCTTGTCAACGTCCTATTATTTTTTATTTGTGATATAAATTTTCTAATGATTAAAGATTTTTTCAAACAACGCCTCCAACGCGGACTTGTCCGTCGCTTTAATAATTTCAAGATTGCCCGCGTTGCCAAACAGGTTGCAAGGCAGGAGCCGCAGACTGGCGGTCAGCCTGTTGTCTTTTTCAAAGCTTCCACCGGCATTGACGATTTATCCTGGAACAGCGGATTTCATTTGCTGGCTTCCTGGGCGCTTCGATTAAAGGGAATCCCGGTGGTTTATTTTGCCTGCGCTTCTGGGATGAGCAAATGCGTGCTGGGGACGAATCGCGATCATCCGCACGAAGCCATGCCGTGTAAAACCTGCGTGGCTCAGGCGCGGAGTTTGTATGCGGGGGTTGAAGAGCAAGTTGCAGGTTACAAGTTACAGGTTGAAAGTCGCAGGTCGCAGGTCAATTGGTTTAACCTTGAAAAAGATTCTGAACTGCATAAACAAATTCAAAACCTGGATATTCATCAATTATCGCGTTTCGCTTATCAGGAAATTCCGCTTGGCGAGTTATGCCTGCCTGCTTTGCGTTGGGTGTTGCGCATCCACCACTTGAACAATGATGAAAATACGCGTTATTTATTGAGGGAATATATTTCCTCTGCCTGGAATGTCGCTCAAAAATTCTCAAAATTTTTAGAGGAAACCAACCCGCGCGCGGTGATTCTTTTCAATGGGCAGTTCTTCCCCGAAGCGACGGCTAAATATATCGCCCAAAAGCGCGGGCTTCGCGTCGTCACCCATGAAGTTGGGCTACAACCAGCATCTGCATTTTTTACGGACGGCGAAGCGACGGCTTACCCAATTCACATCCCTGATGATTTTGAATTAAACGACGAGCAAAATCAAAAGTTAGACGCTTATCTGGCGAAGCGCTTTCAAGGCGACTTTAGCATGGCGGGCATTAAATTCTGGGCGGAGATGAAGGGACTCGACGAAGCCTTTTTGCAGAAAGCCGCGGCGTTCAAACAAATTGTGCCCATCTTTACCAATGTCATCTTTGATACCAGTCAGCCGCACGCCAACACCGTTTTTGAAGATATGTTCGACTGGCTGGATTTGACTTTGGAAGTCATCCAGCGCCACCCTGAAACCCTGTTTGTGATTCGCGCCCATCCGGACGAGTTAAGAGTCCGCAAAGCCAGCCGCGAAACGGTCGGCGGGTGGGTGGAGTCTCATCAAGTAACCGAACTGCCCAATGTGATTTATGTCGCGCCGAATGAAACGCTCAGTTCGTACGAGTTAATTCTAAAATCAAAATTTGTGCTGATCTATAACTCCACAATTGGCATGGAAGCGGCCATGATGGACATGCCGGTGTTGTGTGCGGGGCGGGCGCGGTTTACGCAATATCCCACCGTGTTTTTTCCGCAGACGGCTGATGAAATTAGAAAAAAAATGGAAGAATTTTTAGCGGCTGAAAAGATTGAAGTCCCCGCTGAATTCAAACGCAATGCCAGAAGATTTTTATATTATCAGTTGTACAAAACCTCCTTATCGTTTGGCGACTTTTTAGAGCCGTCCGTGCGGACAACGCAGACGAAGTTGAAGACTTTTGACCTGACTGAATTAATCGAGGCGGACGCGATACAAGTGATTTTGGACGGCGTCTTGAACGACGGGGATTTTCTTTTGAAAAAATAAACCCATCTCGCTTGGAAGATGGGTTTTGATGGGTTTGAAACCTTGGCGGTTTATAACGGCTCTTTCACTTTTTGGCCGTCGCGTTTGATGATGTAAGCGGGAACTCCAACCACCGTGCAGTTGGGCGGAACGTTTTTGGTCACCACTGCGTTCGCGCCGACGATCACGTTGTCTCCGATGGTGATGTCTCCAAACACCTTGGCGCCCGCGCTAATGTGGACGTTGTCTCCTAGCGTGGGCGCTTTGCCTTTGTCCGAATAGCCAATCACGACCATTTGATTGATCCAGCAGTTTTTGCCGATGCTTTTCGCCCCAACGCTGGTCGCATACCCGTGTTGAATAAAGAGGCCTTCGCCCAATTCAATGGGTTTGAGAAATAACGTGCCGCTGGGCTTGAGAATCAGCTTGGCAATCTCCAGCCCAATCCGGCTGGAGATGCGAAACTCCCGTTTGATGCGATAATAGAATAAATTGCGATATTCTTCATGTCGCCAGAGGAGCCAGACCAACTCCCGCCAGGGCGGCCGCTGATCGGCGATCCGCTTGGGGTGCGCAACTTCGATCCAGCGCGCGATATCTTTTTCAATCAGAGTTCGGTTGGTGGAGGTAAAAAAAAGATACAAGTGTAAAAAAACCCGCAGGGCTTGCGCTGTGTAAATTAGGCTCATCGCCGCCCTAAAAATGAGCGTTTGTGAAAATTTTGTTTTCTTATCGTTCACTGAAAGGCTCCTTAGTTTGAATGTTGCTGGCGTTGAGTCTTGCGGTTGGACGATTTTTCTGCCTCTAAAAGTTTATCCAAACCCCTGAAGCCGAGGGTCATTCCGTCAGCGTAATGTATTTCTTTTTAGGGTTAACTCCCATCATCCCAGCAAAAAAACCTTTAATGGCCTGCATGTCGGCGTCCTGGTCTTCAGTGGGGTGAAAGATTTCCCCAACATGGACGGTTTTATTTTTTCCATCCACCTTGGCCAGCACAATTGGAATCCCCGCGCCTTTGGCGATGCGATGAAATCCCGTCTTCCATTCTTTGACGTAATGCCGCGTGCCTTCGGGCGCGATGGTGAGGATGAATTTATCGGCTTTGTTGCAAGCCGCCACCATTTGCTCCACCAGCCCGGCCGGGTTTTTGCGATCCACCGGCACGCCGCCGCAATAATAAAAGAACCAGCCAAACGGGTTGTTGAACAATTCCGCCTTGCCCATGTAGCGCACATCCGCTTTCAAGTGGAAGATGATGCCCAGGAACAGCAGAAAATCCCAGTTGGAAGTATGCGGCGCGCCGATCAAAACATACTTGGGCAGGTTCGGCAAACTCCCTCCAACCTGCCAACCCGAAAGTTTCATCAGCGCGTTGCTCAGGCCGCGCAGGATGGGGCTAAGCAGAGGCGTATTAAAAATTGTTTTCATGGCAGGTTAAACCCATACTTCCTTGAAATGCGTCGCGCCCGGATTCATAAACTATGGTTAAATATCCGCATGGCTTTCAAAGCGACGCTCCGCTCGTTCGTCTACCAAACCGAAAAACAAATTCAAAAACTGCGCTTTGGCTCGCGCGCAAGTTTGCCAATTTTACTCGGTATTTCCTTTCCGAAAAGCGGCACGCACCTGCTCGACCAGATTCTACTTGGCTTTTCAAAAGTTGCCCCGTATCCCAAACGCCTGCATTCTTTTTATGCCGAATACGCAGGCGCAAGCGGCGAAAAGCGCGCCCCCGAACAAGCCCTGGCCTGGCTGGACGCTTTGCAACCCAACGACCTGGCCTCGGCGCATTTGTTTGCGCGCCCGGCCGTTGTTGAAAAAGTTTGCTCGCCAAAATTTGTCCCTTATTTTATTTTCCGCGACCCGCGCGATGTCGTCGTCTCGCACGTCTTTTACGTCACCGAGATGGAGGCCAGGCACGCGCATCATGCCTATTATCAAACCCTGCCCGATTTTGACGCACGGTTAACCGTCAGCATTTTGGGCCGCACGGATACAGAGATCGAATTTCCCAACATCGCCGAACGTTTCGCGCCCTATCTCGATTGGCTCAAGCATAAAGAGGTTTTAGCCATTCACTTTGAAGATTTGATTCACCAGCGCGCCGAGACGTTAACGCAAATGATGGAACATTGGCTCGCTAAAACGCCGCTTCCAACCAGCCGACAGTTGATTCTTGCTTCTTTGGAAGCCGCCATCAACCCAACCAAGTCCCCGACCTTTCGTTCCGGCAAAACCGGCGAATGGCAAAAATACTTCAAAGCGGAACATAAAAAACTATTCAAGCAAGTCGCGGGCGATTTGTTGGTGAAGTTGGGCTATGAAAAAGACAACCACTGGTGATCTGATGAAATGCTCTCTAATCATCCGCGCTTATAACGAGGAAAAACATATCGGGCGTTTGCTGGAAGGCGTCAAACGCCAGACGCTCCAGGACGTGGAGATCATCCTGGTTGATTCAGGCTCAACCGACGCGACCGTGTCCATCGCCGAGGCGTATGGCGCAAAGGTGGCGAGCATCCCTTCAGCGGAGTTTACGTTTGGGCGTTCGCTCAACTACGGGATCAAGGAAGCGAAGCGCGAACTGATCGTCATTGCCAGCGCGCATGTCTATCCCGTTTATCCCGACTGGCTGGAGACGTTATTGAATCCCTTTCAAGATGAAAAGACCGCCTTAACCTATGGCAAACAACGCGGATATGAAAACTCCAAATATTCCGAACGTCAAATTTTCCATCAATGGTATCCTGAGACGAGCAACTTGAATCAAGCCACGGCTTTTTGCAACAACGCCAACGCCGCCATCCGTAAAAGCCTGTGGATGACGCATCCTTACGACGAAACTCTGACTGGCCTTGAGGATTTGGAATGGAGCAAATGGGCGCAAGCGCAAGGTTACAAAATTGCCTATGTGGCCGAGGCGGAGATCGTTCACGTCCACAACGAAACGCCGCAGGGTGTGTACAACCGTTATCGGCGCGAAGCCATGGCGTTACGCCGAGTCTACCCTGAAGCCCATTTCAATTTTTATGATTTTTTGCGCCTGACGATCACCAACATCTTCAGCGACCTCTTCCACGCGCTGTCTGAAAAGGCGCTGTTGAAAAACTTGATTTCCATCTTTTGGTTTCGCTTCATGCAATTTCATGGCACGCGCATGGGGCATCGCGAGACCAGTTTGGTGACCCCGCAACTGCGCGAGACGTTTTATTATGCGCGAAGTAGAAAAAAGAACGAGACAGGCGAGAGAGATGTGGAACCGATACAATATAAATAATCATCCAGACGGTTGTTATCTTTTACATAAGTCAATTTGGCGTAACGAGTAACCAAGGAATAAAACATGAAATCTAAAACCATCGTCCTCATTCACGGCATGTTCATGAATTCCCTTTGTTGGGAGCAATGGATTCCCTATTACGAATCCAAAGGCTTCAAAGTCCATGCGCCGAATTGGCCCGGGCGCGATCAATCGGTTGAAGAATTAAACAAAGCCCATCCAGATTCTGAGCTTGCAAAATTAAAGCTAAATCACATCACGGACCATATCGAAACTTTCATCAAAAAATTAGATGAAAAACCGGTCATCCTCGGCCATTCGATGGGCGGCTTGGTCGTCCAGCTTTTACTCCAACGCGATGTGGCCGTGGCGGGCATCGCCCTCGACCCCGCCCCTCCCGCGGGAGTGTTCACAACGGACTGGTCTTTCCTTAAGGCAAATTTCCCGGCCATCAATCCATTTTTATTAAATCAACCCGTGAAAATGACCTTTGAACATTTTCAATACGCCTTTGTGAACACACTGCCGCTTGACGAACAACGCGCCGCTTACGACCGTTACGTTGTCCCTGAATCTCGAGGCGTGCCCACTTCCTCGCTTGGCCCGGCCGGCGCAATTGATTTCACTCGACCGCATCGTCCTTTGTTAATTACCGCAGGCGAAAAAGATCATATTATCCCCGCTGTTCTCAACAGATCGAATCATGCAAAATATAAAGGCCCATCCATTACGAATTTTAAGGAATTTCCCGGCCGCGACCATTTCCTGATTGGTTCGCGAGGCTGGCAGGAGATTGCAGATTATTGTTTAGAATGGTTAGGGGCAATCAACTAAATTATGACGAATTTTTCCATTGCGCCCGCCGCCGAATTTCCACTGGCTCAAATTGCCGACCTGCTCACGCGCGGGTTTGCAGGCTATCTGGTTCCCATCCAGATTACCGAACCCGTACTGCTGACGATGCTTCGGCGCGACAGCATTGACCTTGCGGAAAGCCGCATCATTTATAAAGAAGCTGAAGCAGTTGGCGTGGCTCTGCTTGCGCGCCGCGGCTGGACGAGTAGACTCGCCGCCATGGGCATTGTAGCGACTGCGCGAAATGGGGGACTCGGCGTCTGGGCCATGCGCAAACTGATTCAAGAAGCCCAAGCCCGCGGCGATCAGGAAATGCACCTCGAAGTGATTGCCCAAAATACGGCGGGGGTGAAGTTGTATCAAAAGGCCGGCTTCAAAAAGGTTCGAAATTTGTTCGGGTACACGCTTGAAAAACCGCCCGCCGCTTCAACTGAAACACTGCAAGAAATAGACATCCGCGAATTGGCGCGTTTGGTGGCATATCACGGCTTGAAGGATTTACCCTGGCAACTCTCCGGCATCACCATTGCCCAGCACACGCCGCCTGCGCGCGCCTTTCGTTTAAACGACGCCTATTGCTTAATCAGCGACCCCACTGCGGAGCATGTGGCCATTGCGTCCGTGTTGGTGAAAACCCGTTCGCGTGGAGCCGGCCTGGCCCCGGCCTTACTGCGCGCGCTCTTTGCGCGCTTCCCCAACAAAACCTGGCACGTGCCGCCCATCTATCCCGAAGAAATTTGCGGCGTCTTTGAAGAACTGGACATGCAACGCGCGGAAATTGCCCAGTGGCAAATGCGTCTTAACCTCCTGCAGGCGGATTGATAAAAATTAAATAAACCTGCGGGGCGATTCGGTTAAAATAAGCGCATGAAACTCGCCGCCCTTGTTCCCATGCGTCACCATAGCCAGCGCGTGCCTGGCAAAAATTATCGCCCCCTGGCGGGCAAACCGCTTTTCCATTACATTCTCGAAACCCTGCTGGCCGTGCCAGAGATTGAAACCGTGCTGGTGGATACAGATTCGGAGCCGGTGATGGACGGCGTGCGCCGCTTCTTCCCAACCGTGAGCCTGATTCAACGCCCCGCGCATCTCCTCGCCGACGACGTGCCCATGAACGAAATTTTACTGCACGACACCGCGCAAGCCCCAGCGGATTTTTATTTGCAAACCCATTCCACGAATCCGTTGTTGAAAGCCAAAACCATCTCACGCGCCATCCAAACTTTCTTTACCAATTTACCAATTTACGATTCCCTATTTTCTGTCACCCGCCTGCAAACCCGTTTATATTTTCAAAATGGGCAGGCGATTAACCACAACCCGCTGGAGTTAAAACAAACGCAAGACCTGCCGCCCGTGTATGAGGAGAATTCATGCCTCTACCTGTTCACGCGCGAAAATTTGGAAAGAAAACGTCACCGCATTGGCGACGCCCCTTTGATGTTTGAAATTCCCCGCGACGAAGCTTGGGACATTGACGAAGAACTCGATTTTGAAATTACCGATTTCTTGATGAGAAGAAAAAATCCATAAAAGGATTTGACAATTAAATGAAAAAGTTTTTTGCAAGGTTGTTCAACGCGCCCTGGCACCCGTTGGCCCTGAGCGCGTATGCCGTGTTGGCTTTACTGGCTTCCAATGCCGGGCAGGTGGCTCCCAGCGCCGGACTGCGGGCTTTGCTGGCTTCCCTCACTTTTGGGGCTTTAGTCTTTTTGATCGTCTGGCTGTTTTTTCGTCAAAGCCACAAGGCGGCCTTCCTGACCAGTTTACTGCTGGCTTTGTTCTTTACCTACGGCCATGCCTACATCGCGCTGGCTGAAGAATTTCCAGATGCCCATTACGCCATTTGGCTCAACCTGGGATGGGCGGCGTTGGGCTTGGTTTTCATCTGTTGGGCGAGCCGCCCGCAACTCACCTTTGTTTCTGCCACGCCCACCCTCAACACCGTGGCGCTGGCGTTAATGCTTATGGCTGTGACGCAGATGGACTTTGGGCTGGGTAGAGGCTCCGTCCATCGCCTGGGCGCGCAAAATGCCCCAGTGGAAGAGGGCCTAACCCGGCCGGAGAATCCGCCGGACGTGTACTTCTTCCTCATGGATTCGTATGCCCGCTCGGACTTGTTGAAATCCGCTTATGGATTTGACAACCGCGCCTTCGACGAAGCCCTGACCGAGCGCGGTTTTTACGTGGCGACTTGCAGTCAGAGCAATTATGTCCGCACCGAGCTTTCGCTTGGCTCTTCGTTGAATATGCAATATCTGCAAGACCTCGACCCCGCATTTTCGCCGGAAAGTACGAAGCGCAAAGTTTTGTGGGATGCGCTCAAACATAACGCCGTGCGCTACAACTTTGAGACGCTCGGCTACCAAACGATTAATTTCGCTACCGGCTTTGACTGGCTGGAAATCCGCGATGTGAATCAGTTCATGAGTCCGCCCGCGATCACCTCCGGCATGAGCGAATTTGAAGGCTTGTTCCTCCGCACCACGCTGGCACGCTACGCGCAGGATTGGGGCTGGGTGGACCCGGATTACATCTTGGGCGTGGGCTTTCGCGACCGCTTTACCTACATCTTCAACAGCGTGGATGAAATTACGCAGAACCCCCAGCCGACTTTTGCCTACATCCATCTCATTTCGCCGCATCCGCCTTTTGTTTTTGACGCGGAAGGCAACCCAACCTATCCGCCAGATTACTGGAATAAACAACGCCAATACCCGGCGGATCTATATCAAAAGGGTTATCTGAATCAAGTCCAAAACTTAAACCGCAACATGCTCAATGCGGTGGATACGATTCTCAAAAATTCTGCCACGCCGCCCATCATCATCATCCAAAGCGATCACGGCCCGTGGTTGCAAACCAAAGAGAAACGGATGCGCAACTACACGGCGCTTTACTTCCCCGGCCATGCCGACATTCTATACCCAACGGTTACGCCGGTGAACGTCTTTCGCCTCGTTTTTGACGCGTACTTCGGCGGAAAATATGATATTCTCAAGGATGTCAGTTATTTCTCGCCCGTGCCGAAGATCTACGACTTTGACGAAATCAAAAACCCTTGCGTAACTGGAAACTAAATGAAATTTACCATTCTGCTCACCGCCCCCTACATGCTTCCGTTTTTGGAGCGCTTCAAGCCGGAGTTTGCAAAATACAACCTGGAGTTAATCGTGCCGGAGGTGCAGGAAAGGATGGAAGAGGCAGACTTGCTCCAGTACGCCGGGCAATTTGACGGCGCGATCTGCGGCGATGACCGTTACACGCCGCGCGTGATTTCAGCCTGCGCCCCGCGCCTGAAAGTCATCTCCAAATGGGGGACGGGAGTCGATTCGATCGACGCCCCAGCCTGCGCGCAATTTAACGTCAAGCTGTGTCGCACGCCCAACGCCTTTACCACGCCGGTGGCGGATACCGTCCTCGGTTACATGCTGGCCTTTGCCCGTCGCGGCCCGTGGATGGATCGTGAAATGAAAAATGGCCAATGGGAAAAAATTCCAGGCCGAACTTTAAGCGAATGTATTTTGGGCGTGATTGGGGTGGGCAATATCGGCAAGGCCGTAACGCGCCGCGCCAGAGCCTTTGGCATGAAAGTCTTGGGAACCGACATCGTTGAAATTGATCACGTCTTCATCGGCGAAACCGGCATTGAAATGACCGACCTCCCCAGCCTGCTGGCCAACTCCGATTTTGTTTCCATCAACTGCGACTTAACGCCCTCCGCGCATCATCTGATTAACGCCCAAACGCTGGCGCAGATGAAGCCCACGGCGATTCTGATCAACGCCGCGCGCGGGCCCATCGTGGATGAAAAGGCCCTGGTCGCCGCATTAAGCTCCGGTCAGATTGGCGGCGCGGCGCTGGACGTGTTTGAGCATGAGCCGCTTCCCAAAGACAGTCCCTTGCTGAAAATGGACAACGTCCTGCTCGCTCCGCATAATTCAAATTCAAGCCCTACCGCCTGGGAGCGCATTCACTGGAACACGATCAAGAATCTGGTCGAAGGCCTGGGGCTGGAATATCAGGGAAAACCATGAGCGCGCAAAGGACGGTCCTCATCACCGGCGCGGCGGGCGGCATTGGCCGCGCCAGCGTCAAAACGTTTGCGGATAGAAACTGGCGCGTCATCGGCGTGGATCGCCAGCCCTTTGGCGTGGGCTTTCCAGCCGACGGGCTTTTCATTCAGTCCGACATTTCCCTGCCGGAAGATTTGCAAGCCATCTTTGAAAAAGTTCACGCCTTCACCGCTTCACTCAACGCCCTGATTAATAACGCCGCGCTACAAGTGGCCAAGCCGCTGATCGAAACGACCGTGGAAGAATGGGATGCCGTCATGGCCGCCAATTTACGCTCGGTCTTTCTCGGCGTAAAACTGGCGCACCCCTTGTTGAAAGCCAACGGCGGGGCTATCGTCAACGTCTCTTCCGTCCACGCGCTTCAAACTTCGGCAAACATCGCCGCGTATGCCGCTTCCAAAGGCGGCCTGTTGGCCCTCACGCGCGCCATGGCGATTGAGCTTGCTCCAGAGAATATTCGCGTCAACGCCGTTTTGCCCGGCGCGGTGGATACGCCCATGCTTCGCGCCGGTTTGGAACGTGGGCATCTGGGCGGCGCCGACGCCCAAACGCGGCTGGATAATTTGGCCCGCAAAACGGTGAACGGAAAAGTGGGCCAACCCGAAGAGATCGCCAGCGCAATTTACTTTTTGGCCGACAATAATCAATCTTCGTTTATGACCGGCCAGGCTTTGGTGGTGGACGGCGGCGCCACAGCAAGGTTAAGCACCGAATGATTAAGCAAAACAAAGCCAAAAGAATCCACGATACGCTTGCGCCCAAAATCTTCACCGCTCGCTTTTTACTCTCGGCCAACGCCTTGCTTTGGCTGGGCTTTACCATCTACATTGGCGTGGATATGTTCAAAGCCCAAAATACGACCTATGTGATTTTTTTAGCCTGCTTCTTTTTGCTCTTAAACGCGGGCGCAATGTTTGGCTGTGGCGCATGGCTGGGCAAGCGCCAACCCTGGGCCTACTTCCTTACGCTCTCCGTCCTCGTTCTCAACGGGTTTTTCACGCGCGTCGGCCAATTTGAAGTCTTCAACCTGATCGCCTTCGTCGCGGATTTGCTCATCTTTATTTTTCTGCTCACCTTCGGCCGGGCTTACGTACAATCCACATGAAGCGCGCCATTCAAAATTTTCTTCCAACTCCGCTGGTGCAGTGGACCAAGGATTTATACGACGCCGCCCGCCGCCTGCCGCAATTGCCCGCCGCCTATTTACATCCCTGGCGCAAAATCAGCCGCCGCAGGCTGGCGGAATTAAAGGACGTTCACAAAGGCCAACGCGCCTTCGTCATTGGCAACGGCCCCAGCCTTCAGCAAACCGATCTCTCCAAACTGAAAAATGAAATCACCTTCGGCATGAATCGCATCTATCTGCTCTTTCCCGAACTCGGATTTCAGACCACCTATTTTTGCGCCACCAACGATCTGGTCATCGAACAATTTCACGCGGATATTTTAAAACTTTCCATGCCCAAATTTTTAGCCTGGCGTTCGCATCGTTATTTTTCGCCGCAACTGCCAATTTCACAACTGCCCACTTTTATCTACACTTCCTACACGGGCAAAAAATTTTCGCCGGATGTGCGCGGGCGTGTCTGGGAAGGCGCCACCGTCACCAACCTGGCCTTGCAGTTGGCTTTTCACATGGGCATCGAACAAGTCATCCTGATTGGCGTGGATCATAACTTCACATCCAAAGGCGAGGCGAACAAAACCGTCGTCTCCGCTGGCGACGACCCCAATCACGTCCGCGCGGATTATTTTGGCAAAGGCGTGCGCTGGCAACTGCCCGACCTCGACACCTCCGAAGTTGGCTATCTGCTGGCGCGTGAAAATTTTCAAAAAGCCGGAAGACAAATTGTAGACGCCACCGTCGGCGGCAAATTAACCGTCTTCCCCAAAGTGGACTACAATTCCCTCTTCTAACCTGTAACCTGTAACCTGCAACCTTCAACCTTCAACCTTCAACCTTCAACCTGTGATCTATGACTTCGTCCCTTTCTCAAACTCGAACCTGGTTCAGCGTCCTGATTCTGCTCCTCGTCCTCGGCGGCCTCCTCCGCCTGTTAGACGCGACCGACCCGCCGCTGGATTTTCAACCCTCGCGCCAATTGCGTAATTCGTTGGTGGCGCGCGATATTTATTACTCTCTGCTCCCCACCGCCACTCCGCAAGAAAAAACGCTAACCAAACAATTTGCCAGTTCGGTCGGCCAATACGAACCGCCAATCATCGAATCCATCGTCGCCCTGAGCTACTTCATCTCCGGCGGCGAAGCCATTGTCGTCGCCCGAATTTGGGAGACCTTCTTCTGGCTTTTGGCCGCAGTTGCGTTATTTGACTTGATGCGTCGCGCCAGTTCGCCGTATGCCGCGCTGATCGGGTTGGCTTACTATCTCGTTTTGCCGTTTTCAGTTCAAGCCAGCCGTTCCTTTCAACCCGACCCATTGATGACCTCCGCTTTTGTGATTGGGATTTACTTCCTCTATCGCTGGAGCGAAGCTCATGCCGAAGACTCCGCCAGCCTGCAATGGAAGTTTGCCATCCTCGCCGCGGTTGGCTTGGGACTGGCTACGTTGGTGAAAATTGTAATTGCCTTTTTTGTGGGTGGCGCGGCCATTGCGCTGGTCTTGTTTACGCTGGGCAAAAACTTTTGGAAATCCAAACAGGTCTGGGCGCTGGCCGTCCTTATGATTCTGCCCGCCCTGTTGTATTATGTCTTTCTGCATCATGGGCGTTCCACTGAATATTTCTTCGCGTGGACGGTGACGCTGATTCAATTAATCGCCAGTTCGGATTTTTACACCAAGTGGCTGGCCTTCATTGGCAGTTTGTTTGGCTTAACCGTGCTGTTCCTTAGTTTGGCGGGCGTGTTAATCGCTCCGGCGCGGATGAAAGCCCTGCTGGTTAGTTTGTGGATTGGTTATTTGCTCTACGGGTTAACGCTCCCGTTTCAGATGTACACACACAGCTACTATCACATCCAGTTGATTCCGATTGTGGCGCTGGGCTTGGCCGTCGTGGCGCATCCGCTGGTTGAAAGCGTGGCCCGCCTGGGCGCAGTCCGAAGCGTATCGTTTGCCGCGTTAATCGTCGGCGTGTTCGCCTATCAAGCGTGGATCGCGCGCTCGGTCTTAATCGCTGAAAATTTTCGCCATGAACCGGCGGTCTGGAAAAACATCGGCGCGCAAATTCCAAACGATGGCGAGACGATTGCATTGACTCAAGATTATGGCTTTCGCGTGATGCTCTGGGGGTGGAAGCCGGTGGACTTGTGGCCGCTGACGACTGGGTTGAGCGAAATTAAAAAAGGCGAGCAGGATTTCTCTGTGGAGTTTGCAGATTTGACCGCTGGAAAAAAATATTTTCTGGTGACGGCTTTTGGGCAATTGGAAAAACAACCCGGACTAAAAAAGATTTTAGAAACCCTGCCGCTCCTTGCCGAAGGCGACGGGTTTCAGTTGTATGCTTTGCCAAAATGATGCGCGTTTCCATCATTACCCCATCTTACAATCAAGCCAAATATTTGGAGCAAACGCTTCAATCGGTCTTGAATCAAAACTATGCGGCGCTTGAATATTTTGTGATGGATGGCGCTTCGCAAGATGGAAGTCTTGAACTGATCAAAAAATATCAGGATCAACTGACTGGTTGGGTTTCAGAAAAAGATGGGGGACAGGCCGCGGCGATCAATAAAGGCTTTGCGCGCGCGTCCGGCGACGTGGTGGCCTGGCTCAACTCCGATGATTATTATCTCCCCGACGCCATCGCGCAGGCCGTCCGCGCTTTTGAAGAAGATCCCGAAGTTGTGTTGGTCTATGGCAATCTGCTGGCTGTGGATGAACGCGGCGAAACGTTTAACGTTTTGAAGTATGAGCAGTTGACTCTCGAAGATTTGCTCTGCTTTCAAATTATCGGCCAACCGGCGGTCTTTATGCGCCGCTCGGCTTTGGCTCAAACCAACGGGCTGGATGTATCGTTTCATTTCCTGCTCGATCATCTGCTCTGGATTCAACTGGCCCAACGCGGAAAAATTTTGCATGTGGATCAAACCTGGGCGGCGGCGCGCTATCACCCCGAAGCGAAGAACCGCGCCCGCGCCGCGGAGTTTGGTCAGGAAGCCTTTCGGATTTTGGAAATCGTTCAAAACGATGCGGCTTTGGCCCCGATTTATCAAAAAGTAAAGCGCCGTGCGCAGGCTTCGGCGCACCGCGTGAACGCCCGTTACCTGTTGGATGGCGGCCTGCCTGCCCCAGCCTTGCGCGCCTGGGCGCAGGCTTTTCTTATTCACCCGTCCACGGCTTTGGCGCGGATGAACCTCCTCGCTTCAGCGCTGTTGAACTGGCTGGGGCTGGGCAAACTGCGCGAAAAAGTTTTGCAGGACCGGAAAACGTTATATAAAAAATAAGTTGGCTGGAACATAAAACTATAAAGGAATTTTATGAAAATTAAACTAAACTTTTGGATTGACGTCGCGATTCTTTGCATCTTTTTGGTTGCGATGGAGCCGGGGGCGAGCGGCGTTTTCATCCATGAATGGTTGACGACGAGCGCGGTGGCGATCTTGATCGTCCATTTTGTTTTACATTGGGAATGGTTTATGACCCTCACCGCGCGCTTCTTCGTCAAACTTTGGCATAGCTCGCGCCTTAACTACCTGCTTTCCATCGCGCTCTTTCTGGGCTTTGCGACGTTAATGGTCAGCGGCTTTGCCATTTCGGAGAAAGTCCTGCCGACATTGGGAGTTGAACTGGCCGGGCGCGGCGCCTGGAAGCGGATTCATGATCTTTCCGCCAATTTGACTTTGTTGATCATCGCGCTTCATATTGGCTTGCGCTGGGAATGGGTTTGGGCGGCCTTCAAAAAGATTTTTGTCGCCCCGTTTGTCAAAGAGCGGAAGGCGGATAGCCCGGTTTTAATTGAAGAAGACGGACTTTAGGAGCAGGGTGAGATGAAATTTTTAACGCGTTTTTTTACGGTTCTGGCGGTGGCTTGTGTTTTTGGGTTTGGCTTGTATTATGGCATTCAGTCCCTGCCGGACGACCTTCCCGGCATCAGTCAGGGAGGTTCCAATCCCGCCGAGCATGTCCTGCAATCCGCGCCGCAACAGCCGCTCGCTCCACCTGCGCGGGATGGGCGCATGGATGAAATCAACATTGGGCGTTTGCTTCGGAGCATGGCCAAAAATCTGATTTTGATTTCGATCCTGGCGTGTTTTACGATTTTGGCCGTAAGAGTCCTCAACAAAAAGCCGCTGATTAACTTCCGCAAGAAATAGGAATTTTTCGCAATACAAACCGGAGGCCTTGATGACTGAAGCGAATGCCAAAGCGGCCGTGTATCGCATTGCCGACCTGCACAGTTCGGAACGTCCACGCGAACGGTTGGAAGCGCTAGGCCCGCAGGCCTTGTCCAGCGCCGAGTTGATTGCGATTCTTTTACGGGTGGGCGTGAAAGGCGAAAATGCGGTGACTGTCGCCCACAGGTTGATTACAAAATTTGGCGGGTTGAGCGGGTTGCATCGTGCGGCGTTTAAGGAATTAAAGAATCAGCATGGCATTGGCAAGGCCAAGGCCGCCCAAATCAAAGCCGCGATTGAGTTGGGGCGGCGGCTGACTTTGGAAGCCCCGCAGGAACGTCCCACGCTGGCCAGCCCGGCGGATGCGGCCGCGCTGGTGCAATATGAAATGTCCGCTTTGGAGCAAGAGCATTTGCGGGTGATTTTGCTGGACCGCCGCAACCATGTTTTGGAAATTACGGAAGTGTATAAAGGTTCGGTCAATTCTTCGCAGGTGCGCGTGGGGGAATTGTTCAAAGAGGCGATTCGGACGAACGCCTCGGCGCTGATCGTCATTCACAACCACCCCAGCGGCGACCCAACGCCCAGCCCGGACGATGTGGCCGTAACGCGCGCAATTGTGCAGGCCGGCAAATTGCTGGATGTGGACGTGCTGGATCATTTGGTGATTGGCGCGGGTAAGTGGGTTTCGTTGAAGGAAAAAGGCCTGGGCTTTAACTAAATGGCAAACTGCGCTTCACGCTAAAGGCTGTAAATTCTCCGCTTGCTCCGCTGTATTCCACGCTGGCTTCATCCACGCGGGAGAGGCTGGGGCCTTTTTTGATTAACCCAATCAGGCGCTCCACTTTTTCGCGTTCGCCTTCGGCCACGCACTCTACGCCCGCCCAGCCAACGTTGCGCACCCAGCCGGTGATGTCGCCAATTTGTTGAGCGCATTGTTCCACGTAGGCGCGAAAACCCACGCCTTGCACGCGCCCTTTGACGAGGATGCGGGCCTGAATGACGTTATTTGCGTCCATACCGAATTTTATGAATCAGGAAATCAATCAGCCCCCAGAGCGGCACCATTAAAACCAAAGCCATCAAGGCCAAATACGGCGCCAGGGTTTTCAGCGCCGCGCCAAACACGTTTTGATGCAGTTCGGTTTCGCGCCAGTTTTGATCCAGTTGATTTAATGGAATGCCGAGGGCCTTGGTGACGCCAATTTCGCAAGTTAAGCCTTCGGCGTAGGCGGCCGTGAGCGTTGCAATTTTGCCGTTGCCGTAGGCGCCGCGAATGTATTGGATGAATGATTCAGCTTGGGCATAGGCCAGGTAGGCGGAGCCTGAATCGGCGGGGAAGGCGGCGCATAAATCCCGCATGGGGATTAAGCCATCTTTGGCGGCCGCGTCGCGCAGGGCTTGGTCGTATCCCAGATTTTTATATAATTCCAAATTAGAAGCCACGCCTTCCAATAGCCAGGCGGGTTGTTGGAAATAGGACTGCCCCAACGCGCGATAGAGCAGGATGTGCGCGAGTTCGTGCGGGAGGATGGTTTCCATTTCAATCTTTTGCGAATCACCGGGGGCGATGGCCGCCAGCGCTATGCCGCTTTCTGGATGCGCGTGCCCGTTGGCCCAATCTGCGCCGCCCAGCGGAAGCGCGGAGCGTAAATCATCCGCATTGGAGTAGATGTAAATATTGAGCGGTTGATCAAACGCAACCGGGTACAGGGTGTTGAAGGCCAACACGCCCGCTCCGGCCGCGTCCAATGCGGCGGACCCGAAAGCGTCGTCTCCGGCGTACCAATGCACGCTGACGTTGGCGCGCGTGATCGTGCGCCAGGCGAAACGATTGTCGTCATAATTAAATTCAGTGGGCGGGCTGGTGTAGGTGTTGCCGTCTTCGAGCGTGGCTTGATACCAAAAGACAATTTTGCTGAACGGCGGAAAGACGTTTTGACTTGCATCGTATTCAAAGCGGGTGTTGCCGTCTGCGTCGGGTTGTAACGTTTCTACGCGGGTGACCGTTTCGTTGACGCCGCGAAAGAGGAGCGAAATTTGTTTGATGGTCAGCGGCGCGCTGATTTTTGCAGAGAAGATGATGCTTCGCCCGAAAGCCACTTCCGTTTTGATATTTTCGACAACGATTCCGGTCTGCGCCCGAGCCTGCTCAAGTTTCAGCGGCAGGGCCGCGGCGAGGAGCGCCATTCCGATGGCGAGGTGGATGAAAGGTCTGCGTGGGGTGAACATGGGGAGATTATAAACCCCAAAAAATAGAGCGAGAAAAATCTCGCTCTACAAGTTGATTAATTCGGGTTGTTTTTGTAATTGCGCCTGCATGGACCAGGGCCCCGTCCAGGTGACGGTGACGGGGAGGATTTTCCCGCGCAAGTCTTCATTGGATTCGACGAAGACGAGTTTGTTGGTGGGCGTGCGTCCGCGCCAACGGTCTTTGACCTTTTCTTCAAATAAAACGTCCACTTTTTCGCCGAGATATTTTTGGTTGATTTCGCCCAGAATTTTTTCCTGCAGGTCGTCCAGTTCGTGCAGGCGACGGAGTTTGTCTTCTTCAGGGACGTCGTCTGCCATGCGGCGCGAAGCGACGGTGCCTTCGCGGGTGGAGTAACGCGCCAGATGGGCCACGTCCAACTTCAGGTCAGATAAGAGGCGATACGTTTCCAGGTATTGTTCTTCGGTTTCGCCGGGGAAGCCCACGATGATGTCGGTCGCAATCGAACAGTTTGGAATCTGTGCGCGAATCTTGGCAATCAAATCGCGGTATTGTTGTTGGGTATATCCGCGTTTCATATTTTCCAGCACGGTATCGTCGCCCGCCTGGATGGGCAATTCAATGTGCGGCATGACGCGCGGCAGTTCGGCGATGGCTTGAATGAGATCGTCGCCAAAATAATTGGGGTGCGAGGTGAGGAAGCGGATGCGCTCCACGCCTTCAATTTCATGGAGGATGCGCAGAAGTCCCGCGAGGTTGGGTCCATCGGGAATATCTTTGCCGTAGCGATCCACAATTTGGCCGAGCAATGTGATTTCTTTGACGCCTTGTTTGGCCAGCGAACGGATTTCGCCAACGATGTCGCCGACGTGCCGCGAACGCTCCACGCCGCGCCGATAAGGGATGATGCAAAATGTGCAGGCGTGCGAACAGCCATAGACCACCGGCACATGCGCTGTGATTAATTTGCCTTGTTCGGCGACGGGCAAAATTAATTCGTCGTCCATCATCAGGAAGCGGCGCGTGGTTTCAGAATCTTCGAGCGAGCGAATTTCGCCTTGCGTTAAATGTGAGATCAACGGGCCCGGGTCGGAAGGCGGCGAGAAGACGTCCACAAACGGAAGTTTGGCGCGCAGTTTTTCCGCGCCGCGCACGCCGACCATACAGCCCATCACATTGATCACCAGATTCGGATTTTTCTTCTTCAGCGGCGCCAGCGAAGTGATGCGCCCCAGCGCTTTGTCTTCCGCGGCCTGGCGCACGACGCAGGTGTTCAACACAATCACGTCGGCGTCTTCCGCGGTTTCAGTCAGGGAATAACCGAGATGCTCCAGCGAAGAGCCAACCCGTTGCGAGTCGGCCACGTTCATTTGACAGCCTTCGGTCCAGATGTGGTATTTCAGGTTCATAGTGGGGAGGATTATACCAAGAGCGGCAGGCTCAAGGCTTGCGTTGGCGCAGATCCCACAACCCCAACTGGCGAATTGGCGCGCCGATGCCGCTGACGCCCACGCCGATCAAGCGCACGGCCTGATTGGACTGGCGCACGGCTTTCAATAGTTTTACGGCGGCCTGATAAATTTCCGCGCCATCGTTGGTTGGAGTGGGCAAGGTCAGTTGTCTCGTGAGCGTGGTGAAATTGCTCCAGCGGATTTTTATTTTCACCGTTTTACCCGCCAGGTCGTTTCTTTTTAATTGCCTGGCCACGTCAAACGCCTGTTCGTGCAAGGTGGCTTCCAATTTCTGTTCGTCAATTTCATCCACATTAAACGTCGTTTCCTGGCTGACGGATTTTGTTTCGTACTCCGTCACAATTTGGCGGTCATCTATTCCGCGTGCGTGGCGCCACAGGTCGCGTCCGTTTTCACCGAAGAGGTTCGCCATTTCCTTTTCCGGCCAATTGGCCAAATCGCCAATTGTATGAATGCCCAGTTCGGTGAGCTTGGCAAAGGTTTTTGGGCCTACGCCCCAGAGCATATCCACGGGCAGAGGCGCGAGGAACTGCGCTTCGGTTCCCGTTGGAACGTGGGTAAAGCCAAAGGGTGGCTGATTTTTATGTGGGTTGGACTTTTTGCCGACCTCGGTGGCGATTTTTGCAACGAGTTTATTGGCGGCCAACCCAATGCTGGAGGGGAGTTGAAGCTCAATGCGAATGTCCGCTTGCAGGTCCAGCGCGCGGCGGGCTGGGTCTTCATCCAAATTTGAAAGATCGAGGAAGGCTTCGTCAATTGAAATCTGCTCAACCAACGGAGTCAAATCCTTGAGCTTTTTCATTACCTGCTCGGAATATTCGCTGTATAAATCGTGGCGCACCGGAACGATGATTAGATTCCTGCACAACTGCACAGCCTTGGACATGGGCATGGCGCTACGCACGCCGAGGGCCCGCGCGGCATACGAACAGGAGGCCACGACGCCGCGTTCGTTTGGTTTTCCGCCGACTGCAAACGGCTGGCCGATTAATGTCGGGTCTTGAATCTCTTCGACCGAGCAATAAAACGCATCCAAATCTAAATGAAGGATTACGCGGGACATATTGCAATTATAGTGCAAGGGGTGGATGGCGCGAATTCAAGTGTAATGGTAAAAAAACCATGAAAATGACCAGTTTCAATATTGAACAATCTATTATTAAAAGATATACTAGAGATGGCGTATAGTCAAAGGGAACTTTTAAACTACACTGCTCGTTATGCTCAGGAATTGAATTGATCTGATGGAGGAAGAGATGAAATTAGGAACACGCATACTTACCGCTTTGCTGATGCTGGCGCTCATGTTTTCGTTTGCGCCGCAAAGCCAAACTTCCACAGCGAAGGCCGCCGCTTGTTATTGGGCGCAATTCGTTGCGGATGTGACCATTCCCGATGGCACAAATTTTACGCCCGGCACAGCCTTTAAGAAAACCTGGCGCATTAAGAACATTGGCTCTTGCGCCTGGAACAGCAATGACGTTTCTTTAACGTTTGACAGCGGCGAGAAAATGGGCGCGCCCGCTTCTTTGGCGCTACCCACCACCGTGAACCCCGGTCAAACTGTGGATTTAACGCTGGACATGACCGCCCCCAGTTCCGCGGGACACTATTTTGGATATTATAAATTCAAGAGCGCACAGGGCGGCTCGTTTGGGATTGGCTCCAGCGCCAACAAGTCTTTTTGGGTTGAGATTAATGTCAACTCCAGCGCTGGAACCGGCTACGACTTTACGGCCAACGCCTCCGCCGCAACCTGGTCCAGCGGTTCTGGCGCTTTGAACTTCCCCGGATCCGACGGCAACGCGGGCGGCTTCGTCTTAAAGCAGGATAAGCCCAAGACGGAAAGCGGCTTGGAAGCTGGTCAGGCGGGGCTGTTGTTCGCGCCACAAAACATCACCAACGGATATGTGCAAGGCATTTACCCGGCCTTCAAAGTGCAAAGCGGCGATCGCTTTCAAGCCAACATTGGTTGCGAATACGGCGCCACCAATTGTTATGTGGCTTACAGCCTGAACTATCAAATTGGCTCCGGCCCGATTAAAACTTTCTGGACCTTCCGCGAAAAATATGAAGGCTGGACGTATAACGCCAACTTGGACTTAAGTTCGTTGGCCGGGCAGGACGTTAAATTTATTTTAGTGATCAACGCCTACGGTTCTGCAGTGGGCGACCGCGCCTTGTGGGTGAACCCGATCATCTCCCGCGCTGGCGGTGGAACCGCCCCAACCGTTACGCCTCCGCCCACGGTCACTGGCACGCCGCCCTCGCCGACGCCCACCAAAACTGGCACAGTTCAACCCGCCGCTTGCGATCGCGCGCAATTCATCGCGGACGTTACCGTTCCAGACGGCACAGGCTTTGCCCCCGGCATTGGCTTTACTAAAACCTGGCGCTTGAAGAATGTGGGAACCTGCACCTGGAGCAACTACAGCCTGCTCTTTGACAGCGGCGAGAAAATGGGCGGACCTGATTCGGCGGTCATCCCAACTTCCGTGGCTCCCGGTCAGACGGTGGACATCACCATTTCTCTAACCTCCCCAACCACACAAGGGACGTATCGCGGCTATTGGAAATTGAAGAATAACAATGGCGTGCCGTTTGGCATCGGCTCGGCTGGCACGAAATCCTTCTGGGTCGAAATTAAAACCACCAGCACCGGAATTAATCCCGGCACTGCCACCTTTACCTCCACGCCAGGGACTCCCGTTACGCCAGCGACTCCCGCCACGCCCATCGCCGGAACCAGCTACGACTTTGTGGCCAACGTTTGCGCCGCCACCTGGTTTAGCGGCGCCGGTCAGCAACCCTGCCCGGGCTCTGAAGGCAACGCCAACGGCTTCGTGCTGATTCAAAACACGCCCAAACGCGAAGACGGCGTAACGGATACGCGCCCAGGTTTACTGCTGTATCCGCAAAATATTAACAACGGCTACATTCAAGGAATTTACCCGGCGTATAAAGTGAAAGCGGGCGATAAATTCCGCGCCACGATTGGCTGTGAATCCGGAGCGACCAGTTGCTACGTGGTCTTCCGCCTCGACTACGCCATTGCCGGAAGCAACAATATTCAAACTTTCTGGGCGTTCGTGGAAAAGTTTGACAACCAAACCTATAATGTGGATATTGACCTGACGGCCCTCGTCGGTCAGGATGTGAAGTTCATCCTCACCATCCTTTCCACCGGTTCCCCGGCGGGCGACCGCGCTTTGTGGGTCGCTCCGATCCTCTTCAACGCTTCCTCAGCGGTTGTGCCAAGCGCCACGCCCACCAGCACAACGGCTGTGACCGCCACTCCAAGCGCCACCGCAACCTCCGGCGCGACAGCCACACCCTCCGAAACGCCGACAGTCGCGCCAACCGCTACTGCCACGCCGTAAACTTTTTTCTACCAGACAAAACGTCCCCGCTATTCAAAGATGGCGGGGACGTTTTCATACTTGGCGATATTATTTCAATTACCCGGATTTCTATCGCCCGTCTAAACGCGGCATTTTTGCCCCAAGTTGACAATTCCCCCTAGCCATAGTAATATTTGCCCCGCTTTGACCACGCCGAGGTAGCTCAGTGGCAGAGCAGGGGACTCATAAGCCCTTGGTCGGGAGTTCAAATCTCCCCCTCGGCACACCTTTTTGCAAATGGCAACCCAGACGGTTGTCATTTGCGTTTAATACCTGCATGGGGCTTTGGTGCATAAATCGAGAGGCAGGCACAATTCGTCTGTCTGTGTTGATTGGTTAGACAACCTTGTATGCTTGCGGCATACCCAGATGCGTCATGCTGTTGAGAGCGGCACAACGAACTAA
>JADZCC010000107.1 GCA_020851785.1 Anaerolineales bacterium
AGGAATTGGGGGAGGGCAGGGAGGGGGTCGAATGGAAGTCCGCCCCCGCCTCGCCACGAAAGCAGATGTCGAAGCCCTCTGGCAAAACATGGACGTCATCGACTGCTTCGCCACCGACCACGCCCCGCACACCATCGCAGAAAAAGATTCTGGCAATCCTCCGCCAGGCTTCCCTGGGCTTGAAACCCTTCTGACCCTCCTCCTCACCGCCGTTGACCGTGGACGATTGACTGTGGATGATATTGTTCAGAAGTCAGTTATCAACCCTAGAAAGATTTTCCACCTCCCCGAACAACCCGAAACATGGATTGAAGTGGACGAGACCGCCTTCTACGAGATCAAAGCGGCGGACCAATTCACCCGCTGCGGCTGGACTCCCTTCGAGGGGTGGCAGGTCAAAGGGCGCGTGAAGCGGGTTTTCCTGCGAGGAAAAGTCGCATTCGAGGATGGGAAGGTGTTGGCAGAAAAGGGATTCGGGCGGAATGTCCGATTTTGACGATGTGTGCTAGAATACATACTGTAATATGTAGAAAGGATATGAAATGCAGAAAATTATCGGCGTCACCGAACTCCAGCGGCAGTTTCGTTCGTTTTTTGAGGACGTGGTTCGCAAGCGCATTCCCCTTGTGTTGACACGCGGCTCGCGGCCCGAAGCCGTTCTTCTTCCCTACGAAGATTATCAGCGGTATCAACAGATGCAGGAGAGCGAAGTCCTTGCGCGCTTTGATCAGGTTTGGAATCGACTTGCCCAACTCAACGGTTCATTCAGCGACGAAGAAATTACCGCGGACATCGAAGCCGCGCGCAAGGGATAACCGATGCGCGTCGTTGTGGATACAGGGATATTGGTCAGCGCGCTGATTTCTCCAAAAGGGACGATTGGAGGTGTTCTCCATGCATTGCGAGATGGTCGGTTCACAGCGATCTATTCCACGCCGATGATGCTTGAAGTTGCCCATGTTTTGGGTCGTCCAAAGATTCAGCAGAAATATCACATACAGTCTGGCGATATTGAGGCTTTGATCAATCTTGTGCGCTTGCGCGGGGAATTGGTCATCCCGAAACAAACGATCACTGCCTGTCGTGACCCCAAAGACAACAAATTTCTCGAAGCCGCGCTCGCAGGCGAAGCAGACGCCATTGTCACAGGCGATAATGATCTGCTTGTGCTGAATCCTTTTGAAGGCGTGGATATTTTACGCCCCGCTGAGTTATTGGAAAAATTGTGATGTGTAAGACTTCCGAAGTCTTGGAGACTTCGGAAGTCTTTGTAAGAGGAAAAACGATGCAAACCTTCACCGATGTAAAACTCGAGATTTTTATTCCGCAGGACCACGCTATGAAACTCGCCGACGTGCTCTCGGAGATCGGCGTGGGCGTGATCGGAAATTACGACCACTGCGTCGCGTTGACCCCCGTGCGTGGATTCTTCCGCCCGCGGGAAGAAACAAATCCATTCACAGGGACGGTTGGTGAGGTCAACGAAGTGGCGGAGTACAAACTCGAAGTCAACTGCAAGCGCGAGCTGGTGAAGGACGCGCTCGAAACGATCAAGCGCGTGCATCCCTACGAAGAGCCGCTAGTCAATGTCATTCCGCTGGCGAATCATCTTTTTGGATGAGCATATGAAAAAGATAATTGTTTTTTGTTCATTATCAATAATCTTTCTCCTATCATCTTGCTCTTTGCGACAAATAAAATATTTTATACAAGCAAAAGATCCAGAAGAAATTTTCTTAAAGTTGCCTGTAGAATTTGTAAGTGGTTATGAAATTGCTCAAATAAGAAATTCTTCACAAGAATTTATTATTATCTCGCCCACAAAACGGGCGTCAGACGGCGTCTATTATTCTGATTTTACTTATTCTGTAGACCTTATTGGTTGGACGGATGACTTTATACTAATCGAACAACATGGTGCTAAGAAATCTTGGGTACTTATTGATATTAAAACTGAGCAAGTTTATAACTGCATCGATTTTCCCGAAGTGAAAAATATGTGTGGAACTTATGAAGAGTTTTTAGCTATTCAAGAGAAGTTAGGCGTTCCTGAAAATATTGAAATGCAAGATATAGAACAAATTTATGAGGAAATGAGTGAAAAACAAAAAAAGTAGAAAATGCTCCCTGAAACAGAACCAGCCTCCCCCGTCGAAAGAAGCGTGTTTTTAGTCGCCTAGTCTCTTAGTCTTCTAGTCAGCTAGTCATCCAATTACCCAAGGAGCCCCATGCCCACCAACTCATCCTCCACACACCTGCCGTTTGGCGAAAACAAAAACGCCGCGTGGTACGGCAAGGACATCGTATCCGTCAAGCAGTTCAGCCGCGCCGACTTGGAGTACGTGTTCGGCGTGGCGCACGAGATGCGCGGCATGGTCGAGCGCGTCGGGACGTTCGACCTGCTGAAAGGAAAAATTTTAGCCAACTTGTTTTATGAGCCGTCAACGAGAACGTCGTCGTCGTTCACCGCCGCGATGGAGCGACTCGGCGGCTCGGTCATCCCGATCAACGAGGTGAAGTATTCGTCGGTGACGAAAGGCGAAACGCTGACCGACACCGTCCGCACGCTCGAATGTTATGCCGATGTTGTCGTGCTGAGGCATCCCGAACCGGGGTCGGAGGCGATTGCGGCGAAAGCGATGCGCAAGCCGCTCATCAACGCGGGCGACGGCACGGGCGAACATCCCACGCAGGCATTGCTCGACGCGTTCACGATCAAAGAGGAACTCGGACG
>JADZCC010000108.1 GCA_020851785.1 Anaerolineales bacterium
CTGCTGGACGAGAGTTTTGCGGCGCTGGCGCAAGTCCATGCCAATGCGGCGCGGAATCTGGTCAATGCACGGGAGGTGTTTGAGGGGGTGTTGGAACAAGAATTCCAAAACGCCAAAGAGAATCATATATCGAAAAACATTACGGAGTTGTGTGAAATCGGAGACGGCAATCATGGTGGCAACTATCCCAAGAAAAGTGATATGCGTCAATCTGGTGTTCCATTTATTCGGAGCGTAAATTTGGTCAATGGGCATATTTCTGATATTGACATGAGATTTATATCAAAAGAAAAACACAAATCGTTGAAGAAGGGACATCTAAAAACGGGGGATGTTTTATTTACAAATCGCGGTGAAATGGGAAAGAGCGCAGTTGTTGATGCTCGATACGATGATGCGAATCTAAATTCTCAAATCGCTTTTTTTAGATGTTCAGAACAGATATTGCCTTGGTATCTTTACCATATTTTACAATCGCCATTTATGCAGGAGCATTCTACAAAATCGCAAACAGGCGCAGCGCTACAACAACTTCCTATTGGAATTATTTCTAAATTTGAAATCCCCCTCCCTCCACTCGCCGAACAACGCGCCATCGTCCAGCGGTTGGATGGGCTGGCGAGAGAAACGCGTCGGCTTGAAGAGGTGTATCGTCAAAAGGTGGAGGATGTGGAAGAGTTGAGGAAATCAATACTCAAGGAACAATTATCAATGGATAATTGACGATTGACAGTTGACAATTATCCATTATCCATTGACAATTATTAATGATGAACGAATCTGAAACCAGAGCGGAGTTAATAGACCCTCGATTAGCAGAATCAGGTTGGGGCAAGGGCGAAGCGAAAGTCCGTCGTGAGTATCACATCACCGCGGGCAAAATCCAATCAGGTGGCAAGCGTGGCAAACCCGTCATCGCCGATTATGTTTTGGTGTATAAAAATCGTCAATTGGCAGTCATTGAAGCCAAGAGCGTAAAAAATGGCGTGGGCGAAGGAGTGGCGCAAGCCAAAGAATACGCTTCAAAACTCAACCTCAAATTTGCATACGCCACCAACGGCAAAGAAATCTATCAAATCAACATGCAGGGTGGCGAAGAACTGGTGCATACCTTCCCCACGCCCGAAGAACTTTGGCAAAAAACGTTTACTCAAAATGAGTGGGCAGAAAAATATAACGAAATTGCCTTTGAAAATATCAGCGGCACAAAACCCCCACGCTATTATCAAGAGATTGCCGTCCATAAAGCGCTGCAAGCCATAGCCGAAAATAAAAATAGGATTTTACTCACCCTCGCCACAGGCACAGGAAAAACGACCATTGCTTTTCATATTGTTTGGAAGCTGTACCAAACGCGTTGGAATATAAGACGAGACGCTTCACGCCGACCCCGAGTCCTGTTTCTAGCAGACCGAAATATTCTTGCCGACCAAGCTTTTTCCGAATTCACCCGCTACGCGGCTTTCCCCGATGATGCCCTCATACGCATCAAACCTGATGAAATCCGCAAACAAGGGCGCGTCCCGACGAATGGCAGTATCTTCTTCACTATCTTCCAAACATTCATGAGCGGTCCAAATGACACACCATATTTTGGTGAGTATCCCAAAGATTATTTCGACTTCATCATCATTGACGAATGTCATCGCGGCGGCGCGAACGACGAATCGAACTGGCGCGGCATCCTCGAATATTTTTCGCCCGCTGTGCAACTCGGTCTCACCGCCACGCCCAAACGCAAAGACAATGTGGATACCTACAAATATTTTGGCGAGCCTGTTTACGTGTACTCGCTCAAAGAAGGCATCAACGACGGCTTCCTCACCCCGTTCAAAGTCCGCCGTATGAAATCCACGCTCGATGAGTATGTGTACACGTCCGATGACACGATCATCGAAGGCGAAGCGGAAGCGGGCAAGGTCTACAAGGAATCCGATTTCAACCGCATCATCGAGATCAAAGCCCGCGAAGCTGACCGCGTCAAACGCTTCATGGACGAGATCAACCAGAACGAAAAAGCCATCGTCTTCTGCGCCACCCAAGATCACGCCGCCGCCGTGCGGGATTTAATTAATCAATATAAAAAGAATCCAGATCCGATGTATTGCGTCCGCGTCACCGCCAACGATGGCGCGTTGGGCGAACAATATCTTGAACAATTCAAAGATAACGAGCGCACCATCCCGACCATTCTCACCACTTCGCAAAAGTTATCAACGGGCGTGGATGCGCGCAACATTCGCAACATCATCCTCATGCGCCCGATCAACTCGATGATCGAATTCAAACAGATCATCGGGCGTGGCACGCGTCTCTTCGACGGCAAGGAGTATTTCACGATTTATGATTTTGTGGACGCTCATCACCACTTCGCCGACCCCGAATGGGATGGCGATCCAGAAGAGCCAGTTGAAAAGCCAGAACCAGCAGATCGCCCTCCGCGAAAAACCAAAGAGCCGCCCGAAGGTTACGAACCGAAAGTAAAACTCAAGATCAAACTGCGTGACGGCAGAGAACGCCAGATCGAACACATGTCGTCCACGCTCTACTACAGCGCGGATGGTCGTCCGATCTCTGCCCAGCAATTTGTCGAAAATCTTTATGGCGTTTTGCCCGCGTTTTTCAAAAACGAAGAGGAACTCCGCAGAATCTGGTCAAGCCCCGTCACCCGCAAAACCCTTTTAGATGAACTGGAAAAAGTTGGCTTTGGGAAAGAAGAACTCGCCATCGCCCAATCCCTGATCAACGCCGAAAACAGCGACCTGCTCGACGTGTTGGAATACATCTCATTCCTCCAACCGCCCATCAGCCGCGAAGTCCGCGTGGCGCAGGCGCAGAAGAAAATTTTCGATCCGCTCACGAACGAACAAAAAGCGTTTGTTGAATTTGTGCTATCGAAATACATCGAAACAGGCGTCGAAGAAC
>JADZCC010000109.1 GCA_020851785.1 Anaerolineales bacterium
CCCGCGTGATTTTGAACGAGCCACGCAAGCCCTGGTCAACGTCTTTGCCAACCTGGGCGAAACAACCCAAAACATTTTGGCTGGGCTGGGAATTTCGCGCGCGCAGGACCTGGTTGGCTGCGCCGACCTGCTTGAACAAATTTCTCACCATGAAAAAATTGATCTAAGTTCAATGCTCAAACCCGTTGAGCGACCCATTCCAATTTCACTGCCGGCTCTCGAAGCCGCGCTGATTGATCGCGGCCCCTTGCATCGTCCGCGCAATCATCTCACCACGGTGATTTCAAATCTGGTGATGGAGAGCTTCACCACGTACGGGCAGTCCAGCATCCTGTTTGAAGATGACAAAGTAACGCCGGTGGATCGCGCGCTGGGGACGCACCTGACCGGCGCGCTCACGCGCTTCAAACTTAACTGGAAGTGGAATCCTGGCCACGGAGGCATTGGCGGCCACCAGGAAAGTTGGCGTAAACCGCTCGATGGTTTTGAATCCGAATCGGTGCCGATGACGGCCTTGCGCTTTTTCAGTAGCTCTGTGCCGGGTAACGGACTCGGCGCGTACAATGCGGAACCGGTTCGCATCCTTGTCGAAGGCGGCGCGCAAGATGGCGTAGCGAAAGGAATTTCCGGCGGGCGCGTTGTGATTATGAAGGGTTACAACCACGACGGCAAATTGATTGACGGCTCGGTGGGGAAGAGTCTGGCGTATGGTGGCGCGGGCGGCATGGTGATTGTGCAGGGCAACGCAGATTCGCGCGCCTGCATCCGGCTCTCTGGCGCGGATGTGTTGATTGGCGGCGAAATCCAAAAACCGTTGAACGACAGCCTTGGCTTTCTCGGCGCGCGCGCCAACGTCAAAGGCTTTTTGTGCGAATATATGACGGCTGGGCGGGTGGTGGTCTTGGGCGACCCCGGCCCGTGGATCTGCGCGGGCATGACCGGCGGCGTTTTGTATCTGCGTTTGCAACCGCATCTGAATTTTGATCAAGCCGCGATTCGCCGCAGGCTGGCGAAAGGCGCGAAGGTGACTGTTCAGCCAGCGAACGAAAACGATTTAGGGAATCTCCGCGAAATTCTGACGACTTACGCCGAAGAACTGAATCAAAATCATCAGGCGGAGGAGGCTCAAAAAGCGCTGGACCTCCTAACAGATTGGAAGAATACGTTTGTGCGCGTTGCGCCTTTGAACGCGCAGGAAGAACAAAGGTTTGCGACGGAGTAATGCTTTGTTGGCGTGCGCTTGAGCGTAAGACGCTCTGCTTATGCCAATTGCTTGAAGACTTCAGGCTTTTGCTCCGCAATTCGTAATAATGCAATCGCAGGGCCGCTTGGTTTGCGCCTGCCTTGCTCCCAATCTTGAATAGTACGCAGGCTTACGCCCATCATGCCTGCAAAGGCCGATTGAGATAACTTTAATTTAGACCGAATGATTTGAGGAGGAGCAGGTTCTTTTAGGGTGTGAACGCGCAAAACTTTTGCGCCAGCCTTGTGCGCCTTAACTTCCCGAATACCGTTGAGAATTTCCTGACCAATATCGCGCTTAGACATTTTGAATTTCCTTTGCAATTTCACGTAAAACATGAGCGGGAATATTTTCTACTTCATTCTTGCTGTAAATGGTTAAAAGCCAAATTTCGTCATCCTGTTTCTTGAAATAGTAGATTACGCGTACGCCGCCGCTTTTGCCTTTACCGGATATTGCCCAACGAACTTTTCGAACGCCGCCAGAACCGCGAACAACCTTGCCTGATTCTGGATACTGAACCAAAAAACTTTGCAAACCGATATATTCGTCTTCAGACAGATAGTCATAAAGGTACTTTGTAAAAGCAGTGGCTTCTATGAACTCCATAAACGGATTATACGGCTAAGCCGTATAATTTGCAACTTGTTTTTACGGAGTTTACCCGTTTGGGTAATGGACTTACTCCGCGGGCGATTCTATAATTCCGTAAAATAATCTGAAAAATACCGCAAGGAGATATGTATGGCAAAGACAGTCAAAGACGTTTTGGAATTGGCAAAAGGCGTAAAAGTTGTGGATTTACGCTTCACAGACCTGCCCGGAGCCTGGCACCACTTCACCATGCCAGTGCGCCGCCTCAACGAAGAATTTTTCACCGAAGGCATCCCTTTTGACGGCTCTTCCATTCGCGGCTTTCAAGAGATTCACGAATCTGATATGCTCCTCAAAGCGGACCCGGACACCGCGTTCATTGACCCTACTTCCGAAACCCCAACCCTGGTCCTTTCCTGCAACGTCTTTGACCCAATTTCAGAAGAACCTTACTCGCGCGACCCGCGTTACGTGGCCCAAAAAGCCGAAGCGTACTTAAAAAGCACGGGCCTCGCCGAAACCGCCTACTTCGCGCCAGAGGCGGAGTTCTTCATCTTCGACGGCGTGCGCTATGCTTCCGCGCCCAACGAATCCAGTTTCTCCATTCAATCTGAAGAAGCCTGGTGGAGTAGCAACAATCCGGAATCGAAAGGCGGCCAAAACCAACCCAAACGCGGTTACTTTCCAACCGCGCCAACCGACACGTTACAAGAACTCCGCAACAAATTCCTTTTCGCGATGGAAGAAGCAGGCGTGCCGATGGATTTACACCATCACGAAGTGGCCGCCCCCGGTCAAAGCGAAATGAGCATGCACTTCACCACGCTCACGCGCATGGCCGACGATTTGCTCCTCTATAAATATGTGATTAAGAACGTCGCCCGCCAAAACGGGAAGACCGCCACGTTTATGCCCAAGCCGGTCTTCGGCGATAACGGCTCCGGGATGCACGTCCATTCCTCCTTGTGGAAAGGCTCCACCAACCTGTTCTATGATGAAAAAGGGTACGCCGGACTTTCGCAAACTGCAAAATACTACATCGGCGGTTTGCTCAAACACGCTTCGGCTTTGCTCGCGCTCACCGCGCCGACCACCAATTCCTTCCGTCGCCTCGTCCCCGGTTATGAAGCGCCCGTCAACATCGCCTATTCTCAAAGAAATCGTTCGGCCATCTGTCGCATCCCGGCCAATAAAAGCTCCAAAGCCAAACGCGTCGAATTTCGCGCGCCAGACGCCACCAGCAATCCCTACCTGGCCTTCTCCGCAGTTTTAATGGCCGGTTTGGACGGCATCCTGAACAAGATTGACCCAGGCGAACCGCAAGACCGCGACTTATACGAACTGCCCGAAGCTGAAAAGAAGCTGATCAAGCAAGTCCCCAGTTCGTTGGGCGAAGTGTTGGACGCGCTCGAAGCCGATCACGACTTCCTGCTCAAAGGCGGCGTCTTCACGCCCGATTTGCTTGAAGAATATATCAAGTACAAGCGCGTGCATGAAGTGGACGCTATTCGCCTGCGCCCGACCCCGCATGAGTTTGTCCTCTATTTTGATGCGTAGCCCGCGCCGCTGACAGCGCGCTTCCTCCTCCTCAGCCGATAGCTGGTTGCCAACCGTTGAGTTTGCATCTGGCTATCGGCATTTTCATTGAGACCGGATTTATATGGATTACAATTCTGGAACGGATAAAAATTGCGCGCCTGTTTTTTCTCCGACTTTACGAGGAACCGCCAGCATGGATCGTCAAGAGTCTCAGCCCGCTTCAGAAATTACCGAAAACCAACTGCTTGAAGCGCTGGTTGGTTTAAACCAAATCAGCGCGGCCATCAACCACATCAGCCCGGGCGATTCCAGCGCTGGCGGCTTGGGCTTGCAGTTGATTGTCGAAACGGCCATTCGTGTGGTGCCGGGTTCCTCGGCGGTGATTTACACCTACGACCAGTCCACTGGCGGGTTTGAGGCCGAGTCGCGGGTCTCTGCTCAGGCGGAGGGCCATGCGCTCGCGGCCAACCCAGCCTACAGCGACGACGCGCCGCGCCCTGCGGGCATCGGCATTCGTACCATTCAGCGCCGCCGTCGGGCGTTATCCTATGAAGAACCGGATATTGACGTGCATCCCTACCATGCCGCGTTGGGCGTGGAAGCGGTGGGGTGCTTTCCCTTAATCGTCGCCGAGCAAGCGGTGGGGATTTTGTACGTGTATTTATACGAAAAACGCGAATTTACCAAACTCGAACAACTGATGCTGGACAACTTCGTCAATCAGGCCGCGATGGCCATTTATCATGCGCGCCGCGTGGCCGGCATTCGCAAAGATTTGAAGCGTAAAGAAGAAGAACTGAATCGCTTGCACCGCGCCGGGTTGATCATCTCTTCGCGCCTGCGCCTGAAGGAAACGCTCGAATCGATTTTGCAACTGGCGCTGGAAGTGACCAACGCCCGCTATGGCATTTTTCGCCTGCTGGATAAAAGCGGCGAATTTCTTATCACCAGCGCGGTGGGCGGCTCCTATGTGGATCATCCGGCTGTGGAAAAAATGCCGCTCAACGCCAATAGCATCATGGCGCACGTGGCCCGCACCAGACAACCCCTGCTCATCCACGATTTGCGCGAAGCCCCCTGGGTGGATGTGTATTATCCATTGGATTCTGGTTTGCGAATGCTCTCCGAATTAACCGTCCCGCTGGTCAATTCCAACGGACGGCTGGAAGGCATCCTCAACGTGGAAAGCCCGCACGTCGGCGCGTTCTCAGAAGACGACAATCACATGCTTCAATCGCTGGCCACGTATGCAATCACGGCCATTCAGGAAGCCCGCCTGTTGGACGCGTTACAGGAAGTGGCGCGCTTGTTAATCTCGCAACCGGGCAAGCAGGTTTTAAGCCATATCTCCGCCGTGGCTAGAGATTTATTAAACACCTCGTTTAGCGACCTTTGGATTTTAGACGAACGCGGGGACTTGACTCGCGCCACAACTGGCGACGCTCCGCTGAAAATGAAATTGTCTGAGAGTTTTGTCGGACAGGCCGTTCTACGCAAAAAAACCATCAAACTCAAACATGCCGAACGGGATTTTGGCTCGCGCCAATTCGCGGATTCAGCCAACTGGTCGCGTGGGCTAATCGTCCCGCTCTTAACCGGCGAAGATGGCGAAGTCCTGGGCGCGTTTAGCGCCTACAATCGGGAAGCTCCCACCGCGCAACTCGCCGAATCCGAGTGGGATCAAAAAGTATTAACCTGCCTCGCGCACTACGCCGTGTTGGCCATTCAAAACGAAGCCCACCAGCAAACCCTGCAAATCGCGCAGGAGCAACACCTCATCGCCGAAACCTTTGCCGCCGTGGGCGACATTTCCTCCAACCTTTTGCATAACGTTAATAATAAAGTCGGCGCAATTCCCGTGCGCGTCCAAACCCTTGAAGATAAATACGACGGATTATTAAAAGAAGACGGCTATCTGGCGAACACGCTCAAAGAAATTGAAAAAAGCGCGGCCGAAGCCATGCAGATCGTACAGGAGAATCTCGCGCACCTGCGCCCGATTCGTATCGAAAGCGTCAACCTCGCTTCGCGCATTCACTCAGCCGTTCAAGCCGTGAGCCTTCCGCCGCAAGTTACCGTCCGCCTGAACGGGCTGGAAGAATTGCCAACCGTGCAAGCCAGCGGCCAAAGCCTGAACTTTGTATTCAAGAATCTAATAGAGAACGCAGTGACCGCCATGCACGGCCGCGGCGAAATTACAATTCAGGGAAGTCAGAATGAAAAATGGGTGGAGGTTTTAGTCGCCGACACCGGGCCTGGCGTCCCGGCCGAAATTCAAGACCGCATCTTCGAGTTGGATTTTTCAGGGCGCGGCTCGTCCCGCCCGGGCAAACTTGGCTTTGGCTTGTGGTGGGTCAAAACTTTGATGACGAGATTGGGCGGCTCAATCCTACTTGAAGAATCCGGGCTGGGCGCAACCTTCCGCTTGCGCCTGCCCGCCGCGAGGCCCGCATGACGCACACCAACCTCCTCGCATTGGTCGTCGAAGACGATACCTCCTGGCAACAAATCCTCAGCGAAATCCTGTCGGATTTTGGGTTAACCGTCAGCGTCGCCTCCAACCTGGATGAAGCCACGCGCTTCCTGCGTTCCGAGCCGCACCGCATCGCCATCGTGGACCTTTCGCTTTCGCCCAACGATCACAACAATTACGACGGTTTGCGCGTATTGGATGCCGTGCGTCGCCTTGACCCCAATTGCAAAACCATTTTATTAACTGGCTTCGCCACCGTGGAATTGGCCGTCACCGCATTAACCGATTACGGCGCGTTCACTTTTTTACGCAAGGAAAGTTTTCATCGCGGCCAGTTCCGCGACATTGTGAATCGCGTCCTCGCCAGCCCTCCGCCAGCGACTGCCAACGCTCCTTCCGCGCCCCAGCCGGATTCCGTTTCAAAAACAGCCAGCCACGCTGGAAAACTGTCCGTGGAGCGAGCGCTCGTGATTGACGACGATGCTGGCTGGCGTAGCATCCTCGAAGAACTGCTCGGCGACATGGGCTTTCAGACGCGGGCCTGCGCAGGCCTCGGCGAAGCGTTGGGACAAATGCGCCGCGAGAAATTTTCCCTCGCCGTGGTGGACCTTTCGCTCAAAGGCGCAGTGGCCCTCAACCTGGAGAGGCCGTCGGCAACTTCCAATCAGGAGGGCTATCAGCTTTTGGAAAATACGCGGCAGGCAGGGATTCCGACGATTGTGGTCAGCGGCATGGCCGAGCCGCAAGAGATTCAGCGTATTTACGCCGAACATGCCATTTCCGCCTACCTTGAAAAACGAACCTTCAACCGCGCCGCATTTCGGCGCGCCGTTGAAGAAGCGCGCGCCTCCGCCCAATCCATGAGCGAACTTAACGCGCTGACCGAACGCGAACGTGAAGTGTTGGATTTGCTGGCGCAGGGGTTAACGAATAAAGAGATTGCCGAAAAGCTATTCATCACTACAAACACAGTCAAACGCCATTTGAAAGCCATCTTTGAAAAACTGGACGTGCATACCCGCTCTGCGGCGACGGCGAAGGTGGCGGGTGGGTAAGCGGAGTAAGCGGATGGAAAACGGATCAACGGATCAGCGGATTATTTCCATCCGCTGATTATTTTTTTGCATTCCGCTTTCTTTCCAATAAGGCGCTGGTTGTAGATTTGTTTTCATCTGGCTTTGGCTCAGCCTTTACAGGCTGAGCAGGCGCTTCTTCTTCTTCTTCTTCTTCTTCAATAATCAGAGATACCTCGGCGCTCACTGGTTCGCGCGCGGTTCGATCTTTGGCTTTTTTCAAGGCTTGCAGGCGCGAATCCGCTGGAAGCGGTTGGGGTTTTTGGGCAGGTTGAAGGTTGAACTTACTCAAAGCCCATTCGCGGACTTTTGCAATATCCTGTTTGGTGATGATCAGTCTGCGGATGGCGATGTCCAAGGGAAGGAGGAGCGCGGCCAGCAAGACGAGCCATTGCCAGACGGGGCGCGAGGCGCGGGTGGATTTTAGGTCGTGCGCGAAAACGTCTGCGGGGTTGGCAGAGGCAACTTTCCCGTTGGATAATGCCGCGAGGCGAATGAGCAGATCTGGGTTAGAGTCGAGGCGTTGATATTCGGGCGAGTAGGAAAGCGCCCAGCCGGTCGTCTCTGAAAAGGCGAGGGATTTTTCATCCTGTTTTCCAGATAAGTTGAAGAGGTAAACGCCCTGTTCATTGGGTGAAAAGTTTCCGGCGTAGCGCCCGGGCGCGGTTTGATTCAAAATCACCGTTTGGGCTTCGCCGTTGGGCGCGACGATATTGGCGGTGATTTGATATTCGTTGAGGAATTGCCCGCTTCGGCTTTGCGCGTCAAGTTGAATCTCGCCATTCGGGCTGACGTTTAACTCAATGGCGGAATCTAAGTTTTCGCCAATCGTGTAGCGTACGGCTTGCGCCCAAAACGTGGGGAAGCCTTCCCAGCGCACCCAGTCCTGCGCCCAGCGGCCGGTGGCGTCGGAGGTGAAGGCCACTGAACGACCCAGCCCATATTGCCACGCGGCGAGGATGGGATCGTCTTTTTCGGATTTGAGAATCACTTGCGCGAGGTCTTTGGGGCTGGAGGCGACGTAGCCGCGCAATTGCGGAACGGAATCGAGGTTGGCTAGAATCGGCGAGGAATTGACCAACGCTGGAAAGAAATTTTCTTCGACAATGTAAGAGCGCGTGGCCAGCGAAGTTTCTTCGGTGAAGATGCTGGGAATGCTACTCGCGTCGTCGGTGAAGTGATAGCGCCCGCCGCCAATTTTGGCGAGGTCTGCCAGAAATGGCGCGGCGTCACTGCCCACGCCGACGGTGGAAAGCGTGATGCCGTTTTCTGTGTAAAGTTTTTCAACCAGTTCGGGAATGCCAGTGGGGTCGGCGCCGCCATCCGTTAATAAGATGACGTGCTTTACTTTGGCCGGATCGTCGGGTAAAACGCTGGCCATGGCCTGAATGCCCGCCATGATGTTTGTGCCGCCGCCGCCTTGAATGCCGCCAATCGCGCTGGTGATCGCGTCCGGGTCGGTCAGGTCGGTCATTGGCACAACCCATGAGGCCGCGTCGTCAAATTGCACCACGCCGACGCGGTCGCTGGGGAAGAGCAATTCAACCGAGCGCGCGGCCGCTTCTTTGGCCAGTTCCAATTTCATCACGCCGCCGCTCGCGTCGAGCATACTGCCCGAATGGTCAATGATGAAGACAATCGCCAACGATGGGCGGCGTTGTTCGTCTTTGATTTCCATGTCCACTGGCAGGGCGTCTTCGATGGGCGTGCCGTAATATCCGCCCACGCCGTAGCTGGTGGGACCGCCCACGGCTACCAGCCCGCCGCCCAAATCGCGGACGTAAGAGCGGAGCAGTTCCATTTGCTGTTGGCTGAAATTTTTGGCCGGGACGTCCACCAAGACCACCGAGTTATATTGCGCCAGAGTTGGTAAATCCAGCGGGAAGGTTTGCGGCGTAATCAGTTCCACGCTGAAACCAGCAGATTGTAAAATTTCTTTTAACGCGGAATATTCGTCGGGGCGAACTTCGCCGCCGATTAATTCTTCGCCAGGTTGCATGGCCACCATCAAAATGCGCGGCGGGCCTTCCACTTGTGAAAATGCGTCCAGCCGGTTGTTCTGATAGAACGTATCCGCTGACGGGACGATTTGAACTTGATAGCTGACGAAGCCAGACTCTCCTGCGGTGAGCGGCAGGCTAAAGGTTTGTGAGCCGCGTCGAAGTTTGTGTTCCTTTTCGTATAAAATTTCTGCGCCCGCCAGCACGCGCAAAACTGCGGAACTCTGTTGACTGGCGTTGACGGTGACGTTGAGGTCAAAATTTTCGCCGGGCCGCAGGTGGGTGGGCGCATCCACGTTGGAAATCAGCGCTTCAACGCCGACTTGATTGGCAAACGGCACGACCACAAGCTCTATGCCAGAGTCGGCCGCAAATTTGGCGGCCGCTTTTGCGTCTCCGCTGGTTTCCGCGCCATCGGAAAGAATCACCATGCGCCGCGCCGCGCCGGATGGAAACAGCGCCATGCCCAAACGAATCGCTTCGGCTAAATTGGTTTGGTTGGTAATTGGCACGGACGTAATCGCCGCCAACTCGTTCACCGCAGACATCGGGCGATCCACCAGCGCGTCCGCTCCAAACAAAACCAGCGCAGATTGGTCGTCCGGGCCCATCGCTGAGATGGCAGATTGTACGAAACTCGCTTCGGCTTGAAGGGCCTCTTCGGGCATCGAGTCGGAAACGTCCATCAAAAAGACGACCGCCAGATTATCGCCGCTTTTAACGATTTCCAATCCCGCGATTGAAAAGATCAGACAGAGCAAAATGCTGACGCGCAAAATCAACGAAACGGTTTCGCGCCTGCGGGCCGCTTTGGCCGGGTAGCCCATCCAAACAGCGAGCGGCGCGAGGAGCAAGAGCAAAAGATAGAGCGGCGCGGTGAATCTCACGAGTCCGCCCGCTTCGGCAGAAGTTGGCGGCGATGATAGGCCTGCCATTCAATCATCAAAATGATCAAAGCCGCGAGGGCCAGCCAGTTCCATAATTCATATTGACCGATTTTCTCCGAAACCGTACGCGTCACTTCCGTTTGGCCAATGTGAATTTCAGCCTGCGGCGCAATGTTCGATTCGGCGGGGTCAAATAAATTGACGGCGAAATATTCAGCGGAGGAAGTTCCAGCGCTGATGAAGTTTACGGCATAGAAGCCGAGTTCGGCTGTGTTGGTAAATTTCAGCCCGCCCGCTTCGTTGACGTAGGAATACCCAACGCCCGAAGGCGAGGCAACGACGATTTGTTCCGTGCCGGGCGGCGGGACGATTTGCAAGCTTTGCCCGGGCTGGAGGGCTTGCGTCGCGTCGAAGGCGCTGGGCGGCACAAGGTAATTCGTCAGATTGGAAAATAAAATTGGAAAGGCAATCTGCAAGGGCAGGTCGCTTTCGCGCAAGTCAAAGTTGATCGAAGCGATGCGCTGTCCCTGCGTTTGACCGGCAAAGACCAGCGGATTCTGCTCGGTTTGCACCAGGGCTTCGGCCCAAACTGGCAGAGTCGTTTGCTTGGACTTCAAAATGTGGACGTTGCTCCAATCCAGATATTGGGTGAGCGGCTGTTCGATGACTTCCATGGATTGAATCGGTTCGAGCGTTCCGGTCACTTCAAAGTAGGGGTTGTTCGGCGGGTTGATGAAGAGCAGGTTGCCGTTTGGAATCTCGGTTGGGAGAACGCCGTCGAAGACGTACAGGTCAAATGGGTCTGTGGAAATTTGCAAACTTCCATCCGCGGCGGGCAGGGCGCGAAAGGCTTGCAGGTTGGGGAGCGATGCCAGCGCTTGTTCTAAAAATAAGTTCCCTTTGGAAACCAGTAAGACTCTTCTGGCAGAACTGGTTTGATAGATCGCAAAGGCGGTGTTGTCAATTGCCAACGCGTCCAGCGCTTTGGTTTGCAAGCCGGAAATTTCTGCTTTGTAAATTCCAGCTTGATTGGCGAGATCGTCCAGCGTGAGGCTTTGCTTGGAATGGGCGGCAAGGGTCATTTGGCGCGAATCAAATAGCGCGTCGTTGAAATAAAAAGAGAGCCGTAGCGTTTGAGCGGAGGCGCCATAGTTGCTGACTTGCGCGAACAGTTCGGGAGTCGCGGCGTTGCGGCGCAAGGCCAAAGCGGAGATGGCTACATTATCCGCTGATGCGCCCACGGGTAGATATTGCACTTCGCCCGGCAAGGCGGGCAATCCGCTTGCGGGCAGGCCGCCATCCGAGACGATGATGATCGTGGATTCAAGCGCGTCGCTACGGGTGGCGCCTGCGGCCAAAGCAAAGGCGGCTGGCCAATCTGCTGAGCCTTGCGTGGCTGTGGCTTTGTTCAAAACGGATTTCAACAAGGTTTTGTCTGTTTCAGCGGCGATTAAAATTTCCGGGGTCTCGCCGACCAGTATCAAGGTCAGCGCAGAGGCGGGGTTTAATCCATTGATGACGGCGTTAACCGATTCTTTGGCCGCGTCAAAACGGGAGGGCGCAACGTCCGTCGCGTTCATCGAAGCGGAGGCGTCCAACAAAATAATCAGCGAGCCGGTGGCCACGGTTGGAATTTTGATGGCCGGGCGCGCCAGCGCGAAGACCAGCGCGGCGAGGATGAGCAATTGCAAAATCAGCAAGAGGTTGCGTTTAAGTTTTTGCCACGGCGCGTTGGCTTGTTGTTCGCGTAAAAGTTGTTCCCATAAAAATGTGGAAGAAACCTGCGTTTGTTTGCGGCGCAGTTTGAGCATGTACAGCAACAGGATGGGAATAGCCAAAGCGGCTAACGCAAAACCCAGCGGCGTGAGAAATTGCATTACTTCAGCGCTCCGGCGCGACGCATTTCCAGCAGGAGCGCCCGCTCCCAGCCGAGGCTGGTGACGAGGTTGAGATAACGCACGTTTTGTTTGCGGCAATTGGCTTGCGTGGATTCAATCCAGGCTTGCGCGCGCGCGCGATATTGCCTGCGGAGCGCGCCGTCCATTGAAATGTCCTGCGTTTGATTCGTTTCGATGTCCACCAATTGCACGTCTCCAGCAAAGGCTGGCTCGACTTCGTCCGGCGCCAGGATATGCAAGAGGATCGCTTCGCTTCCGCGCCCGAGCAGGGTTCTTAATCCTGATTCATAACCGCTGGCTGTGAGCAAATCCGAAATCAGGATGACCAGTCCGGCCCGGCGTGGGCGAATCGTAAAGCGCTGAATGGATTTATTTAAATCCGTTTGGCCGCCGGGTTCAAGGCCTTCCAAAAAATGGAACAAACGCGGCATGGCCGCCCCGCCGCGCGTTGGCCCAAACTCGGCGGACATATCGCCGCTTTTTAAGAAACCGACGGTGAGTAAATCGCCGCTGGATAAGGCGATGGCGCCCAGTCCGGCGGCCAGTTTGCGGGCGTAATTAAATTTGTGTTCTTCGTTTTCGCCCCAATCCATGGAAAGCGAACCGTCTAACAGGATCGTGACGGCCAGGTCTTCCTCTTCTTCCAATAGTTTAATGAAGGGACGCTCAAGCCGCGCGTAAATATTCCAATCCAAGCGGCGCAAATCGTCGCCCGGCGCATAATTGCGATAGTCGGCAAATTCCACGCTGGAGCCGCGCCGCGCGGAACGGCGCTCGCCTTTGATCGTACCGGCGCGTACGCGCGCGGCTACCAAAGTCAGTTGGTTTAACTTGCGAAGGGTGGATTCGTCGAAGAGCATAAACTCGGAATAGAGAATGAAGAATGGAGAATTTAGACTTTACTCATTCCCTCTCGCTGAAGCGCGCCAACCAGTTCTTGAATGACATCGTCCGCTTGAATGCCTTCGGCCAGTCCGTCAAAATTTAAGAGCAAGCGATGTCTGAGCGCGGCCTTGGCCACGGCTTGAACGTCTTCAAAGGCCACGTTATACCGGCCGGAAAGCAAGGCCGTCACCTTGGCTCCCAACACCAACGCCTGTCCGCCGCGCGGAGAGACTCCATAGCGCACGTATTTTTTCACCAGCGGCGAAGCGTTGGGATTCTCTGGATGAGACGCCAGGACCAGCGCGGCGATATATTCTTTGACATGCGAAGCGATTGGCACAGTCCGCGCCAACGCCCGCATTTGGAGGATGTCCGCGCCGCTGGCGGTCTTGTTGGCGGAGGGCGTTTCTTTGCCGGTGGTGCGGTCTAAAATTTCAGATAGCTCTTTCACGTCCGGCAAATTTACGTTGACTTTGAAGAAGAAGCGATCCAACTGCGCTTCGGGTAGAGGATACGTCCCTTCCATTTCCAATGGGTTTTGCGTGGCCAACACAAAAAAAGGCTCTTCCAGTTTGTACGTATGCTGGGCGACAGTGACCGAACTTTCCTGCATGGCTTCCAACAAAGCCGATTGCGTCTTCGGCGTGGCGCGGTTGATCTCGTCTGCCAGGACTAAATTTGCAAATAAAGGCCCGGGACGAAAACGAAATTCGCGCGAGCCGTTTTCGTCGCTCAAAATTTCCGTGCCGAGGATGTCGGCGGGCATTAAATCGGGCGTGAATTGCACGCGCGAAAATTTTAAATCCAGCGCCTCGCTCAACGTGCGAATCAACATCGTCTTGCCCAGCCCGGGCACGCCTTCCAAGAGCACATGCCCGCCCGCCAAAATGCTCGTCAAAACGTGGCGCACTACGTCGTTTTGCCCGACGATCACGCGTCCCACTTCGGTCTCAATTTTTTCAGCTAGTCCGCGAAAATTTTCAGCAGATAAATCGCTCATGGTTTCTCCAGTTAGGGATGTAACGAATCAAAATAATTTCGAATCACGCTCAAAAAATCAACGGGAATTTCTCCGCTTTCAATCGCTTCGCGGTTGAACTGATCGTATTGCGCATACGCTTCGGTGTAGGGAACCAAACTTTCTCCGGGTTGGCTTGGGTCGGTTGGGCCTTGTCCAATCATGTCGCCTTCCTGCCCGGAGCCGGGGAGGTTCACCACGTTGCCATCTTCGCCGCCCAACAAATTGGGCGCGTAAATTTGCTCGTAGGTTTCTTCGTTGGCGCTACCCGCTCCGTTGTTTTGATTGATTGGATTGTTGTCAGCCTCGTTTCCGCTTTGACCTTGCGCGTCGCTCGACCCGTTGCCTGCTCCTGAACCCCCGGGCGTTTGTCCACTCTGATTGTTTTGCCCGTTGCCCGGCTGTCCCGCAGTTTGCGCTGATTGTTGTCCGCCGCCCGCGGCCACAATTTGGCCCGCACCCTGCGTTAATTGTTGCGCGGTCTGGCTCGCAGTTTGCGACATGGCAATTTGTTGGCCGGCCTGCGCCATCAGTTTTGACGCGTTTTGCAAGGCTTGTTGCGCCGCCGCTATATCGCCGCGTTTGAGCGCGTCTGCCGCGTTTTGCAATTCCTGCGCCAACTGCGGGTTGGTGGCTTGTAATGCGTTCGCCATTTGCTCCAATTGCGCGGCCAGTTGACTGGCTTCGCCTGCATCCATTTGGCTAAGGTCGAGGTTGGACAGTTCTGTGGCGGCTTGAATCGGGTTGCCTTGCGAAAGCGCTTCGCCGACTCCTTGTAACGGCGTTCCGTTTTGATTGGCCAGGTCGCCGCCGGTTTGCTGTAAGGCTTGCGACATTTGCTGGGCTTGCGGCGAGGTCAACGCCTGAAGTTGCTCGCTCGTGCTGGTGAGCGCGGCAACGGAGCCTTCCAGCGAAGGATCCGTTTGTAAACTTTGCTGGGCTTGCTCCAGGACTTGCGTCAGCGCTTCTTTTTGGGCTTCGCTCAAATTGGGGTTGGCCTGAATTTGCTGAAGCATTTGTTCAATTTCTGCGGCCTGTGCGGTCACGGCCTGTTCCACGGCGCGAGCTTTTCTGGCGGATTCAAACCAGCGCTCGCCGCGAAACCAAACCAGCCCCAAAACCAAAGCCAGAATAGCCAGATAGCTTAATTCCCGTTTTTTGATTTGAAGCGGAATCTGTTTTTGCGGCTTGATGCGCCGCGCAGCTTGAAGCGCATCTTCAAGCTGGCGTACGGTCATTGGGTTACTGGAATGATTTTGGTGTAATTCATACGCGGTGCTGATGCGTTCGCCGAGATGGAAGACTCGGTCAAAGTGGCGGGCGGCCAGGAGCGGCGAAACCGGCCAGAGGTAAGCCCCGAGGCTTGTGATCAGCGGCGCGCAAATGATCAGCGCGAGAGTCAACGTCAGAAATTCGGCTTTCAGCAGGTTGAGTTGAAATAATCCAAACAAGCCGAGGGTCAACGCGAGCGCCAGCCCAAGGATCAGCCCGCGAAAGCCCCAGGTGAAGGCGCGTTGAATGCGCAGGCGATACGTCCATTGATTGAGCGTGTGGCGGAGGTCTGAAAATGCGGCCATAGGTTCTCGATTCTGGCTTTTGGCTAGCGCTCTGGTTGGCGTACAAAATGAACGCTGAGCAGGAGCAGGAGCAGGGTGAGCAGGCTATAAAAAAGCACGTAGAGGATCCAGGGCGAAGGCAGGTAGAGGCTTGCCGGGCCGCCGAAGGATGAGGCTGTGTCGAAGAAGAAAATGCTCTGAGTTTCAATCAGCATCACCTCTGTGAAGATGGGGGCGAGTAAAGGGTTGGTGGAGACAATGATCCAAAGGATGAGGGTGACGAGCGTTGCGCTAACGGGGTTGTTGGAGTTTGACGCCAGACTGCCTAAAAAGCCAACGCTAAAGATAAAAAAGCCGAGGACGAATGCGGAGAACAGAATGCTCCCGTAGGCAGAGATGGTGGCCGCAAGCGTGCGCTTGAGAAAACTGGAAAAGAAAATTCCGAGCGTGGCGAAGAAGACGGCGGTGACGATTAGCAGAATGGTGGAGATAATCATTTCGGCCAGCCCGACCCCGCCTAATAAAAATGCGACGCTCTGAATGGGCAGGGCTGTGAAAATTAATAGGAATAAATACAGGACTGCCGAGCTTAATTTACCGAAGATAAATTCGCGCGGCGTCAGCAGGGTGGTTTTCAAAAGGTCAAACGTGCGGCGTTCACGCTCAACCGTCACCGCTCCGGCGGTTAACCCAGGGGCAATGAAGCTGACCAGCGTCAACTCGATGAGTACGACTGTTCCGAAGAGGAGTTTGCCCATCGTTTGTAGTTCGTCCGGGCTGGGGGCGTACGTGTTCGCGGAATCTTTGTAAGCATAATAAATCAGCGCCATAACGCTGGCGATGAAGAACAGGTACAAAGTGAGGACGATGAAGGCTTTGCGATCGCGCATTTGGCCGCGCAATTCCTTGGCGAAGACGGGGTTGTCCAGCCAGCGGGTTAAGCTGGAGGCGAAGGATTTTTTTGGAGGAGGCGGAACGTTTTGAGCGGTCATTATGCGGCGATTCCTTTGGTGGTACGCATGAAAACTTCCTCCAACTTTTGATTTTCTTCGCTGAAATGCACGATGGGGAATTTATTTTCAATCAGACGGGCGAGCAGGGCCTGAATGTCGGCGTCTGCGCCGTTGAAATCCAATTCCAGGCAGAGATGTTGATGCGCATCGCGTTCGCTTCGCAGGCGCACGGCAGAGACGTTTGCCTGCATGGCGAGGAAGGCCTGCGTTTCTTCCGCTTTGTCTAAGAGTGCAATTTTGAGCAGACGGTGCGGCGTTAACTTTTGGCTGAGTTGACTCAACGTGCCGACGGCCGCGACCCGGCCGTTTTCCATGATGCCAATGCGCGTGCAGAGTTCGGCGACGTCGGCGAGGATATGACTGGAGAAGAGGATGGTCTTGCCGAGGCGGGCGACTTCGAGCAGGAGTTCGCGAATCTCAATGCGCGCGCGCGGGTCCAAGCCGGAGGCGGGTTCGTCGAGGACGAGGATGCTTGGGTCGTGAATCAGCACGCGGGCGAGTCCGAGGCGTTGTTTTAATCCGGTGGAGAGTGTGTCGACCATGTCATTCCGACGTTGGGGCAGGTCGACGAGTTCCAGCAAATCTTTAATCAGCCCAGGCCTTTGCGGCTTGGGGACGTGATAACAAGCGGCAAAGAATTCGAGATATTCGTTGACGGTCATATCGTCGTACACGCCGAAAGCATCGGGCATGAAGCCAATTTGGCGGCGCACTTCGCTGGGGGCCTGGCGGACGGAATGCCCGCCGACGAGGATTTGCCCCTGGTCGGGCTGGAGCAGGGTGACCAACATGCGCATGGTGGTGGTTTTGCCCGCGCCGTTTGGCCCGATGAGCCCGAAAATTTCGCCGCTTTCAATTTTGAAGTTGACGGCGTCCACCGCTTTGCGCCCGCCGAAAGTTTTGCTGACGTTTTGAAATTCAATCGCGCTCATTGGCTCACCGTTAGCGTGATGCTGGATTGTTGCATATCTAAATATCCCTGATTGTTCAAATCTTTAACCTGAAGCGTTACTTCGCCCATCGAACTGACGTATTCTTCCGGGCGCGGCACGTTTGTGTAGCCCCAGCGGATATTTTTAATCGTGTCCCAACGATTGAAAGCGTAATTCCAGAGTTGAACCTCGAACGCGGCTGGCGCGGCGGCGCTATTCAAGCTGAGGTGGAGTCTTTCCACGCGGCTGAATTTAACCGGAATTGCGGGACGAAAACTTAGCGAATATTCTGAGGCGCTGTAAGAGAAACTGGTATAGGGGCTGATGTCTTCCGAACTGGATTGCCATTCAAATACGACGGGCGTTAAGATGAATTCGCTGGCTTTATATTGGATGGCTGGCGCAATCTGGCGAATGTAGAAAGTCGTGTCTATGGATTTGTTTTTTTTGTCTTTCAGAACAGCCGGAAATTCCTGACCTTCCAGCCAGCCCATCAGGTAAAAGCCCCAATTGTTGTTGTTTTCTTCCGCCACGTCTTCGGGGGCGAGGATGGAACTGAGGAAAGCGTTCTTTCTGTACATGTTCCGGTCCAATTCAAGTTGTGCGGCGGTGGTTTGGAGCAGGGTTTCCGAAGTTTCGGAGTAAAACTGAGGGAAGGGCACGGAATTAAAGAGCGTCAGTTTGACAGATTTGGTTTCGCCCGGCCCCAGTTCGTCCAGCGCTTCCCAGTTGGCCGGGGTGACGAGCATGACGTTTGTTAAACGAAATTTACTCTGGTTTGTAATGGTTCCCACCAGGAGGGCTTTGCTGTCTTCAAAGACCAGCGTCAGGTCGTGGGTAATTTCGGGCGCGGCAATGGTATCGCTAACTCCAATGACCTTCATGCCGCCAATTTCAACCGGAATGTCCGATACCTCCATGCCTGCGCTGGTTTGCGTTGAAAACCAATCCGCATTATTGCGATAATAGTTGAAGGGAAAAAATAAGGCGGTGTCTTTGGCTTCCAGCGTGTAGGCGGCGCGTTGCGGCGAGTAGAGGCCAATCAGCGTATCACTTTGCGCCTGTTGAACGCCGTCCCAGGCTTGAATCACGGTCAGTTGGTTGAGGGTGGGCGTATTGCCGCGATAGAAGTAACCGAAAATGTAGGAAACCGCGCTCACGGCAATGACAATGGCCGGAATCGTCACCCAGGCCCATTCGCGCTTTTTGACGATGCGTAGAAAAAAATAATTAACGGGCCCAATCAGGGCGATGTAAAAAAACAACAAGCCGCAAATGATTAAGGTAGAAGGAATCGCCAGTTCGCGGATTGAAGTCAACGCTTCAATTGTAGCGTGGCGATCCCATTGGCCGTTTGCCCAGGTGGGCGGCAGTGATTTAAAACTCAACAAGAAGCGATAAACGTTATATGTGCCGTTCCAGTCTTTGTAGGGTTTTTGTCCCGGATCGGCCGCAAAGAAAACGCTCTTGCCCCGCCCAAGCGCTTTTTCAACGACCAGCGCCTGCCCGCCCTGCGTGGCGAGGATTTGGGCTTCCGGCTTTAACTTGCCCACAGCCAGAAGCGCATCTGCTTCTGCGTCAAAAACTTCACTGCCCAACCCCACGGCAGAACTGGCCGGGCGAACTTCCGGCGCGCCGGAAACCTGCGTTGTGCCAGAGATTTCAAGCGGTAAAAATCCTTGAATGCCCTGCGTGGTCGCCTGCCAGTTGGCCCCGCCAACCGTGAGTAAAATGCCGCCTTTGGCAATCCACAACTCCAGCGCGGCGCGTTGCGCGGAACTTAAAGCGCCGGTATCCACATCAGAAATTAGGATGGCGTCCAGCGTTTCCAACCCCTGGGCCTTCTCTGGCAAATCTTTCAGATGGAGTTCAACCAGTTTTGTAATCCCGTTGGGCGAAGTAATTTGCCCAAGCCCGCTGTAATTGGACGGGGTTTTGGCCAGCAAGCCAATCAGCGTACTTTGCGCGTTGAGGATTGAGAGCCCCACGCTGGTTTTGGCGATGACTTTTTTATCCGCGAGCAATTCCACGTTCAACTTGGATACGCCGCCTTGCGGATACAGAACATAAACGGTTAACTCTTTGCGCGAATTTGTCGGGAGCGAAACCTGCGCCGCAAACACGCTCGTTTCACTGTTTGAATCTTTATAGCTTACCTGCAAACTGGCTTCATTGATATCTGCGCCTTTATTTTGCAAAGCAATGCGAACGGGGAGCCACGCGCCCTCCTTGGCGTAACCATTAAACCCCGCCTCCGCCCGGACCTCAACCTCGGTCGTTTGACCCTGCGCATTCGCCTGACTGGAAGCGCTGACCGCAATCAGAAGCGTGAGGCAAACCACGAATATATTGAAAAATGAGCGAAATCCGTGCGACAGGTTGGGCATGTTGTTCTCCGGTTTCGTAAAATCATAACATAGAACCCCAATCTAAATTTGAACTTTTTTGTTGTGGGCTTGCAATCCTTTTGATAGATTTCAACGTCGGCTTCATGGGTAGAATAAGCGCATGAATTGGCTGAGTGGCCCTAAAAACCTATTTACCTTATTGAAGTGGGGGAGATAAGTTGGAAGCAATTTCTTTTCAAATCCCCGTGGATCGCGGCAGGATGAAGGCGGTTTCAACCGCGCTGAGAGACCTATTGGCCCGACATTCCGTGAAAAAAACGGACATTGACCGCTCTGACCGCGCGGTGAAAAAACTTTTGAGAAATATCGCCAAGTATTCATACCATGGCGACAAGGAAAGAAAAGTGGACGTGCGTTTGCAGGTGGAAGGGAAGCGCTTCTTCATTGAAACAGAAGACGGCGGCGCGCCCGCCACCCGGGAACTGCAAACCCAAATGGCGGAAGTCAAGAAAATGATGGACGGGATTTCACATCAATACCGCGACGGCAAAAACAAATGGCTGATTTTCAAGCTGATCTCAAACGACCTGAAAAAGAAGCCTGCGCCGCCGCGCCCCCGCGCCAAACGAACCGTTACGAAGAAAGTTTCACCGCAAAAACGAACCAGCGCGCATAAAGATCTGACGTAGCGATTCCTTTTCCTGTAGGTCGTCCACGTATACGCCGTTGTTGCCGCGCGAAGAGTGGATCATCTTCCAGCCGCCGAGGCTGATTCCAACGTGAGTCACGTCGCGGTTGCTGTCGCCTTCGCCGAAGAAGAATAAATCCCCAATTTCAAATGGCTCGCTGACGCGATGCGCGGCCTGACACTGCAAATCTGCATCGCGCGGAATGTCCATCCCAACCCAGCGATGGAGCAAACGCGCAAAGCCGGAGCAGTCAATCCCGTTGCCGCTTGTGCCGCCCCAGAGATAGGGCACGCCAATCATCCGCGCCGCATCGGTGAGCAGGAGGGCGCGTTTTTCTTTAACAGGTTGTGGAATGTTTTTGATGGCTCGCAATGCGGCGGTTGGAATCCAGCCCGCGCGATTCGCTGAAACGAAAGACCATTCGCCTTGAACTTTTTCTGCGCGCACGCCTGTGCCGCTGACGAGGCGCGAAATGACCGCTCCGTCCATTTGCGGCGCAGAGCGCAACTCCACAGACGGCGCAATGACGAGGTGTGTGGTCGCTTTGAGCGGCGCTTCCGTGAGGTAAGGTTTGTGCGCCCAGCCTAAATAGCCGTCGCTTTGGCGCACGAAGGCCCAGTTTTTTTCCTCGTCCAAAACTTCCAGTTCGGTCCCAAAATACAATTCGCTTGAAAGCGGCATTCCAAAAGTTGGCTTTTCATACAAGCCAGTCAGGTTGGTGGCCACGCTTAGGCGCGGCAGGTTGTCGCGCCTGAGGATGCGAATCGAAGCGGTATCCACCTTCAGTTTGGGAAAGAGGCGCGGCAATTCATCCGCCTGTTGCTTTTCCAGCACGCATCCGCTTAACTCCAGACGGTCGTCTTCAAAATTCGCAATCTCCACGTCGAAAACAGAAAGGCGGTTGTCGCATTGTTTGGTTAATTCGGCAAGTTGTTGCTCAATGATTTTCATGCGTTTATTTTACATGATAAGATTGCGAAATGGCGACGATTAACATAAATGGCGCGGATATTTTTTACGAATCCTTTGGCGCGGACTCTGCGCTTCTGTCTCCTGTTGTGCTGGTTCACGGTTCGACGATTGACGGCCCGACAGATTGGGCGGAGATTGCCCCGGCTTTGGCGAAGAAATACCGCGTCTTCACGCCAGATTGTCGCGGGCATGGTCGCTCCAACAATCCGAATCATTCTTATTCTTTTAAGGAACTGGCCAACGATGTGGCGACATTTATCCGCGCGCTGGGTTTTGAGCGGGCGCATGTGATTGGTCACAGCAACGGCGGCAACGTGGCCTTGGTGACTTTGCTGGAGCGCCCGGACGTGGTGCAGAGTTGTATTCCGCAAGCCGCGAACGCGTATGTGACTCAATACTTGCGCGAACGCGAGCCGGTTGTGTTTGACCCTGCGCGAGTGGAACGCGAAGCGCCGGAATGGATGAATGAAATGATCGTCTTGCATGAAAGCGTCAACGGCGCAGGCTATTGGCGCGAGTTATTGCAAATGACCATGCGTGAAATCATCTCCGAGCCGAATTACACGCCGGAACAATTGTCCAAAGCGACGCGGCCGACGCTGGTCATTATGGGCGCGGAAGATGCGGTGAATGCGCCGGATCGTCACGCGCAATTTATCGCTGAGAACATCTCGAATGCGGAATTGTGGATTCCTGAAAAGACGGGACATAATGTGCATAAAGAGCGTCGCGACGAATGGCTGGCGAAGGTCATCAATTTTTTAGACAGGAATAATTGAGAGGTTATGAAACTACACTGGGAGCCGATTTCGCTTGAACTGAAGACCACCTTCCGCGTGGCCCATGGGGCCAGCGACCAAAGGCATAACGTTTTGGTCTATTTGGAGGATGGCGTGGGCGAGGCGGCGGCCGTGCCCTATTATGGCGAAACGCAGGCCGGGATTATTGAGTATCTAAAAGCAGTCCCAGATTTGGGCGACGATCTTTTTGATTTGGATGCGGTTCTCGCCAAACGTCCAAGCGGTTCGCGCGCGGCGCGTTCTGCAATTGACGAAGCCCTGCATGATTTATGGGGCAAAAAGTTGGGACAGCCTTTGTATAAATTGTTGGGACTGAATCCGAAGCGCCTGCCGTTGACCTCTTTTACGATTGGGCTGGACGAGCCGGAGGCGATGGCGCGGCAGGCGGCCGCAGCGAATCATCCCATTTTGAAGATTAAGTTGGGGAGCGAAAATGACGAGGCGATTATCCAGGCCGTTCGTGAGGCGACCAACTCAAAGTTAAGAGTGGACGCGAACGCGGGTTGGACGCGCGAACAGGCTTTACACATCATCCCCCGCTTGCAGGAATATGATTTGGAATTCATCGAACAGCCGTTGGCGGTGGACGACGTGGACGGTTATTTTTGGCTGAAAGAAAAACTGAAATTGCAAAAGATCGCCACGCCAATCTTTGCGGATGAAACCGCCAGGAATTCGCGCGATGTGGTCAAACTGGCGGGCGCGGTGGATGGCGTGGTGGTGAAGACGATGAAGAGCGAAGGCCTGCGCGAAGCCCTGCGGATGATTCACACGGCTCGCGCACACGACATGCAAATTATGTTGAGTTGCATGGTGGAATCTTCGGTGGGCGTGACCGCCGCCGCGCATTTGGCTCCATTGTGCGACTATGCAGATTTGGACGGGCCGCTGTTAATTAAAAATGATCCATACCTGGGCTTGCAGTATGACGGCGCGCAGTTCTCCCTGCCAACCGGGCACGGGCTGGGTGTGACGAAGAAATGAGAAATTGAAACCATGACTTCCCTCAAAAAAAAATTCCTGCTTGACCCGAAGGTTATCTTCCTCAACCATGGTTCGTTTGGCGCAACGCCCAAGCCGGTGTTCAAGGAATATCAGCGCTGGCAACGGGAATTGGAGAATCAGCCGGTTGAGTTTTTAGGTCGGCGTATTACCGCGTTGTTGGCGGAATCGCGCGCGGCGCTGGGGGCGTACCTCGGAACCGTCGCGGATAATTTGATTTATACGCAAAACGTGACGGCGTCAATGAACATCGTCGCCCGCTCGTTGAATTTGCAAGCTGGGGATGAAGTTCTCGCCAGCAACCATGAATACGGCGCGATGGATCGGATGTGGCGATTTTTAGCGCGCAAGCGCGGTTTCACGTATCTTAATCAGCCGGTGACGTTGACGACGAAAGATGAATTTATCGAATCGTTTTGGCGCGGCGTAACGCCCCAGACGAAGGTGATTTTTCTCAGTCATATCACTTCTCCCACGGCCGTTATTTTCCCCGTTCAAGAAATTATCCGCCGCGCAAGAGAAAGCGGAATTATCACTATGATTGATGGAGCGCACGCGCCCGGACAAATTCCGCTGGACTTGGATGCGCTCGGCGCCGACTTTTACGGCGGCAATTTACATAAGTGGCTGTGCGCCCCCAAAGGCGCCGGGTTTTTGTATGCCCGCCCGGAAATGCAAAACCGGGTTGAGCCGTTCGCCGTTTCCTGGGGCTATGAGCCGGAAGTTGCGGGCGTTTCTCCATTTGTGGATTTGAACGAATGGGGCGGCACGCACGACCCCTCGGCATACTTAACCGTCCCGACGGCGATTCAATTTCAACAGGATCAGGCTTGGGCGGAGGTCCGAAGCGCGTGTCATCAACTGGCGAAGTACGCTCAGGCTGAAATCTGCAAGTTGACCGGATTGCCGCCGCTTCATTCCCAATCTGAAAGTTGGTTCGCCCAAATGGCCGCCGCGCCACTGCCAGCGCGTACAGACATCGCCGTTTTGAAACGACGTTTATATGACGACTATAAAATTGAAATCCCTCTGGTGGCTTGGAACAATTCCAAATTGATTCGCGTCTCTGTGCAAGGCTATAACACAAAAAAAGAAGTTGACGTTTTGCTGAATGCCCTTTCCAACCTGCTGGCGTAAGGGAATCATAGGCTTTTCGTTAATTTGCTTTTTGACTTTTTGTGATAGATTTACGTCAGAGGTATCCATGCAGTCACCTAAAACATATTCGACAATCCTTGTAATTTTGGCTTTTTTGCTTTTCGCCTGCGGCGGGAGCGCGCAAGCGACGGAAGACCCGCAAGTTGCTTTAACTTCGGCGATTGGCACGATGGTCTCCGCTTTTTTTGGAACGCAAACGGCGATGGTCACGCCCGCCACGTTAACGCCCACCGCCACGGAAACGAAATTCCCGACGCCCACGCAATTTGTGGCGCAGGCTCCGGCTGTGAATACGTTAACGCCAACTTTGTTGTTTTATACTTTCACGCCCGGCACAGGCTCGCCGACGGTCACCGGCACATTGCCCACAGCCACCGCAAATGAAAGCGCGTTGGCGCACGGCTGTAGCAACCTGGGCTTTATCCGCCATGTCAACTATCCCGATGGCACGGTGATGAAACCCGGCCAGTATTTTACAAAAACCTGGAAGGTGCAAAATACCGGAACGTGCGATTGGAAGTTTTTATATCGTCTGGCTTTTCTAAGCGGCCCAAACATGGAGCCGTCCTATCGAACTTTGGGCAAGCTGGTTCACCCGGGCAGTTGGGCCGAACTTTCAGTGGATCTCACCGCGCCCACGCAACCGGGGACGCATACGGCCTACTTCCGCTTTTCAGACGGTACAAATATGTTTGGCGTGACGTTGGGGGTGACGATCAAAGTGGAAGCGCCGACCAACACGCCCAAGCCGGTTACCCCTACAAATACTTCTGCGCCCACCAGTACGCCAACTAATACGCCAATCCCATCGAATACGCCAGTTCCGTCGGATACGCCGACCATTACGTCAACCCCGTAGATGTCGCTAAAGCGTAAACTCTTCTCTCTTTCTCTAAACCTTGCGGTTGCGATTTTATTATCGCAACCGCTGACTGTTTTGGCGAAGCCGAACCCGCAAGCCATTTCCACGCCCGATCAATTAATTAGCGCCGTCAACTCTTTGCGCCTTTCCTATGGATTAACTCCGTTGGCTGTGCATCCTGTGTTGATGCAATCCGCTCAATCCCAGGCGGACTACATGGCCTCCACCGGCGAGATTACGCATTCCCGGCCTGGCGGCGGCACGTACACGCAACAACTGCTGGCGTTGGGTTTCCCGCTCTCTGGAGATTTGTCCCTCGGCGGCTTTCGCGCTGAAAACATCCTCAGCAGTTTCGGTCCGCTGGATTGGAACGGCGTTCCGCCCGCCTGGCAGGACGCCGACCACATGAACACCATGCTCTCGCAAAATTTTACGCACATCGGCGCGGGCATTTCGCAAAATGGCGATACCTATTATTTTGCGTTGGATTGCGCCGCCGCCACCAACACCGGCCAAATGCAAGAATCGGCCGCCACCATCGTCGCTTCTGCCGGAGCGGAAAATGGCAATGCCGCCGGCGTCAGTCAGTTTATGGTTCCAATCGCCAAAAGCACGGCCCGTCCCGATGGCAAGGTCTATCACAAAGTTCAATATGGGCAAACGCTGTGGAGCATCGCCATTGATTACGGCACGACGATCAAAAAGATTCAGGCGCTGAACAACCTCGGCGAGGATTTGACGATTCAGCAGGGCGAAGAATTGCTCGTCCTTGAAAATGCCACGCCTCCGCCGCCCGCCTCGCCGACGCCTGCTACGCTCCCGACGATTCTCCCCACGCTGACTCAACTGCCTGCCACGCCGCAAATGGTCTTCCCGTTTACGGCAGTCGTTGCGCCGACTGAAACGCAAATTGCGCCAACGCCTGCAACCGCTCCCGCGCCGGTTTCCTCAAAGCTGTTAGTGATTGTGCTAATCGTCGCCGCAGTGATCGGGGCGGGCGTGGCGGTTTGGTTAATCCGCGACCCAAAATCTGATTAGGTATAATTCCCCGCGTTTGATGCATCTGTAACCTAAAGAAGGTATTTTCTGAATGGACATCACCTTGGCATTGGGCGGGGGAGGCGCCAAAGGCAATTCGCACATTGGCGTATTGCGCCGCCTCGAAAAAGAAGGCTATCAGATTCGCGCAGTGGCTGGCACAAGTTTCGGCGGACTGGTTGCGATTTTGTATGCGGCTGGGAAATCGCCAGACGCGATTGAAAGCGCTTTTCTGGCGGTGGATCAGAATAGCTTGTATGGGCGCGATCGTAATGAAGGTCCATCCGTTTTGGGGCTGGCCGGACTGCGTAAATTTCTTGACCCATTGTTAAGCGGCGTTACGTTTGAGAACATGAAAATTCCCTGCGCGGTCACCGCTGTAGATGTGAAAAGCGGCAATGAAGTCATCCTCTCCACCGGAAGCGCTCTGGACGCCGTCTATGCCACCATTGCCCTGCCGGGCATTTTCCCCCCGCATCATTTAGGCGACTGGGAATTGATGGATGGCGGGGTGTTAAATCCGGTGCCAGTGAACGTGGCGCGCAAGTTGGCGCCCAACTTGCCGGTGATTGCCGTGTCATTAAACAATTCGCTGGACGAACCCGTCCCGGACTATCCGGTGCCGGTTCCGCCGATTGTGCCAAAGCGCATCGCGGAGCGCATTACCCGCACAAACCTGGCTCAAGCCTATGATATTTTCATGCGGGCTGTAGATTTGAGCAGTCGCGCTGTGGCGCATTATCGTTTGGAGGTGGATGCGCCAGACGTCATCATCCGCCCGGACGTGCATCATATTGACCTGTTGAGCAAGGTGGATGTACACCAAGTGGCCTTGTTGGGCGAGCGGGCCACCGAGGCGGTTCTGCCGCAAATCAAACAGGTCGCATCCTGGAGCGGACGCCTCAAACGCAAACTGGCCGGAGCGTTCAAATGAGCCGCGACTTGCGTAAATACGCGCGCGATACGAACCTGCGTTTGGGCATTGGCGCCGCGCTCTTGTTGTTAATCGTTGGGCTGGGGCTGATCTGGATCATTTACGGGTTTGGCGCGGCGCTGATGGGCGGCTTGTGCATCCTCGGCGCGTTGATTCCGATTGGATTGATTTTATTATTTTTGTATGGCTCTGATTGGATTTTGAAAAAAGCGGGTCGCGATGGAAACTGAACTGATTGAATTCAATGGCTGGACGTTGCGGACGAAGGCCTCCGCTACGCCCAACCCGAAACTGCTTGTGCTGATTCACGGCTGGACGGGCGACGAAAACTCGATGTGGGTCTTTGCGCGCAAACTTGCGCCGCAGTATTGGATGCTCGCTCCGCGCGCGCCCTACCACGCCGAACCCAGCGGCTTTTCCTGGCGGCCGCCGCAACCTGAACTTTTTGGCCGCCCCAGCCTCGAAGCGTTACGGCCGTCTGTTGGGGCGTTGATTCAGCTCATTGACGAGTACGCCGCCTCGGTTAAGGTGGATGCGCGTCAATTCGATGCGGTCGGCTTTAGTCAGGGTGGGGCGGTGGTCAATGCGTTGGGGGCTTTATATCCGCAGAGGGTCCGTAAAATGGGCGTGCTGGCCGGTTTTGTGCCCTATCAAATGGAAACGATTTTGGACGCGAAACCGTTGGTTGGAAAAAATATTTTCGTAGCCCACGGCACGCAGGATGAAATGGTGACAATTAAACGCGCCTACGCTTCGATGGATTTGTTAAAGCAGGCCGGGGCCACGGTGACTTATTTTGAAGATCAGGTTGGGCATAAAATGAGCGCGAACGGCGTGAAGGCCTTGAAGGAATATCTTGAAGATTAATGCTTTCTCACCGCTCAATTGACGCTGAAAATAATCGAGAGTATGCTTGCAAAATGCGTAAAAATCAACGGATTCAGAATCCGTATTTTGGATTAGGTGAAAAATGAAAAGACCTGTTTCTCGTCGAGATTTTCTCAAAGTGGCCGGGGTGGGGTTGGGCGCTTTGGCTTTCCGGCCTTTTAATTATGAAGCGCTATATCAGCCCAAGCGCTTGCCGCAATTTCCGGCCAGCGAAATTATCGGGCGCATGACCGGCCTGACGGACATTCGCAGTCGTCCTTCCAATAACGATTTGGTCGGCGTGCCGGTGGGGAAGTTGTACGACGATAATTTAATTGAATGGCATCGCGAAGTGGTCGGCGAAGCGATTGGCTTGACCAACCAAAAATATTTGGAAGTTCCCGGCGGTTATGTTTGGTCTTCGCGCGTGCAACCGACGCGCAATTTGCCCAACACGCCAATTACCGAAGTTCCGGCGGGCAAGCCGGGCTTTTGGGTGGAAGTGACTGTGCCGTATGTGGATTTAACTTTGGAGGGCGCGCCTGCCTCGCCGTGGATTCAAAGTTTGATTCAATATCAATTTCCGCCGCGCGTCTATTACGGGCAGGTGATTTGGATTGATCAGATTCGCCAAAACAACGGCTTTGTCGAATATCGCTGGAACGAAAGCCCCGGCCACGGCTATGGCTTTGGCGATATTTACTGGCTGGATGGCGCGGGCGTGAAAGTCCTCACCGAAGAAGAGGTTGCGCCAATCAGCCCGAACGTGGACCCGGCGGAAAAGAAGATCGTCGCCAACTTAACCTATCAAACTTTATCCTGCTTTGAAGGCAATAACGAAGTTTTCTTCTGCCGCATTTCGAGCGGCGCAATTTTTGATTATCAGGGCAACCCCACGGATTCTTATTCCACGCCGGTGGGCGATTTGAATACGCACTGGAAGATCATTTCGCTCAACATGAGCGGCGGCGGTTCGGCGGCGGGCTACTCCACCCCGGCCGTCCCGTGGGATACGGTGATCTCCGGCGAAGGCATTGCCATTCATGGCGCGTTCTGGCATAACGACTTCGGCGAGAGAAGGTCGCACGGCTGTATCAACGTCACGCCGGAAAACGCAAAATGGATTTTCCGTTGGACGACGCCGTACATCACGCTGGCGCAATGCGAACAACGTATGACCTGGCCCGATCATGGCACGGTGGTGACGGTGAAGGAACTCAAAGCCTAACTATGGATCTTTCTCAAATTTCGGTTGGCTTGGCCTTTTTGGCCGGGCTGGCTTCTTTCCTTTCGCCTTGCGTCTTTTCGCTGGTTCCGGCCTATGTCAGCTATTTGAGCGGGCGGGCCGCGGGCGGCGCGGGCCGCGCCAACCGTTGGAGCGTCTTCCTGCATGGGGTGGCGTTCGTCCTCGGCTTTAGCGTGGTCTTTGTTTTATTCGGAGTTTTGGCCTCGCTGGCGGGCGGGCTTTTGTATGATGTCCGCACGTGGCTGGCGCGGATCGGCGGAATTGTGGTGATTGTCTTCGGCCTGCACATGATTGGCGTCTTACACATTCCCTTCCTCGCTTACGATACCCGCGTCGCTGAGGCGCCAGACCCCAAGTTTGGCTACTTCTCCTCGGCGCTGATGGGCGTTTTCTTCTCAGCCGGCTGGTCGCCCTGCGTGGGCCCGGTGCTGGGCGCGATTCTCACGCTGGCGTTTAACGGCGGCTCCATTTCGCAAGGCGCTACCTTGCTCTCGGCTTATTCCATTGGATTGGGCATTCCGTTCCTTTTGGCGGCCCTGGGAATTGGTTGGGTGACGACGATTCTGAAAAAATACAGCAAAGTCATGCGCTATGTCGAAATTGTCATGGGCGTTTTACTGGTGATCGTCGGCGCTTTGCTGTTTACCGGCGTATATGAAATTATCGCGCAACGGACGCAATTCTTCTGGGTTGATTTTGGGCTATGAGTGAAATTACCTTAAACGTTACCTTTTATTTCAAACCAGACGATGCCGCTTGTGAGGAAGTTCGAACGCAACTTGCAAGCCTGCAGGAGAAATTTCCGCATCGGTTAATTGAGATAGATATTGAACAGGACGCCGCGCTCGCTCAAAAATATGGCGCGGACCTCCCGGCGATCGAAGCAGGCCCCTACACCCTGAAAGCGCCGATTACGCCCCAGGCTTTGCACATGACGCTCGGCGCCGCCTTCGACCGTCACGGTCAATTGGAGCGCGTCGGCGACCCAAAGTTTCAGAAGCGAGTCGCAAAAATGGCCACGCTTTCCTTTAGCGATCGCTTCTCATTTTGGATCTCCAAACATTATCTGCTTTTGCTCAACCTTTTTATCTTCCTCTATATCGGCTTGCCTTTTCTTGCTCCCACGCTGATGAAACTCGGCGCCACGCTTCCCGCAAAAGCCATTTACAACATCTATAAACCTTTATGCCATCAATTTGGCTTTCGCTCCTTCTTCCTCTATGGCGAACAGCCGTTTTATCCGTTGGCGGAAGCGAATTTGAATGGCACGCTCACTTTTGAGCAGGCCACCGGCATTCAAGGCCTGGATAACCCATACAGCAATTCACGCTTTGAGGCTCGCGCTTTTTTGGGCAACGAAACGATGGGCTACAAAATTGCATTGTGCGAACGCGACGTGGCAATCTATCTCGCCATCCTTTTCTTTGGACTCTTTTATGCGGCCAGCGGGCGAAAGCTCAAACCCCTGCATTGGACGTTATGGATTTTGATTGGCATTGTGCCAATCGGCTTGGATGGTTTTTCGCAATTATTCAGCCAACTCAACTGGGGCTGGCTGGAAGCGCTCCTGCCGTATCGGGAAAGCACGCCGTTCATGCGCGCGCTCACCGGCGCATTATTCGGATTAGCCACGGCCTGGTTCGCCTATCCCAGCATTGAAGAGTCAATGATCGAAACGCGCCAGTATTACCTCAAGAAATTCACCTTACACGGGGCCGAGTAATGCCGTTCCACGAAAAAGCCGGATTAAGATTTTTTGCCTTTCAAAGTTTTCCATCCAACGTTAAGCAGGCGGTCTTCACGCGGCGCGGCGGGGTTAGCCCGGCGCCGTGGTCTTCACTGAACGTGGGTGGCTCGGTGGGGGATGAGAAAACCCGCGTGGCGGAGAATCGCATCCGCTCGTTTCAAGCGCTGGAGGTAGACCCCGCTTCCATCCACGACGTTTGGCTGGTTCACGGCACGAACATTGTCCACGCTGAAGCGCCCCGCCCGTTAGAACAACCTTCCCCGCAAGCCGATATCCTTTTGACGGATAATCCCCGCGTGACGCTCTTCATGCGCTTTGGCGATTGCACGCCATTGTTTTTTTATGATTCCAAGAAAGGCGTGATTGGCCTTGCTCATGCGGGCTGGCAGGGAACTGTTCAGGATGTGGCTGGCGCCGCTGTGCGTGGGATGCAAGCCAGGTACGGTTGCGATCCGCAAGACATCTTCGCCGCAATTGGCCCAGCGATTGGCGTGGATCATTACGAGGTGGGGGAAGATGTGATTTCACGAGTTTTGGCCGCGTTTGGAAAAGACGCCGACGCTGTAATTGAAACCAGAAATGGAAATTCCTATTTCGATTTGTGGAAAGCGAACGAACTTCAACTGCGGCGGGCGGGCGTGGAGCAAATTGAAGTCTCTGCCCTTTGCACAGCCTGTAGTTTGGAGGATTGGTTTTCGCATCGCGCAGAAAGAGGCAAAACGGGCCGCTTCGGCGCTTTGTTGGCCCTGCAGGCTTAGGGTCCGGTAGGTAGCGGGGTTTGAATGCGTTTAATCCAGTAAAATTAATCCATGAATCCTTTAGTTCAATCCATCCGTGAAAGATACGAAGCTACGTTGGAAAAAATCGCCTCGGCGGCCAGGCGGGCCGGGCGCGCGCCAGAATCCGTGAAGTTGGTGGTGGTGACGAAGACCCAGCCGCTGGAAGTTCTACAGGCGGCGCTGGAGGCGGGCGTGAAAATTTTGGGTGAGAACTACCCCGAAGAAGGCGCTATGAAAATTCAATCTTTGAGAAATTTTTCTGCGGTAGAATGGCACATGATTGGTCATGTGCAGAGCCGCAAAGCCAACCTTGTGGCGGAGCATTTTAGCTATCTGCATTCTTTGGATAGTCTGAAGTTGGCTAATCGGCTCAATCGTTTTTGTGGCGAGGCGGGCCGAACTTTACCCGTTCTGCTGGAATTCAACGTCGGCGACGAGGAAAGTAAATCTGGCTGGCTGGCTGGCGCCGAGGCGACTTGGCCAACCCTGTTAAGCGTCGTGCAGGAAATTGTCGCTTTGCCAAACTTGCAAATTCGCGGGCTGATGACAATGCCGCCGCTTGGCGAACATGCCGAAACTGCGCGACCATATTTTCAAAAATTGAAACGCCTGCAGGAGTTTATGAAGGCGCAGTTTCCGCAGTTGAATTTTGACGAATTATCCATGGGCACCAGCGCGGATTTTGTACCGGCGGTGGAAGAAGGGGCCACCCTGGTGCGGGTTGGGACGGCAATCGTCGGCCCGCGAAATTATCAACAACCTGGAGGATTGGCAACGTGAGCGGTTTGGCTTTGGCAATTAGAGCGGTGGCTCAAATTTTTATCTGGATCATCATAGCGAATGCAATCTTGTCTTTTGTTTTGCCGCCCTACCATGCTTTGCGCGTGGCGCTGGATAAAATCGTCGAACCGTTTCTGAATCCGATTCGGCAGATTATCCCCGCGGCCGGGATGATTGATTTCAGTCCGCTGGTTTTGATTTTGGCAATTGAATTTCTCGCGCGGATTCTAACTGCGTTAATTCATTAAGGTTGAGGTGAAGCATGTCCAGAAAATTCGTCCTACATGATGGCAAGCATGGTTCGGCTTTGGCGTTGCGCGTCACGCCGCGGGCTGAGCGCAATCAGATCGTGGGCTTACTGCCCGACGGCACGATCAAAGTGCAGTTGGCTTCAGACCCTGCGGATGAAAACGCCAATCAGGTATTGTTGAGCTATTTATCCGAAGTGCTGGGCGTGCCGAAGTCGCGCGTGGAAATTGTGGCGGGCGAAAGCGGGCGCGATAAACTGGTCTCGGTGTTGGATATGGATTCGGAAACCGCGCATCAACGCATCCTCGCGCGCGTGGAATAAGTTAGTTTACTCCGCTCCGCCGTACAGCCGTTTATAAATGACATAGATTTCATAAATATGGCGGATGTAGTCGCGGGTTTCTTCAAAGCGCACCGTTTCAAGATAGAGGTCTGCATCGTTGCCCGAAAGTTCCTGCCAGGCGCTGGCGTTGCCGGGACCGCCGTTATACGCAGCGAGCATGGCGTATAAATCCTGATTCAGATAATTTCGATTGGACGCCAGATAATGCGCCCCAAATTTAACGCTGACAATCGGGCGGTATAAATCATCTTCCAGATAATTAATCGGCCAGCCGATTTGCGAAGCGATTTGCGCGCCGGTGGTTGGCACAATTTGCATCAAGCCGCGCGCGCCCGCGTTGGAATTAACAAAGCCTTCAAACAAGCTTTCCTGCCGAATCACGCTGAACATAAAGAGGGGATCAAAACCGTTCTCCTGCGCGGCAGGCAGGATCAGGTCTGAATAATACAAACCATACCGCAGATATCCAAAATAAGCGGGGGCCATCATGGATTCGGTATGCTCGTCCAGCCCGGCCAGCGTTAATACCTGCCGCGCCGCAAAGATGGCGGAGCGATACAACCCCAAATCCACCAGATAGTTTGCGAGGCGATAGGTGGCTGTTGGGTCTGTTTCCACCGAAGCGCGTAAATCTTCAAACTCAGTTTTGGCTTCTTCATATAAGCCCATCTGCCAATATTCCGTCCCGCGCATCAGGCGCGCGTCTGTCGCCAGCGGGCCGGGCCCGGTCAGGTCGGTTTCGGGCGGCAGGTTAAATGTGATGCGCATCCAAATATCCGCGTCGGCGCGCAGGCGCATTAAATCCTGATTGAGATTCAATTTTGCAGGCGGCGTAAACGGAGCCTGCTCATTTAATAAATCGCGCGCGCGCTCGCTGTAATACCCGGCGGGGTCCTGGTTTAGCGCTTCGCGCCACGCCTTCAGTTGTTCTTCGGAATTGCCCAATTGACCTTGCGCCTTGCCGATCCACAGATAGGCGCGGGCTTTCTCGCTGGCCGGAATGTCCAGCGAATAACTACGATTGAAAGCGTCCAAAGCCTGAGCGTACTCTTTGCCGCGATAATACGTCACGCCGATTAAGAATGCGGCGTTCGCGGCTTCTTCCGTACCGGGATATTCATTGGTCACGCGCGCCCAGGTTTTCAGGGCGTTATCGTTTTGGCCGTCGCGTTCGTAAATGCGCGCCGCGCTCATCAAATATTCAACCGCCAGCGGACTATTCGGCGCTTGTTGCACAAAGTCTAGTAAGGTTTGCGCTCCAGCCGAATACGCCTGATTGTTGTACCACTCCACGAAAGCCTTTTCGCCCCATGCGTCTCCCCAGCGCGGATGATTCGGATAGTTTGTGATAAAGGTTTGGTAGTTTGTCAGCGCCGCGTTGTAATCGCCAAGGTTGCGGTAAGATTCCGCCAGATAATAATAAGCCGTTCCGTCATGCACCGGCACAGCGGCCAGATAGCGCGTGAAAGCCGCAATGCCCACGTCGTATTGACCTGCAAAAAAATCCACAATGCCGCGATCCAAATCATTAACTGGGATGCCTGCGTTGATTAATTCGATCAGACTCAAATAAGCGTAGTAAGAAAGTGGATAGTTGGAAACGGCCAGTTGAAATTTCCCATACGCTTCTTCGGTCTGACCGTTAGCCTGATACGCCAGCCCGGCCTCGTACGCCGCCTGAGCTTTGGTGTAATCGCTTGGGGCGCGCGCCAAAACCCCGTCGTAGAGCGCAAAGGCCGAAGCGAAGTCGCCCAGTTTGACGTAGGTGGAGGCAACCTTCAGGTCCTGTTGCGTGGCGTCGCCGAGGTGTGGCGCCTGAATGGATGCCTGATAGGCCGTGAGCGCTTCGGCGTAATTGCCCGCCTGAAAGAGCGCGTCGCCGCGTAATTCCTGCGCGCGCGAATCCAGATAGCCCGGGCGAAGCGTGAGATACAACCTCCACGAATCGGCCGCCGCCGGATAATTACCCAGCCGATAGTTTGCCAGCCCGCTGAGATAATACGCCTGCCCAACCTGCGCGGCAGAAGGAAATTCCGTGTTGAGCGTCTGAATGGCCGTCAGCGCTTCCTGATATTTTTCTTCGGCGAAGTAAACTTTCGCTTCGCCCCATTTGGCCGCCGCGCGAATTAGGGGGTCTGGCGAATCCTGATATGAAGTTTGATAATGCAGGAGGGCGTTTTCATAATCGCCATTGAAGAACTCGTGGTCGGCCACGGAGACGCGCGCCTGCGGAAGCGGCGTGGGCGTGATGGTGGGCGTGAGCGTGGCCGCGGGAGTGGGCGTTTGGCTGGGGGTGATCGTCCAGCCGGGCGGGAGGGTGGGAAAGTTTGGGAAGAGGGCACAGCCCGATAAGGCGGCTGTAAGCCAAAGTCCGAGCAGGAGGCGGGCGGTTTTCATCCCGTTTTTATACCGATAAAGGTTTGGCCTGTCAAATCGTTTATTCGCCGATTTGGTCTAGCACCTTGTAGGGGTCGAAGGCGTCGCGCAGGCCGTCGCCAATGTAGTTGACGGAAATGATGGCGAGGAAGATCATCAACCCAGGAAAGATGGCCAGCCAGGGCTGGGTGGTGAAATGCGTTTGGGCGTTGCTGAGCAGGTTGCCCCACGAGGGCGTGGGCGGTTGAATGCCAAAGCCGAGAAAACTCAAGCCAGATTCTTCGATGATGGCCGAGCCGAGTTCGAGCGTGGCTTCTACGATGATGGGCCCAATTGCATTGGGCAGGATGTGCTTGACGATGATCCGAAAGTCGGAGCCGCCGAGGGCGCGCGTGGCGGCGATAAAATCCAATTCGCGCAGGGTCAGAAAGGCGGCGCGGATGAGTCTGGCGAAGGTCATCCAGGAAAGCAGGCCGATGACGAGGGCAATCGTCAGGACGCTGTTGCGCTCAAAGAGGGGAAGTTCCACCTCGCGCAGGATGGCGCTAAGTAAAATGAGAACCAGAAAAGCGGGGAGCGAAAGGAACGTGTCGGTGATGCGCATGAGGAGCGCATCCAGCCAGCCGCCATAATAGCCAGCCAATGCGCCAACCGGAACGCCGATAACCAGCCCAATGACGACGACCATTATGCCAACCGTGAGCGAGATGCGACCGCCGTATAAAATGCGCGTGAAGAGGTCGCGCCCCAGCGCGTCTGTGCCCATGAGGTGTTGAATGGACGGCGGTTTGTTGCGCGCTGAAATATCCGAGACTTCGGGGTCGTAAGCGGTGAGGGGCGCGAAGACGACCAGCGCCAGCAGGAGTGTAAGCACGATTAAACCAAAGATTGCGCCTGGGTGTTTACGAAAGCGCTTCCAAACGCCCAGCCCGAGGCTGGTTTGCGCGGGCGAAAGAGGTTGGGAAAGTTCGTTACTTGGATTCATCGTTACTCGTACCGCACGCGCGGGTCAAGGTAGGCATATAAAATATCCGCCAGCAGGTTTGAGAAAATGATCGTGGCCGCGCCAATGATCAGAATGGTCATCAAGACGGGATAATCCCTTTGTTCGGCGGCTTGATAATATAAACGCCCCATGCCGGGCCAGGCGAAGAGATATTCCACGAAGATCGCTCCGCTGAAGATGTAAGGTAAATCCAGAGCCAGCAACGTGACCAATGGAATTAAGGCGTTGCGTAATCCGTGCTTGTATAACACCACCCAGTTGGACGCGCCTTTGGCTCGCGCTGTTCGCAAATAATCTTTGTGAATCACGTCCAACATGCTGGAGCGCATGAAGCGCGAATACCACGAAACCCAACCCAGCGCGCCGGTTAAGACCGGCAGGATTAAATGCTCAATCCGGTCGCCGAGGTTGAAGCCTTGTAGCCCAAGCGTGGTAATTCCGCCGGAAGGCAGTAAAGGCTGGCCGGTAAATGGATTTTTCAGCCAGGCGTAGAAGACGAGAATCAGAATCAGCCCGAGCCAAAACTCCGGGATAGCCTGCCCGGCAAAAGAAAAGGTGGTGACGGCAATGTCAAATTTGGAATACTGCCGAAGCGCCGAGGCGATCCCGATGGGTATCGCGAGCAAAATCGCCGCGAGCATGGTGATGGACATGAGATAAATGGTGTTGGGCAGGCGCCCGCCAATTTCTTCGAGAACGGGTTTGCGCGTGCGAAACGAAAACCCGAAATCGCCGCGCAAAATTCCGTAGCGCGTGCCGGAGCTTTCTTTGATTCCGTCGCCGTCCACGTCTACTTTCATCCAATCATTCCCGGCCAGCCAGATGATGTACTGTGTGGGCAGGGGTTGATCCAATCCAAATTGGCGCTTGAGCAATTCCACTTTTTCGGCGCTGACGTGGCGGCTCTGTCCTTGCCCGGCCAGCGGCCCGCCCGGCGCGAGATTTACCAGAGCAAAAAGCACAACGCTCAGCAGAAAAAGGAGCGCGATGGTTTGAAGCAGTCGGCGAAGAATATAGGCGGCCACTTTATTTCAGAGTCCAGTCGGCGGCGTTCCAGGTGATGATGTCGTTGGTGGAGGATTTTACGCCCTGCAAACGAGCGGAATGCACGCTGGCGTTGACCGCGGTGAATAAAAGCGCCTGCGGCAATTCTTCGTCGAGCAGGGTGGCCATTTTACAGAAAGCATCGTGGCGCGTTTGTGTATCCAGCGTGTAGGCTTCGTCTAAAAGCGAATCAAATTCCGGGTTTTCCCAGCGTCCGTAGTTGTAGCCGTTATCCGGTACGGCGGCTTCGGCGCTGTAGTAGCTCCACAAATAATCGGTTGGATCAATGCCTGCATAACCTTCGTCCCAAATATCCATGTCAAAGTTGCCGTTTTGTTCAATACCGCCGTCGGCCGCGGTGGCCCAGAGCACACTGCCTTCAACGACGGTGAGGTTGAGTTTGATTCCAATTTTGCCAAGTTGTTCGGCGATAAATTGTTGCGTGAGTTCCAGCGGTTCGCCGTATTCGGAGTAGGTGATGAATTCCATCTCCATGGGATAGCCGTCTGCGGCTGTGCCGCAGTTGTGGCATTCGCGGACGCCGTCGCCATCCTGATCCACCCAACCGGCTTCTTCCAGAAGCGCTTTTGCGCCTTCAAGGTCGAATTGGGTTCTGGCGACATTGTCGCAAACGTAGGGCGGGCGGAAAAATTCAGTCCAATTCGGTTTGGCCAGTCCATAGAAAAATTCTTTGGTAATGGTATCCACGTCAATCGCCATGCGAATGGCCTGACGGACTTTGACGTTGGAAAGAATTGGATGGGGCGTGGCGACTGGATCGGTGGCGCCTTTCGCCGCCAGATTAAAGAAGATGCGCATCACCCAACGGTTGTCCGGGCTATTGCTGACTTGAACATTTTCCGCCCCTTCGAGATCGTGAATCATCTGTTCTGAAGACCACATATCCAGGTCGGCGTCGCCGTTGAGGAGCATGGTCTTGCGAACCGCCGCGTCTGGAATGATTTTGACGATGATGGTTTCAATGGAGGGTTTGCCTTTGTCGAAATAGTTTTCGTTTTTGACGAAGGTCATGTGGTCGCCGTTGACCCATTCTTCCAACTTGTAAGGTCCGTCACTTAAGGGTTCGCGCGCGCAATCCCAGGCAGAGAAACCCTGCTCTGCACTGCAGTAATGCGCGGGCCATACGACGACTTGTTCGCCGCCAAATTGGGTGAGGTAGCCAGGGAAGATGGCGTTGTAGTTAATCGTCAGCGTGTAATTGTCCACTTGCGCGATGCTGTCAATGTAGTCAATGCCGGGGATCCAACTGCCTTTGGCGGGGTCTAAAATGGCGTTGTAGGTGAAGATCACGTCTTTGGCGGTGACGGGCGTTCCGTCTGACCATTGCGCGTCTTTTCGCATCTTCCAGGTGACGGACATCGTTCCGGCGGTTTCGTCCTGAACGACATCGCCGTTTTCAAGCGTGGGTAGTTCGGCGGCCAGTTCTGGAAAGACGTTCCCATTTTCGTCAATGTCGGTCAAGCCGAGCATTACCAAATCCATCACCAATGAATCGTAGCCGGTATCCGTAATCACCGGGTTGAAGGATGGCGGGTCTTCTGCAATCACAATTGTGACGCTGGTTTGTGCGGGAGCGGTGGCGTTGGCAGGCGACTGTGGTTGACACCCCAATAAACTGGACGAGAGCGTTACTGCAAGCAGTAGAAAGATCAACGTGCGTTTTGTTTCTAACATTGGTCCTCCTAGGATGGACTAAATTTAAGATGGGTCATTATTGCATAAATCTCCCCGGCTGTTAAGGTTTTGACAAGCTTATAAGCTTAAAATATTTCGCGCGCAAAAAACTTTACATTCCAAAAGCGCCGTGATAAACTTTTGCCGCTTGAAAAATTTATGGCGCTCTCGCTGAGAGCGCCTTTTACTGCGATAAGGAAACCACATGGATATTTTATTGACCGGCTCGGTGGCTTACGATTACCTGATGACCTTCCCCGGAGCGTTCAAGGAGCAAATTCTGTCGGAGCGCCTGGATTCGATCAGCCTGTCCTTTTTGGTGGACGGCATGTCGAAGCAACGCGGCGGGATTGCGCCTAACATCGCCTACACCATGGCCTTGCTCGGCGAAAAGCCGCGCGTCATGGCCACTGTCGGCGTGGATTTTGAAGAGTATCGCGCCTGGCTCGATTCTAAAGGCGTGAACACTGAATTGATGAAAGTGGTGCCGGGCGTTTTCACCGCTTCGTTCTTTGCAACGACCGACCAAAACTCCGCGCAGATCGCCTCCTTCTACCCGGGAGCGATGGGCTATTCCGCAACGCAATCGATCAAAGAGTTGGATAAAAAACCGAATCTGGTGATCGTCTCTCCGAGCGCGCCCGATGCGATGATGAAATTTCCAGCGGAATGCCGCGAATTGGGCATCCCCTATTTATACGACCCCAGCCAGCAAGTCTTGCGGCTGGAAGGTCCCGAACTTGCGCGCGATATGGAAGGCGCGCACTTCCTCTTTTGTAACGATTACGAATTCGGCCTGATCTCCAGGAAGACGGGCTGGAATTTGGAACAAATCCTTGAGCATGTTAAAGTTTTGGTGATTACGCGCGGCAAAGACGGCGCGGATTTATATTCCAATGGCGACGTGGTGCATATTGCCACCGTTCCCGAAAAAGAAGTGGCCGACCCCACCGGCGTGGGCGACGCATTCCGCGGCGGTTTTCTGGCTGGCTACGCTCACGGTTTTGACTGGAAGTTGTGCGGCGAATTGGGCTCGCTTTCGGCAGTTTACTGCCTGGAACAGCGCGGCACGCAGAGCCACTCCTACACCCGTCAGGAATTTGTTGAACGGTTCCGCACCAATTTTGACGATGGCGGAAAATTGAACGTTTTATTAAAATAGAATCTATACAAACGCTTTCGCCCCGCGTGGACGAAACGAGCGTAGATGAGTTGGTTAAGCTGGCCGTGTTCGCCTGCGCGCCGTACATACCCGCTGTCTTGAAGCACACAGCGCTAATTGTTGAGACCAACTTGGCTGAGATCGGCAATTGCGATTCTGGAAATTCTTTTGCGAACACAAAGAAACTCCCTGATCGCCTTATATAAAATATAGGAGTAACATGAGCAACTACGATATTAAAGACATTAGTCAGGCTGAGGGCGGCCGCCGCCGCATGGATTGGGCCGAACGTGAAATGCCCGTCTTGCGTTCCATCCGCGAGCGCTTCAAGAAAGAAAAACCATTAAAGGGCTTGCGCGTTTCGGCTTGTTTGCACGTCACCACCGAAACCGCCAACCTGATGGTGGCCTTGCAAGACGGTGGGGCGGATATCGTCCTGACCGCTTCCAACCCGCTTTCCACGCAGGATGACGTCGCCGCCGCGTTGGTCAATCAGTTTGAAATTCCCGTGTATGCGATCAAAGGCGAAGACAAAGTCACCTATTTCAAGCACATCCGCGCCGCTTTGGAACACAAACCCCACATGACGATGGACGACGGCGCCGACCTGGTTTCCTCGCTCTTCTTCATCGAAATGGGCCGCTTTGAAAAACTCGAACCCTCTCTTGCCGCCTGGGCCAAAGGCTTGAAGGAAGAAGAACGCAAGCAAATGCTCAAGGAAGTGATCGGCGGAACCGAAGAAACCACCACCGGCGTCATTCGCTTGAAGGCCATGGAAGCCGATAAGGTTTTGAAATTCCCGGTCATCGCCGTCAACGACGCGCTGACCAAGCATCTCTTTGACAATCGCTACGGCACGGGCCAATCCACCGTGGACGGCATTATCCGCGCCACCAACGTTTTGCTGGCTGGCAAAAACTTCGTCGTGGCTGGCTACGGCTGGTGCGGACGCGGCCTGGCTTCCCGCGCGCGCGGCATGGGCGCGCAGGTCATCGTCACCGAAACCGACCCGATGAAGGCGCTCGAAGCCGTGATGGACGGTTTCCAGGTGATGCCCATGATTGACGCCGCTAAAATCGGCGACGTGTTCTGTACCGTCACCGGCGACATCAACGTGCTGGACAAACATCACTTTGAAGCGATGAAAGACGGCGCCATCGTCGCCAACTCCGGCCACTTCAACGTGGAAATCAACATCCCCGCTTTGGAAGCCATGAGCAAGGGCAAGCCGACGCTCGTCCGCCCGTTTGTGGATCAATACCTCACCAAAGACGGCCGCAAGATTAACATCCTCGGCGAAGGCCGCTTAATCAACCTCGCTTCCGCCGAAGGTCACCCCGCTTCGGTGATGGATATGTCCTTTGCCAATCAGGCTTTGGCCGCTGAATACATGGCCAAGAACGCCGACAAGTTGGAAAAGAAAGTCTATTCCGTCCCGACCGACATTGACAACGAAATTGCCCGCCTCAAACTTGAGTCGATGGGCGTGAAGATTGACCTCCTCACCGCTGAACAAACTCATTATCTGAACTCTTGGGAAGAAGGCACCTAGTCCAGTTCGTCAAAGCCCCCGAAGTTACAAACTTCGGGGGCTTTTTACTTTTCAAATACCTTGCGCTGAATTAAGGTTTCCAAATATACGGCTTGTTTTTTACCAGCCAGTTTTTGTAGGCGCGGCGCTTCAAAAAATAATTGCTTTATTTTTCGCAGGGGATAGACCACGCATTCGCAGGCTTCTTTCAAATCTTCAAAGACAACCAAACAAACCCAGGCTTCGGGCAGATTCAAAATTGGGTCGCGGCGTTCGGGCGAATCCTGAAACGTCCATGAAAGCCCGTAGCGCTTTGCCGCCGAACGCCTTTGCGTTTTAACGGCCACCTCCAACCCGTTGATTTGCAAGTCTGCATCCCAGGATTTACGCTTCGCTTCATACACGCGGTAGTCTGGCCCAACCACCCGGCATTCCCGCCGCTCAAACAGAATCCGCACCGCCTCTTCGCCGAGCTTGCTCACCCAATGATCGTCTTGAATCTTTTGCAAAACGGTTTGCTGACTATCTTTGTAATTCACAGTTTCAACGACCGCTTTGGAGAAAACCAAAGCGCGTTGTCTCGCATCTTCGGGAATTTGAACGATCTGCGGCGTTTGGAAGGTACTCATCGAACTCCAGTTATTGCCCGCGTAAGATAACCAGCTTCCGCCACTCTTCAATGGATAAAGTTTCCGCCCGCCGCATAAAATCAATTTCGGCGGAAGCGAGCAAAGTTTCAACTTCCTGCGTGGAAACATGCAAGCCAGCGGAAAGCGAGTTTCGCAAAGTTTTTCGCTTTTGAGCAAACCCGGCCTTGATTAACTTGAAGAACTGCGGGAGTAGTTCCTTTTCAATTTGCGGCGTGGGATAAATGTCAATGCACAGGATGGCCGAATCTACGTTGGGGGCGGGGTAAAACGCTCCGGCTGGGATTTTGGCAATCAGGCTTGGCTTTCCGTACACTTGTACGCTCAAGGCTAGCAGGCTTAAGTCGCCAACTTTGGCGCAAATCCTTTCAGCCACTTCTTTTTGAATCGTCAAAACGATGCGGCGCGGCTTGGGTTCGCTTTCCAACAGGTGACGGATGATGGCGGAGGTAATGTTGTAGGGGATGTTGGCCGCAACGAGGTAATTTTCCTGCTGAATTAGTTCTGAAATTTTCAACTCAAGGATGTCGCCGTGAACGACGCGCACGTTTGGATAAGGCTGGAGGACAGCCTGCAGTGGGGCCAGCAGGCTTGGGTCCAGTTCGACCGCCGTCACTTGTTTGGCGCCAACGGCCAGATAGCGCGTCAAACTGCCCAGTCCGGGCCCAATCTCCAGCACGGAGTCTGCGTTGTGAATCTCTGCCGCGTTGGCAATCTTTTCGAGGGCCGCGTCGTCTTGTAAAAAATTTTGTCCCAGCGCTTTGTTGGCGCGAAGCCCGTAACGCTTGAGCACAGCGGCGGCGTTAAGCGGCGGAACAGCGGAGTAGGCGCTCACTCGCAAACTACGCCGACCGAGTCTTCCTCGGCGCTTTCAATGGAGGGACTGTTGTTTGGCCAGGTTCCGGCCTGAAATTGCGCCACGTAATCGCGCAGGATGTTGAAGTCCACATCCCAGACGAAAACGCGCTTGTCAAATACCGGGTCCATAATGCGCGACTCTTTGAAAAGTTCCTCCGGAAAACTGGCGAAGGTGATATTTTCCGGTTTGATTTTTGTGCCCAAACAAGCCAGCTGGCTGAGTTGTTGCGGAGTCATGTCGGTGAAGATGTTGTCTTGAAAAGAAGCGATCAATTCGGGAATTTGCGTCACCACTTCCGGGCTGGCAATTTTTTTGCGGACCGAGCATAAAACCAGGTTTTGATTATCCACCCGCGCAAAGGTGCTTTCTTCGCGATTACGCGCCACCTTCAGCGCCTGATCGCCATTGAGATGATGCTTGCCAACATCCAACCCCGTGCTGTCGGCGTATTCTTCGTTGGGGATGTTAATTTCAATTCCGCCCACCGCATTCACCACGTTGACGAACGTCCGCATATTCACGGAAATATAGTGATCGGTCTTGACGCCAAAGTTGATGTCCATCGTCAACGCCAGCAGGCCGGGCCCGCGGCTGGGATCGTCCCAATAGGCAAAACCGTCGCCGGGCTGACCGTAAAGATAGGCCTGATTTAATTTCTCGTGATCCTGCCCGTTGATGTTGTCTGCAATGTAGGGAATCTCCACCCACAAATCGCGTGGGAATTCCAACACGGCCACTTTCTGATTTGAGAAATCCACGCGCACCAAGCGGATCACATCGGCCAGCCCGTATTCGTAAGTATCCGAGCGTGAGTCTGCGCCCACGGCCAGCACATTCATCACGCCCACGCCGCCGCAAATCGGGCGGGGCGTGGCGGTTGAGTCAAACGAAATGGTTGGCGCGTACGTCACTACGCCCAGCGGCCCGCCTACGGTTGGCGTCCACGTGGCGGGCATGGAGGGGTCTGGAAATTGTGGCGCCGAAGCGCCGAGCGGCTTGTTCATAAATTCCTGATAGGTATTGAAGCCGTAATAGCCCAGCGCAGAGAGGAACGCGCAAGCGACGAACGAAAGGAGGACGACGATTCTTTTTTGAGAACGATTCATAGTCAATGGGTCATTTCAGAAAGTAGGGGATTTCAGCCGGAGCAGGCGCAAGAAAATACACCGTTACCCAGCCGGTCATATCAACCAGATTGCCGTCGTCGAAGCCGAGGTCAATCCATTGCGTGCGCGGCACGCCGAAGGCGCTTTCAACGATGGGCCCGCCGCCGGTATCCCCAATCGTCCCCACGCCATACCCGGGAATGTAAACCTTCATTCCGGCGACCAGGCCGTAAATGGAATAATCCATCGCCACAATGCCATATCCCGCGCGCGCGCCGCTGGCTGTGCCATAGGAACAACTGCCCGTCCCAGAGTTGCAAGGGGAATAGACCGTCGCGTACATTTTTACGGCGGTCCAATATTCGTAAGGAATATCTCCGCCGACTGGCGCCAAGACCACTTGCGAGCCGTGCGCCACAATTTGAGTTTGCGGTTCGCGCAGGATGGATTCGCTTTCAGTGGTGCGCCCAACTTCCTGGCCATCTTCGTAGCGGATGCGCGTGCGCGTTAAGGCCAGCCCATTGACGCCGGGTTGAATTATTTTTTCCTGGCCCAGCGGCACGTCTTGCGCTTCTCTTTTTTCAGTTGGATAGGGGATGGCTTTGATCGTCGTTTCAAGCGCCTCGCGGATGTGAATGACGCGAATCTGCCCATCCTCGGGCAACGCTTCATTCTCCGACGGGAAGCTGGAGTCTAAACCAACCAACGGAATCCCCGCTTCGGCCAGGGCTTCGCCCACGGTTGGCGAAGCCGAGCGAATCTCAAAGGTTTGTCCGCCCATCGTCACGGTGAGCGCTTTGGCGGGGGTAATGTAAATCGAAAGCGGAGCATTAATCGGCGTGGAAAGCGGCGGCTCGATGCGGTCGTGTGCGTAAAATTGATAGCCCGCTTCCTGCAAAGCTTCGCCAACCGTCCACGCGGCAGAGACGATTGATTTTTGGCCCTCTGGCGAGTGAATCGTCAACGGCATGGCCCGCCGTAATTGCAACTGCACAAAATCCGAAATCGGCAGGGGCTGATCGAGCGGCAGGAGCATTCCATTGAAGAGGACGCGGTCGAACAACTGCGGCGTAAGGTTGGCTTCCGCCAGCAGGTTGAGCGGCAGTTTTTCAGATGACTGAAGATTGTAAATCCGCCCTTCGTCAAGGAGGGTGATTTTTTGCGAAGCGCCAGCTTGGCAGGCCGCCAAACTGAAAGCCAGCCCCAACCACAGATACCGGATGAATTTCATAGTTGCGTATTATAAAAGAAATTTACCGGCGCTGTAATCGGATACAATTGCGCCATGAATTTGATTACCAGCGTTTCCAACCCGTTGATTAAACACATCCGCGCTTTGCGCCAAAAGAAAATGCGCGTTGAAACTGGAACTTTTTTAGTGGAGGGGATTCATCCTGTCGGCGAAGTTCTACAGGCGGGCTGGGAAGTTGAGACGATCATTTACGCGCCCGAATTATTAACCAGTTCGTTTGCGAATGAATTATTGGCGCGCGCTTCGGGGCTGGACCTTCAGCCGGTTTCTGCAAAAGTCATCGAGTCGCTGGCGGATAAAGAAAACCCGCAGGGCATTTTGGCCGCGGTTCGCCAGAAGAAAATGACTCTGGCAGAGTTGAGCGCAGTCAGCAGGGCCGTTGCGTTGACTGCGCCGCAAGACCCGGGCAACGTGGGCACGATCCTCCGCACGGTAGATGCCGTCGGCGCAGACGCGCTCTTCATTTTGGATGGCGGCGTGGAGCTATATCACCCAACCGTGGTGCGCGCCAGCATGGGAACGTTGTTTTGGAAGCCGGTGATTCAAACTTCGTTTCAGGAATTTCTCGCCTGGGCGCAGAAAGCGGAAGTTCAATTAATTGGGACTTCCGCGAAAGCCAGCCTAAGCTATAAGGATTTAATCCCCAAGCCCGCCTGGGCGTTGGTGTTGGGCAATGAACAAAAAGGGCTTTCTGCCGAACAATCCGCCGCTTGTAACCTGGTCGTTTCGCTCCCCATGCGCGGGCGGGTCAGTTCTTTGAATTTATCGGTTGCGGCGGGCGTGTTGTTGTACACGCTGGCGGGGTGAGTGGCGGAAAACGCACTTAATGGCCGTCTTCGCGCCAGTTATGGAACAATGCGTTTGAGGAAAGGTATCTTTTGAAGCGCCAAAATAATAAAAAGAGATATCAGGAACACGCTGATCCCTAAAGCGGGAACCATGTACAATTCATGCCCCATTTTTGTTAAGTCTGAAAGCGGGCCGCCGGTACGATATAGCTCGGCCATGACCATAATGTGAACGAGGTAGATCCCAAAACTGGCGCGGTTTAATGGAGCGATGAATTTGTACAGTGAATCTGATATGTGTAGATCTTTCAAGAGGATAAAAAAGGCGCAGGACATAAGCGTCACGTTCGCGCTGAGATAATCTTCAAAGTAGAAACTCTTGATTTCATATTTTTTACAATACCACATACCTGTAATGGTTAATGCTAATCCAAACGCAAAAATTATCCATGCAATTACCCTGTGTTTTTTTTGCATATTAAAATTTCTTGCAAAGTGGCCAAATAAAAAATATCCGACATAGCCGGATAGATATTGATAATAAATTCCAATTTTGATTGGCGTAAATTCTGCGAGGAAAAAGACGATGGTTGCGAAGAAGAACCAGACCCCAAGATAATAAAATTGTTCTTGCTGGCTTGCTTTTTGCAGGTAGAGCCTTAAAATGGGCGTGAATAAATAAAGCCCCATCAAGGCGTATAAAAACCATAAGTGATCTTCGTTGGGACGATTCAAAATCCTGATAAGGTACGTTGCTATAAGCGAGAGAAAGTCTTTTTCAAAACCCTCCTTTTTCCAGATTAGATATATCACCGACCAGACCGCTAAAGGAATTAATACTTTGATCGCCCGTTTACGAAAAAAAACCCAATTGTTTCCGCTTTTGAAAGTAGCAAGAAGCCGCTCGTAATAAAAAAAAGTGGAACGGCTATGCGGGTTATAGAATAATAGAATGGAAGCGCGAGTTTGGGACCAAAGTATTCAATGTGTGTCATTACTACAAGAAATGCCCCCAACGCCCGCGCTACATCTACCCAGCGGTAGATGTTCGATTTGTTCGGAGAACTTATTGTCATGTTAGATAGTTTACTTTATATTGCCTTTTGCCCCAAGTTAACTGACCTGTGAGGATTTGCCTGTGAATAACATTTTTCAATCCCAAACCCTCTGCAAAGCCTGCGGGCTGTGTTGCTCAGGTCACTTATTTTCGTGGGTGCGGCTTAACGCCAATGAATTGGATAAGGTTGAAAATTTAGGTTTGAAAGTCATTCGCAATGACCCGCGTCAGCGCGGATTTTTACAGCCGTGCCCCGTTTGGCAAAATGGAATTTGCACAGTTTATAAGTCGCCGGATTACCCAAGCAGTTGCCGAAAATATAAATGCGTTGTCTTGCGAAAGCTATTGGACGACGAAATTGATTTTCCCAATGCGATGAATCAAATTGAAGAAACTTTGAATTTGATTCGTGAAATTGAGGGTCTGTTGCCTAAATCGCCCGCAATTGGCTTTCGCGAACAATTACTCGATTTTGTAAGCGGACTTTACCCAGGACTTGCGGACGAAAGCGAACTTTTGCGAAAGGTAACTCAACTATTGGGCTGGTATGAACGCCGCTTTGGCGTGGATGATTTTGTGGATTATGAGATTTGAGTTAAAACAAACTTTTCAAGTCCTCTGCTGTGACAAAGTATTTTCGATATGCAGAAATCTCGTTTAAAACGCCGCGTAAGGCAAGGAATAACTCCGCTTGCAGGTAGGGATTCTTCTCTTGCGTTTCGTTGGATAAAGTCACTTGGCCATCCTCAATGCTCACAGTCAGCCCGCCGTTGGCGCGTAGCCACTCTAGCCCAAGTTCGATCGCGATTTCACGGGATGCCATCGCGCAGGCAAGTTCTTGAATCGTAGTTTTGCCCTCTTTTTTGTTCAAAGTAAATTTACATAAACCTGCCAAACGATTTAGAAAATCATTGGGTTTTTCTTCTGAAGGAAGAACGCCGAATACATATACTATTTTTGGTTTGACGATTTCCAGCGCCTGGCGCAATTCTGCTGGAGATGGGGGAGTTGTGTAAATTGCCAATTCATCGGCTTGGGCTAATTCGTAGCGAGGGTTGCCTTTGGCTTTGTCGTTTCCTTCCGCCCAAATAAGAGTTGAAGGTTGAAAGTTGAAAGTTGCAGGTTGAAGTCGCAAGTCTTGTATCTTGTAACGCGTATCTTGTTTCTCTGCAACTGCTTCTTCAATAATTCTAAAATCTTGAAATTGCAAATTGACTTGTCGTTGACCGCGATATGATGATGCGCGTAAAGAGTAGGCAATGTCAATTTTTGCGCCGTTATCGGGTAAGTCTGCGCCTGCGCCGCCCCAATATAAAACGCTGTGCGTATTTCCTTGGTCGTCTTCGATGTTGAGGCGTAGATGTTCTTTTGTTTTTCCAATTTCACTTTTGGATTTCAAGATCACATTCTTTGTGGCGAGCGTTAACTCAGGGTTACCCGCGCCAAAGGGAGCGAGCAGTTCTAAACTGTCAGCGAGGTTAAGATTCAGTTCATCGAGACCAAGCCAAAAGTCAATATGGAGTGTTGGTTCTTCGTAAACCATAGCGCCTAATTGTTTTTCTATCGCTTTGCCCAAGCCTCTACGGAAGTTAATCAAATCATCTTTTTTGAACGAAAGGCCCGCCGCCATGGGATGACCGCCAAAACTGAGCAAAATGTTTTTTTGCGTCGCGATCGCTTCGGTGATATGCAAGCCCTCGATGGAGCGCGCCGAGCCGCGCATGATTCCATCATCCGACTCGTTTAAAAGAATGGCGGGCTTATGATAACGCTCGACCAGTTTGTTGGCGACGATGCCGACGACGCCGCCGGGCCAGTTGGGGTGCGACAAAACGATGGCGGGTTCATCCAGCAGTTTTGGATTTTCTTTTAATTGCGCTTCAGCCGATTGATAGACTTGCGAAGTTAATAACCTGCGCTGGGCGTTGAGCCCTTCAATTTGCGCGGCTAAGACTCTGGCACGGGCAGGGTTGTCGGTAATCAGCAATTCAACGGCGGGATTCGCGTCGCTCAGCCTGCCGAGCGCATTCAGGCGCGGCGCAAACGTAAAGCCGATGGTTTCTTCGGTGGCGATGTCTAAATTGGTGTTGGATAATTCGGCAATTACTTTCAACCCAATGCGATTGGTTTTTTGTAATTGCTTGATTCCTTTTTTTGCCAAAGCGCGGGTTTCATCTTTGAGTAAGGCAACGTCGGCGATGAGTCCGAGGGCGACGAGGTCGAGCAAAGTACTGCCGACTTCAGTCGGTGTGTTTAGCCGACTGAAGTCGGCAGTACGTGAGTCGGCGGTACTAAAAAGCGCTTCCGCCAATTTATACGCCACGCCAACGCCCGCCAAAGTTTTCAGCGGATGATCGTCTGGCAGGGTTTTGGGATTGATGATGGCTTTGGCGTTGGGAAGCGTTTCGCCCAGGTCGTGATGGTCGGTGATGACGACGTCCACGCCATGCGCGTTTGCGAAGTCAATCGCTTCGTGGGCGGTAATGCCTGTGTCGCAGGTGACGATTAACTTCGCGCCGTTATCAATGATGGGGATGAGCGATTCAATGTGAACGCCGTGACTTTCCTTGCCGCGAATTGGCACATAATAAACTACGTTTGCATTCAAGGCTTGCAAAGTTTGCACAAGCACGGCAGTGGAGGTTTGCCCGTCCACGTCGAAGTCGCCCCAGACGCAGATTTTATCTCCGCGTTGAATTGCGGCGCGGATGATTTCAACTGCCGATTCGATGTTTGGGAATTGCGCGGAAGGCGTATC
>JADZCC010000110.1 GCA_020851785.1 Anaerolineales bacterium
ACCAATCGAGGGCGAGGAAGGCTTTCATCTCGGAGGCGAACGCAAAATGATTTTCATCGTAATGATAGATCATCGGCTTGACGCCGAAGCGGTCGCGTGAGACAAATAATACGCGTTCACGGGAATCCCAGATCGCCAGCGCCCACATGCCGTTGAATTTCAACTGGCAGTCTTCGCCCCAATGATGGTACGCGGTGAGGATGACTTCGGTGTCCGATTCCGTTTTGAACGAATAGCCCAACCCTTCCAATTCAACTTTCAACTCAAGGAAGTTATACATCTCGCCGTTGAACACGATCCAATACCGCCCGTCGGCGTACGACATCGGTTGCCGCCCGCCGTCGGACGTGTCAATGATCGCGAGGCGGCGATGCCCCAACCCAAGGTTCGAATCGGAATCGATGTAGACGTCGCTGCCGTCGGGTCCGCGATGGGCGAGGGAGTCGATGAAATTTCTGATTTGCTCCGGCGAAACGGGTTCGCCGTTGAGGTTCCAGAGTCCTGCTATGCCGCACATGGTCTATTGCGCCTTTTCTCTGATCGCGATCAATCGTTCTGCGAAGGCTTTGTAATTTGCATCCGCATTATATCGTTCAGCCCAGACCGCCCTACTCGCGCCTCGAATATCTGATGTAGTCGGATGATCGAGGATCGAGACGATCGCGTCTGCAATTTCCTGCGGAGTGGGATTCTCGCCCAGCAAAACCCCGTTTCTTTCTCCGACGATTTCTATGTTCCCGCCAACGGAGGAGGCGATCACCGGGATACCGCAACTCACCGCCTCCATCACCGCTACCGGCGTGCCCTCGGTCTCGCTGGCGTTGATGAATACGTCTGTTGGAGTATCACGGTAGAAAGACATCAAGGCTTGCTTGCTGGTATAGCCCGGCAGGTAGCCTTTGGAGTTGGAAGGGAACGATTCGTCCGCCAATTTCTGCAACTCCATCCTTCTCGCGCCATTGCCGATGTGAGTCCACTCGAAGCGCTGGTGTGAACGTCCCACTGCGGCACACCGAATCCCTTCGAGGATTCGGTCTACGCGTTTGACGGATACAAGCATGGAACATGAGACGATGCGAAATACGCCATCGGCAGAAGGAGGATTCACAAATCCTGGGTCTGTCACCCCCAGCAAGGCGATCTCGTAGCGGGAGGCCCATCCGGGGTAACGTCCCTTGAGGTAGCGCAGACCAGCCTCCGAGTCCGGAAAGAGGCGGTCGAGCAGGGAAAGCGCAAGCCGACGGAGGGGCCAATATGGCGGGGTGTAATAATATTCCTCGTATAAGTCATATCCATGCACCCGCGAAACGAGGCGAATCTGCGGATGCTTTCTCTTCACTAATCCGATCCCAAGCGCCGCCTGATCGAACCAGTACGTATAAAAAATACATTCGGCGGGATCCACTTTGTTTTTGGCGATCCAATCCTGCACCCAGTCACGGGTCAACTGCGCGCCGACGACGAACGCGGCGAGGCGCTTGATCGCTTGCGGATACATCAATAGCGACGGACGGGAGAAAATGTCCATGAAGAATAGCCGCGAAAATAAGACGTTGGCGGCGGCAACGAGCGGATGGACTCCATCCAACTTTGCCGAATAGCTCTCGTCCACGTCCACCGATTTCGAAAGGGAAAGGAGGTTGCCCGTGCGCTTACGCGGGACCAACACCACGCGCTCGAATTTCTTTCGCAGGTGTACGATCTCGGTATCGAGGAAGGTCTGCTCCGCTCCGCCGTCAAAAGGATAGGAAGCGGTGAACAAAAGAAGAGTCGTCAACGCGCCTCACTCGGAAGAAATTCGAGGCGGCGTTCGGCGAATTCGCGCATGGCGGTCTCGTAATCATCGTGCCGACCGATATCGAGCCAATAGCCGTCGAAGTTATATACATTCACTTTCTGATTCTCTTTCAGCAAACGCAAAACCAGTTCGGGCAGGTCGAGTCTCTTGCCGCGTTCGATGTATTTCAAAATCGCTGGCTCAAAGATATAAATGCCCGTGCTGACCGCGTAATGGTAGGTGGGCTTTTCGATGTAATCTTTCACCCAACCGTCTTCCGATTCGACCACACCGAGGTCGATTTTTATATCACGGCGATAGGAGGCGAGCGTGGCGACCGCGCCGCGTTCTTTGTGATATTTCCACATGGCAGAATAATCCAACGTGGAAAGCAAGTCGCCGTTCATCACGAGAAAGGTTCCGTTCAAATTGGGAACCAGCGAGATCGGTCCCGCTGTGCCGAGCGGCTCTTCTTCGCGGGAATAATCAATGGTCAACCCAAACTTTTCGCCGTCGCCGCAATACGCCATGAGCAATTCAGCGAGATGACCAACGGCAAGCGTGACATCCTTGAACCCATGATGTGCCAGTTGACGGAGGACGACCTCAAGGATCGGCATATCGCCGATGGGCATCAACGGCTTTGGCAGAACGGTCGTGTACGGGGCGAGGCGGGTTCCTTTTCCGCCCGCGAGGATGACTGCGCGCATGTTACACCGTATACTCGTCGGGTTTATACAGATCGAGGTGGGAGGAAATCCATTCGATGGTGCGACGCAGTCCCTCATCCAGCGAGACGCGGGGTTCCCATCCGATCAATTCTTTGGCTTTCTGGTTCGACGCCCACAATTTCATCACCTCGCTCTTCCCCGGGCGGACGCGTTGCGGGTCGGCGATCAACTTCGGAGATTTGCCGACGATGCCGAATATCTTTTCCGCAAGATCGCCGATGCGGATGGTGTTGTCGTTGCCAAGATTGATCTCCTCACCAAGAACATTATCGGCGGAGGCAATTCGCAGAAAGCCCTCGACCGTGTCGGCGACGAACGTGAAATCGCGCGACGGCTCAAGACTGCCCAGTTTCACTTCGTCGCGCGTCAATGCCTGCGCGATGATGGTGGGAATCACCGCCCGCGCCGATTGACGCGGACCAAACGTGTTGAACGGGCGCAACGTAGCCACAGGGACTTCAAACGAACGATAAAAACTTTCCGCAATACGATCCGCGCCGATCTTGCTTGCAGAATACGGCGACTGCCCTTGCAACGGATGTTTCTCGTCAATCGGCACATAGCGCGCCGTGCCGTATACTTCGCTCGTCGAAGTATGCACCACGCGCCGCGCTCCAGAATCGCGTGCCGTCATCAACACATTCAACGTGCCCATGATATTCACGTCAATTACTTCGCGCGGGTTTACATACGAATACGGAATGGCGATCAACGCGCCGAGATGAAAGACCGTGTCCACGCCTGTCACGGCTTTTCGCACCGCTTCGGCATCGCGCAGATCGCCCTGCAAGATTTCAAGTTGCGAAAATGCATCCGCTGGAATCAATTTCAACATACCTAGATCGTTGCGTGAGTTGTATCTCACAAAAGCGCGCACCTGCGCGCCCTCGGCAACCAGCCGCTCCGCCAAATGACTGGCGATGAACCCGCCTGCGCCAGTGACCAACACACGTTTGCCTTTCCAATCCATGTTCACTCCAATTCCTTAACTCGCTCACGCCAATCGTTCAACAAATCCACGAGCGACTTTTTCAAACCGATGCGCGGTCTCCACCGCGTCGTGTCCATCAACTTTTTCGCGCTCCCGATCTGGATCGGGACATCGTTCTTCTGCACTTTCGCGGGATCCAAAACCGCTTCCACCCGGACCTCAGCCTGCCTCGCCAAAATGGACAAGCACTCGGCAATTGAGACCGCCCGCCCCGAGCAGACATTATAAATTTCTCCGGGTTTACCTTTGCGCGCGATCAACTCATACGCACGGACAGCATCACGCACATCCACAAAGTCTCGTTTGGCATCGAGGTTGCCCGTCGAGATGACCGAGGGCTTGCCGGATCTTTCCGCCAGCGCGATCTGCCGCGCAAAGGCAGAGCAAGCCATCCCCGGCGAGAGACCCGGTCCCAGCAAGTTGAACGTGCGCACGCCGATCGTCCGCAACCCATGAACGTGAAAATATCGAAGCGCGACCATCTCCTGTGCGGCTTTGCTCAAGGCATAATGCGTTTGAGGTCTCAAGCCAGTCGTTTCACTGATCAGCCTGCCATTTTTTCCAGAGCCATAGACCGCGCTCGAACTGGCTACGACCACTGTCGGCGACAATCCAGTTTTGACGATCGAGTCCATGAGCGAAATCGTTCCAAACACATGAGCCTTGTAAAGCTCTTCATACGAATCCGATTTCAAGACGCCCGCCAGATGAAATACAACCTCGGGCTTTGTTTTTTTCAAGGCGTTTTCCAGCGCGCGCCCATCCGAAAGATCGCCGGGAAAAAATTCACACTCATAACGCGGCGGGAAGATGTCGTATCCCGCCACCAGCCATCCTTTTTCTGAAAGCTGCCAAGCAAGATGACTTCCAACAAAGCCTGAGACGCCAGTGATCAAGGCGCGGTACGGCATATTAATCAACGCTCCGGAGCGACAACGCTTTTGTGCGCCAAGCGATCGCGATCCGGCTCATGCTCCCGCCAAAAATCTTAACCTGCCTCGCGCCGCTTTCACGGCAAGCCTGTGGAATGCCTGAATGACCCGTATGAAAAACACAAGCGGCCACGCCAAATCATACCGGAGCCCCTCCTTGAAGTAAAACAGGCATTTACTCAGGTCAAAATTCCACAACATGCGAAGGACCAGATCCACCGTTTCATTCGTGCGGAGTTGCGCAAGCAACCGTTTGGTCGAACGCGGCAACCGGGTATCGTTCAGATATGCGTCGGTCAGCTTAAGATGCTCCTGGGCGCTTAACTCACGTTTTTGGTCTGTAGTGGAGGAATTAAAAGTGAGCGAATCCGCGTGTTGACGATACCGATAGACAAGCCGATCGAACACGACGTAGCGCAGACGATGGATCGCAAAACGGAACATAAACTCACGGTCTCCCGCAATGCGATACTCGGAATTGAAGCGTCCAATCTCCTTGAATACCGAAGCCCGAAAGAACCATGCGTTGAAATAGTTGCTCCCGATCGTGGAACACTCCAGCAAGGTCTTGTCGGCGGGAGAGTATGTATCAATAATTTGTTCGACCCCGTTCTCACCATTCAAAAAAACGTGGGCAAAGCCCGCCACCGCGGATACCGCATCGTCATGGAAGCGCTCCGCGATGCTCAAAAAAATATCGTCTGCATAGGCGTCGTCTGTATTAAGGAATCCGATAATCTCGCCGCTCGCCGCCTCCAGCCCCTTATTCAAGGCATCATACATCCCCTGGTCCGGGGAACTGATAAACGTCGCCTCCGGGTATGCGCTCACAATCTCCCGCGTCCGGTCCGATGATAGCCCATCCACAATTATGTGTTCCAGGCGGGGATACTTCTGAGCTGCGACGCTATCCAGCGCCGTTTTTATATACTTTGCTCCGTTATAAGACGGTGTGATAATGGAGATCATCGGGGGCGTGGACATAATGACTATTTCCAGGCGCGCCGAACGGCATGAAACTCATCCAGCATCAAGAAAACTCCTTCTACAAAACGCTTGCCCGTGCGCTCGGCAACACGCGCGCGCCCTTGCGCGATCAACGTAGTCCTTAAGGATGGGGTTTCAAACAGCGACAATACCGCTTGCGCAATTTCTTCCGGTTTTTTAGGGTCCACCAGGATGGCCGCGCCTCCCAGTTGTTCATCCGAGCCGCTCACCGCCGAGGCGATTACAGGGCACCCGATTGAAAAGGCTTCCAAAGGCGGTAAATTTTCGGGTCCGAAAAAAGAAACGTAGGTTAGCGCAAAGGCGTTTTGGTACAGGGCAATCAATTCCTTGCGCGATACAAAATCAAGAATATGAACGTTCGGTTTTATCTCCAGTTCATCTGCAAGGCGTCGAATATACTCCATGTTTCCCTGCTCCGAACCGGTCAGGACCAAGTCCAACGGCACGCGTAAATCCTGGCGCAGAATTTTCAAAGCCGAGAGTAGATTGGCATGATTCTTGTGCGCCCAAAACTGGGCAGGGTAAAAAAGGTATCCTCCGGCAGATAGGTTGTATTTTGCCAGAGTTTCATTCCCATCCGTCTGGATTGCCCCGTCCAGATAACCGGGGGTGGGGTGCGGTAATATTTTGATGCGGTCTTTTGGGATTTGATAGAACAAAGCGATCTCATCCGCTCCGGCTTGCGTGCCTGCAATAAGATAAGACGCGCGTTGCACAAAAGCGGAGTAGTAGCCTTCCCGAAAAAACCAATCTCGGATCGAGCCGACTTCCGGAAACCACGGCTGTAACCGGTGTTGCAGGTCCCAAATGGTTGCAATGTAGGGAAGATTCACAGGTTCGTAGGTCGGCGAAACAAACCATAAAACATCCATCCCCGCTCGCTCTGCGGCATAACTCAAGTCTCCCGGATAGCGTCGTTGATTCGCCAAACCGTTGGATATTTTCCTGAGAATGCGGATGGGGAGCGGGGAGGCGTTCCGCGTATGAACAACGCCGGTTTGCGCAGCCTTCTCCAAACGTTGATCCAATTCCTTCGAGGCTTGGGGGGAGAAAAAAGTAAATTCATGAGGCGAGGACGGCATGAGGGCGAGTAAATTCTCAACCACGTCGTACGCAAACGTGTAGCCTCCCCCAGCAGACGGTTCATACGCCGGGAGGTAGACGCCCACTTTCATCGCGTTACCCATCCATTCGCGCGGCAACCGCGACAATATGCCAGGTTTCAGCGTCTATTGTTTCATCCTCGCGAAAACCCGAAAACCAATGCAACGCATGAAGCCCGGCTTGTTCAAGAAACAGTTTCATTTCTTGAACCAAAAAAAAGCGGTTTATCTGAGTCTCGTGAAGAGTTCGGAAGGTTCCGTTGTCGTTCAGTTCATTGACCGTGTAAGCCACATAACCGAGTTGGGATGAGTAATCAATGGTTGTTTCGGAGATGCGCAAAATCTCCCCCGCCTCAACCTTCCAACGCCGGACACGCAACGGGTCATAATGACGCAGCATCGCGGCGGCATGCCAGAATTCAAAAATAAATAAGCCGCCGGGCGCAAGATGATCCCGAACGCCTCGCAATACCGCAAGTATGTTTTCATTGGTCGCGACATATCCGATTGAATCGAACAAACACACGATCGCGTCAAAGGGACGCTCCGCGACATCGAGCGACCGCATATCGTGCTGTCGAAATTCAACCTGGGAATGGGAGCGCAGGGCTTTCCGGCGCGCTTGCGCCAGCATATCCGGCGAGTAATCGCTGGCAATGACCTGATATCCGCGTTTCTCGAATTCAAACGCATGGTTACCGGTTCCACAAGCCAACTCGAGAATGACCGGCTTCGGTTTTTGGATGCCGTACCGCTGGAAGCAGTGTATAACAAAATCAGTCTCCTGGGCATACGGCTTATCGGCGTAAAACAGGTCATATAATTCAGCGTGATGCCCGATATAGGAATTTCCGGGTTGTTCCATGAAATTACCGACCCACTTGATCCTGAATCTGATGAATCAGGTCTGCGATATTCCGAATCGTATCTTCTGTGAGCGTATGGGTTGATGGCAGGTACAACCCCGAAGTCCAGAGCGCATCCGCAACGGGGAGCGGCTCGGCGCGGAAGCCGGGGATTTCGCGCAAACTGGGTTGTTGGTTCATCGGGCAGAAAAAGGTCCGCGTTTCAACGCCCGCGTCGGCAAGTTTCGCCGCCAGTTGATCGCGAGACAGCCCAAACTCCGGGTCGAGCGTCAGCGCGTACATCCAATAGACATTGCGCGCCCAGTCCAATTCCACCGGTAGATGCAAACCCGGCGTATCGCTCAGGTAACGGCTGTATGTTTGCGCCACACGCCGCTTCTCTTCGATGATCCGCTCGATCTGATTCAGTTGGGCAACGCCCATTGCCGCCTGATACCCGGTCATACGAAAATTGTAGGCTAACACTTCATGGCGAAAACGCGGCGTTGTAAAACCCAGATTCCGTAAGAGGCGTAAACGGTCGGCGAGTTGTCTGTTATTCGTGACCACCATGCCGCCCTCGCCCGTCGTGATAATCTTATTGGCATAGAAACTAAAACAAGCCATATCGCCAAAACTGCCAACCTTACGGCCGCGGACCGTCGCCCCATGCGCCTCGGCGGCATCCTCAATGACGATTAAGTCATGCTTCCGCGCGATCCCCATGAGCCGGTCCATATCCACCGGATGCCCGTAAAGATGGACCGGGATGATCGCTCGCGTTTTAGGCGTGATCAGGCTTTCAATTAGATCCAGGTTTAAATTCCAGGTTATGTTTTCCGAATCAACAGGCACCGGCAGAGCGTTCTTATGGACGACTGCGAACGCCGTAGCAATATTGGTGGACGCGCTGACCAATACCTCGTCGCCTGGTCGGATCCCCGCCGCATCCACAGCCAGATGCAACGCGGTGGAGCCGCTTGTGACTGCGACGCCAAACTCACATCCGCAATATTCCGCAAAACGGCTCTCAAATTCGCTCAGCGCCTGCCCAAAATTCCCCGAAATTTCACCGCGTTTGAGCGCCGCCACAACCGCATCGATCTCCTCCTGCCCGACCACCGGTTCAAAAACAGGTATTTTCATTTGTTTATCTCCACATTCACCTTATCGTAATCCGTGCCAAGAAAGGGACCTTGCTTAACGCTGATGCACTGCATATCTTCGATCACCCGCAACGAGTGAACGCCGTGAATCAGCACGATGGCATCGCCGACTTTGAGGACAACCTCATGAAACATCTTTCCGTCATCGGCATAGAGTTGCACCGCGACCATGCCTTTTTGCACAATAAACATTTGTTGCAGATCGTTGATCTCACGCGTAAACGCCCGGTGATAATGGGGCGGCTCAAAAAAACCCGCTTCGTGAGCCAGCAAGCCGAATTGAAAGGATGATTCTGGCGGCGAAAAGAAAGTCGTTTTGTTCACCTCCGATTCAGCCCGAATAATTTCAGCATAACGCGTTCCGTTGTATTCAATCGTCTCGATCATTTTTTTCACCTTGGTTATAAAAATTAATTCGGAAGCGGCGTCCATTCGCCGGCGGCCAAGCGTTGTTCCGAGTTGGAACAGCGCCAAAACGCCTCAGTCCTGATAAAGTCGGATTGGCGCAACTTATATTGAACGGTTTTCAACCTCACGTATTTGAAATAGGGCTGAAACAGCCTGCCGAGATCCTCTGCTTTTTCAAAGAATTGCAGGTGGTCATACCCTTCCACCCCCAGCGATTCCGATCCTGCAAAAATACCGCCGGGGTTCAAACAACGAACGATTTTTCTCAGCATCTGATCGATATCGTCGGACGGAAAATGCCCGATCGCGCCGTCCCACACCACAAGATCGTATCCAGTCTGAGGGAAAGGGTCAGTGACGGCGTTCAGCAAATGGAACGAAACATTCGACGCCGGGTTATATTTCCGGGCGTCACGAATGGCATTGGCGTCTATATCAAGCGCATCTACATGCGCGCACTTCTCTGCAAAGAAACGACTGCTAAAAAACCCATCGCCGCATCCGATATCCAGCAACACATCGTTTTGTTGGATTAACTCCGAGTTAAAAAATCCGCGGTAGAACGAGTACGGACCAAAAACGGGATGTCCGAAGGCGAAATAAGCGCTCATCACTCTAAAGTCCGTATAATGCGGGGGCGCCGATGAGTACATCCAATCCTTGCGGAACTTGCTCTTGTAAACGAACAGCAAGGATCGGACAAGCAGGTTTTCCGTAATTCCACCGGCATAGATCAGGGTATCGGCAATCGGCGCCAGCCGCGCGATTAAGCGCTTCAAGGGTCGTTGACCGGCTTCATATAATGGACGGATCAGGGACATAACTACTCCAGAATGTCAGTGTCAAGCGCCAACCTCATCATCCGGATAATTCTCCAAGCCGGACCAAGACGCCTTGTTCAACATCAAAAACCTGCAGATCCTTGATGATTTCAAGCCGCGCCGCGCCGCCTACAAAGGTCAGATGCCCGGAGCGATCACGCGACTCGCGAAATTTCGACTCAACATACCCCTCCTCAACGCTCTTGATCGGAAGCCTGCCAACCTTATCTTTACGAACAAAATGCGCGTTGTTGCCGTTTGAATTACACCCGACAAACGCATAGCCTTTTCTATCAGCCAGGACGCAGAGCGCCTTCAAAGAAGCGCCCCAATATAGATTCGAGAAGTGCGCTTTTGTCCTTTCAAACCCCGGGTCATAGGGAACCGTGACTGCGTGAGCCGCGCCAAAAACACTATTGTATTCCACGGTCACGATAACCGGAGCGACCGCCTGGATCGCCTCCCACACCCAATAATCGTTACCGTCAATGTCAATACTCAACAGGCCGATCTCTCCGCGAAAGCCGGCAGACTCAAATAAGGAATTGATATTTTCCCGATTCACGAAGGCGTCCATCGCCTGTAGATCGTGCCTCCAGTAAAGATCGCTCTGTTTTAATCGGTCCATATTGTCCCGACTCCCGTCCATGACCAGCCCGCTCCAGTTATCGTTCATCAGCAGGAAACGGGTATTTGCCTCCAGGTAATCTGACGCGCCAAACTCAATAAATTTTTTCACCGCCGGTTGGGTGTGATGGATAAGATATTGTAAGATCCCATCATCGCCGAATTGGGAAAACACCTTGAACTCGGCTTCGCGGAGGTCTTTGAAAATGCCCGCTGTTTTTGTCTGGTTTGCAAAACCTTTTCCATACAGTAGTTTTAAAGATTGAGCTTCGGCGATCAAGAGGTCTTGCAATTCAGCCAGGTCTTTTCCAACCAGCCTCCGATAAGCTCGCTTAAGCGTCGAGAGAAAATTACTCCGCATAGGTCACTCCATTTTGCGATACAGAAAACCGCTGTACCTGCATTGTTCCGGCGCATTCACGATCGAATGATTATCGCCGATCAAAAATTCGCGCTCCAACTCGAGCTTGTTTAAATCTGCCTGCCGAGCCAGTTCGTTCTTGTTAATGCACCACGCCAGGTAATCTGTATTGTACCCAAATGCGCGCGGGCGCTGAACGAACACAAACGAGTCCTTCTTTTCAACGGTCGGCAATCTGGTTAGCAGGAGATATTTTTCTGTCGACGCGGCAAGATTACGAAAATCAGTTTTCCAGTCCGGCGAGTATTGTAAGGACCCGCTCGCCAAGACAAAATCATAGGTCCGCGTGAAACAGGCGTCATCCGAATAATAGTATGCGTCCGGGAAAAGAGTCCGCCCATAGTCTGCCATAAGGGGGAAGTCCTTACAATGATATTCAATGTTCACTTCCGGCATCAGCGCTTGAGCCAACGCATAATACTGCCCGATCGCGCCGCCCCAATCCAACATAGACAGCCTTTCCTTTTTCCATGCGGATAACGCCAGAGCATAGGCAAAAACCATCACCGTGTTCTGGGCTAGAATATCCGCAGGAGCGTCTGGGGCCGATTCGGGGGAAAAGCCCAGGACGCCGCTCCCTTGTATCTTCGAGAGATAGATGGGCAACGACTTTTTATGAATCTCAAGAATTTCTCCAACGTCCCAACCCTTAACTTCAGTGTGCGCGTGGGCATACTGCCACCCTTCAGCAATGTATTCAAAATCATGCTGGGAGCCAAATCTTTCAACCCAATAGTCCTTGATCGTGAAAAGAATCGGCGGGATGAACGGCTTCACCAGTTTGTTCATTTTACCTTCCCGGAAAATCGAGTCTGGGTCTCGGGCAAATAACCTAAGCGCTCCATAACCGCGCCCAGTTTGCCTTCCAATATCTGCAAGCACTCTTCATCCAACTCATTCCGCCATGAGCCGGTCCGCCCTTGGCGGATAAAACGCTCATCCTTCGAGCCTTGACTCCGGTCGACGCCGTGTTGTTCCTCCAATTTTTGCATTTTATCGAACCTGGACGCGGTTATCGCTTTTTCCAGAACAGCCTCGGACACATCCGGCAAGCCAATGAAGTTAACTATTTTCCGCAAGGTCGCCTGGGCATTGGAGTGCATCTCTTCGTAGCGGATCGTCAGTACATTCGTTCGTCCGCTCAACAGCCAGCCGCCTGCATGTTTGTCCCAAGAACAGGGCCAATGGTCGTCGGCAAGTAAGTAATCTTTTAGAGACAAATGAAAGCCCGCCTCTGTCAGCCGCTTGTGATGCCAATACGAAACAAATACGTCCCTCGGGTCTCGCAGAACGTAAATGATCTTCGGAAAGGCGGGATCATACGGCGCATGGGTCATTAGAATTCGGGGATCGTTCAAATGGTCGTACTGCTTGAAGGGTTGCTTCGAAAAATAGGCGTCGTTCAGATCCGGCACAATTTCAATGAAATTCCTCAGGTTCAGATCGAGCTTCAGTTTTTCGTTGATCACGTTAGAAAGGGCAAAACCCACCCATGTCGTCCCCGACTTCGGGTATGTTACCAAAAAGGAATCCGACGGACGGATGGAGCCATAAAAATTACCGCGGCCGTTCGAATTTTGGAATCCAGACACGAGCGCCTTAACCATCTCCGATAATTTATTCAGTTTCATTTCTGATCACCTCCCAGACTAGTTTTGGGAAGACAATCCCCTCGCGTTTAAGCCCCAGCATCTGGGATAAATCGCCGATGTTCTCGATATCAACGGCCAAGGCATACTCCGCCCCGGCAAGATATTTGACATTAGGAATCCCGGCGTGCACCGAGACGAAATAGCGTTTTGCATTAAAGAAGTTTCCAGGCAGTTTACAGCGGGAGACATAATCTCCCGGTTCTCTCTGTCCCGAATGACGTACATCGTCGGAATCGTATGCTTCAAAAACCACTTCGCCGGTATCGGAGTATACGTTTATTCCAACGCGGCAATACGGTAGCGTCTCGTTGATCGTGTATGAAATTTCAATCCAAAACGGTTTACCGATATCGAGCGTCGAGGTCGAAATCCCCGTCTCGTCAACAATGCGGATGGATGTAAATTTAAATTCAGTAACGCCGGGTTGCGAGAGTCCATTCGCCCATTGGACCTGACCTTCGGTTGTGGTCCCACTTAAGAGATAGGCGGAGATGACTCGATTGGATGTATCCTGCATTTGCAACCTACCTTGATCGATCCAGACCGCGTTCTGACAGAGATGACCGATGGCCGACATATTATGACTGACAAACAAGACAGTCCGACCGCCATGCGCAACATCTTCCATTTTTCCCAGGCATTTTTTTTGAAATTCCGCATCCCCGACCGCTAACACCTCGTCCACCACCAAGATCTCTGGTTCCAAATGCGCTGCGACAGCAAAAGCAAGACGCACATACATGCCGCTGGAATAATGCTTTACAGGAGTATCTAAAAACCGTTCCACGCCTGAGAATTCCACAATCTCGTCAAATTTACGGTTTATCTCAACGCGACTCATACCTAATATTGCCCCATTCAGATATATATTATCGCGTCCGGTCAGTTCAGGGTGAAATCCAGTGCCGACCTCCAACAGGGAAGCCACGCGCCCATAGAGTTCAACTCGTCCTTTGGTAGGCTTGGTGATGCGGGAGAGGATTTTTAACAACGTGCTCTTTCCGGCTCCGTTACGTCCAATAATGCCAATGGCTTCGCCTTGTTTCACCTCGAATGAAACATCGTCCAGCGCCCAGAAGGTCTCGGTTTTGCTTTTTTTCCCTTGGATCCAGCCTGCCGACGATTTGATTAATCCCGTCAACGACTCGCGGAATGTCCGGTAACCAGTCTGTTGACCGCCAATGCGATATTGTTTTCCAACACCCTGAACGTGTATGGCAATATTACTCATCAGATCACATCCGCAAATGTGGCTTCCATCCGCTTGAAATACGCCAGTCCGCTTAGAAAGAGTAAAACAATGACCGCCATGGAAACCCAAAGTAAACTGTTCAGTTGCCCGATCCCCAACAAAGCCCAACGGAAACCATCCACCACGCCAGTCATTGGATTTAACCCGTATAACAAGCGCCATTTTTCAGGTATCAGAGAAGCCGAGTAGGCTACCGGGGTGGCATATTGCCAAAAAAGAGTAAGGAATGGGACCACGTAACGAATATCGCGATACTCCACGTTTAATGCCGACAGCCATAAACCGACCGCCAAAGCGCTTAACACCGCCAACAATAAGAAAAAGGGCAGCATTAACCAGCGAGTTGTGAATGGGATCTGGTAATAACCCAGCATGGCAATCAGAACAAAAAAGGAGACGGCAAAATCCACCAAACCGGGTAATGCCGATGCAATAGGTATGATCAACCGCGGAAAGTACACCTTGCTGATCAATTTATCGCTATTGATGAGGCTATTGCTCGCGTTGGTCAACGAGAAGGCGAACAGTTGCCAGGGGAGTAATGCAGTAAATGTGAAAACCGGATACGGAACGCCATCCGATGGCAGATTTGCAAAGCGACCAAAAATGACGCTAAAGACCAGCATCGTTAATAACGGCTGTAAGACTGCCCATGTCGCGCCTAATACAGTCTGCGCATAACGCACCTTGATATCGCGCCAAGTGAGCAACAATAATAATTCCCGATAATGCCATAGATCCCGTAAATCTAAAGAAGCCCAACCCTTTTGGGGCTCAATGACGATCTGCGGAACTAGCGCTGCATCAGGCACAAGGGGCTGAACAACCGAATCGTTTGTGGTCATGAGCGAGAAATTCCAATAATGTTGTAATTTAGCGAAAACCGATTGCCCGTTCCCGCCTCGAACACCCGCCTCCCATCCACCAACACTGGCAACTTCAACGCGGACTTCAACCGGTTCAAATCCAATTCTTTGTACGCGCTGTGCGCCACCATCACCACCGCCGCGTCGCAACCTTTGACGCGTTCATACACATCGCCATTGTATTCAGCGATCCACGGGTCGTGAATCACCGGTTCCGCGCCGAGTTCATACAAACGCGCCACCAGCGAGCGCGTAGGGCTGTTGCGTGTATCGTCGCTGTCTTCGAGATAGGCATAGCCCA
>JADZCC010000111.1 GCA_020851785.1 Anaerolineales bacterium
ATTAGTTCGTTGTGCCGCTCTCAACAGCATGACGCATCTGGGTATGCCGCAAGCATACAAGGTTGTCTAACCAATCAACACAGACAGACGAATTGTGCCTGCCTCTCGATTTATGCACCAAAGCCGTGTACAATCAAAAAAATTGACCTGAGGGAATGCCATGCGCCAAGCCATTGCCGTTGGGCTGTTCCCTTAAGGTTTTATTCGGGAGAATATTTTGAGCGGCGAGACATTCAGCGAAATCATCGGTTTACTATTATTGCTTGCTCTGTTTGTAATAATTTTTGTATTCAACTCTCAAATTCATGTTCTACTTAATCCTTTGCTACACAAACTAACAGTTATGGGGTTTCGGAAAGCAAAATACAAAATCATAGACACCGAAGAAAACCTGCCAAAGGATACAACGCCGTGGACCTGGCGCCGGGCATGGGGAATTACCCTACCCATTCCAAGAACACGTGAAGGCGAGAAACTTTTAACTGAAGGAAATATCACGCTAAAGCAAGCCATCGCCTGGCTCATTTCCGCATCAGTTATTTACGCATTCTTAACAACTTCGCCAGTATCCATTAAGAACTTCGCAAACCTTTCTCTGCAAAGCGTTTTAGCATTCATTAGCAACAACTTATTAGGTAGTTTATTATCTCCCATCGGCTTCGCCTTGATCACTGGAGCAATTCACATTATTGCCAGGTTGTTTAGAGGCAAAGGCGGTTGGCAGGATTTTTTTATTGTTTATGCCGCCTTTAATGCCCCAATCATTATTTTTTTGGGGCTCGCCACATTCGTTTACCAAGTCTTTTCTCTAGAATTCGCTCTTCTCCTTAGAGGATGGCTACCTTTTTATTTGTTACTCGTCATTAACCCGATTACAATCAAAGTCAGTTATAAATTTCGATGGCTGGGCGCTTTTCTGATAAATCTCTTTGTATGGACAATCTTCTCCTTTTTATTTGTGGGCTTATATATTGCTTTCAATCCAGGCATACTTCAAAAGTGATTGCCACAGCTCAAGTAGTTGAGCTATGGCGACAGAGCAAAGCAGTCAACTTCAAATTGAACAATGATTAACCCGCTTAATTAAGCAAAGATCTCCGAGGTTTTGGAAACCTCGGAGGCTAACTAATTACTGTTCACTGATTACTGAATCACCGCTTCGCCAACCCCACCTTCACCTTTTCGCCTTCAAACTCATCCTCAACCACCGAGGCATTTGCTGGCGGATTCGCAAACGATAATTTCGTCGTTAGCGTTTCGGCGGTGATGTATTCCTGATGCGCTTCAATCGCCGACTTCAACCCAGCGCTGGCCTCGACGAATAATTCAATTCGATCCGCCACATCCAACTCGGCGGTTTTCCGCAAATCTTGCACGCGGCGCACAAATTCTCTGGCCAACCCTTCGGCAACGAGTTCGGGAGTCAAGTCTGTGACCAGAGCGGCCACATACGCGCCTTCCTCAGCCACTGCAAAACCTTCTTTGGCCAGCGCCTTCACTTCCACTTCATCGGCCAGGATGCGATACGTTTCGCCATCCAGTTTTACTTCCACAGGTTGATCGGCGCGGAGCGTGCCAGCAACCTCTTCGGGGCTCAGAGCTAGAATCGCCTTTTGCAATGCCGGAAATTTATTGCCATATTTTTGACCGAGTTGTTTTGGCAAAGGCTTGACCGTGTGTGACACTGCCTCAGTCGCCGCATCCAACAAACGCACTTGCTTTACATTTAACTCATCTTGAATCACATCCACGTTTTTCAGCAACGCATTTCGTTCAGACGGATTCCCAACCGAAAAGGCCGCTTCCGCCAAAGGTTGGCGAACTTTGCGATTAGCCTTTTGACGGGCAGAATGTCCCAACGAGACGAGTTTCATCACCAATTGCATTTCCTTGTTCAGCGCTTCGTCAATAAATTCTTCCAGCGCCTGCGGCCATTCCGCCAAGTGAACGGATTCGGGAGCGGTTTCATCCACTGAGCGCACCAGGTTTTGATACAACTCGTCGGCCAGGAACGGCATGGCTGGAGCGATCAATTTGGCCACCGTCACCAGCGCGGTGTATAAAGTGGAGTACGCGGCTTGCTTATCCGCCGGCGAATCATTCTTCCAGAAGCGGCGGCGCGAGCGGCGCACGTACCACGTGGAAAGCGTTTCTACAAACTTCTCCACGGGCCGTGTGGCGTTGGTGACATCGTATTCTTCATAGGCTTTGGTCACATCGCGCACCAAAACATTTAGCTCAGAAAGCAACCAGCGATCCAATTCATTGGTTGGCGCGGTCACCGTCAGGGCTTGCGGTTTATCCAGGTTGGCGTAGGTCACGAAGAACGAGTACACATTCCACAGGGTCAGCGTAAAACTACGGATCACGTCGCCCACCAAATCGGCGGAGAAGCGGCGTTCCTGTCCGGGCGGCGTGGCGGTAAAGAGATACCAGCGCAAGGCGTCCGCGCCGTGCAGGTTAATCACATCCCACGGCTGAACGATATTGCCCAAAGATTTGGACATCTTGCGCCCCTGCCCATCTTGAATGTGGCCCAAACAAATCACATTTTTGAACGCGACTTGATCGTTCAGCAACGTGGAAATGGCGTGCAGGGAATAGAACCAGCCGCGCGTTTGGTCCACCGCCTCGCAGATATAATCGGCCGGGTACTGCGCTTCAAACTTTTCCTTATTCTCAAATGGATAATGCCATTGCGCGTACGGCATGGAACCCGAATCAAACCACACGTCAATTAAATCCTTGACGCGCGTCATTTTGCCGCCACATTTCTCACATTTCCAATGGACGTTATCCACATACGGGCGATGCAGATCCAATTCGCTTAAATCGCGCCCGGCTTTATCTGAAAGTTCCTTAACCGAACCGGCGCATTCGCGATGTTTGCAATCCGTATTTTCGCATTCCCAAACCGGCAAAGGCGTACCCCAATAGCGCTCACGGCTCAAAGACCAATCAATGTTATTCTCCAGCCAATTGCCAAAGCGACCATTCTTGATATGATCTGGAACCCAGTTAATCGTTTTGTTTAAGCCAACAAGTTGTTCTTTCCTGGCGCTCGTGCGGATATACCAAGACTCACGCGCATAATATAAAAGCGGAGTTTTACAGCGCCAGCAAAATGGATACGTATGCGTAAACGTACTGGCGCGGAACAACAAACCGCGCGCGTCCAAGTCCTTGATAATTTGCGGGTCGGCGTCTTTGACGAAGATTCCGCGCCACGGGGTAATTTCAGGGATGAACGTGCCGTCCGGCTGAACGGTCAGCAAAATTGGCAAATCGTTCTGCTTGGCCATCTCCATATCCTCCGCGCCAAATGCGGGAGCCTGATGCACCAAGCCAGAGCCGTCTTCAGTCGTCACAAAATCTCCCAGCACGACGAAATAAGCGGGCTTATCCACCGTCACAAACGTAAAGAGCGGCTTATATTTCTGGCCTTTCAATTTTTTGCCCTTGAAAGTTTCCACAACTTTTACTTCTTCGTCTTTGAAAATTTTCTCCACCAAATTTTTGGCCAGGATTAACTTTTCTTTTACGCCATTGTTTTCGCGCTCAACGGTCACATAATCCACATCCGGGTGCGCGGCCACGGCTACGTTGGCGGGCAGAGTCCAGGGCGTGGTCGTCCACACCAACAACGCAGTGTCCGGCTTGTCAACTAATGGAAAGCGCACAAACACCGAAGGGTCTACCGCGTCGTCATAGCCCAGCGCCACTTCATGGTCCGAGAGCGGCGTGCCGCAACGCGGACAATACGGGACGATCTTGTAGCCCTTAAACAGCAAATCCTTTTCCCAAAAATCCTTCAGAATCGCCCAAACCGATTCAATGTACTCATTTTCATAAGTTACATAGGCGGTTTCCAAGTCCACCCAAAAGGCGATTCGGTCCGTCAGCTTTTCCCAATCCTGAATATAAGTAAAGACTGACTTGCGGCACAACTCGTTAAACTTATCAACGCCGTATTCTTCAATTTGTTGTTTATTATTAAAGCCTAATTGTTTCTCAACTTCAATTTCCACCGGCAGGCCGTGCGTATCCCAACCGCCGCGCCGCGAGACGTTAAACCCACGCATGATTTTATAACGCGGAAACATGTCCTTAAACGCGCGCGCCAAAACATGATGTACGCCCGGCTTGCCATTGGCCGTTGGCGGGCCTTCATAAAATACATATTCGGGTTTGCCCTGACGTTGTTCGCTGGTCTTCTTGAAAATCTCGCGCTTCTTCCAAAACTTCAAGACCGCCTCTTCCATGCTTGGCGCGTCTAATTTGGGGGCTACAGGTTTAAACATGATTCGTCTCCTGGTTTACTAGTTAGCTAATTTGCTGGTTAGCTGGTTTCTAGTTTATTAAAATAAAAACTCTCATCTCACACAGAGACGAGAGCCATGCTCACGCGGTACCACTCTGATTTCCACTCGATCAAAGTGGACGCTCATTTGTTTTGATAACGAAGACTCGCAACTTCGGCTCACTTACTCTCAGCATTGGCTAACTGGTTACTGATTTCTGATTCGCAACTTCGGGATGATGTTCAACCGCCAATTCGCATCCGCCTCACACCAAACCTCGGACTCGCTGTGCCGACCTGAGCAGTTTACTCGTTCCCATCAACGCTTTTAAATGTAATTCGCAAATTATACTCAGGGAGGAATGAAACGGCAAGAGTTCGCCAGCGCGTCGGAGTATGTTACA
>JADZCC010000112.1 GCA_020851785.1 Anaerolineales bacterium
ACGAAGCGAAGCGCGCCAAAGAACATCTGTGGGAGGCGGCGCGGCAGGCGAAAGCGGCGCAGAAGGACGAAGAAACCTTCATGCGGCGGACGTACAAGAAGATCGTGGACGCGGCGAATGTGATCCCGTCCCGTCCAAAGAATATGGTCAATCCCGCGACGCAGAGTAGTGCGTCCAGAGCCCGCATACATTTATCTCCGCCAACGGACCCACTCACTCCTTTTATTGGTTTGATTACTCCTTATGAAAGGCAAATTGCCTGGGAGCGATATCGAATTGGCGAGCAATATCCAAATCTTTCCCTCGGTGACACAGCCGCGTTAATCGCGCAAAGGAAATACAAACATAACGACTCAAACTATTTCCAATTTGGTTATGGAGATTTTCCCGGCTCTAATTGTTCAAATTTCGTGTCACAAGTTTGGTGGGCGGCGGGGGTCAGATTACCTGGTTCTACATGGGTTGCAGCCCCATTACAAAAGATAGATGGGAATTTCCCATTTGCAACGCTGGAACCCTTGCAACAACGAGCAGAATTGCAGGAACTGGTGCGCCCCTGGTTTGGAACCCCTCAGCAACAAGCCTTGTTTTCCGCCTATAACGGCGAGTTCAGAATTGCGTATAATGGCGATCCATCGTTGATGAAGCCTTTAAGGGACAGCGCCAGCTTTAATCAGATAATTACAAAATATCCCCAGGTGTTTCCGTCTGGCGGCGCTGTGTTCTATAATGATGGAAGTTGGGCGCACTCTGCAATTTTGACAAATCCGAGCGCGCCAAGCACAAGCCTATATTATGACGGCGCGTCCACCGCGTCTGTAAACAGACCTGTGATTGTAGAGCATGATGGAAAGTTTGACTACCTGCTTGATGAAGAAAAAAAACCTTTGCTCGATACTGACTATAATCCTATTCGTGATCCAAATCCAGTTCGAGAAATACGTTCTTTGGATGACACCAACAGCTCGAACATATATCAAGTCTCAATTGTTCCGATTACGCCAATTAACTTGGAAGCATACGGATTTGATGTTTCGCAGATGTCGCCCGTAATAGTAGATGGTAGTGCAGCTTCTTGTTATACAATTGAACAGGGTTCGCAATCCGACTATTCTTTGCAAGTTTGCCTTCCAACAATACAACCATAAGGAGCAGAAATGAAAAGAAGGTTGCTGCTTTTGTGGACGTGTCTTTTTATGTTTGGGTGTAGCCAGAGGGATGAAACTGTTAATCAGCCTTATCAATCCGCCGCGACTGCGGAAGTTCTTACGTCGAATACAACAACACCCTATTTACCCATCCCTACTTTGCGCGTTGCATACCCAGTTTTAGATCCAACTACAGTCTCAGGAAAGGTAGTTTATCAGGGGGGGCAAAAAGGGGTTGTGATTATGGATGCAAATGGAGTTGGCGAAATTTCTATTGATATCAGTGGAGATGGCATCTTTGATTCAGTATCTTCTCCGATTAAATGGTCTCCTGACGGCCAGCATCTTGCGATGGGCTGTCAGAATTCAGATAAGAGCATTTATGGCGTTTGTATTCTTGATTTAGCCATGTATTTTACAGGGACGCCAAAACTTGTCGCTTCAGATAATTTAAAGGTAATACAACTTCCTTCTGGATATTCTGGAAATTACCTAGGACTGATTGATATCGTTTCGTTAGAATGGTCGCCTAATGGAAAGTATTTGATTTTAACCCCCTTCTGCGTTGTTGATGTTGAGGAAACATACTCGGATTGCTCTCCTGGATTTTTAGAAGGCTTCTCAAGCGAAGATCGGGCATTAATTAAAAACTCAATATATATTATTCCGTCTAAAAACGATGACAATGTATGGGTTATTTCTTCAAGGGAAAAAGGAAAGGGTTTGAGTAAAGTTTTATTTGTCGAAAAACAAATTGTAAACCTGCTCAAAGAAGCCGTTGGAAGTGAAATTGCTTGGTCGCACAATGAGGAAAAGATTGTCGTTTTGGGATCGGGGGTGACTTTAATAGATATCGCTAGTTCAAAGCGAACAGAATTTGTTTCAAGCGACGAACTGCTTAGTTTGATTGACCCACGCCTGTTACCGAAGTTGAGGTTTATTACCCAGGATCATAGGTTGTTTTTGGCTGATAAGAAATATATGCCACGCCAATCATTGTCATGGTCTCCTGATGATAGATATGTGGCGTTGACAGTATTTTACGAAAATATAGCGCGTGATGATGGTATTAATGACCAGTCGGGAATATTTTATTTAGATACACAAACTGGAGATTTAATACCTGTACGGGCGAACTTTTCTGACGGAAGTTTTTCTGCCACTCCTGATTGGTACGCCTGCGATGACCCTGAAAATGTGTGCGATTTGTACAAATGAAAAAGTATATTTCGCCTGTCGCTACTCTGTTTCCTTTGTTCACGTTGCCTTTGCTATGGATTTACCCCGCCGTTGTCCCAACATTGGGAGTTGCAGCCTTAGTTTTTAGCCTTGCCTTCTCCATTTACGCCATCTTCCAAAAGCACAAAGGGACCGAAAACCATCGCCCGAAAGTCCTCAAGGAAGTGGTCGTGATGGTTCTCACGCTTGTAATAGTCATCTTCATTGGCGGGATTGCCGCCATGCTGGCGAATTACCAGGTGAGAATAAGATGGGGCGAGAATGCAGGGATAATTTCTGCTATCGTAGCGAGTTTTATGGTCGGATATTTGGTCAGAAAAGGCGTGTTGAAACTCGCTGGGTAAAGAATGCAACGGCTGGACATGGTAGGCAACGAAACCCTGCGGACGGCGCTCGTGGAAGTGACGGCTTTCAACTCGATCATCCCGATCCCAGCTTTTACACTGCCCGCATCCGAACAGACTTCGGAAGTCTCCGAGACTTCCGAAGTCTCCCCCGCGCCCGAAGCCAACTTCGGCGGGACGG
>JADZCC010000113.1 GCA_020851785.1 Anaerolineales bacterium
ATTAGTTCGTTGTGCCGCTCTCAACAGCATGACGCATCTGGGTATGCCGCAAGCATACAAGGTTGTCTAACCAATCAACACAGACAGACGAATTGTGCCTGCCTCTCGATTTATGCACCAAAGCCATGTGAATGTAAAATCTTTTCTAGCTACCAGACGCCTTTCTTTTGGGGCGCGGAGATTTCCAAGCTTTCAATTGAAAAAGGCGTTTTTTTTTCGCGTCCAATTTTGAAACTGTCAGGTTGCTAGAATCTTTTCAGCCTATGGATTCAAACGCACTTCACGAATCGATCCATTCGTTGCAAAATCCGTTGTGAATGCCACCGTCGCCGTCGCGGAAACATCCGTTCCAGCGACGGTGATGGTCGGCGCCGATGTGTACCCTGAGCCTGGATGAATAATCTTGAAACCCGTCACGACTCCGTTTTCAACGAGCGCTTCAACTTCTGCTGGAACTTGCGGCCAGGTTTCGCCTGCCTTGCGATTGTAACGATAATAATTTGAGACTTCATCCAACCAATCGTTCGTAACGCCATAAGGCGCAAGCGCGCTCAGCAATGCGGCTTTATTGGCCTGCGCTTGGGCTTCTGTTGGCGAGCTACCTGCGCCCGCGGGATGAACCGCGCTAAACGCCTCTCGAAAAACCTCTGGTGTAACGCCCAACATGGAAGCAATCAATACCACCGGCCGGCCGCGATCTCGCGGATCAGTTTCATAGCCGCCGGAAAGAATCACTTGAAATTTAGCCGGAGTGGCTACGCGGTTTTCTGAATTCTGCTTTTCCGAAAAAGCGTTTGTTCCGCCTCGGTTTATGTTTCGGTTTCCGGCGCACGCCGTCGTCAAAAGCAGAAGCGATGCGACCAACACTTTATATAATTTATATTTTTTCATGGTTGCTCCTAAATCATCTTTTCACAAAGACTCACCAGCCAATTATTGACATTGATACAAATTTCTCTGTCTTTCGCGCGGACCTTGCGCGTTCGTCGTTCCGCTAAACTCCGGCACGAGCGTACAAGCCTCTTTGAGCCACTGCTCAATTTGCGCCTGCGACCTGCCCGGCCCGCCGCCCATCAGCACAAATTTCAATTCGCCGGACTGAATCATTTGCGCCAAATCATCGGCGCTGACCACTTCATCCTGTCCGCTAAAACCGCCCATATATAACACCGGCCGCCCCGTGGCCAACACCAACTCCGAACCTTGTTGCGAAGATGGAACCGCCACAAGATATTCAACGCCTTGCGTGTTGGCTTCCAGATACTTCGTTAGCTCCTCAGTTAAGTTGGAATCATTTTCCAGCGGGCCGCGCCGCATCCGGTTGGGTTCGCCGCGCAGGGGTGCGCTCCCCGCATACGCGCTAGGCAGGCCTTGATTTTGATTGGAAATCACCGTCATGGCCGACCAATAGGTGGGGATGATAAACATCGAAAGTAAAACGAGAGATGAACCCACGCGCCACCAGCGGACCGTCAGCAGGCTCCCCAACCCAAAGAGGAGTCCAATTCCCAGCATCCACCAACTCTGTTCGCCATATTGAACCGCCGCAAAAATTTGAAAGCCCAAGGTCACAGCGCCAGCGGCGATGAATAACGCGCCGATCCATTTTGTATCCAACCCCCAGGACCAGAGCAAGGCAAAGCCAATGCCCACCATCGCGCCCAAAGCGGGGGCCAACATAATGGCGTAATAAGAATGGAAGATGCCGGAGATCGCGCTGAAGAAGACCACGCAAGTAAGCAACCATCCGCCCCATAAAATCAGCGCTTTGTGAATGGGGCTTTCCAGCGGCAGGCGCACTTTGCCCGCAAACAGGGCCAGCGCCACGCTGATTAACGCGAACGGCAACAGCCAGGACATTTGTTTGGAGAGCGGTTGCGTGAAGAAGCGCAAAATTCCGGGCGCGCCAGTCTCCTGACTAAATGGGGTTCCGCCAGCGCCGCCGTTTGGATTGAACGGCGGGACCGGATAGGTTTGATTCGGCCCGGGCTGAATCTGCGGATTGGGATTTGAATCCGGCTGGGGCGCGGAGGGCGGCGGGTTGCCGCCTCCATCTCCCCGCAGGTTTTCGAGTCGTGAAATCCCATTATGCCCAAAGATCAGCCCCATCACCGTATTGTTTTCGCTGGAGCCAACATACGGGCGTGCGTTGGCTGGGGTTAAATCCACCGCGATGGCCCACGCCAGCGAAACGCTCAACAATAAAATTGTGGCCAAGACCAAATTCAGCGCTTTGCGAATCCAGTTCTCTTTTGCGCCAAAAAAATATAAGGCGTAAAAAGCCGGGAGCGGCAAAAAGGCCTGCATCATTTTGATGTTGAAGCCCAGCCCGACGATGAATGTAGCGCCCAACAACCAGCCAAGTTTTCCAGATTCTGTTGCGCGGATGAACGCCCAGGCCGCCAGCAATAAACAGAAGACCAACATGCCGTCCATGGTATTGTTGCGGTTGGTGGCCACGAATACCGGCGTAAAGGCCAGCACAAACGCGGCCACCAAACCAGCCAACTCACCGGCGTATTTTTTGACCATGCCATAGAGCAACGGCACGCTGAACGTTCCGGCCAAAATGTTAGGGAGCGTCACGCTAAAGCCGCTCACGCCCAAAACATAGGCGAAGGCCGCTTCGATCCACAAGCCCAAGGGCGGCTTGTCCACGCTCACCGAGCCGCCCGGCTCCGCCGCCACGAAGAAAAAATTGCTCCATGATTTCAGCATGGATTGGACGGCGGCCGTGTAATACGTATTCGCGTCGCCAATCAGGCGAATGTTATAGAGATAGAAGCCGCAGGCCAACACCGTGAGCAGGGCCGCCAGCCAGCCCCCGCCGCTAAGGCCTAAAAATAATTTCTTTTTCAAAAACGCAGGTTGTGAAATTTTCGTTTTGGTTAACATCAATTTCTCCTTTCAGGTCTTGTGCGTTTCAGTGTACCGGCTGACGCCGCACAGCCAGAGTGTGGCGCGTCACCTCTTTTAGGTTTGCCGCATGAATCCGCGCATTGGCAGGCATGACAGGAGTCACCTCTGCAGGCGCAAAAACATGCTTGCAGGCATACGCCGCCCAGCCCCCGCCGTGATAAGATTCGGTCATGCCCACCGCCCAAGACTCAACCCGCATTCTGCGCGTCGCCGCCAAAATTTGGATCGGATATCTGCTGGCGATGTTGTTGATGGATTTTGTGTTATACGGGCTTCAATCCCGCCTGCCGTTCGTACAAAGCGTCGCATTTCAGGCCCCGCTTAATCCGCAGGGCCCGCCTCCAGGTTCGCGCCTATGGCCGATCTTCCTTTTTTATACTGCCAACGGATTGGTGGCCCTGGCTTTTTTGCTCTTTACGCATTGGGACTGGATTCAAGCCAAACTCGGCGAATGGTTCTACCCAACTTTGTTATTCGCCATCTCCGCCGCGCCAATCGTCATCAACACGCTGATCGCGCCGCGCTTTCCGCCCGGGCCGCTCTCCAACGCCGAAGGCATGGCCCTGCGGCAGTTGCCGGTTTTATTCGTCGCGCTGGCGCTCGTCGCCTGGCAATATCAACTCTTGCAGATCATCCTGTTCAGCGTCGCCACCACCGGCCTGGAGTTCGCCCTCATTCTCTTCAGTTCAGTGGGCTATCGAAACAGCTTCTTCTTCTTTTTTATCGCCGTCATCCGCACCATCATTTTCATGGCCGCCGGAATTTTCATCAACCTGCTGATGACGCGTCTGCGCGAGCAAAGCGCATCGCTCAGGCAGGCCAACCTCAACCTGGGGCATTACGCCGCCACGCTGGAGCAACTCACCGTCAGCCGCGAACGCAATCGTCTCGCGCGCGAACTGCACGATACGCTGGCCCACTCGCTCACCGCCCTTTCCATTTCGCTGGAAACCGCGAAAGCCTATTTTGATCTTGATCGGGAAAAAACGCGTGGATTAATTGAATCTTCTCTGGAAGCGACCCGCAAAGGGGCCGACGAAACCCGCCGCGCCCTGAAAGCCTTACGCTCATCAGATTTGGAAGACCTCGGGCTGACTCTCGCCATTCAACGCATTGCCGAATCCACCGCCGCGCGCTTCAACCTTAAGCTCCAGCTTGATCTGCCCACCTCCCAACTTTCGCTCAGCCCAGACGTGGAGCAGACCATCTATCGGATTACGCAGGAAGCGCTGGAAAACATCGTCAACCATTCACGCGCAAAAAATTTCAGCGTGCAACTCAGCCATGCCGAACGCACGACCTTAATCATTACCGATGACGGCGTGGGCTTTAACGTCAAAGCCAAAAGCCCGGCCGGGCGCTTTGGGCTGGTGGGCATGTACGAACGCGCCGAACTGGCCGGGGGAATCTTACGCATCGAAAGCGCTGGCGCCTCTCACGGACAAAAAAGTTCCGGCACAAAAATCACCTTAACCATATCATCAGCGCCATGAAGATCCTCCTCTGTGACGATCAAGCCATCATCCGCGACGGGCTGGAAATGCTCCTCAACCTGGAAAAAGATTTTCAGGTCGTGGGCGCGGCCCAAGACGGCGCCGAAGCCGTGGAATTGGCCGCACAAGCCCAGCCCGATCTGATTTTGATGGACTTGAAAATGCCCGGCGTCAACGGCATTGAAGCCACCCGCCAGATTCACGCCAAATTTCCAGAAATCAAAATTTTGGCGCTCACCACTTACGACGACGACGAATGGGTCTTTGACGCCATTCGCGCTGGCGCTTCCGGTTATTTACTCAAAGACACCCCACGCGCAAAAATCATCGAAGCCATTCGCGGCACGCTGGCCGGAAAAAATTTTGTAGACCCAGCCATCGCCGGAAAATTATTAACCCAAGTTGCCAGCCAGCAAAAACAACCCGCCTCTTTATTAACCAAAAAACTGACCGAACGCGAATTGGATGTACTGCGCTTGATTGCCAAAGGCTTCAACAATAACGACATCGCCGGTCAACTGCATTTATCCGAAGGCACCGTGCGGAATCACGTCAGCGCCATTTTAGAAAAGCTAAATGTATCTGATAGAACGCAAGCCGCCGTAATCGCCATCCAACACGGGCTGTAAAACGCACATCCGCTTTTCCGTTTCCCATCCGTTGAAAGCCGTGTACAATCCCCTAATGATTAACCTGCTGGTCGTCGGTTCGCTCAATGCCGATCTCGTCCTGCGCGCTCCGCGGTTTCCGCAACCCGGCGAAACCATTCACGGCGAAGCCCTGCAAATCATCCCCGGCGGCAAGGGCGCCAACCAGGCCACAGCGGCGGCCAAGCTGGGGGCTCGCGTGGCCATCGTCGGGCGGGTGGGAAGCGACACCTTCGCCCCATTTTTACTCGCAAGTTTGCAAGCCCATCAAGTGGATACAACTTACGTCCGCACAGACTCATCCGCCAGCGGCACGGCCATCATCGTGGTGGATGCAGAAGGGCAAAACAGCATCGTCCTTTCGGCGGGCGCCAACGAAAAAGTGACGCCTGCAGATGTAGAAGCCGCGAACGGACTTAACCCCAGCCTGCTCCTGCTTCAATTGGAAATTCCCATCCCGACTGTGTTACACGCCGCTCGTTTCGCCAAACGCAAGCAGGCTTGCGTCATCCTCAATCCCGCTCCGGCTCAACCCTTGCCAGATGAATTAATCTCCCTCGCAGATTTCATCGTCCCCAACGAAAGCGAGTTAAGTTTGCTAAGCGGGCTGAACGTATCGGATGTATCTTCAGCCGAAAGCGCCGCAAAAGTTTTATTAAGGCGCGGCGCAAAGCAGGTGATCGTGACGCTGGGCGCAAAAGGCGCGCTGTGGGTTGCGCCTCAACATACGCTGAAAGTAGATTCTTTTCCCGTTCACGCGGTGGATACGACCGCCGCCGGAGACGCCTTCATTGGCGGGTTTGCGGCCAAACTCCTGGGGTACAATCTGGCCCCTGATCACGAATGGACTCAGTTGGAAATTCAAACTGCAATCCGCTATGCCTGCGCCTGCGGCGCCTTGGCCGCAACAAAGTTTGGCGCACAACCCTCGCTACCCAGCCTTATGGAAGTGGAGCAATTTCTAAAGGACTTATGACTGTCAAAATCATCCTTGATACCGACCCTGGCATAGACGACGCGCTGGCCATTTTGTTGGCCCTGGCCTCGCCGGAGGTTGAACTGCTGGGCATCAGCGCCATACATGGCAACGCCTCCACCGCTCAGGTGACTAAAAACGCGCTGGCGATTTTAGAACTGGCCCATGCAACGCACATCCCTGTCTATAAAGGGTGCGACGTGCCGCTGGTCAAAGCGCCGCTCTTAAGCCCGGAGACGCACGGCGGCGCCGGACTGGGGTATGCCCAACTTCCAGAACCGCAGACGCAGGCCCGGGCGGAGCATGGAAGCGATTTTATGATTGAACAGATTATGGCCCATCCAGGAGAGATCACCCTGGCGGCCATCGGCCCGCTCACCAACCTCGCGCTGGCGATCCGCAAAGAGCCGCGCATCGTTCAAAATGTTAAAGAAGTTTTCATCATGGGCGGGGCCATTCAACACGCGGGCAACACCACTGCGCTGGCGGAATACAATACGTTTGTAGACCCGCACGCCGCGCATGTGGTTTTTCATTCGGGAATGCCAATGACGCTGACGCCGCTGGATGTGACCTATCAATGTATTTTCTTGAAGGAAGATTTGGAGCGTTTATTAAAAATTAATTCGCCGATTACAAAATTCATCGCGGATTCAACGCGCTTTTACATGGAATTTCACGACGAATATCAACAGATTGACGGCTGTGTGATTAACGACCCGATGACTTTGGCATTAACCTTTATGCCCGAAATTTGCGACTACCGCGAGTTGGTGGTGGATGTGGATATTTCCACCGGCGTGGGGCTGGGCAACACCTTTGCCGATTTTTATAATTATGAAAAGAAAAAGCCGAATATGAAAGTAGCGCTGGGGGTTCGCCCGCGTTTGTTTATGGAATTATTTTTGGAACGGATGGAGAAGCTGGCCAACTCCCTGCGTGACGATTAGAATTCAAAAGGGTTATAGAGGCCGTCCCACACATTATTTTTTTGGAGGAGCATATGTTCGAGAAGATCAAGAAAGATTTTACGACCAAGACGCTGGTTCTCATTCCAATTGCCATCGCGATTAATATCGTCGTCGGCGAATTGGTGGCGCGTCTCAAATTGCCCATTTACCTGGATAGCATTGGCACGGTTTTGGTGGGCGCGATTGCGGGGCCATGGGCTGGCGCGCTCACTGGCGGGCTGGCCAACTTAATTTGGGGGTTGTTTACCCCCACCAGCGCGCCCTTTTTTTACGTTGCGGCGGTAATCGGCTTTATGGCCGGGCTGGCTGGCAAATATGGCGCGTTTGAAGGCGAAACACCCTACTGGGTTTCCGTACTCGTTGGGGCCGTCTTTGTCTTTTCGCTGACGTTATTTGTGTTGGCCTTCATCAACGTCAATGTGGATGAAACCGGCTACGCCACCTTCCCCAGCATGGGCGAACTCTTCAGCCGGTATCTCCTGCTCTTTATTGTGGCTATCCTCCTCGGGGGCGCCATTGGCTATTTTCTGCTCCAAAAAGGCGGATATGCCGGTTTATGGGGATTAATTACCGGCGTAATCGCGGCGATCATTTCCGCGCCCACTGCCGCGTATGTGTTTGGCGGCGTCACCGGCGCAGGGACTGACCTGCTGGTGGCGGCTTTCCGCGCCAGCGGCGGCGGAATCCTTTCCTCTGTTTTGGCTCAGGGGAGCGTCTCCGACCCGTTTGATAAGATGTTATCCTTCATGGTGGTCTGGCTGATCCTCAAAGCCTTGCCCGCCCGCTTCAAGGCCAGATAATTCAAATCTCAGATTTAAATCAAAGAACCGCCAGCCTGAAAATGTTGGCGGTTTTTCTATCCTTACTCCTCCTTCTCCGTTCCTCACAAAGCAAGATAAAATAAAGCATGGATAATTTCAGCATGTATGTCGCCCGCGCAAGCGGGTTGCATCAACTTCACCCACTCACCAAAGTTTTGACGGCCCTCTGCCTGTTAATTGCCGGGCTGACCCTGCCGGGCAATTGGACCAGTTACTGCATCACCTTGCTAATCGTCTTTCCGCTCAGCGCCTGGGGAAAAGTTTTTCCGAACCTGCTCCACATCGTCTGGATCGTCAGCCTGCCCTTCGCCATTTCAGTCCTCTTAATTCAAAGCCTCTTTTGGGGCGCAGGGACGCCGATCTTTGAATTTTGGCTTTTCGCCCCAAAGGTGGAAGGCGCACGGTACGCCCTGATTAGCCTCGGAAAAATCATTCTGGTCATGTCCAGTTTTTTACTTTTTTCCCTCACCACCCGCCCAGACGCCTTGATGATCGCCCTCAAACAGGCGGGCATGCCCAGCAGTATTGCCTACATCATCGTCACCACTCTGCAAATCGTTCCCAGCTTTCAGCGCAAAGGCGCAACGATTTTAGACGCGCAACGCTCGCGCGGGTTGGAAACGGAAGGCAATCTATGGGTGCGCGCCAGGGCGCTCGTGCCGATTGTCCTGCCGCTGGCGCTGGGCAGTTTAATGGAAGTGGAAGAGCGCGCCATCGCCATCGAAGCCCGGGCTTTTAACTCGCACAAAGCAGAAACCAGTTTGATCGAAATCCCAGACACGCAATTTCAAAAAAACTTTAGAACTGTAACGCTGGTAGCCATGCCCCTGTTGATGATCTTTGGAATCTTATGGCGTTTATAAACATTCAGAACCTCACCTATCAATACCCCACGTCCAAGGCGCCGGTCTTGAAAAATATTAACTTACAAATTGAACAAGGCGAATTCGTGGCCATTGTCGGCCCCAACGGCGCGGGAAAATCCACGCTCTGTTATGCGCTGTCCGGGTTCGTGCCGCATTTTTTCAAAGGCGAACTCTCCGGCTCGATCGAAGTGGCTGGCCGCCAATCCAGCCAATCTACGCTCAGCGAATGGGTTTTAAACGTTGGGCTGGCGTTTCAAAACCCGTTCAATCAAATCAGCGGCGCCAAATATACCGTCTTTGAAGAAGTTGCTTTCGGCTTGGAGAATATGGGAGTTCCACGCACAGAGATGCAGGTCCGCGTGGAAGCGGCTCTACAGTTAACCGGCATCGCCGACTTGGCACAGCGTTCGCCTTATTCATTATCCGGCGGCCAACAACAACGCGTCGCCCTGACCTCAATCCTGGTCATGCGACCCAAGCTTTTAGTCCTCGACGAACCAACCTCGCAGTTGGACCCGATTGGCGCGCGCGAAGTCTTTAACACGATTCGCAACATGGCCAAAGACGGCACGACGATTGTATTAGTGGAACACAAAGTGGAATGGATTGCAAACTTTGCAGACCGGGTGGTTGCGCTGAAAGCCGGTCAGGTTTTGTTGGAGGGCAAGCCCAGCGAAGCCCTCACCTCGGACCTGTTGGCAGAACAAGGCTTCGGCCTTTCAAGATATACCTCGACAGCGCGAGAAGCAAAAAAACAGGGCTTATGGAAAAAAGATACTCTGCCGGTAACTTTAGATGAAGCTGTTGAGGGATTCAAACAATGAACATTACCATCCAAGACCTACGTTTTACCTACCCCACCGGGCTGGACGCCTTAAAAGGAATTTCGCTTAATATTAAATCAGGGGAACAGGTGGCCATCGTTGGTCAAAATGGAGCAGGCAAGACCACGCTCGTCAGACACTTCAACGGGTTATTACAACCGACTTCAGGTTCAGTGATCATTGGAGATTGGGACACTCAAAAACACACGGTGGCCAAACTTGCTTCCCGAGTTGGTTACGTATTTCAAAATCCCGACGAACAATTATTCTCCAAAGACGTGTTGACTGAAGTTGCCTTCGGCCCAAAAAATCTCGGATATGCGAGTGAAAAAATTAACGCGCTGGTCAAACGCGCTCTGGCCTTAACCGAGCTCAGCGCCGAAACAGAAACCAACCCCTACGATCTTTCCCCCGCCTGGCGCAAAATGGCGGCGCTTGCTTCCACGATTGCCATGGATACGCCCATCGTCATCTTTGACGAACCCACCACTGGGCAGGACGCGGCGAACGTCGGACGCATTGCCAATGTGATCGCCGAATTAAAAAAAGCGGGCAAAACCGTCATCACGATTACGCACGATATTGATTTTTGCGCGGAAAATTTTGAGCGTGTCATTGCCCTTTCCAAAGGGCAGGTTCTGCTGGATGGCCCCGTGCGCGAAGTTTTAGCGCAAGAGGAAATCCTCGCACAAACTTATGTAGATCCCCCTCAACTGACGCGGCTCGGAAAACGCCTCGGCTGGCCGGAACCGATTGGAACTCAGCAAGAGTTTTTACAGGCGTTATCCCGACGCCAACCCAAACAGGCTTAGCGCCTCTGCCGCAGGACTTCAAACATCAGCGCCGAGCCAGCCACGCCCGCATTTAAAGATTCAACTTCGCCGCGCATGGGCAGGCCTACCTTCCCCTCCGCCAGTTGAAGCGCCGCTGTGCTGGCGCCCGCCGCTTCGCCGCCAATCACCAACGCCAACGGCTGGGTTAGGTCGCAATCCCAACAGGCCACGCCGTCCATATCCGCAATCAAAACCTGCAAGCGCCGCGCCTCCACAAAGGCGCGAATTGCCTCCCAGTCCATCAGGCGAATCGGCAATCTGAAATGCGCGCCCATGCCGGCGCGCAATACTTTGGGCGCAAACACATCCGTCGTTTCAGGCGGAATCAAGGCCGCCTGCGCGCCCGTCGCCGCCGCCGAACGCAATAACGTACCCAGGTTTCCAGGGTCGCGGATTTGATCGGGAATCAAAACAAAATTCAGCGCTTCAGCCATTGGAATTTGAGAATCGGCCAGGACGGCCAAAACGCCCTGCGGGGTTTCCGTCTCGCTCAAAGATTGCATGACGCTCGTAGAGATTTCTTCCACTTCCACATTTTTCAGCTTTAGGCTTTCAACCTGTAACTTGCCCCTTTTGCTCAACCTCTCGTCATACAAGACAAATTTAATTTCCCAGGCGCTTCGGACGGCCTCCTCAAACAGGCGCACGCCTTCAATGACAAACGCTCCGGCTTCGCGCCGTTCTTTGGTGCGACTTAACAATGCACGGACTAATTTTATTTTCGGATTTTGGTTGGAAGTAATCATCATAAAAAATCAGCTAAAGAGCTCAATAATTCCATCAATCCAATCTAACAGAGTGTGTTTCTTGTTCTTTGATAACTGATACGCCTGCCAGACGTTCACAAACGCCTGGAGCGTTGGCGGATCAAACAAGATAATTCTAACTTGCTGGAGGTTTGATTTTTGGGTTTTAGCAAAATATTCATCCACAGCGGAGAAAATAATCTTTGCCGCTCGTTCTTTTGGAAAACCAAAGATTCCCGTTGAAATGGCAGGCATAGAGATTGATTTACATTGCAATTCATCTGCAACTCGTAGAGAGCCAATTACTGCATCGGATAATTTTTTATCTTCATCGCCTACATTTTGCCAAATAGGTCCAACAGCGTGGATAATGTATTTCGCAGGCAAGCTCCCGCCCAAAGTCCAGGCAGGGCGCGCGTGTGAAATGAGCCCATTCTTACGAATCCATTCGTCGCTTTCTTGTTGAACAGTCGCTCCGCCTTTTTGTGAAATAGCCCAAGCGACTCCCCCGCCATGTTCTAAACGCTCATTCGCCGCATTGACAATCGCATCCACTTCTTCAAGGGTAAGATCGCCTTGCACAATTTGAAAAGTCTGATTGGTAACTATTTTTTGCTCGACAATAATGACGTTCATTTTTATATTTTACCCCCTTAAAGTTATAGGTCACGCTTGAAGCGTGACCTATAAAATTTACTTTGTTTTTGCCACTACCGCGGCGAAGGCTTGCGGGTTCCTGACTGCCAGGTCCGCCAGCATCTTGCGGTTTAGCTCAATCTGCGCCTTCTTCAAAGCGGAAACCAACTTGCTGTACGTGGTTCCGTTTAAGCGGGCCGCGGCATTGATACGGGCAATCCACAACTTGCGGAGATCGCGCTTGCGCACGCGCCGATCGCGCGTGGCGTACCATAAGCTCTTGAGCATGGCTTCGTTCGCGCGGCGAAACAAAAGATGCTTCGAACCGCGTTGCCCCTTGGTAATCTTCAAAACTTTCTTGTGACGTAAATGTCCTTGCGGACCGCCTTTTACGCGCATAGTTCTTTACCTCCTGCAAACTCGCGGGCGTCGGCAAGTTATGCCAGTTGTGTACACCCGAAAGCCGCAACTAAAATTGAATACGACGATGAAAAGACTAGCTTTCCATGTTGGGGATCAAACGCTTGATCCGCTTGATGATTGAGCGACCCTTGACCGGAATGGTCTTGCTCAACAGCAATTTGGTGCGGTCTGAAGTACGGCGGCGTAAATGGCTTTTGCCACCTTTCGTGCGCACAAGTGTGCCAGAGCCGGTTAAGCGAAATCTTTTGGAAGTCGCTTTGTGGGTCTTCAGCTTGAATTTCTTGCCAGGTTTTGCTTTGCGGGGCATTGCTGGGTTTCTCCTTTCAGAAAAAATTAACCGCGGACGCTTGCGCTTCGCGGACGTTCAACCTTGAAATCAGTTTGGCGCGTTTTAGGCTTTCGCTTCGCGCTCGACTTCAGCCGAATCAGCTTTCTCTTTCTTTTTCACTCCGCCTTTGGTTGGCGCCAAAACCACCAACATGGTGCGGCCTTCCATTTGCGGCGGAACTTCGATTGCGGCGATGTCTGAGAGGCTCTGCGCGACTTCTTTCAAATCTTCGAGGGCAATTTCCGGGTAGTCCATCTCGCGTCCGCGAAACTTAATCGTCACGCGAACTTTGTGACCCTGCCCCAGCCAACGCCGCGCATCATCCACTTTGAAACCGCGGTGCGCTTCGTTCGTCTTTGGGCGCAGACGAATTTCCTTAACTTCAATCTTCGTCTGGGATTTACGCGCCTCGCGTTCCTTTTTGGTTCTTTCATAAAGGAATTTGCCGAAATCCATCACGCGGCAAACGGGCGGCGTAGCTCCAGGGGAAACTTCAACCAGATCCAAATCGGCTTCGCGCGCAATTTGCAACGCCTGCTTAATGGATACCACACCCACGTTACCGCCGTCAGCCCCAATCAAACGGACTTCCGGGACGCGGATGCCTTCATTCACTCGAAATTCAGTAGCGCTTATAGCTTCTCCTCTGTGTTATCAGACAACAAATCCAGCCGGGGGCTGGTTTTTAACGGGCGAATAATACCATGAAGGCGGGAGAATCGTCAACGTTCGCCGCCTCAAATTAAAAATAGAGTCGGCGGGCGACTCTATTTTTTTAGACAACCACCGGGGCTACACGTGCGGTAAAACCTTGGCGGAAAGCTTATCTTTGGATTGAAAGCCCACTAAACGCTCCTGCACTTGGCCGCTTTTAAAGAGCATCAGCGTCGGAATGCCCATCACGCCGTACTGCGCCATCAGGTTGGGGTTGGCGTCGGCATCTAATTTGAGCACTTTCACTTTACCAGACCACTCACCCGCCAACTGTTCGACAATGGGGGCGATCATTTGACATGGCTGGCACCAGGCGGCGGTGAAATCCACCAGCACGGGCAAGTCTGCGCCAATTACTTCTTGTTGAAAATCCTGTTCGGTGACATATTTTACGTCGGTCATGGATACCTCCATCAGCAAAGATGTTGCGTACCTTGCCTGTATTACCTTCACATGATAGAATACTGCCCGCCTGAAAAAACGGGCGCGTAGCTCAATGGTAGAGCAGCGGCCTTTTAAGCCGTTTGTTGAGAGTTCGAGCCTCTCCGCGCTCACTTCTAAAATCCTCCGCTTGGAGGATTTTTTGTTGCGAGCCCCCATTGAGGGGATGATATTCGAGCCTCTCCGCGCTCACTTCTAAAATCCTCCGCTTGGAGGATTTTTTGTTGCGAGCCTCGCAACGACAAGATAAATCTTGTCGTACTGCGCTTATTCTTCGTCTATTTCGTCTTCGTCAAAAGCCAGCAAATCAAATTTATCCAACTCTTCGGTCATATCCAAATTTTCGAGCGCGTCTTCGATGAAGGCAATGATGTCTTCGTCGTCGGTTTGATCCATCAGGCTTTCCAAGTACGGGCGCACGTCTTCGCCGCCAATCTGCGAAAGCGACCAGACCGTGGCAGAGATAATTTCATCATCTTCTTCATCTTCAAGGAGTTTTAACAAAACTTGGCGGGCTTCGTCAGTCCTTAATTCACCCGCCGCCTGCACCGCGGCCAAACGGACTTTTAGATCTTCATCCAACAATCGGCCCACCACCTGTTCCGCCCATTGATCGTCGCTATTACGGCCCATTGCAATCAGGGAACTGACCACCCAGGCTTTTTCAGCGCGATTAAAGGAAGAACGAATCAAAGTCTCCACTTCTGCGCGGGAGGAGAAACCCAACGCTTCCAGCGCCATTCGGCGCAATGCGGCATGTTCTTCGCCATTGGCAACGGAAAGCAAAGCGTCTTCAATTTGATGATGAACTTCGGCGGAGAGTTCTTCCAACTCGCCGAGCAAAAGGAATTCGCCGAGCAGGGTTGCGGCTTCCAAACGCGGTTCCAACTCTGGATCGTTTTTTAGGATGTCAATCAGCGTGGGAATCAGTTTTTCATCGTCCGCTTCGGCCAGCAGACGAATGGCATTGGCGCGCACTTCGGCCGTCGGGTCGTTGAGCAGGGCGCGGCCCAGGTCGTCGAAGGAGACGAGGGTGTCCGAGTCCAGGAGCGCGACCAGCCCGTTGAGCAGAGTCAGTTTTCGGTTCAGCGCGATGCGCGGCCAAACTTCCAACAGGGCCTTTAACTCCAACGCATCCAAATCAGAAAAATGCGACAACAGGCGCTTCGGGAATTCCTTTTTATCTTTCAGCGCGTCCAGTACGGTTTGAAATGAAGTTTGTGCAGTCATCATTTAGGGGGTTGGGATTTGAACCGGGTTGACGAAATCCATCACGTTCACAAAGAGCATGAGGCCGATGAGCAAAAGCATGGCAATGCCGTTGACGGTATTTTCCCATTCGGCGGGAATGCGCTTTTTGAAAAAGATTTCCGGCAGGGTGAATAAAATGCGCCCGCCATCCAACGCGGGGATGGGGAACAAATTGAACACGCCCAGCGAAACGCTTAGCGCGCCAATCAGGTTGAGCGTCCAGTTGGTGGGTTGCGGCGCGGTCGCGGGGATGGGTGCGGCGGCGGCTTCTTGACGGCTGGTGACGTCTTCTTCAACCGCCATGTCGAACATATCAAAGATGCCTTTGAAACCGACAAAGCGCGCTTCTTCGGGAGCGATGGCGCCTTTCAACAACGCGACTGGCAAATAAACGATGGTGGCGGCCTGAAGCGCCGTAATGGTTGCTCCGCCGCTAATAATTTCTGAAACGGTGGCCGGGCGAGTAGGATACCCCAACGCCACGCCCAACGCCCCTTCCGTTTTTGGGCGGGTGGATAACGGCGTGGCAGTCACCTTAACTTCGGCGCCGTTGCGGTCAATCAACAAATCCACCGGCTGATCCAAATTCTTTTGAATCAACGCAATCGCCGTTTCAATTTCCGTCACAGGTTGGCCGTTAATGGCTTTAATCAAATCTCCATTTTCAACGCCCGCCGAAGAGGCAGGCGAATTCGCGCTGACCGATTCAATTTTCACCGAGCCAGCTTGCGGCATGCCTTCAAACGCAATCAACATTGAGAAGACGATTACGGCGGTAATCAAATTCATCAACGGCCCGGCGAACAAAACCACCAGACGCTTCCACGGGTTGGCCGAAGCCAAACCGCCGGGGACGTTCGGGTCGTTCTCGCCTTTCGGGCGCACAAAGCCACCCAACGGCAGGGCGTGAATCGTAAACTCCGTGCCTTGCCACTTGAAGAGCGTGGCGATCTTATAAGAAGGCAGGCCAAAGCCAAACTCTTCCACTTCAATCCCGGCCCAACGCGCCGCAATAAAATGCCCCAACTCATGCACAAAAATCATCCCGCTTAAAGCGAGGATGAAAACAATTAACGTGACGAAACCAGATACCATTTTTTATCCTTTCCCACATTCCCATGTGGCAAAGCGGATTATATCTTCAAACAGATTTGATTGAAGTTAACGTTTGATTAGATGAATCTTACGCGCCGCACCGACCTCAAGCCTGCCCTGGCGCTTCAAGCATTTTCCCCGCCGATGATTTTTGCCGCGCCCCCCACGCCGGCCGTCAACACCTGCCCCACGCCAGGGATTTCGCGCAAACGCCGTTCCACCTCTTGGGCATATTCGCCCAAGCACAACACATGGACGTTTGCGCCCGCGTCCACGGTGTACCCCACGGGGAGTCCGCTGGCGCGCCATGCACGCACCTGATGAAAAATTTCAACCGTTGCGGCCTGCCAATACATCAACGGCGGAGTCGAGGTCATCATCACCGCGTGCATCATATCCGAGTCGTGTTCAATGATGTTAACCAGCGCCTCAAAATCCTTGTTGAGGATGGCTCTGCGGCAAATTTCCAAACGGCGTGGCGCATCCGCGACGCGCGCGTTTTGCAAGGGGCTTGTTCCAGCAAGGGCATGCCCTTCGGTGGAGCCGGTCTTTTTATGCGCGGCGTTAACCACGGCAATACAATCCACCAGATTCCAATGCTTTACATCTGCGATGGAATAGGCAAAAGAATCGGCTTCGCTTGCTCCCATTTGCCATTCCACGAATCCGGCCGGGATGGAGCGCGAAGCGGAACCGGAGCCACGCCGCGCCAAAACGGAAAGCTCCGGCTCGCTCAAATTCAAGCCAGCCGCTTGGCTGGCGGCCAACGCCAACGCCGCAAACGCCGCCGCCGAGGAGGCAATTCCTGCCCCTGCGGGAAAATTATTTTCGCTGACCACTTCCGCTTTTTCCTGGATGTTCGCCAGTTTGCGAACCAGATCAAGAATATAAACGACTCTTTCCAACCCCTTCCCTTTTACTTCGGTCTGGTTAATCAACAGCCGGTCTTGCTTTGACGAATTGAAAGTTACGGTCGTTTTGGTAAACAATCCATCCAAGTTCATGGAAATAGAACCGTTGACAGGTAAACGTAAGTCTTCGTTACGATTACCCCAATATTTAATAAAGGCGATATTAGCAAACGCGATACTGGTTGCCCTTCGTTCGGTTGAAATAGACATTTTAGATATAAGACCTTTTCGTTATTCTCAAAGGCAATCTTGCCGCGTATGTCCAGCAATTCAATGATTTGCCTTTTGGTATTGAAGTCGGCTTGATTCAAGCCTTTTCTGATTTTAGCGCAAAACGCTTCGATATAAGACAATTGGTCATCGGTCATGGCAACTTTACGAATATGCCTCGCAAGGTCATCGCGTTCTTTGCTCAAACCGCCTACCATTTGCTCTAATCGGCTTTTGCGTTCGGTCAATACCTCTTTGGGAAAATCGCCGTTTAAGTACAGGTCTAGCAGTTTATCTAACTGGCTTTGATTTTCCTGTATCTGTTGGTCAATAATCGCCATACGGTCAAACAAGGCTTGATTTGCTTGCTGTAATTCGCCTTGCACATTATCCAAGCCAACCCGCAAACTTTCAGGATTTTCAATAATCGCCTTCGCCCATTCCCATACAAGAGCGTCAACCCAATCAACATAAACATTCGGCATATCGCAAAGGCAAACCACTTGCCGCTTTCCATTACATTCATAATATCTGTACTTATACCGTATTGTATGCCCGCGCATGGCATAACCGCATTTTGAACAAGTCAACCGCCCCTTCATAAGATATTCATGTATCTTATGCCCGCTTAATACCCGCTTGTTATATTCCTTGCGCTTTTGGGCAAGGTCAAAGGTCTCGCGGTCAATAATGGCAGGGACGTTAACGGGTATCCATTCCTCTTGCGCCCTTGTAACCTGCTTACCCAAGCCGCGCTTGGGTTGCTGTTCCCTATGCTTGCCGTCTTCTATCATCTTCGTTTTGCCAAAATGCCAAACGCCTGTATAAGTCTCATTGGTCAAGATGTGAATAATCATTGCCCTTTGCCATACGCCATGCCCAAACTTCTTGGCAAAATGCGCTTGCCTATCGCCTCTTGTCGGCAGTCCTAATTTTGTTAATCGCTTGGCAATTCCATTAGCCGACATGGGCAAGCCGCTTTCATCCCCGCGTAAATACCAGTCATAAACCATTCGGACGATTGCCGCTTCGCTTTCGTCAATTTCAAGCCATGCTTTATGCGGTTCTGATTTGACCTGATACCCGTAAGGCGGCCTTGCGCCCGTCAAGACAAAGCCGCTCTTGGCTTTGCCGCGCTTACCGCGTTTACTACGCTCTAAAATCTTTGCCTTTTCGTATTCGGCAATCACTCCCCTAATTTGCTTTTGTAGCCGTCCTTCGTCTGTGTCCTCATATTGCGCCATGACAAACTCAATAGACACGCCCGCCCGCTTAAATTCTTCCTCTATCAATACTTGGTAGGCGCTCTTTCGCGCCAAGCGGTCAATATCGTAAATGATTACAACGTCAAGCGGATTCCGTGTCATGTAATCGCGCAACTTGTTTAATTCGGGGCGGTCTATCGCCGCGCCTGTGTAATCGTCTGAAAAGGTTGCGGTCACTGTGTACCCGCGCTCTTGGGCGTATGCTTGACAAGCCTCAATTTGCGTTTTGAGACTGTACCCTTTTGCCTGTTCGTCTGTGCTTACTCTTGAATAGATTGCCGCTTGCTTGGTCATCTTTATTTATATCCTTTCATCCTGCCCGTCATAGCGTTATCCATGACGGGCAGGGCATAAAAAGCCGCATTAGGCGGGTTCGGGGTCGGATTCGGCAAGTTCTGTTAACGCTTTGACTGTTAACGGATTTTCGCTTGCAGGGGCGTTTTTCATGCGTTCGGCTTTGCGTAAATTGCAGGCAAGAACGCGGTGACTAGGTCTGCAATATCTTTGGCTGTAAACCTCTGTTTGAAATTCCATATTGCAAAACTGGCAAACCCACGTATAAATCCGCTTTACTTGTGGGCGTTGCCGTTGCGCCCGAATCCCACTTGTAAAGGGACGGGTTGCAATTCTGCCGCCTCACTTTCATTCATTGCGTTTTGCATGGGCGGGCTTACCTTTGCCGCCTGATAGCCGCGCAAGTATGCCTGCCATTCGGGGGCGGGCAGTTCGTCATCTTCATCCTGGGCTTGATTAGCCGACATGGCCGCGCTCTTTGAAGGGGCGGGATTATCGCCGCGCAACTGCCCTAAAATTTCATTCAAAACTTCCATGCCGCCGTATTCTTTGGCTATCGCGTCTTCATCGTTCGCGCCTTGCTCTGCAAGGGCAAGAATCTCTTTCGCCCGCTGTATGTCTTCAATGCGCCGCTCATGGTAGGCAACTGATTCCGCTCTTACCTGATTCGCCTTGATTCCATCGTCAATATAAAAATAAATCGCGGCAATCAAACCATGCCCGCCCGCAACCAAGACAAGGGCGATAATCATCCCAATCTCTAACCATTGCGTGCTTGCCACTGTTACGCCCAAGATATTGATAATCCCCGCCAAGACTCCAACCGCTAAAATCGTTACAACGGACAAGCCCGCGCCAACTATGGCAAGGACTTTTTGCCATTTGCTTGCATAAGCCCGCGTATATAAAAATTCGTGCATGAGCAAGGGCAAAAAACCTGCCGCAAAAGTCAAGACGGCATAAGCAAACTTGCCCATCATGCTGTAAACAGTACCCGCCGCGATAACGTCAAAAAGCAGGGCAACCGCATTATAAAAAAGCCAAGCCCAATACAGGGCAAAGTTTGACGGCTTGCGCTTTGCCGCTTCGGGTCTCTTTATCAATTCAAGCAAACGATTAACTTTATTCGGGGTATCCATGTTCTATTTTCCTTTCATGCAATCTGCATACTTTGAATTTACCCAACCGTGCAAGCCGCTTGCGGTCTCTACTGCAAGCCAGCCATTCACGGCTTGGGTCTGGGTCAATGGTTCGTCCTCATGCAAGATGATTAGCACGGGGCAATCCGTACCGCCGCAAGCCCTCAAATTGACCTTGCCCGCCTGCAAGCCTGTTTTGACGCGGCAGGTTAGCGGGGGCGGGTCTGCGGGGTTTATTTGCCTGCCGGCTTGCAAATGTAGCGCCGCGTTTTGGGCGGTCAATGAGCAAGCCATAACAAGCAAGGGCAAGAAGATAAAAAGCGTTTTGTATTTTGTCATTAGACTCCTTTTGTATATCCCCCGTGCCAAAACAAAAAACCGCTTGGGCAATGCCGCAAGCGGGTAAAAGGTCAAGGTATAATCTACCTTAGCCCTTGCGCCGCTTGTGTCGGCGTGGGGGTTAGGGCGTGTATTGCGCTACGAACGCTTTACCCGCCCGATTTAACGGGTTGAATTGTAGTGACTTACTACATAGGAATTATACTACTATTGGGGGGATTTGTTACGTTCACTTTTCAGGCTTGCGCCCGCGCTTTCCTCCCATTGATTGCGCCTTTGCCATATATGCTAAAAGTGATTCACGGTTAACCATCCAAACGATTGAAAATTTACGGGCTTTGACTTTATCCTCACGGACAAGCCGCCTAATATGTTCGGGGTCATAGCCGCTTAGCTTTGCCGCTTCGTTGACGGTCAACCATGTATCCCCGCTCTTGGGGGGTTCGCTATTTGTTGCCATTGGTTTAACTCCATGTGAAATTATACCCGCGCAACTGGTACACGCTTGCATTATTCAATTTTTAAGGTTCAAACACGCCCGCCCAAGTTCGCAAGCTAGGGCGCTTCGTTCTATATTTCGTTTTGCATTGCCACACTCGCGGGGATGATACGTATTAATATAAAATTTCCGCCGCTTGCCTTAACCTTTGCCGCCATACTCGCCGCCTGTTCCTGTGACATTTCCACGCCGTCAAAGGTTGCAGGCTTACCGTCATAACCGACGCGCCAAACTATCACGCGTGGCACGCCCTTATTTTGTTTCGCGTGGACTTTTTCGAGTTGCGCGATTCGCGTCCTTTTGTTGACCATCTCACACGCTCTCATTTTGATTTTTTATCCGTTGCTCTAATGCGGTTAAGCGTGCTTCAAGCTCGCCCGCTTCCAGAGCTTCGATAAACGCGCCCGCAAGGGCAACCAATAACCGCCCGCGCTGTATTGAATTTTCAAGCGGCAATGTTTCCGCAAGGGCATAATCAAGGACAGCTAAAACGTCCTCAATAGTTCTAACCTTTGTGGGGATGGATTCAGAATTGCCCGCGTGGGGCGTTCGATTGCGCCGCCCGCCCTTTTTACGCGCCTTTGCTCTTGCCGCGCCGCTTGCGGGGTCATGGGTGAAGCAATACTTACTGCCTGTTATTGCTTGGGCTTGGCAGAGTTGCCCGTTTGTTGTCTTAGATTTGCATTTCATCGTTATTTACCTCTGCTTATCAATGGCTTGCTTATCCTGCTTTGTATGAATTAGCAGATTGAATCACGCGGTAAACTTTTCCGCCGCCATTCTCTGCAATACGCTTAATACTCTCTTTATCGGGCCTGTACTTCTTGCAATTTTCATCTTCCAGCCAAAGGTTATATTTACGATTCTTGTAAACCTTATCGGGCAGGTCGGCTATTTCATCGGGCTTAAGTTGCCGCCGCTCTATATTTGGCGTGACAATGAGATTAGCCCGCTTGTCATAACTCTGCCCCGTTCTGGCGCTAACCGCTATGCGTTCTGTAAGTGTTTTGCGTGCATACTGCCCTGCCTTTCGTCTTGGCAATGCGGCATAGACCTCTGCCCGATAATCTGCCGCGTGCTTTATCTTTTGGGCGGGTATTTCGTCAAAATGGATTTGCTTGACCTGTAACTTGCCTGCCAGTTCTGATAATTCGGGGAGTTTGTAAACCTTTGGGGGGCGTGTTTGCTTTGAGTTAATGAGGGTTTTTTCCTTCATACTAGATGTAATAGAAAAAGAGGGAAAAAAACCGCACAAACTCTCTAGGGCTTGGCGAATAGTCCAAGCGGTAAGCAGGTCAATACAGACTGTAACCGCATCCTTGCGGGTAAATTCCCTGCCGGCCTTCCAACCTTTGAAGGCAACCGCATCAAGCAAGCGGGCAAGGTTGGTTTTATTATCCCTAATCAAAGCCTCTCTCAATTCGGTTGAAAGGGCGTAAGTATTCGCCATGCGCCAAGTTCGCAAACTCCCCGCGCCGGCCTTGATACCCGTCTCATTCCATGTAAACCACCTGCCGCAAACATGGCAGTACAAGCCCTTTTCTTGGTGTAGGCTCGCGTCTGCATGTTTACCGTCATTATGAAAAGGACAGCGGACATTCTTTTTAGTAAATCCATCGCCTTGATATTCGGTTGCATGTAACAGGTCGGCAATCAATTGACGATAGCCAGCGGGGATAATTGCCGCGTCAACTTGCAGGGCTTTGGGTTCGGGCTTGGGTTCTGGTTCGGGGATAAATCGCGGTAAGCCAAGCAACCATCTTTCAAATGTCTGCCGCCGCGTATAAATCGCCCACGCTTTCCCAATATCGCCTTTATCGCCTAATTCTTTTGGCAACTGCCGCGCATCAAGCTCTATACTGCTTTCTTGTAATACGCGGGCAACCTTGCCCGCAAAGCCCGCGCCCGTTTGGTCAAGGTCGGGGGCGATATACAAAACGGTTACGCCCATGCTTTCAAGATAGGCGGGCAATTCTTTCGAGACGCTTGCCTCTGTGTATCCGCTGATTACGTGGGCGATACCTGCCGACTGCATCGCCCATACATCCGCTTCACCTGATACAAACCAACAAGCCCCGCCCGCGTTATAAATTGCGCTTGCAATGTCCTGTACATGATAAAAATCATCCTTGCCGTCAAGCCATTTATATTTTGGGTCGGCTTTACTGTCGGCGTTTTTCCAGCGATAAGCGCCGCGTGGCGTGGGATACCGCCAGCCATTATTGAAGGGTTGTATATCAAAGGCGGTAATTACCTGCGGGGCGATTCGCCGCTCTGCCAGCCTTTGCATGACGGTATGCTCTGGGGCAACCAATACGCCGCCTAACATAACCGCCGCATCAACCAGAGAAGAAGCGGACCTAACGATTTCATCCATGCTTGAAGCTGTACTTTTCGGTAAGCCGTTGCAAACCCTCAATAAGCCCGTATAAAATACTTTCAGGCTTTTTGCCCTTCCAGCGTTTGACGGTCTTAATATTTCGGCGCAACTGTTCGGCATAAGGCAATCGAATATAATCATTCATGGATGGATTCCTTTTTGGGGTCTATCTGTTCTGCCGTTGACAGCGCCGCTCCGCCAAGATTGTCGCTGTCAACGGTTTTATTTTCATCCTCTGCCAAACGTAAAAGCAGGGCATACACGCGGGCTAAAGCCTGCCGCGTTTGGGTCTCTGGGTCTATGGGGTTAGTGAGTAGCATGGTTTCCCTCTTGCTTGGTCAAAGATTGCGCCGCGCTCTTGCGCGTTTTGTGGGGGATGATTTGCGCATCGGTCGGGGTAGGTTGAATTTCAAGGCTTCCCACGCCAGACAGAAAGGCGCGAAGCAGTTCAAGACTTCCGCTTATGTTTGTTTCTTCACCTGTTTTTTTATTCTCAATAACGATATAAATTTTTATGTCTTGCATCTTTTCACCTCATGGAATCAAAAGCGCGGCGTTAATGATTTGCATCATCTCACGCCGCGCAAAAGTATTTAAGAAGTTCTTGGAAGTTCTTGGAAGTTCTTAACGCAAGTTTTTACCTAAAAATGAATTCGCTTTTTTATGGATGTGTCCCAACCTGCCTTCATCAAGCAATATTTGCAATCTGGGAATATCTTTTAGCATCTGTGTAGCTAATGGCCTATCGCTGTGTTCGTCGTCCATTTGCCAGTAACTGTAAAAATCTTGCGCCCTAAGGTTTCTGGCTTTGCAATACATTTCATAATATTCATAAATCAATAGCCACTTCTCAAGTTCCGGGACTCTTTTAGGGACTTGGCAATCATGGGATTTTCTCGCCTTGCGCTTCTTCGGCTTTGCATCTTCCAGTTTCGGCGTTTCGGCTTGCGCGGTTGCGTAGGATTTTTCAAAATTATCTATCATGGGTTTTGCTGAAAGAAGTTTTTCAACCTCACCGAATGGCAATTTGCAAATGTTATCAAATATCTTTTGCATATCGGGAAACAGTTCGCCGACAGGCATAAACGGCGTGTTTTTGAGACGCTCTTTTATCTCTGGTGTTTCGCTCACATCTAAAGCCATCCTAGCAAGTTTAAGGACAGATTCTTCTTTTGGGAAAGCCTTTAGAAAGAATTTTGAAAAAGCCTTTTCTTTATACAAAGTCGGGATAGGGGCGTAGTAATCGCACGGCTTCGAATCGTACTTTGGAAAATAACTGTCTTTGTATTCCCTCTCTAAGCGCCCTTTGTATCTATCCCAGAGCATATCTACAATCTCTGGGGTTGGATTTTCTAATACCTCTTTGAAAAATTCTTGATAGACGATATACCAGCTAACCGCCTTGTCTTTGGTAGAAATAAAATTTCCAAGATTTTGAAAGTCGTATGTCATTATTCACATCCTTTTTATTGTCCCGCTTGGATGTGCTAAAATTTGCCCATCACAAGCCGCCGCTATCGGCTTTGATATTGCCCGCCATGTTTGCCTACATGGGCGGGCGTTTTTTAGTACAAATATTCTAACTCAATTTTACGCCCTCATTCGCTATCTTTGCCGCCTCTACATAGCGCAAGGGCATTGCGGGGCTATTCCAGCCGCCCGCCTCTTGCAAGCGGTCAATGGGCGTATTATTCCGCGCCGCTTGGGTTGCCCAATAATGACGGCAATCATGGGCGGATAATCCAACCAAGCCGACAATCTCGCCTAGAACTTTTACCCGTTTCGTTAAGCCGCGTTCTGTCATGCCCTGCTTGGTCAAGGTCTGCTTGTTGCTTTTGCCGTCCTGCTTGCTTGCGCTCTTGCGCCAAAGATTGCCGCGCTTTGGCGCGTCTTGCTTGAAGTATGCCCGCGCCGCCGTCAACGTCTGGGGCGTGAAGGCGTGAGTCTGGGTCTTGTCAACTTTAGGGCGGTAAAAGGTCAACGTACCCGCTTTCAGGTCAAAGTCATTTACTGCCAGCCGCGCAACTTCGCCAACCCGCAAACCATGTTCCAAAAGCAAAGCCATGAGCAAGGAATCGCGCCGACCTTGCGGGGTATCAGATTGCATAATCAACGCCGCCGCCTGCTTAGGGTCAATGGATACCGCCGCGCTTTTCTTTACGCCCTTACGGGTTGCCAGCTCTGCCGCCTGCCTTTGTTCGTCAATGCGCTTGCTTTCCTTGCGGCTGTAACCCTTAACGGTTGTAATCATGGCATAGTCGGCTTGGTCTAATGCGCCCGCTTTCATTGCCAGCCGCGCATAAGTCTTGACGGTTGCAAGCCTTACGTTTGCGCTTGCTACTGCATAGCCTTCCTGCAATTGCCAGCGGGCAAAGCCTTCCACTAATCCCCAAGTGATTCCGCGCCATGCTTGCGGGTCTTGGTCAAACCCGCCGACATTCAAGCCCGCCGCATGTAAGTAATCGGCAAAGAGGGCAAGGTCATTTGCCTGCCGTCTCAAAGTGTTTGCCGCCTTGCGTGATTTGTAATCAATAAAGACGCTTTGCGCCGCAATGGTATTAGCCGTCTGCCCTGCAATGGCTAAGGCTTGCGGCTCGGTAGGGCGTAGGGCTATCGCGTTTTGGGTCATGGCTTGGTATCCTTTCAAGTTCCGATTTGTATAAATAATCAGTACCTATATTTTACTCGAAACAAAGCAGAAAAACAAGCAGGGCAAGCCGTAAAGCCTGCCCTGCTTGGGTCTCATACGCTCTGATTCAATTTGATTGCATTGCTAAAAAGAATGTCTGCAAGGGTCAAGCCCTGCCCCATGACAAGCCGCGCTGTTAGTTCAATGGGGTTTACTTCGTGACTATTTGATAAAGGCAATGTTACTATTGGCAAACGCAGTTGCCCTTCGTTCGGTTGAAATAGACATTTTAGATATAAGACCTTTTCGTCATTTTCAAAAGCAATCTTGCCGCGTATGTCCAGCAATTCAATGATTTGCCTTTTGGTATTGAAGTCGGCTTGATTTAAACCTTTTCTGATTTTAGCGCAAAACGCTTCAATATAAGACAATTGGTCATCGGCGTGCAATTTGTAATAGCGGCAAGCATTCAAAGGGTCGAAAATGGCCGGAACTTCATCCCCGAAAAACCTTGACAAAGTCCAAAAAATAAATACAATATGTGAATTATTCAATATATTGTATAATATTGATTTCACGGAGATCACCCATGCCCCCTTTTGATATCAACCTCGAGAAAACCACCATAGCCGAGAACATTATAGAGATTGAACCCGCTTTGAACGCCCTCGAAAGCATGTTTCTCGTATCCAACGCTCACGACCAACCCGGGATCCATGAATGGATCGCGAAGACTCGCGCAAGTATGACCAGCGACGAATTTTTTCGCCATAAGCTGGTATTAATTGGGCTTCACTATTCAATTATGCCAACAACCGCCGAGACAACCTTTGAAGCGTATTTAGCGAAATTGGAAAAGACCTCCCCGTCCATGCTCCGCGAACGGTTGCTCAACGCTTACTCAGGAATCTACTTTACTGAAGAAGCGCGTAAAGGGGCAAACCAGCCTGTGAATTGGGATGAAGTCTTATCCTCGGCCGAGAATTATGTGAAATTTCTGCGCTCCCGCTTTGGCGAGAAGCTGATGGACGAAGACATTGAAATTCGCGCCTATGACTACGTGATTGACCCGGCCGCGCTCAAGCAGTTGGTTACGGGACATATACGCTGGTTTTGGAAGAATCACTTACAAGCCGAATGGACGCGTGTGCGCCCGATGCTGGAAGAATCTGCGCGAGCTTTCAACAAACTCAACTTGAGCGCTATGACTCGCGCCGACCAGATCAAATTCGTGACGGGCAAGGAAATTGAAGAAGATCAATGGGGAGGCCAGTACGAGACAGCGGGACGGTTAATCTTCGTTCCGAACGCCCACCTCGGGCCTTATATTCACAAGTCAATCATTGGCGATAATTTTTACATTCATTTCGGCGCACACACGCCCGAAGGCTCGGACGAAAAAATACCCGAACTGGACCGCTCTGAAATCGTCTCGCGCCTTTCGCCGCTGGCAGACAGCACGCGCTTACAGATTCTGCATTTGATCATCGAAAAAGGCGAGATGCGTTCGCAAGAGATCATGGAAGCCACGAACCTCAGTCAGCCCAGCGTGTCGCGTTATCTCTCACAACTGACCGCCACCAGCTATTTACAAGAAAGAAGGAAAAACGGAGCAAAGGTGTACATTGCAAGCAAAGACAGTATCGAAAAAACGCTTAAAGCCGTGACTGACTTTTTATTGGGCAGTTAACCACTGCATTAAATCAAGGAGCAAGACCATGAATTACCAGGATGTTGAAAAAACGGCGGAATACAACCGCCAACGAATAGCGGAAGAAATGACGCTGATCCACTTTGAGCGGAAACAACGCCGCGCGCGTGCCCCGCGCCCGGGGCTTTTTACAAGGGCTATGTTTAGCCTGGCCAGTTGGATGATTACAACCGGCAAGGGGCTTCGTAAAAAATACGAACTCCCGTCCCCCACACCCTGCAAGCCCGCTTCGTCCG
>JADZCC010000114.1 GCA_020851785.1 Anaerolineales bacterium
TCAACGATTAAGAAATCTTTGAAGAACTTCGAAACCTTGTCGTTGTGTATGAAGGTCTGCACACCTACGGCGGACAAGCTGGACGCGACATGGAAGCGCTCGCCATCGGCATCGAAGAATCAGTGCAGGACGATCACATCCGCACGCGCATCGGTCAGGTGTTGTACCTCGGCGAACTGCTCACCGATTGGGATATCCCCATCGTGCAACCCGTCGGTGGTCACGCCATCTTTCTCGACGCGAAGGCGTTTTATCCTCATCTCAAGCAAATTGAATTCCCGTCTCAAACACTCGCGGCGGAACTCTACCTCGATTCGGGCATCCGCTCGATGGAGCGCGGCATCGCCTCAGCGGGACGCGACCCGAAGACGGGCGATCATTACTACCCCAAGCTTGAGTTGACGCGCCTCACCATTCCGCGCCGCGTCTACACTCAGGCGCACATGGATGTCGTCGCTGAATCGGTCAAAGCTGTGTACGACGCGCGCGAATCCACTCGCGGCTTGAAGATGGTCTACGAGCCGAAATACCTGCGCTTCTTCCAGGCAAAGTTTGAGCGACTCTAAAAAATAAATCATGATTGTAAAATGGTCGTTGAGGATCACAGATTCTCAATGACCATTTTTGTTTTTTTGCGGCGGACAAAAGCAGAACTGAATAGAAAATCGCAGGATGATTTGAAGTTGATCTATGTCATTGGATCAGCGCCCGAATCTGCGCCAGATGCGTGCTTTCGTGCGCGGTGAAGTAACTGACCTGCTGGCGGAGCGTGACTGTGCCAAACTCTTCATGCTCGCCCACGCGATCCCAATCGGACGGGGCGAATGATTCCAATTTGCGGAGAGTCTCGGCGCGCGAGGCGCGATAGGTCTCGAAGATGTCGCGCGCCGAGGGCGGACGCTCCGACTCGTTTTTCGCCCAGGCGAAGACGGCTTTCGATTCGAGAATCGGATGCGCCTCTTTGAGGAACAAGTCCACGCGGAAATCCAGCACGCCTTGCGCGTCGCGCAGATGACTGAGCGTATTGCGAATCGCCCAGCCGCCATCAGACGGAGATTGATTCATCATCTCATCGGATAACCCCGCGATGAGTTTCTCCACCACGAGCGGAGTCTGGCGCAGGCGCTCGAACGCGGCGGAAGGTTCCAGATCGTTGAACCAATAGTTGGGCATGAACTTTTGGAAGGTCTCTGCCCACGCGCCGCAAGTGGGACAAGGCTCGACGGGCGAAGAAAGCGTGATGGAGCCACACCCGCGACAAACGTAGGGATGAGGCGTGGCGGTGATGGGCGAGAGTTTTCCCTGCGCCAAAAAATCCGCCCCGTGTTTCATCGCGGCGAGCAAATCCGCATTGATGTTCAGGCGCGACAGCGCTTCAATCGCTTTGTGAACTTCGGCGGTGAGTTTGTCCTTGTCGCCAGAAATATCGAGCGGATAGGTTTCGCGGCGGCACAACGAATCCGCCGCCGCGCGCATCAGTTTGGCGAGGTTGTATTGCCCTTCCCCCTCCAGCCGCGACGCGAGCGCGAAGAGGTGGATGAGGGTATCGGTCCATTGCGATTTATCGTTCAGCATAAAATATCTCCCGATTCATAATTGGGGACTGAACTCGTCCAGTCCCCAGTCCCAAGTCAACCGTCAGTCTTTGCGAAACAGGAACAACAACACCGTGAAGATGGCGTTGATGATCAGCGGAGGTCCTGCCTGCGAAAAGTTCAGCATACCCGTCATCAGTTGATAACCGAACACAACGACGTGTCCCACTGTGAGCGCGAGCATGACGCCCGACAGTTTGCTGGCGCCCTCTCCGCCGCGCGAGGCAAGGAAGGCGACGTACGCGAAGGTAAGCGTCAACTGTCCGTAGAGCATGTTCAATGCCGCGTCGGGCAGTTTATTGTTCAACACTTTCTCGGCGATACTCGGCGCGAACACGAACAGAATGCCGAACACGGTCAAGTAGGCGGCGATCACGTACAGGGTAATTTGTAATTTCTTATTCATTTGATTCTCCTTTGACATTTGGATTAGACGAACATCCCAACGTGTGGACGCAGAATCGTATCGCGCTATGCGACGCCTCCTTTCACTTTTTTAGCCTATTCCGCTATAGAAAATAGGCGAAACTTAATTATGGACAAGCCCGCTCCGCGATTCTCGTATCACAAACGATGACGCCCTTAAGGTACTGCATCCAGTAGGTCACAACCTCATCGGATGGTTTGTATCGAAAGGCGACTTGCACATTGTAAAAACTGTCGTTCCCTCGAATCGCTTTGACGTAGACGTATTCCATTTTTTGCGTATCAGGATTCAAAGGGCAATAGAGCATCCAGAGCGCAAAAGCATAGCCATTTTCAACTCCGTCCGCCACTGGGTGCGTTTCGCTGTTTTGACAGAAGTCGAACCAGGATTGCGTCATCTTTTGCTGAAACGCTTCAAGCGCGATGTTCTGGTCTCCCAGGAACATCAGCGCGGTGACCAGCGTTTCCCAGTCGTTGACTGACTCGTTTTCAGGCGTCATCTCATTGATAATCGTATTGTCCTGCTCAGCCTCGTAATCAATCTTGAATCCGGGCGGGATAGTTACCAAAAGGTTTTCACCTTCCAGGTCGCTTTCTGGCTGAACGGGCGGGGAAGTTGCTGGCACGGATATGGACAGTGTGGGCGCCGCAGGAATGGAGGCCAGCGTGGGAGACGGCGTTGAGGTCGAGAAACTGGGCAACGTCGAAGGTAAACAGGCAAGCAGTAGCAGGCTGATACATAAAATGATTTGCAAGGTTGAAGTGGATTTCATTGGAGGCTCCCTGAGATGGATTGGACGCTTGGAGGGTTGAAATTAGGCCGGCTTTAGCTTTTTGAGGAGTCTGACAATGCGACTGCCCACTTTAACGGTACACGGCTCCTCACTCTGCTTCAAGCATGAAAAAAGAGTGATTTTTAGGTCACTCTTTTTTCGCTTCAAACGGACTAATTCTTTTGTGGATAAAAAATTCAACGACTGGTTTTGTTTTCGCGGCTCAATTTCTGTTTTGCAAAATACAAAAGCAGGATGGAGTACATTTGATGAAATCCCAGCAACAGGACGAAGATTTGCCCCAGCTCCGCGCCGCTTTTCTTCGGGACGACTGCCGAGCCAAAGTAGAGTTTTGTCCCCGCTTCAGCCTTTTCGATCATCAACCACGAGCGCGTGCTACTTGCAAAATCACAGACTAGGAATTCGTTCTCTATACGCGCTTCGACCGTCCATGCGGCGAAATGATTGATCTCATGGTTCGATAATTGTCTTGCCTGCAAATCGGTAGACGGCTTGTTGGCCAGCCACTTCAAGATCAACCGTTCCATTTTGAATAGCCAGGTCGTGTAAAAGGCAAAAACATATTCAGAAAATGAGACTTGCTTGTCAATGGTTGCGACGTAGCAATCCACATAGTTTCCTTGCACCGAATATTTTTCAAGCAACGAGTTTTTTGGCGGCAGACATTTTTTAACGCGAGACAAGTGATGTCTCCCCATTTTGAAAGGCGAAGATTTCGGCCGCTTTTGGGCCCCAACTGCCGCGCTTGTAGGGGAGCGCGCGCGGATGCGTTTTGAGGACCGGCTCCACGATGGACCAGGCCGCTTCGGAGGCGTCTTCGCGGGTGAAGAGCGTGCGGTCGCCGGAGATGGCGTCGCCCAACAGGCGCTCATATGGCGACTGCTCGCCCGGCTCTTCTTCAATTACAAAGAGTTCTTTTTGATCGCCCACAAACTCCTTGCCTTTTTTCTTGACGCGCGCCGCCAGCCCAATGGAAGAATGCGGCGCCAGTTGAAAACGCAGATAATTGGATTGCCCGCTGAGCGTGGGCGAGTCGTCAAAAAGTTTTTGCGGCGGCGGTTTTAATTCCACGCGCACTTCATTCACTTTTTGCGCCAGATATTTCCCGGAACGTAAATACCACGGGACTCCCGCCCAGCGCCACGAATCAATGAAGAGGCGCAAGGCGCAAAAGGTCTCCACGTCAGAATCTTTGGCCACGCCCGGCTCATGGCGATAGCCTGCATATTGGCCGCGCACCAAATCTTGTGGCGCAAGCGGACGCATGGCGCGAAAGACCTTAACCTTCTCTGTTTGAATTGCATCCGGGTTTTGGCGGGTTGGCGCTTCCATGGCCAGCAAGGCCACGATCTGAAAGAGATGGTTTTGAATCACATCGCGCAGGCAACCGACGCTTTCATAAAAAGCGCCGCGCGTTTTTACGCCGAAATCTTCCGCCAGCGTAATTTGCACGCTGGAGATGTAATTGCGATTCCAGATTGGCTCCAAAAACGAATTGGCGAAGCGGAAGTAGAGGATGTTCATAATCGCTTCTTTGCCGAGGTAGTGATCAATGCGGAAGATCGCGTCTTCGGGGAAGACTGCATGGGCGACGCGATTAAGTTCCCGCGCCGAAGCCAGGTCGCGCCCGAACGGCTTTTCAACGATCACGCGCGCGCCTTGCGCCAGCCCGGCCGCTCCCAATCCCTGAATCACATTTTCAAAAAGGAACGGCGGGATGGCCAGATAATGGGTTGGCCGTTTGGCTTTGCCGAGCGCAGTCTTTATGGCCGCATAAGTCTCTGGATGGGTATAGTCCCCGCTGACGTAATGGAGGAGCGCAAGCAGTTTGTTGAAAGCTTTTTTATCGTCAATGCCGCCGTTTTGTTGCAGGCTGTCCTTGATGCGCGCCTGTAATTGTTTGCGGTCCCATTTTTCGAGGGCCACGCCGACGATGGGAATGGTTAACGCGCCGCGTTTGACCAAAGCGTACAGTGCGGGGATGATCATCTTGTAGGCAAGATCGCCAGTGATGCCGAAGAGCGCCAGCGCGTCAGATCGGACCGTTCGCTTGTTATCTGTTTTCATGGAGTTCCTCGTCAAATTGGCATTCGGTTTCCGTAGTATTCGTGGTCTTCATTATAGCCGCCCTGTCCCGCGCCGAGGTGTTTGAAATCGCTGACGAATTCAATCGCGCGAATCCATTTGACCATTTTGAAGCCAAGTTGATTTTCACAGCGCAATCGAAGCGGCGCGCCATGCAGGAGGTTGAGCGATTCCCCGTTCATTTCGTATGCCAGAATACTGAGGTGATGACGCATGTTCCGCAGGGAATGGACGTCGTAATAAATGCCGCCATCCGCGCCTTCTGCAAACGAATAAAAGACAAGGTAACGCGCCTCGGGCTTCGGCTTGGCAAGTTTGATGATCTCACGCACCGGAACGCCTGCCCATTTGGCTACGCCCGACCAGCCTTGAATGCAGAAATGCTTGGTGATCTGCGTTTGCTTGGGCAGGGCTTTGAGATCGGCGTACGAAAGCTCTTGCGGATTTTCAACCAGCCCGCCGATGATGATCTTGTAATCCGCAAAGTTGCCTTCTTTGAGTCGGTTGTATTCCTCGGAGGTTGGCAATGTCCCATTGACCCAGAAATATGGGGAAATATCTTTTTCGGTATATTGGGTCTTCGGGTCCCAAAGTTCTGCCCATGATTTAATATATCCCACCATCGTCTCGCCGACGCGTTGAACCATGCGCGCATACTTGAGCGTGAGCGGCGACACCATCAGCCAGATGCCGACTAGAATGATCATCACGGGAATGTAGATTAAGAGTCCATTCCAGGAACTACTGTTTATGCCCACGATCATGTAGTTCAGGTTCTTGCGCAGACCGGTAATAAACACGAGCGTGGTGTGGACGAGGATGAAGAAGAGGAACCAGTTTAATACCGCGAAGTGAATCGTCCGCGCGAGTTGGCGGTTCAAAAACTTGGAGATTCGGCCCAACCGGTTGGAGAACGCAGGCCCCTGCAGGACGCCGGTGATGAATGCCAAAGGGGCGGCGATGAAGATGGTGACGAAATAGGTCAACTGTTGCAAGCCGTTGTACACCGTCCACGTATGCTCAACGGGGAAATTAAGCGACAGGTATTGAATCAGCGTCGAGAGCGCGTTAGGAAATACCGACCAACTGGTTGGGACGATGCGTTGCCATTGGTTAGTTGCAAAAAGTAAGACGTAATAAATCAAGCCGTTTATGACCCATAACAGATCGAAGGTGAAGTGCCACCAGCGCGCCAGCCCCACAGAGTGGCGAATGCCGGGGATGCCGAGCCAGCCGGGGATTGCGACTGAATCGTCTTTCGAGGTCCAGAGGCGGTCGGTTGGCACATCATGCTGAAAACGGAACCACTCTTCGCCCGGCGTGCAGTCTCTGCGTAAAAACAGGCGCGGATAATCCGCAAGGATTTGAATGCCGGCACGGATGATGAACATCATGAAGAATGCGTTGAAAAAATGTTGCGCTCTTAACCAGATCGGAAAGCCGGAGGTGACGGAAACGGGCGTCGCGTCGCCGGGGTAGCGCAGGATGAACGCTTGTACGGCGGGGAGTTCGCGCAAGGCCTGCGCGATGGCAACCGCAATGATGCCGAATAAAAATGCGATTGGAATTGCCCACCAGACGCTGATCCAGCGTTTGCCGATACGGACTTGCGGCATAACGCCGCCGCGCTGTGGCATCCAATGCGCTAAATTGACGCTGTCTTCCGCGCCGAGCAGATTCGGCTCGATGGCGGATTTTGATGTTTGTATTTTCATTTCTTATCCAATCTCGATGGAAGCCCCCTGACTTTTGTACGGCGCGTAGAATTTTTAACGGGTCAACGAGAGTCCGAAGGCCTCCAGCGCTTGCTGTGTAGTGTTGTAATCTTTATGCACGATGCCGCGAATCCCAAGCCCTTCTGCGACTTCGACGAACAGAGAGCGGTCGTCAATATATACGACCTGCTCCGGGCTGGCTTGCGCAATATCCAGCGCCATGCGGTAGATATCGGCGTCTGGCTTGCGAAGATGGACAAAGGAGGAGGAAACGAAGAAATCTATGAACGTGTTCAATTGAAATTTTTGCACGCGATACGCGTTGAGTTCGCGCCCTTCGTTGTTCACCACCGCAACCCGCAGGTGATAACGCGCTTTGATATTTTTGATTAATTCGATCATCTCTGGAAAAGGCTGTGACTGCGCGTACATGAAGTCTTTGAATTCTGCGCGTGAGAAGGTGCGCTTTTCATAAAATATCACGCGGTTCAAATATTCGTCCAAACTGAGTTTGCCTTCTTCGTAGGTGTCAAAGGTCAGGTGATGACGTTCGTCCACCTCTGCATTGTCCAGGTGGAAGGTTTCAGCCGCGCGGGTTCGCGCCTTGCGATCCCAGCCGTTGGTCAGTAAAACGCCCCCAATGTCCAGAAATAGCGTTATGATGGATTGGCTCCGCATTTGGTTCTTCCTTGGGTGACGACCCTTAAAAGTATACATCGCATTGCAATATATCGCAATACGATGTATTTTGTGCTTCATGGCTTTTGCAAAGTCAGGAAAAAGGGGTAACCAAGAGTGCAAACGCCTGGGGGATGTGAGCCGAAAACCACCTGCGAGCCTGAGCGGCATTTTGGAAATTTGCTTGTTTGATGAGCGCCAAA